>JBKJHV010000101.1:0-63903 GCA_046598445.1 Lysobacteraceae bacterium
GTGGTAGCATCGCCCTCCCCGGGGGTGTCATGGCTTCGACGGGGGTAGTGAGATAGTTTGGTGCATGCCGAGGGGGCGACTTTCCTCGTTAATCCAGTAGCAAACTTTTAGTTGCCAACGACGACAACTACGCTCTCGCCGCTTAAGGCGTAAGCCCCGAACCCACTTGTGCCCGTGCTCGTGGATGTAGGGTCATTATCACGGAACCGGCATCGGCGGCGACCCGTCAACCGATGTCTAAACAAAGCGGGTGTGTCCGGCGGTGTGCTTCGCACGTCGTGTTGCCGTCGGTCGAGAACTAACGTCGTGCTAAGCATGTAGTACCGGAGATCGCGCGCTTTCGGACGGGGGTTCGATTCCCCCCACCTCCACCAATACAAGTTCCAAAGCAGTCCCAGAAAGGCCGGAATCCCCAATAAATACAAGGGTTTCGGCCTTTTTTATGTCCGTAGACATCCCATAGGGGCTATTGCAATCCGGGGGCAACTGGGGGCAACAATGGGGGCAACAGACCCGCCCCGGGTTGGAGTTGCCCCCAAATGCCGCTCACTGATACCGCCATCCGCAAAGCCAAGCCCACCGACAAACCGCAGCGCCTGCCCGACGGCGGCGGCCTGTATCTGGAACTCTCCCCGGCCGGGGGCAAGTGGTGGCGGCTCAAGTACCGTTTCGACGGCAAGGAAAAGCGGATATCGCTGGGCACCTACCCCGATACCAGCCTCGCCAGCGCACGCGACAAGCGCGACGCGGCCCGCAAGCTGTTGGCGGCAGGCGTTGACCCCGGCGAACACCGCAAGGCCGAAAAGGCCGCAGGCGACGACAAGGCCGGCAACAGCTTTGAAGTGATCGCCCGGGAGTGGTTCGCCAAGCACTCGCCGACTTGGGTTGCTTCGCACGCCGACAAGATCATCCAACGGCTAGAACGCGACGTGTTCCCGTGGCTGGGCAAACGCCCGGTCGCCGATATCACCGCCAAAGAATTGCTCGCCACTGTCAACCGGATCACCGCCCGGGGCGCGACCGAAACCGCGCACCGTGCCCTGCAGAACTGCGGGCAGGTGTTCCGCTATGCCATCGTCACCGGCCGCGCCGAACGCAACCCGGCAACCGACCTGCGCGGTGCCCTGCCCCCCGTCAAGCAAAGCCACCACGCGGCCATTCTGGAGCCCGCAGCGATTGGCGGGCTGCTGCGGGCAATCGAGGGCTATCAGGGCGGGTTCGTCACGAAATGCGCCCTGCGGCTCGCCCCACTGCTGTTCGTGCGCCCCGGCGAGCTGCGGCAGGCGGAATGGGCCGAAATCGATCTGGACGCGGCGGAATGGAACATCCCAGCCGAAAAGATGAAAACCCGCGAACCGCATCTGGTCCCGCTGGCTCCGCAGGCGGTCGCGATCCTGTCCGAATTGCACGCCCTCACCGGGCGTAGCCGGTACGTGTTCCCAAGCGCGCGCAGTACATCGCGGCCGATGAGTAACAACGCCGTGTTGTCGGCCCTGCGGCGCATGGGGTTCGCCAAAGACGAAATGACCGGCCACGGCTTCCGGGCGATGGCGCGCACCGTGCTGGATGAAGTGCTGCATATCCGGCCCGACTACATCGAACACCAGTTGGCGCACGCCGTCCGCGACCCCAACGGCCGCGCATACAACCGAACGGCCCACCTGCCCGAGCGCCGCAAGATGATGGCGGCATGGGCGGACTATCTGGACCAGTTACGCGACACCACCGGCAAGGTCTTGCCGATGAAGCGCAAAGCATCCGGCGACAGCCGGTAACAAGCGGCCGGCCGGAGTGATAGAAGCACCCCGACCGGCCTAACCACCACCGTTCAACAGAGGAACGATCATGGCTAACAACAGGTTATCAGACGCCCACGGGACCACCGTAGACACCGGCTTTCGGGAGATTCCGGCGGAAGGAATGCGCCTATTGGCCGTGTCCGCAGGATTGGACAGCCGCACCGCCACACGCGAGGCCAGCGACCTAGAAGACGCCGTGCGCCGCGTGCTGGCCGGATCGATCGAAGCCGGCACAGATGGCAGCACGGCCTATCTGTGTGAATTCGCGTTAGAGACGGCCAAGGCGTTGCGGGAAGCGGCGGGAGGCGATGACGGCTAACCACTTCGGATCATTGGACACACGCAAAGCGCTGGGGAAACCCGGCGCTTTTTTCATTTAGACGAGTTGGGCGAGCCGAGTCATCCCAACACTCTCCGCCAGAGCGTTGACAGGAACTGTGACGGGCGCTACGGTTGGCTTTCGCACTATCATGGACGCGAGATAGTATCAACGCCACTGGTAGAACGATTCGTTCCATATAATCCTAAACAGAGACCCAAAAAAGCATGACTACTCCCCCCGAAACATACAGCAACGCGCCCACGCTGGTACGCCTTCCAACCGTCAAGGCGATGACAGCAAAAGGACGCACAGCCATCTATGCGGACATGAAAAAGGGTTCGTTCCCGCAGAGCGTGCGGCTAAGTCGCCGCAGCGTCGCATGGGTAGAAAGTGAAATAATTCAATGGGTTGCAGCGCGAATTTCAGAGCGCGACCGGGGGGCTGGACAATGACGCTCCCCAAAAAAGCGAACCCCCACGCTGGCAGGCGCAGGGGCTCGGAAAACACCGTCGCAATCTCACAAAGCAACAGCCAGCGCAAAACTACCGCCTCGCGTCGCGGATGGCAAGGCGACCGCAACCCCCCCAACCGGGGCGACCGCCCGCGCAATCTGGCCGGGGGTAGCACATGACCGCCAATACCAGTCAGGCACTGCGCATAGTCGAAAATCCGATAGACCGTCTGCTGTCCCGTATCGAATCTGTACACCGATCAGGCAACGGCTACACAGCGAAGTGTCCGGCACACGCGGACCGAAACGCGAGTCTGAGCGTATCCGAAGCTGACGGCGGCAAGGTGTTGATTCACTGCTTTGCTGGTTGCCGCCCATTGGAAATCTTGGAAGCGGTAGGACTGTCATTGTCAGATTTATTCCCCACCCCACTGCGCGCCTCTACACCAGAAGCGCGACAGGCTGCGAAACGCTACGCATTGCAATCGAATTGGAGCGCAGCGCTATCAGTGCTAGCGCTTGAATCGACCATCGCCGTCTGCGCTTGCGAAACGATGCTGCGCGGTGAATCGTTGGACGAACCGGATCGCATGCGCCTGCATCTTGCCTATGACCGGATCCAAGCGGCACGGGAGGTTCTGAATGTCCGTGCCTAACCCACATGTGTCGCGAATCGAAATTGAAGCCGAAGTCGCATTAGCCCGTCTGGAAAGCGCAACAGGACGTGTTTTAAACAATAAGCCGTCCGAACCGCTCCAGATGCCGCAGACAGGCGTTAGGGCCACGCCTGAGCCGCTGCCAGACCCCATGCCGCCTGTCCCGACTCTTGACGCGGCATTACTGCCAGAACCTGTCAGAGCATGGTGCCTTAGCCTTGCGGCCGGCTTGCAAGTGCCGCTTGAGTTTGTGGGAGTTCCCGTCATGGTGACGCTAGGCGCTGCCATCGGCCGGAATGCGGCTGTGTCAATGAAGGAACACGGTGGATGGTTTGAATTTCCATTCCTGTGGGGCGGAATAGTCGGACGGCCTAGCAGCGGAAAATCGCCCGCCATCGCTCCCGCTATGCGGATGCTCGATTCCATGATGGACGATGAACTGGCCGCCTATGCTCAAGCGGTTAAGACTTTTGCAGCCGACGAAATGCTAAGAGACGCCGAAACAGCAACGGCGAGAAAACAGCTTCGCGGTCTTGTGGATGATGGAAAGCGGGACGATGCCGCCGCTATCGCTAACCGTCTACAGCAGACCGTAGCGGCGAACGATCCGTGCCGGCCGCGTCTCGTCGTGAACGATGCGACTGTCGAGAAGCTGGGAGAGCTATTGAACGAAAACGCGCGCGGGCTAATTCAATGCCGCGATGAGTTGTCGGGATGGCTCGCAACGATGGATCGCCAAGGCCGTGAAGGTGATCGGGGTTTCTGGCTGGAATGCTGGAATGCAAATGGGCGCTATACCTTCGACCGCATCGGACGCGGGACAGTGGCAATCGAATGCTGCGCAATGTCGATCATTGGCGGAATTCAGCCCGGCAAGTTAGCGGAGTACGTGCGCGGCGCGGTGCATGGTGGATCGACAGACGATGGGCTACTGCAACGGTTTCAATTGCTTGTCTATCCCGATATTCCGTCGGACTGGCGTTATGTCGATGTTCCGGCCGATAGGGTGCTAGAGGCGCGCGTCCTTGGGACGTATAAGCGGCTTCGATATGGCAATCCGCAAGCCAGCGGCGCGCTAACGTCTTTACATTGCGCAGCGCCTTTTTTCGAGTTCAGCGCCGAAGCCCGGGTGCTGCGCACGGAGTGGCACGAACAGCTAATGAGGCGTCTTCGGAACGGCGACGAACCGCCGTGGATGGAATCACACCTCGCTAAATATCCCGCCTTGGTCGGCCGGCTATCCCTGGTGTTGCATCTTGCCAACGAACAGCAGGGCGATATATCCGCCGACACTGTGGCGGACGCGCTTGATTGGACCACCTTCCTAGAAGCGCATGCACGACGGATTTACGCACCCGCGACGCATGGTGGGCTGGCATCTGCGCACGCAATCCTAAAGAAGCGGACATCCCTCGCCGATGGCTTCACAGCGCGAGACGTAAGCCGCAAGGGCTGGTCGGGGCTTACAGACGCAAAAGACATCGCAGATGGATTGGAGACGCTTACCGACTATGGGCACTTGATCGCCACTCGGTTAGATAGCGGCGGCCGCCCCACGACAGAATATGAGTGGAGGGCGATGCTTTGAATTGGCGCAGCCGGCTAGCGGAAGCTAGACAAGAAAAAACCGGAAAAGGCTCATCCAACGAACTGACAAAACTGACAGAACCCCCTTTTGTCAGTTTTGTCAGTGAGTCACCTAGCCATTTCACGAAAAAAACAGCCCCACCATGTGAGCCGCCGGGCAGCGATGACGCCGACATGCGCGGGCGATTGCTGCGCTTGGCCGAATGCGACGGGCGACCGCTGGCGGAAGTTCACCGTTTGCACGCCGCAGACGTGACGGCATGTCACGGGCTAAGCGATGACGTGCTACGGGCTTATTTGGGTTTACTGGAGCGGTCGGAACATATCGCTGCAGGGCGACAGCCGCCGGAACTTACCAAACCCCCACATTGCGAGCGCTGCGGCCCTGTATGGCTCCATGAAGGCGCTCCCGCTCGCGTCAAGGGGTGCGCATGGTGCTTTCGTCGCAAGGCCGGAAAAGCGATTCCACGGCCGTCTGTCGCATGCGGGAATTGTGCGCAGTACAAGCCCAATCCAATTAACCCGACCGGCGGCGCTGGTGATTGCTCGATTGGCCTTTCTGCCCGATGGCCGAATGCTCGGCATATCTGCCCCGGGCATTCCCCGACCGATGGAGCGCAACGCAATGGACGATAACGGCTATCTATCCCGCAACCGCCCATATCTAGCAGCGATGCAACGGCAACGACGGGCGCGCATGGTCCGTATCGATTACATGCCCGGCAAGGCCGCTAGGGACACCATAGAGGCCGTGCTGGCGCAATCACGACCCGGCACAGCTTCGGCGACTAATAGCGCCGTGATCGATACCATCGTGGCGGAGTGGGCGCAACTTACCGGGCTAAAGAAGAGCGAAGTAGACAAGCCCATGACTTCGGCAATCCCTGCGGGGTTTAGTGACCAGTACGCACGCGCGCGTATAACTTCGGACGGCTTGGCAAAGTGCGCGCACGCGCAAGCGGGGGCAAGTCCGGCAGTACCGGAATTTCTGCCTGCCTACGCGCGTGCGAACAAGTCCGGATTATGTCATGCCAAGCGGGCGCCTGCGCATGCGAATAACTCCGGCAGTGTGTCCGCTGGGGCGAATCTGGCCCGGGTGATCTGTGGCGCTAGGCGGCGCCGTGACGGGCAACCCTGCCAAGGCCTGAGCGTCCCCGGGAAGCAACGCTGCAAGTGGCATGGCGGAGCTTCTACGGGGCCTAAAACAGATGCAGGGTGGGCACGGTCTTTGGCAAACCTTCGACAATATCGCAAGTGCGAACCGTAGTGGCTGTACCTTAAGAGCAGCACGGAACAGATCAGACGTTACTTTTAACCCTTACGCCCTCGCACACGTCCAAATACTCGTTAATTCAACGATGCGGAGCGGCTTTAACAGTTGGGCCTCAGTGGCGCCACGATGACGATTTAATGAGGCCTAGCGTTAGAGATAAGCGGGCGACAACGGCATACCAGAAGGGCGCCGTTGTCGCTCCGCTAGAGCGAAAGGGTACATTCTGTAGTTATTATTGGATTTTGCTGATGCTAAAGACTACATAATTGTAGGGGATCGGTTTCCGATCTGCATCAGCGGATAATATTTCGCCTGTTTCTGGATAAAAAGACCACTTGCTCCAGTCCCAATTTTGAATAGGGGTCTGAATGGCAATGTAGGAACCTTGAGCAATCTTGGGGCGTGTACTGATTGAGGAGAAGTCGAGACCGAGGTCAATATCCTGAACCGCAACATTACGATTTCGCTTCGCAACCACTTCAAAAATACCGGTTGCGAACTTGGTTACCACCGGCGTCATCGGATTAGTGTTATTTACCAGCTGTAGACCATTCTTAAATGTTTCGCTGCTTATAAATGACAACAACTTTTCATCATCATCGTTTTTGACGTTGACAGTTCTGGCTCGAAGTCTAAGCCCCTCTTTTCCGAGCTTCAACCCGATGAAGATAGGATAACCCGCTACAGCTGCGCCTTCGCCTTCTTGCGCTCGATAGACTTGGCTAAAATGAATGTCTTCTGCAGATCCTCCGGCTTGATGCTGGCCGTAAAAGTCAAAAAGTAAGTTATGCACTCCGTTACCTGGATAGTCGAATACGCGAAGCCGGTCCAATGTTATCTTAATCGATTGTTCTTTTAATGAAGTATCCGGCTCAATGTTTGTTGCTGCCGTCAATGCTCTTGCAGATGTTGCGTTGCCCTGTGCGCTAGCGATAAATGCAATTACATGATTAGTGTGTTGCCATGGCTGAATCTTTTTATCAACATAAGCAAGTTTCGAAATCTCGGTTGAAACCCGAAGCGTTTTAGCCAATGCACGCAGCTTCGCTGCCTCACTCTTCTGGCCCAGCTGATCTAGCTTGGCTGCGGCTTCCAAAGGTTTCATCTCGCCGATAACTTTAATGTCCTGAGCGCTTGCGAAGTTGCTGCCGAAAAACGTGGTGGCAATGCAGAGAATTCCCGAAATAAGTCGATTCACCTACTCTCTCCTTGAGTTAGCTTGTTGGATGATTCCAAAAGACGATCCACGTTGGTATTTTCCTGATAGTTGCGTGCTCCTCAAACGAATTAAGAAAGCTAATCCTTGACCTGTGACTCCACAGCCAAGCGGTTAGAAGGTGCTATTCATGCCTTGCCACAAGATTTAACTGCTTTACTCTAGGCATATGGTCATGCACTTTCACCACTTCATAGCCGATGTTTCGGTATATGCCTGTAACAGGATCTTTTTGTTGATATACATGCAGAGTCACAGTTAGAACATCACCCGGCGCAATAGTTATGTCATGTGCAAAAAAATCGATATAAAATTTCTCATCTGTAACAGGAGATGAAATTTTAATTCCGCGCCACATGAACTCCCATTTACGCTTACTTCTTTCAAGAATTGCTTTTAGAATTTGAAGATCAACAATCTCTGGAACAACACGATTGTTAGGATTTTCAAACGGCTTCAATGATGCCATTTCTAGTTTTTCACGAGAAATCAATATCTCGGGCGACGGTGAATCTATGCGCGGCACTAGCCCGAATCCTGAGACATTTTGGTCTTGTGATATAGAATCAAAAACACGTGATATAGCTTTTGGGAAATTCGGATTTTTTTCAACCTCTCTTGTAGCGTTGTAAACATTTCGCGGAACTATTACTCGGTCGTCGCCATGCTCAATGATTACCTCATCTGTATTTATCTCAATCTTGATATCATCATCGGGCGCCAAAGTGCGCTCGTATACATAGTTTCCGATCACTCCTAACACGATCCCACCCCAAAGAAGCTCGCCAGCTAAGATGCCTCCTTTTGATTTATAGAGAGCTTTTATCTTTGCTCGAAAGCTTCCCGGGCCAATCGCCTCGACGACGACTTCTATTTCATAGCCCGGGTTTAGGCTTACATTTGCAGCTTTTGCGGCATCCGCAATTGCCACCAAGGTTGATGCGAGAGTGTATGCATTTATGCGCCTGCCTTGAGTTTCAAAATGCAGGACCAGCGTGTCGCCTAATTGAGCAATGTTTACAGTCGCCATAAGCCTCCCTCTCGATGGCAAAACGGAAGCTAGTCGACGAAAAAGTAGCCTCACCTCATTTCTTGCTTAGTGCATCTACCCGACACATCTTCACGGCTTACCAATGGTAGCTGTCTTGTTCAGAGCTTGGCCCCATCCTGCGGATTCGCAGGCCGCGCTCCAAAGTGTACGAAGCGTGCACCAAGCCCCGTTCATTGTCGCGGATGTCTCCTAGCCGCGCGCACAGCAGTTGGTGATGTATACCACTGCATGCGGGCATTCGTCCCGGACCCGTTGCAATCCCCGTCAATGCAGCCCGAATGCTGGCGACGCTGGAAACACCACCTTTCCGCGCACTACCCCATATGGCCCCGCGTCCACAGCGCACACAGGGAGGGCCCTGACCTGATCGAACCCTCTGCAATGCTTGGCGTTTCAATTCAAGCGAGCATCGTCTGGGGGCAACTTTGGGGGCAACTTCTCAATATGGTTCGCACCTTACTTTTATGAATCAATAACTTAGAAGCTCTATTCGATAGCCCCCACCCCAATCGAAAAGAAAAGCCCGGAACGAAAGTCCCGGGCTTTTTCTTTGCGTCGCCGTTCGTCGCCTCGAATCCCGACGCAGTGGCGCTGGCGCAAACGAGGTAAGCGCCGCCGCCGGCGCGCGTGCGGCGTCGAACCGCAGTGCACGCCTGCATCGATCCGGATCCGGGCGTCGCGCCGAAACGCCAGAACCTCCAGCCACGGAGGTTCCGGCGCTGCGCTTACTTCGTCCGGCGATAGATCGGGTCGGCCAGCGCATCGGCCTGCGCCTTCGTCGGCGCGTAACCCTGGCTGTCGCTGGCGCTCGGCAGGAACGCGCTGTTTCTCGCGGGCACGTATTCGGCGACTACGCGCCCATCGCCGAGGACGCGCGGAGACACTGTCCACCGCGCCTGGCCGTGCTTGTCGAGCGGCACGGCCTTTCCGACCGCCGTGCCGTTCAGGGTGAAGCGGACACTGCCGGCGGGAACAGCGGCGCCACGGACGGCTTCGCCGCGCACGTGCAGCGCGACGCTGGCGATAAATCTCACATTGCCTTTAGCCGGCACGGAAGCGCCATCGACCGCTAGGCTCGTGACAGTGGCGCCGCGTTGCAGCTTCTGGCTGGCCAGAGAAGTCCTGGCGAAGATCGGATCGCCAGTCGTGCCCACGTCGAAGAGGCAATCCCGCAGGATCCGTTCATCGGCGACCGGTCGGCAGACCCTGCGCGCGAGCGCGACGTTCTCCGGCTTCATCGGCGGGATTTTTTCCTCGGGGAACGCTGGTGAAACGAATGTCTTGGTCGACGTGCCCTGCGCGTAGTCGAAGAGACTCGTCTTGTCGGTGACGCGCCAGGCTTCGGCGAACGCCGGCTTCGTCCATTCGTCCTGGGCGATGATGCCCATGATGCCTTCGGTCGCGGGCGTGTGGAACACGCGCACGTTGAGGTACCACTGGTTCTGTCCCGACCACCAGTTCGAGGTCACGAGCAGTGCGGTGCCGTCCGGGAAGCCGATCTCGATACCGTCCGCGCCCAGCTTCATCACCCGACCGCCGGAACCCAGATCCAGACCGTTCGCTCCGAGCGTCGTGAGCACGCCGTCCACGCGCAGTTGCAGACCTGTCGGATCCGGAACGCCGCTGAGGTTCGGCTGCCAAGTGACCCGCCGTTTGCCGACGCGCGCCGCGACCGCGGTGTTCACGCTGACCCACGGCGCGCTGGCGACGGGCGTCTGCCGGGTCTGGATTTCCAGACCGTTGGCCTCGCGCAGGGCGACGAATTCGCCCCCCGTCTGGAAATCGTAATGGACGCCGTTGACGGTGATGATGTGCGGATCGCCGTCGTTGACGCCATCGTTGAGCGAACCGTAATGCAACAGTTCGTTGGGCGAACCGGCGCCACCATTGACGACCCCCGCCCACCCCGCCGTGGTCGGGAACACATCGTTCGCGGCGTGTATGGCAATCCACACCGCCGCGGGCGTCGCCGCAGGATGCGTCTGCAGATAACGCGCAGCCACGCCAGCGACGTGCGGCGCGGCCATCGAAGTGCCCGACATGGTGGCTGTCGCCGTATTGCTTGCGATACCCGCGGACAAGGTACTGACGCCTGGCGCGAAGAGATCGACGCAGGTGCCGAAGTTCGAGAATCCGGCGCGGGTGTCGTTGGCTGGATTGATCGCGCCGACGGTGATGGCCACCGGCACGCGGGCCGGCGAATAATTGCAGGCATTGTCGTTATCGTTGCCGGCCGCGACCGCATAGGTGACGCCCGCCGTAACGGAATTCACGACCGCAGTGTCGAACGTCGGGCTGGCGATCACTCTGGAACTCAGATTTACCACCGCAGGAAGCGTCCGGTTCAGCGTCACCCATTCCACAGCCGCGATCAAAGGCGCCAGATAGGTGTCCGAACAGTCGCCGGCACGCACCGGATGCAACGCGACCGCTTTCGCGATGCCGAAGTCCTTCCCTCCGATCGTGCCGGCCACATGCGTGCCGTGGCCATGGCAATCGTCCGTGCCGGCCGCCGCGTTCATGGTGTTGATGCCGCCGGAGACCCTGCCGCCGAACTGGTCATGCCCCGGGCGAATGCCCGTGTCGATCACGTAGACATGCACGCCGACGCCGGTTTCGCTGAAGGTATAACGGTTGTCCAGCGGCAGCAGGCGCTCGCTGGTGCGGTCAAGGCCCGCCGGCGGATTGAACTGCTCGGTGCTGAGCGAAGCCACCTGATCGACTTCGATGTACGCCACGTCCGGCATGGCGCGCAGCGCCTGTACGGCGCTGTCGGATAACGAGGCGCTGAAGCCTCTCACCACGACGGTGTAGGTGTGTCTGATTTTTCCGCCGAGTGCATTGACCCGCTCCTGCGCCGAAAGCAGAGCGGCGCGCTGCGTCCCCGTCTTGAAGACGACGATGTATTGACCGGGAATCCTGTTCGGAAGCTCTTCGTTGATGAGCGGCGCCAGTTCCGGCCGTCGTTCATTCTGCGCCATCGCCGTGCACAAGAACATCTGCACGGCCAGCACGACGGACACGGCACCCGCCGCACGCCATCGGCCACGCCGCTGAAGCGCGTTTTCAGCACGTTGCGTATCTGTGTTCATAGCTCTCTCCATGATCGTTCGAAATCGCCAAAACAACAGCGCTGCGCTTTTCGACTTGCCGATCGAACGTCATGAAGGCATGCGAGGTCCTCGCGGATCGCGTGCATGATTCGGATAAACGTGACGTATTCGGTCCCTGGACCCCATGCGTATCCCCGCTTGGCCCGTCACCGGGCGGCGGCCGATACGACAAACCCGGATCCGATGCGCAGATCGCCTCCATCACAGGCGTAATGACCTGTGCTGGTTACAACGCGCTCATTCCCGCAGATCGGTCATGCGATGGCCAGACACTGAAAAGGCCAGTCGCGGTTTTCGCCCGCATCGTAGGGCCAGCCCACTCAAGCCATCAATCCGGCGGCATTGCCCGACGCCCACGCCCACTGGAAGTTGTAACCACCGAGCCAACCGGTGACGTCGACGACTTCGCCGATGAAGTACAGGCCCGGCACCTGTTTCGACTGCATCGTCGAAGACGAAATTTCGTCCGTATCGACGCCACCCAGCGTCACTTCCGCGGTGCGATAGCCTTCGGTGCCATTTGCGATCAGCGGCCAGCGTTGCAGCTGTTCGGCGATCGCGCGCAGTTCCGGATCGTTGAACTGGCGCATCGGGCGGCTCTGGAACCAGATTTCGCACAAACGCTCGGCGAAGCGTTTTGGGAACAGTTCGCCGAGTACAGTGCGCAGTTCTGCGGCGGGTCGCTTCGCACGCAATTGTCTGAGCGCATCGAAGGCATCCTCCTGCGGCAGCAGATCCAGATGCAGCGCATCGCCGACGTTCCAGTAAGAAGAGATCTGCAGGATCGACGGCCCACTGACGCCGCGATGGGTAATCAGCATGAAATTGCTGAATTCGCGGTCGTTGCAGTGTGCGCTGACCGGCAGCGCGACGCCGCTGAGATCGGCGAGACGCTCCTGGTGTTTGCCGGTGAGCGTGAGCGGCACCAATCCAGCGCGCGTCGGCAACACGGTGTGGCCGAACTGGCGCGCAAGTTCGTAACCGAAACCGGTTGCGCCCATGCTTGGAATCGATAAACCGCCGGTCGCGATCACCAGCGACGGCGCGCGCAGTTCGCCCAGTGTGGTCTGTACCCGGAAACCCTCGTCGGTGCGCTGCACGTTCTGCACGCTGCATCCGGTCTCGATGCGCACGCCGGCGTCGGCGCATTCGTCCAGCAGCATCTTCACGATCTGCTTCGACGAGTCGTCGCAGAACAACTGCCCGAGTTCCTTCTCGTGATACGCGATGCCGTGACGCTCGACCATCTCGATGAAGTGCTGCGGCGTGTAGCGCGCCAGCGCCGATTTACAGAAATGCGGGTTGGCAGAAATGAAATTGGCCGCGCTGGTGCCGGTATTGGTGAAATTGCAGCGGCCGCCGCCGGACATCAGTATCTTCTTGCCACAACGGTTCGCATGCTCGATCACGCGGACGCGGCGCCCGCGCTGGCCCGCGATCCGCGCGCACATGAGACCTGCAGCGCCGCCGCCGATGACGATCACGTCTGTCGAGCCCACATCGGCCACCGCAGGGGCTGTCGGGGTTGGCGCCATCGCCATCGGGGAATACATCCGGTTAGTCGTACGGTCGGTCATTGTAGGCGGCCGCCCAATATCAAAGGCACATCGACGACAGCTGCACGCCAGCGCGCTTGCGCCCGACCCCCGACCTCAACGAGCATTGCGGCTTCACCCACTCCGAATCGCCGAATGTTGCGTCTGACCGAACTCAAACTGCCGCTGGACCACCCCGAGGAGGCCCTGCGGGCGGCGGTTCTGCAGCGTCTGGGCGTCGACGACGGCGACATCGTGGGTTTCACGGTCCACAAGCGCAGCTACGACGCTCGCAAACGCAGCGCGATCCTGCTGATCTACACGGTCGATGTCGAACTGCGCGAGACCGCCGCCGCAACCGTGGCCGGGCGCGGCATCGCCCACGTCGCGCCCAGCCCGGACATGCGTTATCGCTTCGTGGCGCAGGCGCCGACCACGCTGAAATCGCGGCCGGTGGTGATCGGTTTCGGCCCCTGCGGCCTGTTCGCGGCGCTGCTCCTGGCGCAGATGGGCTTCCGGCCGATCGTGCTGGAGCGCGGCAAGGCCGTGCGCGAACGCACCCGAGACACCTTCGGCCTGTGGCGTCAGGCGGTGCTGGACCCCGAATCCAACGTGCAGTTCGGTGAAGGCGGCGCCGGCACCTTTTCGGACGGCAAGCTGTGGAGCCAGATCAAGGATCCGCACTACTACGGCCGCAAGGTGCTGGAGGAATTCGTACTGGCCGGCGCACCGGAAGAAATTCTCTACGTCAGCAAGCCGCACATCGGCACATTCCGGCTGGTGAGCATGATCGAGAAAATGCGCGCGACCATCGAATCGCTGGGCGGCGAAATCCGTTTCGGTGCGCGGGTCGAGAATGTGCGCATCGTCGACGGCCGCATGCAGGGTCTGGTGCTGAAAGATGGCGAGGAACTGCCCTGCGAACATGTGGTGCTGGCGATCGGCCACAGCGCCCGCGACACCTTCGAGATGCTGCACGCACGTGGCGTGTATCTCGAAGCCAAACCGTTCTCGATCGGCTTCCGCATCGAACACCCGCAGCCGTTGATCGACCACGCGCGCTTCGGCGCGTTCGCCGGCCATCCGCTGCTGGGCGCCGCCGACTATCGCCTCGTCCACCATGCCCGCAACGGGCGCGGTGTCTACAGCTTCTGCATGTGTCCGGGCGGCACAGTGGTCGCGGCAACTTCCGAGCCCGGCCAGGTCGTCACCAACGGCATGAGCCAGTATTCGCGCAACGAACGCAACGCCAACGCCGGGCTGGTGGTAGGCATCAGTCCGGCCGATTATCCCGGCGGCCCGCTTGCCGGCATCGCGTTCCAGCGCCATTGGGAACGCCAGGCGTTCGCGCTGGGCGGCGGCGATTACTGGGCGCCGGGTCAACTCGTCGGCGATTTCGTGCGCGGGCGGCCATCGAAACATTTCGGCGACGTGCAGCCCTCGTACACGCCCGGCGTGCGCCTGGGCGACCTGTCCACCGCCCTGCCCGACTACGCCATCGCCGCGATCCGCGAAGCCATCCCTGCGCTGGATCGCCAGCTCAAGGGCTTCGCGATGCACGACGCGGTGCTCACCGGCGTGGAGACGCGCACGTCGTCGCCGATCCGCATCACCCGCGGCCGCGACTACCAGAGCGTCAACACGCGCGGCCTGTATCCCGCCGGCGAAGGCGCCAGCTATGCCGGCGGCATCTACTCCGCTGCCATCGACGGCATCGAAGTGGCGCAAGCGCTGGCGTTGGCGATGACCGGCGAAGCCTGAGCCAGCAACGAAACGGGCCGCCCTGAGGCGGCCCGTCGTAGTTCTCAACGCTCGCGAAAACTCAGCTGCCCTGGGTCAGCGGCACCACGCGGATTTCGACGCGACGGTTCACGGCGCGGCCGGAATCGCTGTCGTTGCTGGCGACCGGATAGCGTTCGCCCATGCCGACCACTTCGAAGCGTTCGCGCATCAGCCCCTTGCCGGCGAGATAGTTGGACACCGAACCGGCGCGCTGTTCGGACAGGCGCTGATTCGCTTCGTCGCTACCCACGCTGTCGGTATGACCGCTGATTTCGACGATGGTCTGGTTGTATTCGGACATCGACGCGGCAACCTGATCCAACGCCGGATAAAACTGCGGCTTGAGGTTGGCCTTGCCGAAATCGAAGGTCACGCCGTCCGGCAGATTGAGTTTGATGACGTCGCCCTCACGGGTGACTTCGATACCGGTGCCGGCAGTGCGACGACGGAGGTCGGCTTCCTGGCGATCCTGGTAGACGCCGACGGCGCCGCCGGCGACTGCACCCACGCCGGCGCCGACCATCGCACGCTGACGACGTTCCGTGGCGTCGCCGCCGCTGAGCAGACCGGCGACCGCGCCGACGGCCGCGCCGATCAGGGCGCCCCGCTGGGTGCGGTTGGGGTCGTCGGGGGCATTGGTCTGCCCGGTGTAGGTGGCGCAGCTGCTGAGGAACAGGCTGGCGGCAATGGCGAGTGCGATCGGGGCGTGGGAAGACTTGTGCATCGGAGACTCCTGTTGATCGGCTTGGGCGCCGGTAAGCGGAGTCACCTTAGGCGCGGGAAGCTGAACAACGGGCTGTCTGGGCGATTTGCGCGCTGCGTCGTGCGGAATGCACACTTTATTGGCGAATCAGTCCACCAACGCCTCTGCGGCGACGGAATCCAGCGGCTCTTCCCAACGACTCATCAGCGTTAGGTAGAGCAGCTTCTCGAATTCGGCGCCGAAACGGCGGATCACCGCTTCGGGATCGGGGACCAGTTTGCCGTCCGCGATCAGGCCGAAATGGACCTTGCCGTTGTAGCTGAGGATCGACAGGCCGATGCCGATGGTGCCGGTCTGCGGCACCCAGAACATCATTTCCTTGATCTTGCCGCCGGCCAGGTACAGCGGCTGCTGGGGGCCGGGCACGTTGGTCGCGACCGCAGTCGCTTTGCGGCTGAAGAGTTCGAGCGCGATCTCCTGCACGGCGGCCGGCGCCATGCCGAGCGCAGCCAAAAGACCATAGGCAACAATCGCTTGCCGTGAATTCTTCAATTGATTCATGCACTCGGCGACGTGTTCCAGACGGCGAATCGGGTTACCGATACCCACCGGCAGATCAAGGAAAACCAGGCCGAAGTGGTTGCCGAGCTTGCGTGCGTGTTCCAGCGGACGGAGGTTCACCGGCACGGTGGCGCGCAGGGTCATGCCGTCGACCTGCTCGCCGCGTTCGATCATGTAGTGGCGCAGCGCGCCGGCGGCGGTGGCCATCAGCACGTCGTTGACGGTGCAGCCGCAGGCGCGACCCACGGCTTTGACTTCTTCCAGATCCAGCGGCGGCGCCCAGGCCACGCGCTTGCTCACGCCGAGCTTGCCGCGCAGCAGCGACGGCGGATCGTCGGGCAGCGCAAGCGCCTGCACCAGTTCGCGGGCGATGTCGCCGCCCTCCTTCGCCAGTACCCCGGCGAGGGTCGGGTCACGATACATGTCCATGCCTTTTTCGAGCATCTTGGTGCCGAGCTTGGTGTAACGCTCGACTGCGCCGACGCGGCGCGCGACCTTGGCGCCGTCCTGCTTCAGCCAGGCCTGACCCAGATCGGCGCCCTTGCCCGGCTCACGGGCGGTGTCGGTGAGCGACAGCAGCACCTGCACCAACGCGATGCCGTCGGCGTAGCTGTGGTGGATGCGCGACACCAGCGCCGAGCCGCCGTGATATTTCTCAACCAGATGGAATTGCCAGAGCGGCTTGGTCTTGTCGAGCGGGCTGGAAGCCAGCGAACTGACGAAGCGTTCCAGCGCCTTCTGGTCGGCGCGGCCCGGCAGCGCCGAAAGCCGCACGTGCCAGTCCAGGTCGAAGTCGTCGTCGGTTTGCCAGGCCATGCCGCCGGGCGTTTCCACCGGTTTCATCCGGAAGCGGGAGTAATCCAGAAACCGTTTCTCGATGACCTTCTTCAGGTTCGCCAATGTGATCGACTCGTCGAACATCAGCACGCCGGTGATCATCATCGGGTTGGTCGGCCGTTCCATCCGCAGCCATGCGGTATCGACGCGCGACATCGATTCGCGGCGCGGGCGCTTCAATGCAGGCTTGGATGCGGCGGATTTCTGTTCTGCCATGAATCTCTCCCCGGGTCGTCGCGAGTGAATCACGCGGGGCAGCCGCGGTCAACGCGAACCGCGGTCAAGCCGAAGGGCAGGTACTCACTCGCCGTCGCCGCCGATCCGGCGATAGGCATCCAACGCCGCAAGCCGCCCGCGGGCGAGATCGACGATGGGTTGTCGCGGGTAGTCGGGCGCGAGACGCGACAGCGTCGACGGATCGGTCCACGGCGCAAAGCGCAGTTTCGTCGGCAGTTTTGCGAGTTCGGGTACCCAGCGCGTGATGTACGCAGTGTCGGGGTCGAATTTTTCGGCCTGGGTCACCGGGTTGAAAACGCGGAAATACGGCGCGGCGTCGGCACCGGTGCCGCCGATCCACTGCCAGCCGAGGGTGTTGTTGGCGAGGTCGGCATCGACCAGGGTGTCCCAGAACCAGCGCGCGCCCTCGCGCCAGTGGTAACGCATGTGTTTGCACAGGTAGCTGCCGACGATCATGCGCACGCGGTTGTGCATCCAGCCGGTGTGCCACAGCTCGCGCATGCCGGCATCGACGATGGGCACGCCGGTGCGGCCGTGACGCCAGGCATCGCGCATGAACGGGCTGACCTTCGCCCACGGGAAATCGGTGAAACGCGGATTGAGGTTCTGCTCGGTCGTTTGCGGGAAGTGATGCAGCAGGTGGTGGGCGAACTCGCGCCAGCCCAGTTGTCGCAGATAGCCGTCGATCTCCTCTGCCAGCAGCGGCGTGCGCAGCGACAGCAGCACGGTGGCGATGCGCCAGGGGGCGATCTCGCCGAAATGCAGATGCGGCGACATCCGCGAAGTGCCGGCGTGGTCGGGGCGGTCGCGTTCGCTGCGGTAATCGCGCAGGGCGCCCTCGGCGAAGACATCCAGCGCGGCGCGCGCGCCGGCTTCACCGGGCTGCCAGTGTTCCCAGAAGGCGCGGTCCCAACCCAGAGACGGCGAGAGTTTCAACGCATCCAGCGGCAATCCATGCGGGCCGTCGTCGACATCCGGCAGCGTGGCCGGCGGGTCCTGCAGCCTCTGCAGATGCAGGATCGCGCTGCCGGCGCGCCAGAACGGCGTGAACACTTTGTACGGCCCGCCCACTTTGGTCGCGACCTGCCAGGGTTCCAGCAGCAGTGCGCCGTTGTGGCTTTCCGCGCGAAGGCCCTGATGCTTCAACGCGGATTTGATCGCGGTATCCCGCTTCTCGATCGCCGGCTCGTAGCGGCGGTTCCAGAACACCGCTTCGGCATCGCAGGCGGCGGCGAGCGTTTGCAGGGTCTGCAATGTCGGCGCATGGAAGATGCGCAGCCGCGAGCCGCGCTTGCGCAGATCGGCATCCAGCGCGGCCAGCGAACAGTGGCGCCAGGCCTCGGCGGCGGCGCCCGGCGCCCAGGCGCCCTCTTCTTCCGGCGCGTGGATGTAGACCGGGATCGGCGCATAGCCGGCGTCCAGCGCAGCCTGCAGCGCCGGGTTGTCGGCCAGGCGCAGATCGTTGCGGAACCAGACGATCGCATTCGCCATCAGCTCACCTTCACGGGGGGTCTTACGCCAAGGAAGCCGCCGTCCACGGCGATGACCTGCCCGCTGATCCATGCGGCACGCTGCGAAATCAGGAACGCCGCGAGTCCGGCGGCATCGGCGGCCTCGCCATGGCGTCCCAGCGGATACTGCGCGGAAACCGCCTTGCGCGCCAGATCGCTGGACACGAACCGGGCGGTGGCCGGCGTTTCCATCAGCCCGGGCGCGATGGCGTTGACGCGCAAGCCCAGCGCCGAAAAATCCGCGGCCAGCGAACGGGTCAGCGCTTCCACGCCGCCCTTGGCCATCGCGATGGCGGCGTGATTGCCCACGCCGACGCCGGCTGCGACCGAACTGAACAACACCAGCGCACCGCCGCGTTTTTCCGCCTGCAGCGCCATCGTGTAGGCCTTGGCGACGAAGAAGGCGCTGTCGAGATTGGCCGACAGGCAGTCGCGGTATTGCTGCTCGCTGGTGCGGGCGATGGGCGCGATCAGCACCGCACCGGCGCAGTTCACCACCGCATCGGGCGCCGTCCCGAACGAGGCCTTGGCGGCATCCAGCGCAGCGCGCGCACCGGCTTCGGTCGAGACATCGGCTTCGATCGCGAGATCGCCGTCAGCCGCCGCGATGCGCGCGCCATCGCGGCCCACCAGCGCAAGCCGCCAGCCTTCTGCACGCAGGATCTCGGCCAGTGCGGTGGCGACGCCGCCGGTGGCGCCGGTGATCAGACAAGTCCGGGTTGGATCATTCATCGCTGAGCCTGCTCTGTTCGGGAAAGAGAGGACTACGACTCGCCGGCGTCGGAAGATGCAGTCTTCGCCAGCGTCGCGCGCAGCGCGGAGGCGCGTTCGCGGATCGCCTGGATGCGCTCGGGCGCCAGCCGGTCGAGGTTGCGCCACTGCATGCCGGCGCGCGGGTGGTCGCGGAATCGTGCGGCGTGGCGGTCGAGGAAATCCCAGTACAGCGTGGTGAATGGACAGGCCTTCGGACCCAGCGCCTCGCCCGGATCGAAGCGGCAGCCCGCGCAGTGATTCGACATGCGCTTGATGTACTGGCCGGATGCCGCGTAGGGCTTGGACACCATCTTCCCGCCGTCCGCGTACTGGCTCATGCCCAGCACATTCGGCAACTCCACCCACTCCACCGCATCGACATAGACCGCGAGGTACCACGCATGGATCTCGCGCGGCCGCACGCCCAGCAGCAGCGCGAACAACCCCGTCACCATCAGCCGCTGGATATGGTGCGAATAGCCCAGATCCAGCGTCTGCCGCAGCGCGTCGCGCATGCACGCCATCTGCGTATCGCCGGTCCAGAACAGCGCCGGCAATGGCTCATCGGCATTGAGCGCGTTGTCGTCGAGAAACCCTGGCATACGCAGCCAGTACACGCCGCGGACGAATTCGCGCCAGCCCAGGATCTGGCGCACGAAGCCTTCCACCGCTTCGATCGGCGCCCTGCCCGCGCGCCACGCCGCCACGGCGGCATCCACCGCGCGCCGCGGCGACAGCAGTTTCAGGTTCATCGCCGCGGACAGCCGCGAGTGGTACAGCCACGGCTCGCCGGACCAGATCGCATCCTGGTAGCGCCCGAACAGCGGCAATCGATGTTCGATGAAGTCGTCCAGCGCCTGCTGCGCCTGCGCAGCCGTGAGTGGCCAGTCGAAGCGGTAGAGCGTGCCCGGGTGGTCGGCGAAGCGTGTGTTGATGAGATCGATGACCTCGCGGGTGATCGCATCGGCCGGAAACGCGCGCGGTGCCGGCAACGCGCCCGGGCCGTGCTTGCCGAAGGTGCCGCGGTTGTCGGCGTCGAAATTCCATTGCCCGCCCACCGGCTCGCCGTCTTCGATCAGTACATCCTCGCGCTTGCGCAGCCAGCGGTAGAAGTATTCCAGCCGCAGCTCTTTGCGGCCTTTCGCCCAGTCAGCGAAGTCGTCCGGGGTCGAATAGAAATGCAGATCGGGACGCTCGGCCCAGTCCACGCCAGCATCGCGGCAGACCTGCGGCAGCGACTGCGCCAGTCGCCATTCGCCGGGATGCACCGCAACCACGCGCACGGGCTTCAGCGCGGCAAGGTCGGCCGCCAGCGCGACTTCGAGCGTCGCGAATTCATGCGTGTCCAGCGCGCGATACTCCACCCGCCAGGCGCGGGCGATCAGGGCATCGCGGAAATGACGCATCGCCGCGAGGAACATCGCAATCCGCGCCTTGGTGCTCCAGACCTGGGTGGACTCGTGGGCGACTTCGGCCATCCACACCGCGTCGCATACCGGGTCGAAATCGGCGAACGCGGCGGAGTCGGCGTCGAGTTGATCGCCGAGCACCACGACCAGATTGCGGATCGGCGCGGCGGACGTCATGCGGCGCGCATCAGGCCTGCGCCGTGTCTGCGCCGTGGTACTCGCGCGGAATCCGGTCGTTCAAGCCGGTGAGGATCTCGTAGGGAATGGTGCCGGCCGCCTGCGCCACTGTTTCGCAGGTGACCCGACCGTCGCCCTGTTGGCCGATCAGCACCACTTCATCCTCGTTGTAGGCGCTGCCGCCGGAGCCCAGATCGACCATGAACTGATCCATGCAGATCCGCCCGACGATCGGGTAACGCTGTCCTCGGATCAACACCTCGCCGCGCGACGACAGCGCGCGCGGATAACCGTCGCCGTAGCCGATGGGAATGGTCACCACGCGCGTGTCGTGCGCCGGCGCCCAGGTCGCGCCATAGCTGACCGGATGTCCAGCCTTGACCACCTTGAAGTAGACGACCTGCGAGACCAGTGAAAGCGCAGGCTTGAGCGGCACCGTCGGCCGCGACGCCGGATCGGGCAGCACGCCGTACAACGCGATGCCTGGGCGCACCAGATCCAGGTGCGTCTCAGGAAAATGCAGCACGCCCCCGGAATTGGCCAGATGGCGCAGCGGGATCGGCGCGCCGATGCGTTCGAAATGCGCGCAGGCTTCCAGAAACCGTTCGAGCTGCAGCGCGGTCATCGGCGATGCGGGATCGTCCGCGCAGGCCAGATGCGAATAAACGCCCTTCACCGCGCACCACCTGGACGCCGCCGCCGCTTCCACGAATGCCCCGGCGCTGTAGCTGTGCACGCCGATGCGCTCCATGCCGGTATCGATCTTGAGATGGACGGTCGCCTTGCGCCCGAGCGCCTCGGCCGCGGCTTCGACCTGGCGCAGTTTGTCCAACGACGACACCGTGATTTCGAGATCGTGGACGATGAAGCGAGCCACCTGCGGCCCGAAGATGCCGCCCATCACCAGGATCGGCACGCGTACGCCGGCCTGGCGCAGCGCGATGCCCTCTTCCACGAATGCCACGCCGAGTTGCTCGACGCCCTGCGCCTGCAGATGCAGCGCCACCGGCACCAGACCGTGGCCGTAGGCGTTGGCCTTGACGATGCCCATCACCGGCACGCCGCAGTGCCGACGCAGCGCGCGCAGGTTGTGGGTCAGCGCATCCAGATCGACGCGGATCCGGGTCGGGCGTTCGCTCGCTTCCGCGTGCCGCTGGCGGGACGGGTCGAAGTCGGCGGCGTCGGAAAGGGAGGCGAATCGGGGCATGCGCCATTTTAGCGGCCACGGCGCCGAATAATGTTCCCTCCGCAGGGAGCGCGTGGACGCTGGAGGCACACCACCGCCGACATCGGTCGGCGGTGGTGGTTTACGAAATGCCGAACAGTACACACAGATCAGTGCGCGGGGATCAGCACATACCGATCAAAACCTGGTCACCTTGACCACGGCGCTGGCAGTGCCGCCTTGCCCGTCGCTGATCGTGTACTGGAACTTGACCGAGCCTCTCCAAGACCTCCACGGCGCCGAGAAGCGAATCTGATCGCCCTCGATCGAAACGGTGCCCGTTGCCGGCTGGGTCAGGCCGGCGATCCTCAGCTTGTCGCCGTCCGGGTCGCTGTCGTTGTTCAATACCGGGATCAGGACCGACGCCTGCCGCGTCGCGATGCTGTCCTCCAGCGCCAACGGCGGCTGGTTGGGCGCGGTCACCGCAAGATCGACTTCGGCTTCGCGCACCGCGCTGCCGTACTGCACGCGGTAGCGGAAGCTGTCGCTGCCGGCATAGCCCGCCTGCGCGGTGTAGCTCGCGCTGGCGCCCGAAAGCGACACCTCGCCGTGAGCCGGCGCACGCACGATCGCGTACGCCAGACTGCCGCCGTTGCCGATCGAGCCCGGCAGCGCGATCGAGGTCGGCGTTCCCGCCAATGCCGCAGTCGAAACCGGTGCCGCGGCCAGCGATGCGTAGGTCTGCAGGAAGCGCACGCCGCCGGTCACCGACACCATCAGCAGCGAACCGTCTTTCGACAATTTGGTGCGCCCACGCACATACGCGTCATTGCCGGTGTGGGTGAAGTTGTCCTCGAACTCGTGGCTGGCGGTCTGGGTGAAGGTGCTCATGTCGTACACACGCACCTGCCCGCTGCCGGACCACGCGAAATACGCGCTGCGCTCCACCGGGTGATAGGCCACGCCGATCGGCTGCGGGCCGGCGTATTGGCCGATGGTCGCGACCTTCTGGTAGGCCTCGTTGTAGACGAAGGTGCCGCCGTAGGTGGGAATCGCGAACTGACTGCCCAGACGGTCTGTGGCGATCTCGAAATTGAACCAGGACGTGCCGTTGGTGTAACCGGTGCGGCGCACGACCTGCCCGGTCGGAATGTCGACCAGACCCCACGACCCGTCCGAAATGTTGGACTCGGCGAACGCCACGGTATCGCCGTCGCCGCTGGTCGACAGCATCGTCGCCTGCCGCACCGAGGCCAGTTGCGTCCACACGCCCGTGGCCGGGTCCAGCTTGCGCAGCGGCGTCCAGCCCGAACCCCAGAACTCCGTGGTCGCATAGAGCTTGCCGTCGGCCGCGAAGCGCACCGAGAACGTGCCGCTTTCGTAACTGCCGCTCTTCGCGAACGGCATGGTGCGGGCGGTCAGGTCGTTCAACGAGACCAGATGCACCCAACCGTTGGTGCTGTCGGACAGGTCGTCGGCCACGGCAAGCATGCCGTTGTCGGCCGAAATATCCAGACCCTTGAGCTGGCCGCCGAGCACGATCGGCGAAAGAAAGCCGCCGCTGGCGATGTCGTAGCGCAGGACTTCACCGCCCTGGCTGATGTAGATGAGGCCGCGGCTGTCGTCGTGGACCATGTCCACGCGCTGCGGTGCCGGAATGAGCGTGCCTGCCGCCGATGCGGGCGATGCCGCGGCAAGCGAAACCGCGACGAACGAGGTTGTCAGCGCGACGATGCCCAGCATCGTGCGCGGAGCGTATCGAATCTCCATGTGATCTCCTGATGTGTGGTTTTCCAGAGTCTGGAGCGGGCGAACGGCGGCATGCCGAAACACCTCGAATCCAGAGGAAAATCATACATTTAGGGCCTCTCACGGGCTGAGACTGAACGGCTTCCGCAACGCGTATTTAGCGTTGCGGAAGCCGTGTGCGGATCAGCGTCCGCCGTTCGGGTAGCGCGTCTTCACCAGCGTTTGATAGGTCGCGGGGTGATGCTGGTGCAGCGCCTGCAGCGCCCAGATATCGCCGTCGAGAATGCCATCGTCGAACGCGCCCGGCAGCAGCAGACCCGGCTGCGGGTGCGCGTAACCGATGCCCGCCTTCGCCGCGTCGGAAAACAGATCCTCCACCGCATCCTTGTCGATGCAGTCCCAGTGGAGGTCATAAGGCACGTAGATCTGCTGGATGCCGGGATACGACCACCAGCACAGCGGCGCGACGTCGAGGCTGTTCTGGATCCGCCACAGGAAGCCCTGATCGTTCGGCAGGATCGAATTGAAGTACGCATTGAATCCGGTGCCGCCGGCGGTCAGCCCCGCGAACGACCACAGCGCCATGTTCGTGACCGGCCCGGCGCCGTACAGCATCGCGTTGAGATAGGCGAACAGCGTCGGCGTGAGCGTGCCGCCGAGACTGTGGCCTGTAACGTAGAGATAGCGCGGTTTCAACGTCTGCAGGCATTCGAGCATCG
This sequence comes from Lysobacteraceae bacterium, assembly GCA_046598445.1. GTDB lineage: Bacteria > Pseudomonadota > Gammaproteobacteria > Xanthomonadales > Xanthomonadaceae > Lysobacter_I. The sequence continues at coordinate 24,607 of JBKJHV010000101.1, forward strand.
ACGCGCCCGTACCCGGATCGCGCAACTTCAGCAGATCGGTCATGCCGTTGAAACTGCCCTGCGCGATCAACGCATCGGCCGGCACGCCCGGCGGATTGCCCGGCAGCGTACCGAAAGGCTGGGTCTTGGCGAGATCGAAATCCTGCAGCTTCCAACTGGCGATGCTGTCGAAGTTGGTGCCGCGGATCACAACAAAATACTCGCCGGTCGCGATATCCCCGGCAATATAGGCGAGGCTGTAGGAAATGTCGTCCCAGCTTTTCAGCTCCGCCGGTCCCCACACGACCTGCATACCGGTTTGCGAAGACACCTCGCCGGGAATGGCCGACATGTCGTCGTAGGCGATCACGCACAGCGCGATCGAAGTGTTCGGGTAGTAGCCGTAATTGCGGCCGATGTTGTCGAACACGTCCATTGCTCTCTCCTTGGCGTCGATCTGCCATTGCGTTGCGGTCGAATATTCCGTGAGATCCCATGCCTTCGGGCGAACCCCCTGCCCCGTTGCATGCTGCGTAGGAAGTCTGCGCCAGCTCTCGCCGAATGGTCAAATACCCACCGGACACCTGTGGAAGCGGCGGAAGCCGCGAAGCTTTTGATCACTGCCGAAGCAAATCTGCCATCGGCTACATGGTCATGATTTTTCTACGAGGCATCCTTGCCTCGTAGAAAAACGGCGCACGTCCTGTCCGCCGCCATCCGGGTCTACAATCACTTGAGGCGGTGCCAGTACAATCGCGTCCTTCGCATACCGCATACATACGAGAGCGAACACCTGCAGTAGCAAACACCTGCAGTGATTCATCTTGGATCCCGCGATGTGGTATCCAAGCTACGCAGCTGCAATTTCAAAAGATCATCCATCTTGAATACGATCTGCTGACGCAGATGAAACGCCTCCTGCATTCTTTGGTCTATCACATCCGCCTCTTCAATGGCTTTTTCATACGACAGTGTTTTACCAGACGGCATAAAAGCTGTATTCGTAGAGCTTGCCTGCTTCAGTTGACTGGCTATGAAATGGGCATCTTTCCTATAACTTGAAAGATCACTGTTATGCGACGCAAGCATGGCGCTCAGCGCATTAATCTCTGCCGCCCGAGCCGCGAGCAGAACCTGCTTTGACTGTGAATCCGCACTATCTTTCAGTGCATCTTTTGTCTCAGCCAACTCTTGCTTCTGAAGCAAGACCGACTGTGTCAACCAGTAGAAAGCGAGAAATGCAATCAGCGGATTGAGAATTCCGCCGACATAGTCGCCAAACTGCCCCCATACAGCCCCATCATCGGCAAAACGGCCATCCGAGATAATCCATAACCTAATCACATAAGCAGACAAGACCAACACGAAAACGAAAAAAGCGATCCATGTCGATATCTGCACCCGTCGCCGCAAATCTTCAAGCTTCATCGCATCTAAACCCCTTGGAAATAGCGGAACTACTCAAAACTCCCCGTCGCATCGAACGCCAGATTGTCGAACCGCGTGTACTCGCCGAAGAACTTGAGCTTGAACGAGCCCGTCGGGCCGTTACGCTGCTTGCCGATGATGATCTCGGCGAGGCCCTTGTCCGGCGAGTTTTCCTTGTTGTAGTAATCGTCGCGGTAGATGAAGACGATCATGTCGGCGTCCTGCTCGATGGCGCCGGATTCGCGCAGGTCGGCCATCACCGGGCGTTTGTCGGTGCGCGTTTCCAGCGAGCGGTTGAGCTGCGACAGCGCGATCACCGGGACGTTGAGTTCTTTCGCCAGGCCTTTGAGTGAGCGCGAGATTTCGGAGATTTCGGTCGCGCGGTTCTCGCTGTTGCCGGGCACCGCCATCAGCTGCAGGTAGTCGATGACGATCAGGCCCAGGCCGTGTTCGCGCTTGAGGCGGCGCGACTTCGCGCGCAGGCCTTCGGGCGAAAGACCAGGCGTGTCGTCGATGAAAATCTTGGTTTCCTTGATCATGCGGATCGCGCCGCTGACCCGGCTCCAGTCCTCGTCTTCGAGCTGACCGGTGCGCAGGCGGGTGGCGTTGACGCGGCCGTTGGCCGAGATCAGGCGCAGCGCCAGCTGCGAGGCCGACATTTCCATCGAGAACACCGCGACCGGTTTCTTGGTCTTGATCGCGGCATGCTCGGCGATATTCAGCGCGAGCGTGGTTTTACCCATCGCCGGGCGCGCGGCGAGGATGATCAGGTCGGTCGGCTGCAGGCCGGCGGTCATCTCGTCGAATTCGGTATAGCCGGTCGGCAGGCCAGTGATGCCGCTGCCGTTCTGGTAGCGGGTCTGCAGCACGTCGAAGGCTTCGGCCATCGCCTTGTTGATGGCGACGAAGTCGGTGCGGCCCTGCGAGCGCGCTTCGGAGATCGCGAACACATCTTTCTCGGCCTTCGACAGAATCTCGTCGCTGTCGCGGCCCTCGGGCACGAAGGCATCGTTGACGATGCCTGTGCCGGCTTCGATCAATTGGCGCAGGATCGCCTTGTCGCGGACGATCTCGGCATAGGCGGTGATATTCGCAGCCGAGGGCGTGGTGCTGGCCAGTTCGACCAGATAGGCGCCGCCGGCGACCAGTTCCACAAGCCCCTGAGACTCGAACCACTCGCCCAGGGTGACCGCATCGTAGGGCCGGCTCTTCTCGGCCAGCTCGCGGATCGCACGATAGATCAGCTGGTGGTCGCGGCGGTAGAAATCTTGTTCGTTGAGCCGGTCGGCGATGCGGTCGAAAGCATCCGGTGCCAGCATCAGCCCGCCGATGACGGCCTGTTCGGCCTCGATCGACTGCGGCGGGATGCGCAGTTGTTCGACCCGGCTGTCGCTGAAGGTGTCGCGGCGCGGCTTGTCGCCGTAGGCATTGGGGCGGAAAGCCATCGGGATGAAGTGCTCCGGGGACGTGGCGTCGGGAAGGTGGCGTCGGGAAGGTGGATTGAGCGCGGGCGCAAGGCCAAGCATCGTACGTCGCCCAGGGCAATGGGCGTTGCAGACAAGTCGTGGGACAACCTGTGCATAACTTTTCGCAAGCCCATCTCACCGGTTGAGACTGGTCTATTTCCTACCGGAAGGCATTCACCGGACAGTCAATGGGTCAATACACTCAACTGCAGTATGGGCTCTCATGCGATGGGCCAGTCAGCGGCCGGATCTAGCGGATATCCAGACAATCACTACTTGCGCTGCGGCCGGACAGCGTACGCGCGATCCCATGCCGATGAATGCGCAGGCTTCGCCCCGATACCGAAAGAAGGCTGCCGCTGTTCCAGCGTAGGGAAGTCAAAAGCCCTGTGGAAAAACAGCGAAGTGGTTGAAGTATGGTGCTCGGTCGGTTTGAATCCAGTCATGTCGACCTGCAACAAGCCGGAGCGTTTCAGCAAAGCTGCGGTGTGGTGGTGCCAATCGGCGTTGTCGAGAATGATCAGTCCGCCTGGGGCGAGATGCGGAAGCGCGACTTGCGCACAATCGTAGCGATAACCGGAACCATCGATCACGATCACGTCGAAAGGATGCTCGTAGCCTTCGATGCAATACGGGAAACCGTCCCCCTCTTCCAGGTGCAGGGTTACATGGCCCCCCAGGCGCGGTTTCAGCATCGAGTACCAGTGCGGGTCGTTGTCCACCGATACCAGCTGCTGTGCGCGTTGCATCCAGAAGAGCGTTGAGCTGCCCGCACCATATTCGAATACACGCTTGGCCCGGTAATCGAACTGGGTGAGATATTCGATCGCCGGATATGTGTAGAGCGGCAAGGGTTGGCCGTTGCGATCGAAGGGCCGATTGACATCTGCGGTCTGCACGACGCCGTAGCCGTGTCGGAGAATGTTCACGCATGCGGCGATACACATCTCGCCACGCGACATTTCGATCGATTCCGGTCGCTGCCGCAAATCATGCTCGGCAATCCTGTCATCGTATCGACCCCAAAAAACCGGAGCCCCTGGTGGTTTCTCGATCATGTAGTCCTCTTTGGGAGATCATCAACCGTAGAAGCCATGATTACGGTTGTACCCTTCGCGCATGTTTTGTTGGGTGCGTCAGGTTGAGCGATGTAAACGAAACGGGCGCCTTGCGGCGCCCGTTCGGGTATATCCGGTCGCGACGCCGGAAGCTTACGCGGCTTCCGGCTCGATGACGACCTTCACGGTCACTTCGACTTCGGCGTGCAGATGCACCAGCACGTCGAATTCGCCGATGTTGCGCAGCGCGCCTTCGCTCATGATCACTTCCGACTTGCTGACCTTGTGGCCGGCAGCGGTGAGGGCATCGGCGATATCGCGCGCGCTGACCGAACCGTAGAGCTTGCCTTCGGTCGAGGCATTGGCCTTGATCGTGACGCGAACACCGTCGAGCTGGGTGCGACGCGATTCGGCGCCGTCGGTCTGTGCCTGGGCCTTGGCTTCGTATTCGGCGCGCTTGGCTTCGAACGTCGCGAGGTTGGCGGCGGTGGCCGGCACGGCCTTGCCCTGCGGCACGAGGTAGTTGCGGCCGTAACCCGGCTTCACATCGACCTTGTCGCCGAGGTTGCCGAGGTTGACGACTTTCTGGAGAAGAATCAGTTGCATGGAATGACTCCGTATTCGTTAGCGGCACTGTCGCGCCGCAACTTTGGCTGTCCGAATGGACGGGAAAACGCTACAGAACCGATCGCATAGCCAGCGATGCCCGGGCCAGGAGCGGACAGGCGCGCAAACCGGAGTTGGCTCAAGCCAATGAGGATTTGCGCGGCTGGCCGGCGACAACGCCCGGGCGAGCTGGCGAAGCGATCAGACGTTGTGGTTGTCGGTGTACGGGATCAGCGCGAGGAAACGCGAGCGCTTGACGGCGGTCGCGAGCTGGCGCTGGTACTTCGACTTCGTGCCGGTGATTCGGCTCGGGACGATCTTGCCGTTCTCGGTGAGGTTCTGGCGCAGGGTGTTGAGATCCTTGTAATCGATCTCGACCACGTTTTCAGCGGTGAACTTGCAGAACTTGCGGCGGCGGAAGAATTTGGACATGGCGGGCCTCCTCAGGCTTCGGCTTCAACGGTTTCGGGGGCATCGTCGCTATCGGCAATGCCGACGGCGCCGTCATCGTCGCGACGGCGGCGATCGCCCTTATCGGCCTTGTCCTTGTCGTCCTTGTTCTTCATGATCAGCGACTGCTCGGTGTCCGGGCCATCGCGCTTGATCACGAGGTGACGCAGGACGGCGTCGTTGAAGCGGAAGGTTTCGACCAGTTCGTTGAGAACAGCGAGATCGGTCTCGATGTTCATCAGCACGTAGTGGGCTTTGACCAGGTTCTGGATGGGATACGCGAGCTGACGGCGGCCCCAATCCTCGAACCGGTGGATCGTGCCGTTGCCGGATTCGACGAGCGACTTGTAGCGCTCGACCATCGCCGGCACCTGCTCGCTCTGGTCCGGGTGGACCATGAAGACGATTTCGTAATGACGCATTGCGGTGTGTCCTTGTGGATATCGCAGACGGAATTGTCTGGCGAAAGCCCCCGCGGCGCCGTGTGGCGACGGTAGGGCAAGGTCCCCTGCCGAAGCAGAAGAGCCGGAAAGTATGGCAGTTCAAGCACTTGGAGGCAAACCGGCAGAGGGGGGAGCATCCAGCGGGCAACCTCCGGCAGGTGTCGGGGCGCTGCGGATGCGGGATAGTGGCGCCCATTCGATCTCGCCCCTGCGAACCAGACGGACCCGAACCATGCCCGGATTGAACAACATGCCGAACCGCCCCCCGTTCCGCCCGTCCCCACGCCGCCGCTGGCTGGCCCGTTGTGTCGGATTGGCGCTGGCCGCCGGCATCGGCATCGCTGTCTCGGCCGCAGCTGAGACAAACGCCGTTACCGCACAGGCGCCGGCCGCCCTGCCCGCCCAGTTTGCGGACTTCGATGCCTATGTCGAAAGTGTGCGCAAGACCTTTGAGGTGCCGGGCATCGCGGTGGCGGTGGTCAAGGACGGCGAGATCGTGTTCGAGCGCGGCTACGGCGACCGCGTGCTGCTGGAAGGCGTCCCGGGCAAAGCCCCGGTCGACGCCCACACCCTGTTCGCCATCGCCTCCAACACCAAGGCTTTCACGGCGACCGCGCTGAACCTGCTGGCTGAAGAAGGCAAGTTGAAGCTGGACGACCGGGTGATCGACCACCTGCCGTGGTTCCAGATGTCCGACCCTTACGTCACCCGCGAAATGCGCGTCCGCGACCTGCTGGCCCACCGCAGCGGCCTGGGACTGGGCGCCGGCGACCTGCTGTACTGGCCGACGACGACCTACACCGGCGAGGAAGTCGCCCGGCGCCTGCGGCACGTGCCGCTGAGCGGCTCGTTCCGAGACCGCTACGCATACGACAACATTCTTTATGGTGTGGCGCAGCTGGTGGTGGAGGAAGTCAGCGGGCAGCCGTTCGAGGCGTTCCTGCGCACCCGGATCTTCGCGCCGCTGGGCATGGACGAAACCCGCTACAACAGCGACGCCTTGAAGCCCGGCGACCGCAACGTCGCCACCGGCTACGCGCTGGCCGATTTCAAGGACCTTCAGCCCGCGCCGCGGCTGACCTGGCACAACGCCGCCGGCGCCGGCGGCCTCTACGCCAGCGCCCACGACATGGCCAAGTGGATGCGCCTGCAACTGGCCGGCGGCGTCTATCGCAACGCGAGCGGCGCCGAGCAGCGGATGTTTTCGGAAAAGAGCCAACAGCAGATGTGGTCGGCGATCACCCCGCTCCCTGTGTCGCAGCCCTCTGTGCCGGAACTCATGCCCGCGAAACCGAATTTCGTCGCCTACGGGCAGGGCTGGATGTTGTCGGACTACCGTGGCCGCAAGCTGGTCTGGCATACCGGCGGCTGGCCGGGCATGGTGTCGCGGCTGACGCTGGTGCCGGAGCACAAACTCGGCGTGGTGGTGTTGACCAATGCCGAACTCGGCGGCGCGTTCAATGCCATCACCCTGCGCGCGCTGGATGCGTATCTGGACGCGCCGAAGACCGACTGGAACGCCGCCTACGGCGCGGCGCTGGCCAAATCGCGGAAGAGCGCCGACGACAGCTGGGCCAAGCACGAGGCCGCGCGGGCCAAGGATTCCAAACCTTCACTCGCGCCCACGGGTTACGCCGGCACCTATCGCGACCCGTGGTACGGAGACGTTTTGATCGCAAAGGAAGGCGGCGCACTGCGGATGAAATTCTCGCGCACGCCGTCGCTGGTCGGCACCCTGAGCCACTGGCAGCACGACACCTTCATCGTCCGCTGGGACGAACGCTGGCTCAACGCCGATGCGTTCGTGAATTTCGCATTGGACGCCGATGGCAAAGTGCGCGAAGCCGGCATGCAGGCGATCTCGCCGAACACCGATTTCAGCTTCGATTTCCATGATCTGGTGTTGAAGCCGATCGCCGAACAGAAATAAATCCATTGTCATCCCGAACACGGGCAACGCCCGTGGAGGGATCTGCTGCTTCTGGCATCGACTCAATACAAAAGCGGATCCCTCGCATTCGCCCGGGATGACAATGTTGTTTTCGATAGAGGATCAACGACGCGCGGCGATCCACGCATCGATATGCCGCTCCAGCGTCTCCAATGGCACCGATCCGGTTTCCAGCACCGCATCGTTGAAGTCGCGGACATCGAACTTGTCGCCCAGCGCCTGCTTCGCGCGGGCGCGCAGCTCGGAAATCTTCAGCTGGCCGATCTTGTAGGCCAGCGCCTGGCCGGGTGTGCCGATGTAACGGTCGATTTCGTTGACGACGTCCTGGTCGGTCTTCGGCGCGTTGTCCTTGAAATAGGCGATGGCCCGGTCGCGGCTCCAGCCCTTGGCGTGCATGCCGGTGTCCACCACCAGACGCACCGCGCGCCACATTTCATAGGCCAGCTGGCCCATGCGGTCGTAGGGATCGTCGTACAGGCCCATGTCGTAGCCGAGCTGTTCGGCGTACAGGCCCCAACCTTCACCGTAGGCCACGAAATACGCGGTACGGCGGAACATCGGCGCGTCCGGCAGTTCCAGGCCGCGGGCGAATTGGAAATGGTGACCTGGCACCGCTTCGTGCAGCGACAGCGGCATCATTTCCCAGATCGGCCGCATGTCCGGCTTGTAGAGATTGACGTAGTAGAAACCCGCGCGGCTGCCGTCGCTGGCGCCCTGCTGGTAATACGCAGTGGTGGTGTCGGGCGCGATGTTGTCGGGAATCGGGCGCACGCCGTAGGGCTGGCGCGGAATGACGCGGAACACTTTCACCAGCTCCGGGTCGATCCGCTTGGAGATGGCGCGGTAATGGTTGAGCAACGCCTCCGGGGTTTTCTCGAAGAAGCGCGGATCGGTGCGCATGAAGGCGAAGAAGTCGCCCAGACTACCCTTGAAGCCGACTTCGGCCTTGATCTTCTCCATCTCGGCACGGATGCGCGCCACTTCCTTCACGCCGATGTCGTGGATGGCGTCGGCGCTGAGGCCGGTGGTGGTGTAGTAGCCGGCGAGGAAGTCGTAATACGCCTTGCCGTTGGGCAGATCGGCCACCGCGATGCCGGTGCGGGTCTTCGGCAGGTAGGTGTCCTTGAAATAGGTCTGCAGCTTGCGGTACGCCGGCACGATCTGTTCGACGACGACCTTGCGGGCTTCGGCCTGCAGCGCCGCACGTTCGGACTCGGGCACGCCCGCGGCGAACTTCGCGAACGGCCGGTAGAACGGACTGGCGGCCGGATCGTCGACGATCTGGGCGGCGATCTGCGCGGGCACCCGCTGCATCAGCACGCGCGGCGGCACGTTGCCGGCCTTCACGCCTTCACGCATCAGCGCAATGGTCTGGTCGATGGCCTTGGGGAGGGCGCGCATCCGCGCCAGCCAGTCGCGGTAATCGCGGACCTCGTTGAAGGCCAGTCCTTCGACAAGGCCGTCGGCGGTCTGTACCCCCCCCTGATGGCCCATCGGCTGCAGATATTCGCGGAACGCCTGGCGCTGCACCGACTTTTCCTGCAGCCACAGGAAAGTATCGTAGTTCAGCTGGTCGGCCGGGGAGAGCTTGCTGCGGTCGAAACGCTTGAGCCGGGCCAGCGCCTCGCGGTCGGCGGCTTCGCTGGCGGCGATGGCTTCGAGACTGTTGTCGGACCAGCGGTCGTTGAAACGTTTGTCGCCCTCGAACGAGGCCGACTCCGGGTTCTCGCGCAGCCCGCGCTCCCACTCTTCAGCGAAAAAGGCATGCAGACGTTTGCCTTCGTCGCCCTGCTGGGCATACACGACGTTGGCGAAAAGGCTGGTGGCGAAAACGGCCGCGAGCGCGGCAGCGCGGAACAGGCAACGGGTCATGCGGAACTCCGGCGCAGATGAAGCCCGGAGTCTAGCCCCCAGGCGCGCTGGGGGAACATGTCGGAAGTCAGGCCGTGGAGACCTTATTCCTTCGAGATTCCTTCGAGGGCGAGCGATCAGGCCGCGCGGTCGGCGTCGGTGGTGAAGCTCTCGCCGCAGCCGCATTCGGCCTTGACGTTGGGGTTGCGGAACACGAACTGCTCGTTCAGTCCCTGCTTGAGGAAGTCTATTTCGGTGCCGTCCACCAGCGGCAGGCTGTCGGCGTCGATATAGACGCGGATGCCGTCCTGCTCGTTGACCACATCGCCGGGCTTGGCTTCGCGGGCCAGATCGACCACGTAGCTCCAGCCGGAGCAGCCGGTGCGTTTGACGCCGAAACGCAGGCCCAGTGCGGCCGGTGCGTCGATGAGGTAGCCCTGGATGCGTTGCAGGGCGGCTGGAGCGAGGGAAATGGCCATGTGCGCGATTCTATCTCAGTTAAACTTGCAGGCTCACCTCATATCGGCGCGACGGCGCGGGAATTCAAGGCAATGGCGTTCAGCAGCGTAAAAGAAGCATTGGCCGGGACGGCCGGCATCGGCACCGAAGTCACCGTGAAGGGCTGGGTCCGCACCCGCCGCGATTCCACCGCTTTGAGCTTCGTCCAGGTCAGCGACGGCTCGTGCTTCGCGCCCATCCAGCTCGTCGCCACCGATGCGCTGCCGAATTACGAAACCGAAGTGAAGCGCCTGTCGGCCGGCTGCGCGGTGGTCGCCACCGGCACCCTCGTCGCTTCGCAGGGCAAAGGCCAGAGTTTCGAGATCCAGGCGACCGAGATCGAAGTCGTCGGCTGGGTCGAAGACCCGGAAACCTACCCGATCCAGCCCAAGCCGCACACGCTGGAATTCCTGCGCGAAGTCGCGCACCTGCGCCCGCGCACCAACCTGTTCGGCGCGGTCACCCGCATCCGCCACTGCTTGGCGCAGGCCGTCCACCGCTTCTATCACGAGAACGGGTTCTACTGGGTCAACACCCCCATCATCTCGACCTCGGACGCCGAAGGCGCCGGCCAGATGTTCCGCATCTCCACGCTCGACATGATGAACCTGCCGAAGACCGCCGACGGCAACGTCGACTTCAGCAAGGACTTCTTCGGCAAGGAAGCGTTCCTCACCGTCTCCGGCCAGCTCAACGTCGAGGGCTATTGCCTGGCGCTGAGCAAGGTCTACACCTTCGGCCCGACCTTCCGCGCCGAGAACAGCAACACCAGTCGTCACCTGGCCGAATTCTGGATGATCGAGCCGGAGATCGCCTTCGCCGATCTGAACGACGACGCGACGCTGGCCGAACAGTTCCTCAAATACCTGTTCTGCGCGGTGCTGAGCGAGCGCGGCGACGACATGGCGTTCATCGCCGAGCGCGTGCAGAAGGACGCGATCACCCGGATGGAGGCGTTCGTGAACGCGCCGTTCGAGCGGATCGAATACACCGAGGCTGTGAGGTTGCTGCAGAACGCCAAGCAGAAGTTCGAGTTCCCGGTCGAATGGGGTCTGGACCTGCAGACCGAGCACGAACGCTGGCTGACCGAGACCCACGTCGGCCGCCCGGTCGTGGTGATGAACTACCCCGAGCACATCAAGTCCTTCTATATGCGTCTGAACGACGATGGTAAAACTGTCGCGGCGATGGACGTGCTGGCGCCCGGCATCGGCGAGATCATCGGCGGCTCGCAGCGCGAAGAGCGCCTCGACGTGCTCGACGCGCGCATCGCCCAGTTCGGCCTCGATCCGTCGCACTACGGCTGGTACCGCGACTTCCGCCGCTACGGCACCGTGCCGCACGCCGGCTTCGGCCTGGGCTTCGAGCGGCTGGTGGTCTACATCTGCGGCCTGAGCAACATCCGCGACGCGATCCCGTTCCCGCGCGCGCCGGGTCACGCGGAGTTCTGATGACGACTCCCGGCGGTGTCGAGATCGAAGGCGATCTCGTTGTCATGTATCGGCCGACCGGGCCGAACGAGTTGGCGCTGGTCGAAGCCAGCGGCTTCCGACGCTGGCCGCCGCGCCTGCCGGAACAGCCGATCTTCTATCCGGTCACCAACGAGCGTTACGCGATGGAAATCGCCACCCGCTGGAACGTGAAGGACAGCGGCGTCGGCTACGTCACCCGCTTCCGCGTAAGCAAGGAGATTGTCGACGGCTACGCGGTGCAGAAAGTCGGCGGCGCGCATCACACCGAATGGTGGGTGCCGGCCGAGGAACTCGAAGCCTTCAACGATGCGATCGTCGGGCAGATCGAAGTCATCGCTGAATACCGGCACGATCCACACGCAGCGAGCGACGCACCATGATTCTGTTCTTCGCCCTGGTCTGCGTGGCGTTGGCCATCGCCGGCGCCACCGCCTTCGTGATCTTCTGGCCGCTGGCGCTGGTGCATCTGCGCGATCGCCAGCCTGCGATGCGCGCCGCGCTCGCCGCACCGGCCTTCATCCATCCCGTCGCGCTGTGGTGGCTGCTCGATGGCGGCTATCGCACCGCCAAGGATCCCAATCTCGATGGCCTTGCCACCCCCGCGCGGCTGTCGCTGGCGACCATCCTGTTCGGCCTGTCCGCGGCCGGCATCCTGTGGCTGTGGTCGGTGGCGAGCACATGAGCAATCACGACATGACGACGAATCAACAGGGTTTGCGCCTGGAATGGTGGCTCGCCAGCCTTGGCCGCACGCTGGTATGGGCGCAGTTGCGCGTCCGCGAGGCCGGCACCGCCGAGGTGTTCGACAGCGACGGCAACATCCTCGCCTACGACAGCGAGGACACCGCCCGTGCGGCGCTAATGGATGCGGAGTTCGTCGCATTTGAAGGTCTGGATGAGGAAGACGCGCTGGACCGCGGTTTCTCGCTCAGCGAAGTCGCGGCACCGCAAGGCGAGGATGACGCCACGCTGCACGGCAGCATGGTGCAGACGCTGGGCGCGCGGGCCTGAGGTGTTGGTGGCAGGTCAGGGAAAAGCAAATCCCCCCTACCCCCCTTTTTCAAAGGGGGGTAAAGCACAGGCATCGCTTTATGTGAACGGGCGAAGAGAAGCGCGCGCATTGCCCGCTCCGCCGAAAGAATGTGAAGCACAGGCATCTTCCCCTTTCAAAAAAAGGTTGAAGAGGCGTGTTTGCGAGGCACTGCCTCGCGCGCCGATGAACGCCCTAGTGCTGCGCGCCAGGGCCGGAACTTCCTCACGCGAAACCTCGCAAAACTCGCCCCCTTTGAAAAAGGGGGCCGTCGTCTGCGAAGCAGGCGGCGGGGGGATTTGCTCTTCGCGCGATGCTCAGCGCATCGCTCAACGCGTTTCGGCCCGGTAACCGCATGTACCTCCCTCGCGCTTTCGCCGAAACCGACCTGACCCGGCTCGACGCGCTGATCGACGCGCACCCGTTCGTGACCCTCATCAGTATCGATGCCGAGGGCGCACCGTTCGTCAGCCATCTGCCGGTGCTGTATCGCCGCGACGGCGATGCGGTGCTGATCGAAGGCCATTGGGCGCGGCCCAATCCACAGGCGAGTCACGACGGCGCGGTGCTGATGATCGTCCACGGCCCTGATGCCTATGTTTCCCCGGGCGTATATCCGGACAAGGAAACCGCTGCGCGCGTCCCAACCTGGAATTACGCGATCGCGCATCTGCGCGGCACGCTGGATCGCTACGAGGACGAAGCCGCGCTGGGAGATCTCGTCGACCGCATGAGCCAGCGGTTCGAAGCCACGGTCGGGCACGACTGGCGCTTCGAAATGGCGCGAGACGATCACCGCAGCCAACTGCGCGGCATCGTCGGTTTCCGCTTCCGGCCCGAACGCATCAACCTGAAATTCAAGCTCAGCCAGAACCATCCACCAGCCAACCGGCAGGCGGTGCGCGACGACATGGCCGGGCGCGACGACCACGGCGCCCGCGCTATCGCCGAACTGATGCGCGCCGACGACGCCGGCCGCAGCGACTGAATTCAACGCTACAACTATCGGACACGACGACCATGGATCTCGATCTCAGCGGCAAACATGCGCTCGTCTGTGGCGCGTCCGAAGGCATCGGCCGCGCGACCGCGCACGAACTCGCCCTGCTCGGCGCCGATGTCACCGTGATGTCTCGACGCGCCGACGCGCTGCGCACGGTGGTCGATGCCTTGCCGGACACCGGCACGCAACGCCACAGTTTTCTCACGGCTGATATGGCCGATACCGTCGGCCTGCGCATCGCGGTCGAAACCCTCGTCGCCGGACGCCCGGTGCATGTGCTGGTCAACAACACCGCCGGCCCCTCCGGCGGCCCGGTGCAGACCGCAGCCGAAGACGCTTTCCTCGACACCTTCCGCAAGCATCTGCTCGCCAATCAGGCGCTGGTGCAGTCCGTACTGCCGGGCATGCGCAACGCCGGCTGGGGACGCGTCATCAATGTGATCTCGACCTCGGTGTACGAACCCATCGCCAACCTCGGCGTGTCCAACACCATCCGCGGCGCGGTCGCGAGTTGGGCCAAGACGCTGTCGCGCGAACTCGCGGCCGAAGGCATCACTGTGAACAATGTGCTGCCGGGTTACACCGAAACCGGGCGTCTGGCGCAGATCCTGCACGACCGTGCCAAGGCCAGCGGCCAAGGCGAAGATGCCGTGGCCGCCGGCATGCGCCAGACCGTGCCGGCGGGCCGGTTCGCGCAAGCGCACGAAATCGCCGCAGCGATCGCGTTCCTCTGTTCGCCGGCCGCCGGCTATATCAATGGTGTCAGTCTTGCGGTGGACGGCGGGCGCATGCAGTCGATCTGATCGAGGCATCGTGCGCGGGGCGTCATGCCGCACGGGCGCCGTTGCCACCGCGTTTCGCCCGCACTCGTTCGGCGAGGCTTGCCTGTCGATCGCGCCTGAGGCAGCCTTGAGACCATACGCATGCAAATATGCGGCGCAGGCACGACAGCCTCGGCAATCCCCCACGCACCAGGATGGTCCCGCATGGAAGAAACCCTGCTCAAAGATCGACGCACCAGTCACCGCGTTCCTTTCGCGATCCAGGTCATGATCGTTCACGGCGATCTGGCCTGGGCAGCCGACGTACTGGATCTCTCCGAGGGCGGCTGCGGTGTGTTCCGCCCCGGCGGCTGCCTGCTACGCGAAGGCAATGTGGCGCAGTTGCTGTTCTTCGGCGGCACCGGCCCGGCGGTACCGGTCTCGGCGCGCATCGCCCGCGTCACCGAGCGCCACGTCGGGTTCGAGTACCACGAATTGCAGACCATTCCGCCGACGCTGCGATGATTGCTGCCATCCCGAACCGAGCGCCACGCACCGATGCCTGAAGGCCCCGAGATCCGTCGCGCCGCCGACCGGTTGGCCGCCGCCGTCGTCGGTGAACCGCTGCGTTCGGCGTGGTTCGCGTTTCCCGCGTTGAAACCCTACGAAGCGCAACTGCAGGGACGACGCATCGATGCGATCGTCCCGCACGGCAAAGCCCTGCTCACCCGCTTCGATCACGGCTGGACGCTCTACAGCCACAATCAGTTGTACGGCGTGTGGAAGATCGCGCTGCCCGGCGAGCGCCCCGATACCACCCGCTCGCTGCGCGTGGCGCTGGAAACCGAACGCAGCGCGATCCTGCTGTATTCGGCCTCCGATATCGAAATGTGGCGCAGCGACGAGATCCATCGCCACCCGTTCCTGATGAAACTCGGCCCGGACGTGCTCGATGCGGCGCTGAGCCCAACCATGGTCGCCGCGCGCCTGCGCGACCCGCGCTTCAGCGGCCGCGCGCTGGGCGGGCTGCTACTGGATCAGGGTTTCCTCGCCGGCATGGGCAATTACCTGCGTTCGGAAGTGCTGTTCGCCGCTGGGCTGCTGCCGGAGCGCAACCCGTCCGAACTCAACGCATCACAGATCAAGACACTGGCCCGCGAACTCTTGGCCATCCCGCGGCGCAGCTACGCCACCCGCGGCATCGAACCCGCTGCCGGCATGCGCGAGGATTACCTCACCGACACGCCGGAGGGTTTCCGCTTCCTCGTCTTCGACCGTGAAGGCCAGCCCTGCCCGCAGTGCGGGAAGCGCATCGTGCGACAGGAGACGGGATCGCGGCGATTGTATCTTTGCCGGCGATGTCAGAGCTAACTCAGCAGTAAGCGCCATGACAATGAATGCCGAACGCAAAATTTTTCTGGATGCTGTTGATTTGATCAGCATTCGGCCTGGCATGTTTGTTGGAACAGAAGATTTACGAGATGTCGCAAACTATCTGCACGGTCTGCAGCATGGATTATCTGGAAGTCCAGAGCGTGGATTCGCTACGCATTTTTTTAAGCGCTGGATAGAAGGTCGATTTCTTTACTGCCGCGCAGCCTGGAACTGGGACAAACTTCTCCTTCATTCCCTTGGATCAGACGCTGCGGCACTCGCAGCACTGCCAGATTTATTCCGAGAATATTTTTCTGAACTTGACTCGCTCGGCGAGGCCGGGATCGAAGAGAAGGTATCAAAGGCCATCTTGGCTAAGAACAGGAAGGTGTAGGTAACCAGGCGAAGCGCTAATTTTGTCATCCCGAACGCCCGCACAGCGGGTGGAGGGATCTGCTTCAGCGATGCTGTGGGCAAACAGCAGATCCCTCCTCGGACTTCGCCCTCGTTCGGGATGAAAAAACGTGCTCAGACCTGAGTTCAATAGGCTCTAAACGAACTCGTTATTCGGCGGATCAAGTCAGAACTTAAGCTGCGTAGAGACAACCCGTCACCGTCCACCGCGCCGTCGTCGCCGTATAGGTGCTGGTGATCCGCGCAATGGAAATGCGCACATCGGTGCCCTTGTCGGCATACAGCGTGACCGGACCGAAGGCCTTGCGGTCGAGGTCGCTGTAGCCCTTGGCGACTTCGAGATCGTGCCAGGCGAACGTGCCGCCGACGCTGGTGCCGACCTGGAAGTCCGCGCTGTCGGTGGCGCTGGGCAGACGGAAGCCGGCGCTGATCTGCTCGATCTGCAGGCGGTAGCCCGCCGGCACCCAGAATTGTCCGGTAACGCCGCTGTAACCCGCCGGGAACGCGACCGTGCCGGTGGCCTGGAACGGTTTGGGGCAGGCGTCGCCATGGGCCTGGGCGGCGATGGGCGCGAGCGCGAGCAGGGCGAGCAGCAAAAGCGAACGATGATTCTTCATGAGGGACTCTTGGCTTCCGTGTAGGAGAGGATCGCGGCAGGCGCCGCGGGATTCGGCGCAACGTACGCGGGCGAAGGTATCCACCGGCCCACGACGCGCCCCTGTTTCAACGGCGTCGCGGGCGGCCAAAGGACAGGCGGCGACCGTTCTCGGTAAGCTTGGCGGATGCGCATCTTCAACCATGTGATTGCCGGCACCGAGCGCGCGTCGCGCAGCGGTCGACAGCTCGATGTGTTCGATCCCGCCACCGGCCGCGCATACGCGCAGGTGGCGGCCGGCGATGCCGACGATGCCGCCGACGCTATCGCCGCGGCGCAGGCCGCGTTTCCCGCGTGGTCGGCGCTGCCTCCGACCGAACGCGCGCGCTGGCTCGAACGCCTCGCCGACGCCGTGGAGGCGCGGCTGGACGATTTCGCCCATGCCGAGGCGCTGGACGGCGGCAAACCCTTCGCCCTCGCCCGCGACGCCGAGATCCCGCGCGCCATCTCGAACCTGCGCTTCTTCGCCCACGCCGCGACCCAGTTCGCCAGCGAATCGCATCACGGCCAGGCCGGGCTGAACTACACCCTGCGCCAGCCGTTGGGCGTGGTCGCCACGATCTCGCCGTGGAACCTGCCGCTGTATCTGTCCACCTGGAAAATCGCGCCGGCCCTGGCCGCCGGCAATACCGTGGTCGCCAAGCCTTCGGAGATCACCCCGGCCACCGCGACGATGCTCGGCCGGGTCGCCAACGAGATCGGTTTCCCGGCTGGCGTGTTGAATATCGTCCACGGCCTCGGCCCGGACATCGGCGAACCGCTGGTGCTGGACCCGGCCATCCAGGCAGTGTCGTTCACCGGCAGCACCGCGGTGGGCAAACGCATCGCCGCCCTCGCCGCATCGCAGCTGAAGAAAGTGTCGCTGGAACTCGGCGGCAAGAACCCCACCCTCGTCTTCGCCGACAGCGACTGGCGCGCGCATCTCGACATCATCGTGCGCTCGGCGTTCCAGAACAGCGGCCAGATCTGCCTCTGCGGCTCGCGCATCCTGATCGAACACAGCGTCTACGCCGAATTCCGCGAGGCGCTGGTCGAACGCGCGCTGGCGCTGCGCGTCGGCGACCCGATGGATTCGGATACACGCATGGGACCGCTGGTGTCGCAGGCGCATTTCGACAAAGTGGTGGCCGCGCTGGAGCGTGCCCGCGATGAAGGCGGCCACATCCTCTGCGGCGGCAGCGCGCTGGAACGCCCGGGCTGGTTCGTGGCGCCGACGGTGATCGAAGGCCTCGGCCCGGAATCCGCCACCAACCGCGACGAAATCTTCGGCCCGGTGGTCACATTGCAATCTTTCGCCAGCGACGACGAAGCCCTGACCTTGGCCAACGCCAGCGAGTACGGCCTCGCCGCCTCGGTCTGGACCCGCGATCTCAATCGCGCACACCGCTTCGCCGCGCAGCTGCGCGTGGGGATGGTGTGGATCAATACGTGGCTGATGCGCGACCTGCGCACACCGTTCGGCGGCGTCGGCCAATCGGGGCTGGGGCGCGAAGGCGGCATGGAAGCCATGCGCTTTTTCACCGAAGCCAAGAATGTCGGGGTCGCGCTATGAACACCTCGCGCTATGAACACATCTGGGCTATGAACGGAGCAACCCTGTGACGCAATCCCTGAACGACCTGCTGCGCAACAACCAGGCATGGGCGGACCGCGTTCGCCTCGAAGACCCTGGCTTCTTCAAGCGGCTGTCACGCCAGCAGGCGCCGAAATACCTGTGGATCGGCTGTTCCGACTCGCGCGTGCCGGCGAACCAGATCCTGGGGCTCGACCCCGGCGAAGTCTTCGTGCACCGCAACGTCGCCAACCTCGTCGTCCACACCGATCTCAACTGCCTGAGCACGATCCAGTTCGCGGTCGATGTGCTGAAAGTCGAACACGTGCTGGTCGTCGGCCACTATGGCTGCGGCGGCGTCCATGCCAGCCTGACCGGCGCGCGCGTCGGCCTGGCCGACAACTGGCTGCGCCACGTCAGCGATGTCGCGCAGAAACACGCGGCGTTGCTGGAAAGAGTGGAACTCGAATCGATGCGCCACGCCCGCCTGTGCGAGCTCAACGTGATCGAACAGGTCGTCAACGCCTGCCAGAGTACCGTGGTGCAGGACGCTTGGGCGCGCGGCCAGGCATTGAGCGTGCACGGCTGGATCTACGGCCTGCACGACGGCGTGGTGCGCCAGCTCGGCCTGGACGTGGATTCACCGCAGGAACTCGCCGAACAGTATCCCGCCGCCATCGCAAAACTCGGTCAGATCAGGAGCGAATAATGAGCAACGACGCCATCCACGCCGCGAATGCGCCGAAAGCGGTCGGCAATTACCCGCATGCACGGCGCGTCGGCAACATGCTGTACCTGTCCGGCATCGGCCCGCGCGATGCGGCCAGCAATGGCATCCCCGGCAACGTCCATGACGCCGGCGGCGCGCTGATCGCTTACGACATCGCGCTGCAGACCCAGGCGGTCTTCGCCAACGTACGCGCGGTGCTGGAAGCCAGCGGCGCGCGCTGGGAAGACCTGATCGACGTGACCGTGTACCTCACCGACATGGCGCGCGATTTCAAGACCTGCAACGCGATCTGGGCCGAACATTTCCCGGACCCCGCCACCGCGCCGTGCCGGACCACGCTGGGCATCACCGCACTGCCGACGCCCATCGCGATCGAACTCAAGTGCATTGCCGCCCTGCCTCGACCGCAAGCTGTCTGACATGGAATTGTTGTTCGCGAATCTCACCTCTGCGGTGGTCCTGGCGTTCGCGCTGGGGCTGTTCGCACGCGCCGTGCGCAGCGATCTGGTCATTCCCGACCAGATCCAGACCTACCTTTCGATCTTCCTGATGCTGGCGATCGGCCTGAAGGGCGGCGTTGCCCTGCGCGGCCAGGATCCGGCCACGCTCGCACTGCTGCTGGGCATGACCCTGACCGCAGGCGCCGCCACCGCTTTCAGCGCGTTCTGGGTGGCGAAATGGTTTCTCGGCGATGTTCGCCGGGAAGCGGCTGCCATCGCCGCGCATTACGGCTCGGTGTCGGCAGTGACCTTCATCGCTGCCAATCAATTCGCCGAACGCAGCGGCAACGCGCCGGAAGGCATCCTCGTGGCGCTGCTGGTGGCATTGGAAGTGCCGGCCCTATTGATCGGTCTGGCGCTGGGGCGCGGCCAGCAAAGCGATGCCGCCGGCAAGCACACGCTGCGCGAAGTCTTCACCGGGAAGACCGCGATCCTGCTGCTGGGCGGCCTGGCGATCGGCGCGATTTCCGGACCCGACGGCATCAAGAAGGTCGATGCGATGTATTTCGCGCTATTCCAGGGCGTGCTGATGCTGTTCATGCTGGACATGGGCATGATCGCCGCCAGCCGCTTGGCCGAACTGCGCCGCGGCTGGCTGCGGCTGGCGACGTTCGCGACCGTCGTGCCGCTGCTGCATGGGGTGATCGGCGTGCTGCTGGCGCACGCCTGCGGCATGTCGGTCGGCAGCGCCGGCGTATTCGGCGCGATGCTCTCCAGCGCGTCCTACATCGCCGCCCCCGCCGCAGTGCGCGCGGGCCTGCCCGATGCCGACGTGGGCCGCTGCATCACCGCGGCGCTGGGCCTGACCTTCCCCTTCAATCTCGCGATCGGCATCCCGCTTTACGCCAACCTCGCGCAGCGCCTTGCCGCCTGACCGCGCATCAACGATCCGAGGACGCACCATGCTGCCCAACCCCATCAATCTGCAGGCCTGGATCGACGAACATCGCCACCTGCTCAAGCCGCCGGTCGGCAACAAATGTATCTACGACGGCGAGTTCATCGTGATGATCGTCGGCGGTCCCAACGCACGCACCGACTATCACTACGACGAAGGTCCGGAGTGGTTCCATCAGCTCGAAGGCGAGATGGTGCTGCGGATTCAAGAGGAGGGCGCAGTGCGCGACATCCCGATCAAGGCCGGCGAAACCTTCCTGCTGCCGCCGCGCGTGCCGCATTCGCCGCAGCGCATGCCCGACTCCATCGGCCTGGTGATCGAGCGCAAACGCTTGCCGCATGAACTCGACGGCCTGCAGTGGTATTGCGAACGCTGCAACGAAAAACTGTACGAGGAATATTTCACGCTGGTCGACATCGAGACCGATTTCCCCGCTGTGTTCGATCGCTTTTACCATTCTCGCGAACATCGCACCTGCAAGGCCTGCGGTCATTTCAACACGGCGCCGGCGAAGTACGACCCGCAGACCTGAGCTTTGCAGGATGGGCTTCAGGCCCGATGCTTTCAGATGACAAGCCCATGCCCCGGCGCTATCCTCCCATTGGCAGTTTTTGCCATTTGAATTGGAGTCCGCCATGGCCGCCACCATGAATGTCTCGCTGACCGAACCGCTGAAACGCTTCATCGACGATGAAGTCCGCGAAGGCGGCTTCGCCAGCACCTCCGACTACGTCCGCGAACTGATCCGCGACCGTCAACGCCGCAAAGCCGAAGATGCCCTGCGCGCGCTGATCGCCGAAGGCTTGGGCTCCGGCCTCGCCGAACCCGTCGGCGATGACTTCTTCTCAAAACAGCGCCAGCGTCTCGCCAAGGCATGAGCGCACCGTGGCCGGGCAAACCTCTGCGACAACGCCCGCAGGCGGTGGCCGATATCGCTGCCATCGCAGACTATTTATATGTATCGGCGACGCCCGACGTCGCACTGCACTTCATCGATGCCGTCGAAGCCGCCTACTGCCTGTTGTCCGCCCACCCCGCCAGTGGCTCGCCGAGACACGCCCATGTTCTGCCCGAACTGCCGGTGCCGCTGCGCTTCCATCCGACCAAACACTTCGAACGCATCCTGATCTACTACCTCGACCTGCCGGACAGCGTCGAGGTGATCCGCATCTGGGATGCCGCCAGCGGTTTGGAGGCGTTACTGGAGAACGCAGGCCAATGACAATGCTCAAAATCGACACCCACGCGCACTACCTGCCCCGCAACTGGCCCGATCTTGCGGCCAAGTACGGCGACATCCGTTTCCCGGTGATCCATCACGGCGACGACGGCCGCTCGCGCATCTACAAGGACGGCAAGTTCTTCCGCGAGATCTGGCCGAAGACCTGGGACCCGAAGATCCGCATCGACGAGTTCGCGAACTTCGGCGTACAGGTGCAGGTGCTGAGCACCGTGCCGGTGATGTTCAGTTACTGGGCCAAAGCGCATCACGCCCTCGCCCTGCATCAGGCACTCAACGACCACATGGCCGAAGCCGTGCGCGAGTATCCACGCCATTACGCCGGCATCGGCACGCTGCCGCTGCAGTCGCCGCGCCTGGCGATCCAGGAGCTGGAGCGCTGCGTCGATCAACTCGGATTGCAGGGCGTGCAGATCGGTTCGCACATCAACGACTGGAATCTCGACGCGCCGGAGCTGTTCGATTTCTTCCAGGCCGCGAGCGAACTGGACGCAGCGATCCTCATCCATCCCTGGGACATGATGGGCAGCGAATCGATGCCGAAATACTGGCTGCCGTGGCTGGTGGGCATGCCCGCCGAGCAATCGCGCGCGGCCTGCTGTCTAGTGTTCGGCGGTGTGCTGGAGCGTCTGCCGAAGCTGAAAATCTGCCTCGCCCACGGCGGCGGCAGTTTCCCGTACACCATCGGCCGCATCGAGCACGGCTTCAACATGCGTCCGGATCTGGTCGCCACCGACAACTTCCGCAATCCGCGCGAATATCTGTCGCGGCTGTATTTCGATTCCTGGGTCGCGGATCCGCGCGCGCTGGAATACCTCATCGACACCTGCGGCACGGAGCGGATCATGCTGGGCACCGATTACCCCTTTCCCCTCGGCGAACAGACGCCGGGCGCAGGCATCGCCGCGCTGAATCTGCCGGAAGCCGATCAGGCGCGTCTTTATCACGGCACCGCGCTGGAATGGCTGGGCCTGTCCATGGCGAGGTTCGCATGAGCGCCGCCTCGCTCGACTGGGCCTGGGCCCGAGAACAGGATGCGGCCGATCCGCTGCGCGAATTCCGCGGCGAATTCCTGTTCCCGCGCCTGCAAGGCGATCAGATGGCGTATTTCTGCGGCAACTCGCTCGGGCTGCAGCCCAAGTCGGCGCGCATCCATCTGGAGGAAGTGCTGGAGAAATGGTCGCGCGATGCGGTGGAAGGGCATTTCCTCGAACCGGCGCCGTGGATGCACTACCACGGTCTGGTGCGCGAACCCTTGGCCGAATTGGTCGGCGCCGAGCCGCTGGAAGTGGTGGCGATGAACACGCTCACCATCAATCTGCATCTGATGATGGTGAGTTTCTACCGGCCTACTTCGACCCGCAACGCGATCCTGATCGAAGCCGGCGCGTTCCCGTCCGATCGCCATGCAGTCGAATCGCAGCTCAAGTTCCATGGCTTCACCGCGGAACAGGCGCTGATCGAAGTCCAGCCCGACCGGAGCGACGGCACGCTGTCGATGGCGGCGATCGCGCGCGCCATCGACGAGAACCGCGATCGGCTCGCGCTGGTGCTGTGGCCCGGCATCCAGTACCGCACCGGACAGGCGTTCGATCTGGCCGAGATCGCGCGGCTGGGGCGCGCAGCGGGCGCGACGGTGGGCTTCGATCTCGCTCATGCGGTGGGCAACGTCCCAGTGCGGCTGCACGACAGTGGCGCCGATTTCGCGGTGTGGTGCCACTACAAATATCTGAATTCCGGCCCGGGCGCGGTCGCGGGTTGCTTCGTGCATGCGCGGCATGCGCAGGCCGATGTGCCGCGGTTCGCCGGCTGGTGGGGCCATGAGGCGAGCACGCGCTTCCGCATGGGCCCTGAATTCGTGCCCTCGCACGGCGCCGACGGTTGGCAGCTCAGCAATCCGCCCGTACTGGCGCTGGCGCCGCTGCGCGCGTCGCTCGATCTGTTCCATCGCGCCGGCATGCCGGCGCTGCGTGCGAAGTCCGAGCGACTCACCGGCTACCTCGAAAGCTTGATCCACAGCTATTTGTCCGATCGCCTGCAGATCATCACCCCCGCCAGCTCCGCGGAACGCGGCTGCCAGCTCTCGCTGCGCGTGGCCGGCGGCCGCGAGCATGGTCGCGCCCTGTTCGAGTTCCTCGAATCGCGTGGTGTGCTCGGCGACTGGCGCGAACCCGACGTGATCCGCATTTCGCCCGCACCGCTTTACAACAGCTTCAGCGATGTCCTGCGCTTCGCGCGCACCGCCCAGGAGTGGCTGCCTTGAGCGTGGACGCCGTGACCGAAGCCGAACGACCGCCGCAGCGCATCACGCTCGTCGGCGCGGGTCTGGCCGGGCCGCTGCTCGCGACATTGCTCGCGCAGCGGGGATGGCAGGTGGACGTATTCGAGCGCCGCGGCGACCCCAGGCTTCACGGCTACGCAGGCGGTCGCTCGATCAACCTCGCGCTCGCCGAACGCGGTCTCGACGCTCTACGCACCGCCGGCGTCGATGCCGAAGTGTTGCGGCAGGCGGTGATGATGCGCGGACGCATGGTGCATTTCGCCGATGGCCGCGTGCAATTGCAGCGTTACGGCAAGGACGACAGCGAAGTGATCTGGTCGATCAGCCGCAGCGATCTGAACATCACGCTGTTGAACGCCGCGGAAGCGGCGGGCGTGCGCCTGCATTTCGACCGCCGTCTGGATCGGGTCGATTTCGACGCGCGCATCGCGCATTTCGACGGCGGGGTCGAAGTGATCGCGCATCCGTTCCACGCATTGATCGGCAGCGACGGCGCCGGCTCCAATGTGCGCGCAGCGATGATGAAGGTCTCGGCTCTGGGCGAACGCATCGAAGTGATGCCGCACAGTTACAAGGAACTGGAGATCCCGCCCGGACCAGACGGCGATTTCCAGCTCGAAGCCAACGCCCTGCACATCTGGCCGCGCGGCGACTACATGTGCATCGCACTGCCGAACGACGAGGGCACTTTCACTGTCACCCTGTTCATGCCGAACGCGGGCACGACCAGTTTCGCGTCCGTGCGCAATGGTGCGCAAGGCGAGGCGCTGTTCGCGCGCGATTTCGTCGATGCGCTACCGCTGATCCCGAGACTTCGCCACGATTTCGAGGCCAACCCGGCCGGCATGCTGGCGACGCTTTATCTCGACCGCTGGCATCTCGATGGTCGCGCGGTGCTGCTGGGCGACGCCGCGCACGCGATGGTGCCGTTCCACGGCCAGGGCATGAACTGCGCGTTCGAGGACTGCGTAGCACTCGCCACGCATCTTGAAAGCAATGGCGATACCGCAACCTCGTTCGCGGCGTTCGAGGCCGAACGCAAACCGAACGCCGCTGCGATCCAGCAGATGGCGCTGGAGAATTACCGGGAAATGAGCGACCGCGTCGACGATCCCGATTTCATGCTGCAGCGCGAACTCGAACGCAAGCTCGCCGAGCGCCATCCGGGCCGTTTCGTGCCGCGTTACGCGATGGTGACCTTCCATCGCCTGCCCTACGCCACCGCCTACGAGCGCGGCCGCATCCAGCGCGCACTGCTGGTGGAAGCCACGGCCGGGCGCGACAGTCTCGACGGCCTCGACTGGACCGAGGTGGACCGCATGGTCCACGCGCGCCTCTCGCCGCTGGCGACGGAGGTCTGAGTGGCCGCGAGCTTCCTGTTCTACGATCTGGAAACCTTCGGCACCGACCCGCGCCGAACGCGGATCGCGCAGTTCGCGGCGATTCGCACCGACGCCGATCTCAAGCAGATCGATGAGCCCTGGGACTTTCTGGTCCGTCCCGCCGACGACCTGCTGCCCTCACCCATCGCCACCCTGATTACCGGCATCGCACCGCAGCGCGCACTGCGCGAAGGCCTGACCGAAGCCGATGCTTTCGCGCGCATCTTCGAAGCGATGTCGGCGCCGGAAACCTGCAGCCTCGGCTACAACTCGTTGCGCTTCGACGACGAGTTCGTACGTCACGGCCTGTTCCGCCATTTCTACGATCCCTATGAACGCGAGTGGCGCGGCGGCAACTCGCGCTGGGATCTGCTCGACGTGATGCGGCTGGCGCATGCGCTGCGCCCGGAAGGCATCGTCTGGCCGCTGCGCGAGGACGGCGCGCCCTCGTTCAAACTCGAACATCTGGCCGAAGCCAACGGTGTGCGCGAAGGCGACGCGCACGAAGCGCTGTCGGACGTTCGCGCACTGATCGGCATGGCCCGCAAGCTCAAGAGCGCGCAGCCCAAGCTGTGGGACTTCACAATGAAATTGCGCGACAAGAAATTCGCCGCGCGCATGCTCGACACCGTGGCGATGACGCCGGTGCTGCACGTGTCGCAGCGTTTCCCGGCATCGCGGTTATGCGCTGCGGCAGTGGCGCCGTTGATCCGTCATCCGAAGATCGACAACCGCATCGTGGTGTTCGATCTGCATGAATCGCCGGAAGCGCTGCTGACGCTGGACGCCGACGAGATCGCCGACCGTCTCTACACACCCGCCGCCGACTTGCCCCCGGGCGAGGCGCGGATTCCGCTGAAGGAAGTGCATCTCAACCGCAGCCCGATGTTGATCGAATGGGCGCATCTGCGCGACGCCGATTTCGAGCGGCTGCGGATCGATCCGGCGCTGGCAGAGGCGCGCATCGAACAACTGCGCGCCGCCGGCCCCGCGCTCGCGGAAAAGATCCGCCGCATCTACGCCTCCCGTGCCGGTTACGAGCCCTCCGACGCGGACGCTTCGTTGTACGACGGTTTTCTGCTGGATGGCGACAAACGCAAATTCACCGAAGTGCGCAGCACGCCGCCAACGGCGCTGGGCCAGCGCGATTTCGCTTTCCAGGATGCGCGGCTGCCGGAACTGCTGTTCCGCTACCGTGCACGCAATTGGCCCGAGACATTATCCACAGCCGAGGCAGAACGCTGGCGCGACTACCGCCGCATACGCCTGCGCGAAGATCGCGGGCTGTCCGAATTCACCTTCGAGAGCCACCGCGCCCAGATCGATGCGCTGCGCATCGCTCGCGCCGACGACGGCCATGCGCAAGCCTTGCTCGATCAATTGCAGGACTGGGCGCAGACACTGGAGACTGACCTGACATGAGCAGCCTCGCATGAGCAAGCGTTTATGAGCAACTACTTCACCGAGCGCAGTTTCAAATTCCTGCGCGCACTGGGCCGCAACAACGACCGCGAGTGGTTCCACGCCCACAAGCCGGACTACGAACAACACGTCCGCGCGCCGTTCCTGGCACTCATCACCGACCTGCAGCCGGCGCTGCGCGAGGTCAGCGAACACTACCGCGCCGACCCGAAAACCGTCGGCGGCTCACTGTTCCGTATCCATCGCGATACCCGTTTCTCGAACGACAAGGCGCCTTACAAACTGTGGCAGGGCGCGCGTCTGTTCCATGCGCGCAATCGCGAAGTCGAAGCGCCTTCCTTCTATCTTCACCTGCAGCCGGGCAAGTGCTTCATCGCGGCCGGACTGTGGCACCCGGAACCCGAAACGCTGCGCCGGGTGCGCCATTTCATCGTCGACAATCCCGGCAGTTGGGCGAACGCCGCGCATGGGTCGGCGTTCCGCAAGCGTTTCGATCTGGACGACAGCGAGATGCTGGTGCGCCCGCCGCGCGGGTACCCAGCCGACTTCGTCCATCTCGACGATCTGCGCCGGAAGAACTATGTCGCGATCCGCAACATCGACGATGCCATCATGACCGGGCCACGCCTGCTGGCCACGCTGGGCAAGGATCTGCACCAGCTCGGGCCGTTCGTCGATTACCACTGCGCGGCGCTCGATCTGGAATTCTCATGAACACCCAAGTAGAAGCGTTTAGTTAGATAGCGTTCACGACCGCA
This sequence comes from Lysobacteraceae bacterium, assembly GCA_046598445.1. GTDB lineage: Bacteria > Pseudomonadota > Gammaproteobacteria > Xanthomonadales > Xanthomonadaceae > Lysobacter_I. The sequence continues at coordinate 51,809 of JBKJHV010000101.1, forward strand.
GTATCTTGATACTCCAATTCGTTGTCGTAACTTTATCGGGGGCCGAGGTCCGACCAGACCCGAAATCGTCTGATTGTTTCCTCCGGGCATGAGTGGTTAAACTGGCGAAGTACGAAATCGTAGGGCAAGTCTCTAGCGGCGCTATCGATAACTACGCCCCAAGACAAGGATTGCTGGAGGACGCTTGAAAGTTCTGTTCATACCCAATGCTGGCGCAGTTATTCCTCACTTGGCGCCTCTTATGGCATTGGCTCTGCGGCTTGATCCGCAGGTTCATGAGAGTAAATTCCTCGTTCCTGCCCGCTTTCATGCACCGCTCACGAAGCTTGGCAAACAGGCCCTTGGCATCGACTACAGCCCCGAGACAGCGTTCAAGAATGAGATGCTCGCCTGTACTCAGTATTGCCCCGATGTCATCGTCGATGACTTCAGTATGGTGACTCTTCTGACGGCAAGCGTCATGGGCATCCCGAGGGTGACAATTGCCAGAACAGGGGCATTTCCCGGATTCGTGCCTCGCGACAGCAGCCACTGTCACAGCTGCGAATCAATCGGCCGTTTCGATTTCGCCACCAGCTTCAGAGAGAGCGAACTCTATTTCGGCATTCCTGCGCCCGAGTCGTTCGCTGATCTGTGCGCTGCCCATGCCAGTATCATTCCCGGAATCCGAAGCATCGAAATCCTACCCCCCGACGCGAGCAACAGCCCGGATTTCTTCTTCTCTGGGGCGCTAGACCTGCCCGACTACATGATGCCGATCCCTGAAGGCCACATTCAGCGGGATGGGGCCGGAGCAGGACAGTTCATCGAACGCCATACAGGGCGGAACATTGCATTTGTAACCGTGGGCTCAGTTCTCGCGCCCAACCCTTCGATCCGTCAGGCGATTCTACACATGCTCGATGCCGGAGTTGCGGTCATTTCGACAGTAAGTATGACGGATCTTTCTCGCGGGCAAGATCAACTTTTCCATCACGCGCCCTTCGTACACATGCATGAGGTTTGCTCCCGTGTCGACATGATGGTCCATCATTGCGGCAGCGGCACCTACCAATACGCGATCTTGCATGGGCTCCCCTCGATATGCATTGGATCCCGATTTTACGACCGGGACGATATCGGGTTCCGTCTGCACGAACTGGGGGTGGCCAAATTCATTCCCGCCATCGATGATGCCAGTGTTTTCATGGAGATGTTTTGCGAAGGTTTCGATGTATGCACAGATCGTTCTGGCGCGTGGCATGTGGAAGCAATGCGCCAGTTGGATGCGCTCAAGCGAGAAAACGACAGGACTTCCGAGATTTTCGATTTTGAATCCGTACTCGAAGGGGTGGTGCACGCCTGTGCGTGACATTCTGAAGACAGTCGCATTCATCGGCTGTAAACAATCAAGGTTCCGCCCGGCGAATTCTGCATGGCCGGTTCCATAATGAATGCCTTACGAATGCCGCCTCCTTCCTTTCAGGGTGAACGAAAGGCAATCTTAAGCAGCATGGTCGGCTACAATTCATCCACTCGCAATCGACGGTCAACAATATCCGCGTTTGCCAGGCCAGGCTCAAAGGATCGTCATTATTGGATCGGGTTCGGATGAACGTTTCAACCAGGAGAGCAGGATGTTTATGCGAAGGATTTTTCTTATTTTAATTGCGGCATTGATTCCTAATGGAGCGACTATGGCAGCGGCTACGACAGAAACTTTGGATGGGCGCTGGAAACTGGATGGCGCTTTTTCGTCATCAGGAGAGACGATGACGGCAACCATCGTCGAGCTGCCCGAGCATCAATGGCGCCTTGTTTTGCCGAAAGATGTGAAACCAGAAGGCATGCATGGCGATGTCGTACTCCGTAAAGCTGCCAATAACGTCTACGTTTCGGCTGCGGCCGCGGATGTCAAAATTAGCGTTACCGTTACTTCGATAGGCAAAGCTGATTTGTCGATCAATATCGATAACAGCAAGGGCTTTGCGCGATTTGGATATCAGATGACCCGGATTGGAAACTGAAGGCGTGCGCGCCTTCTCCAATCGATTGATTCGGCCGGAGCAAGTTTGAATGCGATGGCGATGCCCGTGCAGGAGGGGTTTTGGCCCCGAGCAGATTCTTGATGGTGTCTGGTTGAAAGATCGGGCCTGAAGGCCCTCCTGCAAACGGATGCGGAATTCAAGCTTCTCCTGGCCGGACCAATACTCTGGTGCGTAACGGTCATCGCCCTATCTGCTCCAGCACTATCTAAGGGCACGCACCCGATGCTGACCAGAGCTAAGGCGTGCGACACACTCGACGTCCAAGGATCCGTCCATGCCCGACCACGCTCCTCGACCACGCCTGATCTGCCTGCCCTATGCCGGCGGCAGCGCACACATTTTCCAATCCTGGCAGCGACTGCTGGACGGCAAGATTGACATTGTTGCACCAGTCCTCCCGGGTCGCGGTGCAAGGTTGCTGCAAGATCCTTTATCCCGCATCGAAGACCTGCTTGTATGGTTGCAATGCGAGTTGGGCGATGTCCTGACCGGTGATTACGCGCTCTGGGGCCACAGCATGGGCGCGATGCTGTCCTATGAACTGGCTCGCGCCCGGGTGGATCAGGGCTTGCCCCAGCCGCGTCACCTCTTCGTTTCTGGGCGTTTGCCGCCACACCGGCCGCGACGCCGCGACCAGTATCACCTGGCCGACGATAACGCACTGATCGAGCGCTTGACCCTCATGGGCGGGATGCCACCGGAGGTACTGGCCGACGCGGATCTGATGGAAATGCTGCTACCGATGCTGAGGGCGGACGTGGCCGTCTGCGAGACCTACGCATGGACGCCCGACCGGGTGCCGCTGCAGGTGCCGATCACCGTGATCGGGGGCGACCACGACCCTGAGGTGCCGCTGGCTGATCTACCAGCATGGCGCGACTGCAGTCGCGGCGACGTCCGGATCATCGCCATGGCCGGCCACCATTTCTTCCTCCACGACCAGGTCGGCGCCATCGCCGAAATCCTGGTCAGGACATTGCAACCTCTGGATCAGCGCATCGTCGCCTGAGTCCGCAGCCAGCGGCTGTCCGGAAACGGACAAAGTGTCCGGAAACGGACCAGAAACAAGGCCCGCGTCAAGCCAGTATTGCTTATTAATCAATGAGATGGACTCCGCGCTATGGTTGGCACGCGGATTGCTGATGTACAAGACATGGACATCGTCAAACCCCCGAAACTCCCCATCTGGCGCCGCAGACGCGCCCTCATCATCGGCGGCGCCACAGCCGCGCTCGCTATCGTGCTGGTGGCGACGCTTGGACTGGGCCAGGCCAGCCCGAAGATCGACCGCGCCAGCCTCTGGATCGACACCGCCAAACAAGGCGACATGGTCCGTGAACTGCGCGCGACCGGCGTGCTGGTGCCCAAGGACATCCGCTGGATCACTGCCGGCACTGTCTCCACAGTGCAGGACGTGGTGGTGCTGGCCGGCGCCGAAGTGCAGCCGGATACGGTGATCCTGCGCATGGTCAACCCGGAGATCCATGCAAACCAGGAAAAGGCCGACGCTGCGCTGGCTGGCGCCGATGCAGACGTGGCCGCATCGCGGACATCGCTGGCTTCGCAGCTGCTCGATCAGCGCTCGGCGCAGATCCAGGCCGAATCCGACCTGCGTATCGCCGAAATCACTAATGCCGCGCTTGCGCGCGCGCTAGCGGCGGGCGTGGTGCCGGACATCGACGTCAAAAAGAGCCAGATCGTGCTGGAACAAAGCCGCAAGAGATCAGCCATCGAGCGCGAACGCGGCGTGGCGCTATCGCAGAACATGGCGGCGCAGTTGGCCGCCGCCGCCGCGCGCCGCGACGAAGCCGCCAGCGCCGCATCGGTCGCGCGCCAGCAGGCCGATTCGCTGGTGGTGAAGGCTGGCATCGCCGGCATCTTGCAGCAGGTGGACGTGGAGCCGGGCCAGCAGGTCCAGGCCGGCGCCAAACTGGCGCGCATCGCCCGCCCGGGCGAATTGATCGCCCGCCTGCAGGTGTCCGAGGCGCTGGCCAAGGACCTGATGCTGAAACTGCCGGTGAACGTCGACACCCGCAACGGCATCATCGAGGGCCACATCCAGCGCATCGACCCGGCGGTGAAGAACGGCAGCGTCACCATCGACGTCGCTTTCAACCACCCGCTGCCCGATGGCGCCCGCCCCGATCTCTCGGTGGAAGGCCGCATCCAATTGGGTACTCTGAGCAACGTGATCAGTATCGGCCGGCCGTCGACGGCGGTGCCGCTATCCGCATCCACGCTGTTTGTGCTCAAGCCCGGCGCATCCGCCGCCGAACGCGTGCCGGTGCGTTTCGGCGCTGCGTCCAGCGATCGCATCGAAGTGCGCGAGGGGCTGAAGCCCGGAGACCAGGCCATTCTTTCAGACACCAGCCAATGGGCCGAATACCAGGCCCTGCGCGTCCGTTGACATCCCTTTCCCGAGACCTCCAATGACCGCATCCATCGCCATGCCTGCTGCTCCACTGATTTCGTTGCAGGGCCTGCAGAAACTCTTCCAGACTGATGAAATGGAAACGCATGCGCTGTCTGACATCGCGCTGCAGATCTCGCGCGGCGATTTCATTGCGATCACTGGGCCCTCTGGCTGCGGCAAGTCGACGCTCCTGTCGATCCTTGGCCTGCTGGATACGCCCAGCGGCGGCAGCTATACGCTGAACGGACGCAATGTCGCCGACATGGACGTGAGCCAGCGCGCCCGGGTGCGCAACGACGAGATCGGCTTCATCTTCCAGGCCTTCAATCTCATCGCCGACCTCACGGTGGAAGAGAACGTCGCTCTGCCGCTCACGTTTCGCGACAACATGAGCAAGGACATGCGCCGCGCGCGGGTGGCCGAGGTTCTGGAACTGGTAGGCATGAACCACCGTTTGCGCCACTACCCGGGCCAGCTTTCGGGCGGCCAGCAGCAACGCGTCGCGGTGGCCCGCGCGCTTGCGGGTAAGCCTTCGATCCTGCTGGCCGACGAACCCACCGGTAACCTCGACAGCCGCAACGGCGAGTCGGTGATCCAACTACTCGAACAACTGCACGCTGCCGGCACCACGCTGTGCATGGTCACTCACGACCCGGCGTTCGCGCGCCGCGCGCAGCGCGCCATCCACATGCTGGACGGGCGCATCGTCGACGAAGACACGTTCGAGCGCTTGCGCCATGAGCAGGACATGCCGATGCCCGCACTAGCCGCAGGAATGGCGCTGTGATCCGTATCGACATCGTCCTGGCCGAAGCGCTACAGGTGTGGCGCGGACTGCTGCGGCGCCCCAGCTATCTAGCGCTGGCAGTGTTCACGCTCGCGCTCGGCGTGTCCACGACATCGCTGGTGTTTTCACTGGTGGATCAGGCACTGCTGACTCGGCTGCCGTACTCCGGCGAGGATCGTCTGATCACCCTGGGCATCCAGATCGATGAGCGCCAGAACCTCGGCGCGCCCGGCCTGTACGCACCTGCCCGCGAACTGAAATCGCTGGACAAGGTGGGCATGGTGATGATTTACACCGCCAATGCCAACGTCGCCAGCGGCGAGACCGTGGAGGTGGTGTCCTCGCTGGGCGCGGATCGCGGCTTTCTGGACACGCTGGGCATGCCGCTGGCGCTGGGCCGCAACTTCAACGCCGATGAGGACCGCCCGAATGGCCCGAAAGCGGCGATCATCAGCCACGAATTCTGGCAGCGGCGTTTCGGCGCCGACGCCAGTGCGATAGACCGGACGCTGCGCATCGAAGGCGAGGACGTGCGCATTATCGGCGTGCTGCCGCAGAACTTCGAATGGCCCGACCGCTTCGATCTGCTGCTTTCGCTGCAGCCGGACCTGGCCAACCGCAATCTGTCGACAAACCAGTATCTGGTCGGTCGCATGCGCGCCAACGTCACACTCTCCGGTGCGAGTGCGGAAGCTGAAGCGCGCTTCCGCAATGAAGTTTCCAGCCATGTCGACATGTCACCTGAAGGCAAGCGGTACTGGAACGAGAGCCGGATCGGCGCCTTGCAGCTGCGCGACAGCGTGTTTGCGGCCCGCTCTGGCAGCGCGCTGTGGCTGTTTTTCGGCGCCGCGCTGTGCGTGCTGCTGGTCTCAGCGATCAACCTGTCGAACCTGATGCTGCTGCGTGCGCTGGCGCGCAGCCACGACAGCTCGGTGCGCGCGGCACTGGGCGCACCGTTGTTGCGGCTGGCGCTGCCGTCGCTGGCAGAGGGCGCATTGATCGGTCTGCTCGGCGCGATTTTCGGCGTGGCGCTGACCTGGCTGGGCCTGCGTCTGCTGGCCGACGTGGTGCCCGTGGATTGGATCCGGGGGCATGCCGTCTCGTTGCGCGGCGGCAGCGTCGCTTTCGCATTCGCAGTGGGCGTGGCCGTCGCGCTGCTCGCTGCGGTCCTCGGCGCCGTGCGCGGGCAGAGGCTGGATCTGGTGCGCGAACTGGTCGGCGGCGGGCGTTCGGGACTCAGCCGCAGTGCGGGCCGGCTCGGCCGGATGCTGGTGGTGGCGCAGATCGCCGTGGCCGTGGTGCTGCTGGTCGGCGCTGCGCTGTTCGCACGTAGCGTGCAGACCCTGGCGTCGGTGCCGATGGGCTTCAACAGCGATGCTGTGACCACCTTTGCACTGGCGCCGGTCAAGTCCCTCTATCCAGACCGGGCCGCCGTCATGCAGCAGGCCGAACGCATCGAAGAAGCGCTGCGCGCCATTCCTGGCGTGGAGAAGGCTGGCATGTCGACCAATTTGCCGACCAATTCGCAGCTCAATGTCACGGTGTCATTTGCGGATGGCCGCGAAATCAACATGCAATATCGGCCAGTCACGCCCGAGTTCCTGAGCGTATTCGACATTCCCCTGCTGTCTGGCCGCAGTTTGGAGACCGGAGACCGCGCTGGTGCGGAAGCGATCTGTGTGGTCAGCGCCGAATTCGCGCGTGCCTATCTGCAGAACGACGCCATCGGCAAGATCGTCACCCTGCCCGACGACGGTGCCAGCAAACCATTTCCGATGCGAGTGGTCGGTGTGGTCGGTGACGTGCGCCAGTTTGGCCCAAGCGAGCCCGCGCCAGCGATCGTCTACGTGCCATTCGCCCAGATGCCCGATCCGCTGTGGGGCATCCTGCGCGAGTTCTACCCGCTCAACTACGCGGCCAAGCTGCGCCCGGGCGCCTCGACTGGCGTGGAAGAGCGCCTGCGCGACGCGGTCCGCCGAGCGGCACCGCAGCAGCCGATCAGCGGCCTGCAGCCGATGCAGACCGTCGTGGCCGAAACCACTCGCCAACAGAAGCTCAATCTGCTGCTGGTCGGACTATTCGCAGGCCTCGCACTGGTCCTCGCTGCCGTCGGACTGTATTCGACCATGTCCGTGACCGTGGCCGCGCGCCGCCATGAGTTCGGCGTGCGCGCGGCGCTCGGCGCACAGCCCTCGCGGCTCTTGAAACTGGTCCTGCGCGAAAGCGGAATGCAGGTGCTGATCGGTCTGGGCATTGGTCTGGCGGCTGCCCTGGCGCTGTCGCGGGTAATGGAGCGCTTCCTGTTCGGTATCGGTGCCGCAGACCCACTCGCTGTGGTGGTGGTGCTGCTGGTGCTGGGCACGGCCGGGCTGGTAGCCAGTCTGGTGCCAGCGCTGCGCGCCTCGCGGGTGCCGCCGATGCAGGCGCTGCGGATGGAGTGAGGCGCTGCTGCGCGGGCCGGGGAAAACCAGTACGCTTCTCCGAGTCCAGAAGGAACGCCGCCGCACCGCATGCCCGCGCCCAAGCCCTCCAATGCCGTTGTCCTGGTGGTCGACGACCAGGACGACATCCGCGAGGCGATGCGCCTGCTGCTGATGGGCGCCGGCTACCGGTTCGTCGGTGCGGCGTCGCCGGAAGAAGCCCTGCAGCGTCTGGAACAGGCAGACACGCCGGAGATCGCCGCCGCGCTGGTCGACATGAACTACCGCCGCGACACCACCTCTGGCGAAGAGGGACTGGCCCTGATTGAAGCCATACATACCCGGCTGCCGCGGTTGCCGGTGATCGCGATGACCGCATGGGCCAGTGTTGGCTTGGCGGTGGCGGCGATGCACCGGGGCGCGGTGGATTTCATCGAGAAGCCCTGGCAGAACGCCCGCGTGCTCAGTGTGCTGCAGAGTCGCGTCGCGCTTGAACTCAGCGACCGCCGCGCCGCCCAACTATCCGCCGCGCAGGCACTGACGCTGCAGGAAGCGGGCGATGGCTTTATCAGCGCGTCGTCGGCGATGCGCGAAATGATGGCAGACGTGGTGCGGGTGGCAGACAGCGACGCCAACATTCTGCTGCTTGGCGAAAACGGCACTGGCAAGAGCCACATCGCGCAGTTGATTCATCGCTGGTCGCCGCGTCGCGACCAACCCTTCGTCAAGGTGAACCTGGGCGGCATGGCGCCGACCCTGTTCGAGGCCGAAATGTTCGGTCACGTCCGCGGTGCCTACACCGATGCCCGCGAGGAGCGCATCGGCCGTTTCGAGTTGGCGGACGGCGGGAGCCTGTTCCTCGACGAGATCGGTAATCTGCCGCTCGAACAACAGCCCAAGCTGCTGCGCGCCATCGAGGATGGCGAGCTGGAGCGACTGGGGTCGTCACGTACCCTGCGCGTGAACGTGCGGATCATCGCCGCCACCAACAGCGACTTGGATGCGGAAGTGGCCGCCGGCCGTTTTCGGCAGGATTTGTTGTACCGCATCGACACCTTCCACGTCCGCCTGCCGGCGCTGCGCGAGCGGCGCGAAGACATCCTGCCCATCGCCCAGCTCTACCTGCAGCGCGCCTGCACCCGCTACGGCCGGCCGCTGCCGTTGATCGGCGCGAACGCGGAACGCGCGCTGCTGCGCTACCCGTGGCCGGGCAACGTCCGCGAGCTGGCGCACGCGATGGAGCGCGCCGCGTTGCTGGCGGATACGCCGGTGCTGTCCGCCGCCGACCTGCGTTTGCAGGGCGGCGACCGGCCCCTGTCCGGCGAAATCGACGGCATGACTCTGGAGCAGGCGGAAGCGTGGCTGCTCAAACGCGTATTGGCCGCTAACGGCGGCAACCTGCAGCGTTGCGCGGAACAACTGGCGATTACCCGCCAGAGCCTTTATCGGCGGCTCTACAAGCACGGCCTGCGCAGCGACGCGGGCGAGTAGGCGGCTGGTCGTGCCCCTGATACCGCCGCACCGCTGGAGCCGCTTGATCGTCGCTGCGCCTGCACTCGCCGCATTGGCGCTGGTGCTGGTCGCCGGCGTGCCCAGCGCGACCAGCGGCGCACTGCTCTGGGTGCTGATCACCGGGCTGACCATGGTGGCGGTAGTTGCGCTGCGCGACGAACCCATGCGATGGACCCGCACCATGGGCAATCTGCTGGACGCATTGCGTGAAGGCGACTACGGCATCCGTGCCACCGTGCCCGAGGGCGGCGGCGAATACGCCGAATTGATCACGCGCCTCAATCAGTTGGCCACTCAGCTGCACGACGAGCGCCGCGGCCTGGCGGAGAGTCTGCAACTGCTCAGCAAGACCCTGGCCAGTCTGGACGGCGCGGTCTTCGCTTTCGAGGAAAACGCCCGTCTGCGCCTGGTGAACCCGGCGGGCGAACGCCTGCTCGGCCGCGAAGGCGAAGATCTGCTCGGCCGCCCGCTGACGGAGCTTGGGCTGCAGGATCTGTTCGACCTGCCTTCCGGCAGTCTCGTTGCGCGCACCTTTCCCGGGCAGCGCGGACGCTGGCAGATCAGCCACGCTTACCTGCGCAGTCGCAGTCAGATCGGTCGCCTGCTGGTGGTGCTGCCGATGGAACGCGCACTGCGCCAGGAGGAAGCAGATGCCTTCCGCCGACTACTGCGCGTGCTCAGCCACGAGATCAGCAACTCGATCGCGCCCATCGCGTCAGTGGCCGACACGCTCCGGCAGCGCACGCAGGACGCCCCCTCGCTGGACAGCGATCCGGACCTTCGCGAACTGCTCGGGCATGGCCTGGGTCTGATCGAACAGCGCAGTCTTGGCCTGCAGCGTTTCATCGCCGCCTATACCTCGCTGGCACGACTGCCGCCGCCGACGCTGGCACCACTCTCCATTGCAGAGGTGTGCCGGCATGTCCATGGGCTGATCAACGCTGGCAACATCACCCTGGTCGTGGACGCCGATGCCATCGTCGCTGCCGACCGCGACCAGTTGGAGCAAGTGCTGATCAATCTGCTGCGCAATGCCATCGAGGCGGGTGGTGCAGGCAGCGCCATCGAACTGCGCTGCGGCGTGGACGGTACCAACGGCCAGATCGACATCATCGACGAAGGGCCAGGGCCGCCACGCGAAGAGAACCAGTTCGTGCCCTTCTTCACTACCAAACCGGGCGGGTCGGGTATCGGTCTGGTGCTGTCCAGACAAATCGTTGAGGCGCAGTCCGGCAGTCTGTTTCTGACGCCGCGCGAACAACGCACGGGTACAGTGGCGACGGTGCTGCTGCCTATTGATGGAACTCTCACCGCGTCAGCCGGTCCATCTTCCGGACACGCAGCGCAAATCTGAAACGCACCCGCTAGGCGCATAAACACGCCCGCCGTCACAAGTTGTCAGGCCCTGTAAGATCAGATAGGATCGTCCTGCAACTGAAGGAATCGTTTGCATTATCGGCACTGAAAAGGACTTTATGAAACAACCGCATGTCCCAGCCGATCAGGCAGTGCCGCAGGCACGCAATCAGGCTCCGGTATTCAGGCTCTACCGCCTGTCACCGCCTTGAAACGCCCCCTCCTTACATTGATCGCCTCCGTGTTCATCGGGGGTCTTTCCATGTCGTTCGCAGTCGCTGCTCCGCTTGCAGGCTATTGGACTCTTGAGGGCTGCCCGCAGCAATCGGGCAAAGCCATAATGAGCGCCGATCCCGGAAGATCGCTGACGCATCATCAGTTGCCAGCAGACCTTCGATCTGCTGTCGGCAGCGACCCATCGGACGGATCAATCCATTCCATCTCCCGCACACACGCGCAAGCAACGATGTGGATGCAGCACCTCGGTCACAGACGCGCGCGCCTCCAACTAGAACAATCCAGCTAGCACAATCAAGAACAGGAAGTCATGACTAATCCCTTTGAAGACAACGACGCCCAATACCTCGTTCTGATCAACGACGAGTCGCAGTACTCGCTGTGGCCGGCATTCGCCGATGTGCCCGCCGGCTGGAGTGTCGCCCACGACAAGGACAGCCGCCAGGCCTGTCTGGATTACATCGAAACCCATTGGGTCGACATGCGGCCGAAAAGCCTCGTCGACGCCATGGGCGGCTGACCGAAGCACAAGACCCTTCCGGGAACCGTCGGGCGCCTTGGCGTCCGCACGGGTGGTACTTGCCATGGACTCCGATTGAAGTATGGATACGCCGCCTTTCCCGGTACTTGACCCGGTACACAGCCGTGCGACCGACACGGCCTGCGCCTCGCTGGTCGCAGTTATCGCGTTCGTGGTGCGCTCGATACCCGATACGGACGCATTGGGTGGCCTGACGTTTGCGTTCGAGACACAGACGATTGCCGATGCCGAGCTGCTCAAGACGATGCACTGCATTCCGCTAGACGACGACGCTAGCGCCACGGATATCTGGAATGCGGTGTGCGTGAAACTCGGCTGCGACTCGCCATCCGACCCGATCTCGACTCTGCGCGCGCTCTCTATTGGGCAACATGACCCTGCCCTCGACATCGAAGATAGCGCGACACATGCGCTCACCGTCCACTTCCGGCTGGGCGAAGGGCAAACGTGGCGCATCGCCTGCGTCTCCGATGGCGCCGGCGTATCCGCACAGGTGTTTCCACCTGTGTCGGCGAGCGGAGTCGCGATGCAGTTGCCTATTGCGCAGCGCCATTTGTTGGCAGAAATGCCCGGGCTGTTGGCGACGCAAATGCGGCGACCAATCACCCAAGTCTCGCTGGTCGGCGAACAAGAACGCACGCGCTTGGCCAATGTTGCGGCAGCCAATGCGCAGACCTGGCCGGAGGCGTTGTTTCCCGCACTGTTCGCCGAACAGGTCCAGCGCACGCCCGACGCCGTCGCTGCGCGCTGCGGCGAAGACCAGCTCACCTACGCCGCACTCGATGCCCGCGCCAATCGCCTC
>JBKJHV010000015.1:0-46376 GCA_046598445.1 Lysobacteraceae bacterium
CCATCAGCCACAGCAGCGGGGATCTCAGCTGCTGACGCAGCTCGAATCTGAAGAACTCGAACATGGCGTGATCCTCAGGCGGCTTTGGCGTGCTGGCGCAGACGCTGGAAATACACGTCTTCGAGATCGGGAGCGACCTGTTCGAAACCCGCTTCGGGACGCTCGGCGCTGAACAGATGGATCACCGGCAGGCCGCCGACCAGACGGGTCGACAACAGCGTGAAGTTTTCTTCGTAACGTTTCAGGTCGGCCTTCTCGACCTGCTTGCGCCAGACCTGGTTTTCGAGCGCGCCGATGGCGTCCATCGGGCGGCCGGTCAGCAGCACCTTGCCCTTGTTCATGATCGCCATCGTCGGGCACAGATCGGTCACGTCCTCGACGATGTGCGTGGACAGGATCACCGCGACGTTCTCACCGATCTCCGCGAGCAGATTGAGGAAGCGGTTGCGTTCCTCGGGATCGAGACCCGCGGTGGGCTCGTCGACGATCACCAGCCGCGGGTTGCCGAGCAGCGCCTGGGCGATGCCGAACCGTTGGCGCATGCCGCCGGAAAAGCCGCCGAGTTTGCGCTTGCGCACATCCCACAGATTCACCTGCTGCAGCAGGCCATCGACGACTTCGCGCCGCTGCTTGCGGTCGGTGAGCCCCTTGAGTACTGCGAAATGTTCGAGCAGATCCAGCGCGCTGACTTTCGGATAGACGCCGAAATCCTGCGGCAGATAGCCCAGCTGACGACGCACTGCGTCCTTGTCGCGCAGGATGTCGATGCTGCCGCCCTTGCCGTCGTCGAGCGTCGCGGTGCCGCTGTCGGCTTCCTGCAGGGTGGCGAGCGTGCGCATCAGCGAGGATTTGCCGGCGCCGTTCGGACCGAGCAGACCGAACATGCCGCGCGGAATGTCGAGCGTGACGTGATCGAGCGCGCGCACGCCGTTGGCGTAGGTTTTGCTCAGGTCGCGGATGGCAAGCATTTGAAGTCCCCGGATGCGGGGCCCGCGATGGCGGGCCGACAGCGCATCCTAAGGACAAGGCCGGCCATGCGAACCGGCCGATGGTCACTCATGACTTCTGACCTGATGACTTCTGGCCTGATGGAGTCAGGCCAGAAGATCGCAGTCATCGAAGCTCAGCGGCGGTCCGCGACCGCAGGCTTGGCCGCCGCGGCGGCAACCTGTTTCTTCAGCACCACCAGCGCAGCGGTGATCGGGCCCTCGCCTTCGAGGACATCGCCGGCATTCGCGCCTGCCGTTTCCTGATCGCCGCGCAGATGCCCCGGCAGCACGGCTTCGGAGATGAAGTTCGGCGCGGCTTTGGTCGCGCCATCGGACTTCACCGCGACCTCCGGCTTCAGCACGACATCCGGCTCGATCCCACGCGCCTGGATCGATTTGCCGCTGGGCGTGTAGTAACGCGCTGTAGTGAGTTTCACCGCGTCGCCGTTGTCCAGCGGCAGCACAGTCTGCACCGAGCCCTTGCCGAAGGTGCGGCTGCCGACGACCTGCGCGCGCTGATTGTCGCGCAGCGCCGCAGCCAGCACTTCGGACGCGCTGGCGGAGCCGGCGTCCACCAGCACCACCACCGGCGCGCCGCGCATGCGGTCGCCGGGCGTGGCATTGAACGCGGCGTCGGCCACCGGGTTGCGGCCGCGGGTGCTGACGATGCCGCCCTTCTCCAGCAGGTCGTCGGCGATCTGCACCGCCGAGGTCAACAAGCCGCCCGGATTGCTGCGCAGGTCCAGCACCAGACCCTGCAGGCCTTTGCCGCCGGCCTGCATCTGCAGCTTGTCGATCTGCTGTTCGAAATCGTTGGCGGTATCGGCCTGGAACGCGCTGATGCGCAGATAGCCGTAGCCGGGCTCCAGCATTTTCCCGCGCACGCTGCCGATGCGGATGGTTTCGCGCTGCACGGTGAGTTCGAGCGGCTTGGGCGTGCCTTCGCGCTGCACGGTGAGCACGGTCTTGCTGCCGGGCGCGCCGCGCAGCGGATTGCTGTCGGCCAGCTCGGGCGTGAGCGGCTTGCCGTCGACCGCGATGATGATGTCGCCGGGCTTGACCCCCGCGCGCGCCGCGGGCGTGTCGTCGATCGGCGCGATCACCAGGATGGTGCCGTCGGGCTGCGGCTGTACTTCCACGCCGATGCCGTCGTAAGCGCCATTGGTATCGGCGTCGAAGGCCTCGGCATCGCTACGGACCAGATAGGCGCTGTGCGGATCGAGATCCAGCAGCAGGCCGCGGATCGAGGACTGCATCAGCTTGCTGTCTTCCACCGGCTCGACGTAGGCCTGTTTGACCACGTTGAAGACGCTGACGTAGCGGCGGATCTCTTCCAGCGGCACCTTGCTGGTCTCGGCCTCCGCGGTTTTGGCGGTCTTGGCGGCTTCGCCGTCGGCGGGCTTCGCCTCCTGCGCCAAGGCCGGCTGCACGCAAAGCGCGAGCGCCAGCCATGCCGGCAACGTCCGGACGCGCGGCAAGGGCGAGGAGCGCAGACGCGAAGAGCGCGGACGGAACGGCATGGGCAACTCCAGATGAAGACTGATTCGGTCAGACCATTAAGGCTGCGCGGGGTTCACCGAACATGAACGGCCCTACCGTAGCCGTTTACTGTCGCCTGAGCCAGCTGTCGGGGTTGACCGGTTGGCCGTTGCGGCGCAGCTCGAAATACAGCGCCGGCTGCGCCAGGCCGCCGGAATTGCCGACCCGGGCCACGGTGTCGCCGCGCTTGACCGTTGCGCCGGCGTCCTTGAGCAACGATTCGTTGTGGGCGTACAGACTGAGATAGCCGTTGCCGTGATCGACGATCAGGATCAGGCCGTAACCGGTCATCCATTCGGCGAACACCACGGTGCCGTCGGCGACCGCGCGCACCGGCGTGCCGAGGCCGGCGGCGATCAGCAGACCGGTGCTGGCGCGGCCGTCGGGCATGCGCCCGCCGTAACCGGAAACGAGATTGCCCGACAGCGGCCAGCCGGCGCCGCCGACCCGCACCGGTGCGGCGCTGGCGATCTGGCGCGGCGGCTTGGTCTGCGATGGTTTTGCCTGGGGACGGACGCCTGATTTCGCGGCGCCCGGCTTCGCGGCGCCCGGTTTGGCGGCAGCGGCAACACGCGCAGCCGCGCGTTCGGCCGCGGCGCGGTCTGCGGCGGCTTTGGCGGCGGCGGCGCGCAGCCGGCCGATCACCTGCTGCAGGGCTTTGGCATCGCTGCCCAGCGCCTGTTCGCGATCGCGACGATCGCGGTAACGCTGCTCCAGCTCGCCCAATGTCACCGCGCGCACGCGGCGGTCGCGGGCCAGCGACGCGAGCTGTGTCCGCTGGCGTTCGCGCGCGGCGTCCAGGGCGGTGCGTTTCTCGGCGATCTGGGTTTCCACACGCGCCAGTTCGGCCAGTTCGGCGCTCAACGCGGCCGTGCGCTGCACACGCTGGCGCTGCAAGTAGCGGTAATAGACGAGCTGGCGCTGGGTGTCGGCGACGCGATCCTGCGCCAGCATCAGCTTCAGCGGCGCGTGATCGCCCTGCGCGTAGGCGGCGCGCAGCAGCGCGGCGAGTTCGCGGCGCTGCGCGGCCTCCTGCGTGCGCAGCGTTTCGCGACGCGCGTTGAGCTGCGCCAGCGCGGTCTGCTCGCGCGCGAGTTCGGTTTCGGCCACATGCAGGGCGCGGCTGGAATCGGCGACGCGCTCGTCCACCGCGCGCAGTTCGCGGCTGGCGGCGCCGCGCTGGCCTTCCAGCCTGCGGCGCTCGGCCGCCACGTCCTTGAGTTCGCGTTGCACCTTCTCCAGCCGACGCTGCGCCTCGCGACCGGTCGTCTGCTGCGCCTGCGCCGGCCATGCCAGCGACCACAGCAGCGCGACCGCGACGAGCAGGCGCAGGGCTGCGCTCATCCAGCGTCCACAGGTGAGGCGCCCAGCGGCGAAGCATCCAGCAACGAAGCGTCAAACAAAGAACGGCCGCTCATCTCCGCCGGCTGCGGCAGGCCGAGCAGATCCAGCATGGTCGGCGCCACGTCGCGCAGCGCGCCGCCGCTGCGCAGGCGCGCATCAGCCGGTGCACCCACGTACACGAAAGGCACCGGGCCGACGGTATGCGCGGTGTGCGGCTGTCCGGTGTCGGGGTCGCGCATCATTTCGAGGTTGCCGTGGTCGGCGGTGACCAGCAGCGCGCCGCCGGCCGCGCGCACCGCGGCTTCGACCGCACCGATGGCGATGTCCACCGCCTGCGCCGCCAGGATCGCGGCCTGCAGGTCGCCGGTGTGGCCGACCATGTCTGGATTGGCGATATTGCAGATCACCACGTCGAAACGCCCGGAACCGATCGCGTCGACCAGTTTCGCGGTGAGTTCGGGGCAGCTCATTTCCGGCTGCAGATCGTAGGTCGCGACTTTCGGGCTGGGCACGAGGATGCGTTCCTCGCCGGTGTACAGGTCTTCGCGGCCGCCGCTGTAGAAGAAGGTGACGTGCGCGTATTTCTCGGTTTCGGCGATGCGCAGCTGGGTCAGGCCGTGCGCGGCCAGCACTTCGCCGAGGGTGTTGCGCAGATCGTCCGGCGCGAACGCGGACGGCGCCGGCAATCGGGCGTCGTATTCGGTGAGACACACGAAGCGCGACAGCGCCGGGCGACGCACGCTGGCGTCGAAACCATCGAATGCGGGATCGACGAACGCGGCGGTGAGCTGGCGCGCGCGGTCGGCGCGGAAATTCATGAACACGATGGCGTCGCCGTCGCGCATCGGCTGCGCGCCATTCAAAACGGTGGGCGCGACGAATTCGTCGTTCTCGCCGCGCGCATACGCGGCGGCCAGCGCGCTCAGCGCATCCGGCGCGTGCTGCTCGGCCTGCGCTTCGACGATCACATCCCAGCCGCGGCGCAGGCGGTCCCAGCGCTTGTCGCGATCCATCGCGAAATAGCGGCCGCCGACGCTGGCGATGCGCGCGTTGCCCAGCGCATCGCACTTCGCCTGCAGCGTGCGCAGGCTGGGTTCGGCCGAACGCGGCGGCATGTCGCGGCCGTCGAGGAACGCATGCACCGCGACGCGGGCGACGCCTTCGCGCGCGGCGAGTTCCAGCATCGCGAAGATGTGCTGTTCGTGGCTGTGGACGCCGCCGGGCGACAGCAGCCCCATGACGTGGAGCGCTCCGCCCGAAACCTTCGCGGCATCGCAGGCGGCGCGCAGTTCGGCGTTGGCGAAGAAACTGCCGTCCTCGATCGCCGCGTCGACGCGGGTGAGGTCCTGATAGACGATGCGCCCGGCGCCCAGATTCATGTGCCCGACTTCGGAATTGCCCATCTGTCCGTCCGGCAGGCCGACGTGGCGGCCCTCGGTGTGGATCAGCGTGTGCGGCTGCTGCGCCCACAGTCGGTTCCAGTTCGGCAGATCGGCCAGGGCCAGCGCGTTGTCGGCCGGATCCTCGCGATATCCCCAACCATCCAGGATCAGCAGGACGACGGGCTTGGGACGGTGAGCGGCAGCGGGCATGTGACCTTCGGGGCAGTGACTTAGGACAGATGCGATTGTAGCGAAGCGCCTCCATGATGCCTGTCAGAGGGCTCCGATGCCCTATCCGTTCACCCGTTCGCGAATCCCCGCTTCCGAACCCGGGCCCACAAGCCCACGCTCACAGAGGTCCACCCCAATGCGCCAGTCCCGACTCTTCCTCGCCGCCGCCATCGCACTCGCCCTGTTCTCGCCCGCGGCCTTCGCCGGCAAAAGCATCGACAAGGTCATGGGCAGCATCACCGCCCACGCTGGCGAAGACTACGGCTCGCTGGAAACCGTCAATGGCAACATCCACGTCGAGGCCGGCGCCACGGCCGGCGACATCGCCGCCGTCAACGGCAACCTGCATCTGGAAACCGGCGCCACCGTCGGCGATGCCGAAACCGTCAACGGCAACATCAAGGCCGACGGCAAGCTCAAGGCCGACTCGATCGAGACCGTCAACGGCGGCATCCGCCTGGGCGAGCAGAGCCGTGTCGGCGAGATCGAAACCGTCAACGGCAGCGTTTTCACCGACCGCGGCAGCGAAGTCGCCCGTAATGTCGAAACCGTCAACGGCTCGATCGGCCTGGTCGACACCGACGTCAACGGCAGCATCGCCACCGTCAATGGCGACATCACCGTCGGCGTCGGCTCGCACGTCCGCGGCGGCATCACCGTCGAGAAGCCCAACAGCAAATGGATGCCGGTCAGCATGAAGCAGCGCAAATTGCGGATCGTCATCGGCCCCAACGCCGTGGTCGAAGGCCCACTGCTGTTCAAGCGCGAAGTCACCCTGTACGTCCACAAGACCGCGCGCATCGGCCAAGTCACCGGCGCCACCGCGATCAGCTACGACGGCGCCCGCCCGCCGCAGGACTGACGCGGAACCGGCGATTGCCGGCCGGCTTCAAGCCGGAGTTCGGGCCGGACTTCCGGCAGGCGCCCGGATCACCGGGCGCGTCGTACACTCGGGGCTTCCGTTCGTGTGGAAGCCTCCGATGTCCAGTTCCTTGCGTCAACATGTGTCGAAAACCCTGCTGCTGACCCTCGCGGCCACTGCCGCGCTCGCCGCCTGCAAGCGCGAGGCCGAAACGCCCGCCGCGCCGCAGCCCGCCGCTGAAGCCGCCAAACCCGCCGCGTTCGCGTTCAAGGACGCCATCGATCCGGCCGACTTCGGCGAACACGTGCGCGTGCTGGCCTCAGACGAATTCGAAGGCCGCGCCCCGGGCACCCCCGGCGAAGAGAAGACCGTCGAATATCTCAAGGCCCAGTTCGAGCGCATGGGCTTGAAGCCCGGCAACGGCGACAGCTATTTCCAGACCGTGCCGATGACCGAAACCACCGCCGACGAAGCGACGACGATGACCATCGACGTCAAGGGCAAGCCGCATACCCTGAAGTTCGGTACCGACATGGTGGTCGGCACGCGTACCGGCCAGCCTGAAGTGAAGATCGATGCCAGCGATGTGGTGTTCGTCGGCTACGGCGTGGACGCGCCGGAGCAGAAGTGGAACGACTACGCCGGCGTCGATGTGAAGGGCAAGACCGTGGTCATGTTCGTCAACGACCCGGGCTTCCACGCCAAGGACGAGACGCTGTTCAACGGCAAGCGCATGACCTATTACGGGCGCTGGACCTACAAATTCGAGGAAGCCGGGCGCAAGGGCGCCGCGGCGGCGCTCATCATCCACGACACCGAAGGCGCGTCCTACGGCTGGGATGTGGTCAAGAATTCATGGTCGGGCGCGCAATACGACCTCCGCGCCGCCGACGACCCGGCGCCGCGCGTGCCGTTGCAGGGTTGGATCACCGGCGAGCAGGCGAAGGCGTTGTTCGCCGACGCCGGACTCGACCTCGACGCGATGCGCGCGGCCGCCAACAAGCGCGGTTTCAAGGCGGTGGCGTTGCCGGCGAAAGCCAGCGTCACCCTGAAAAGCACCACCGCCGACAAGGAATCGCGCAACGTGCTGGCGCTGCTGCCGGGCACCACGACGCCGGACGACACCATCGTCTACATGGCGCACTGGGACCATCTGGGCAAACATCCGGACGAAGCCGGCGACAATATCTACAACGGCGCGGTCGACAACGCGACCGGCGTCGCCGGGATCCTGGAAATCGCCGAACAGTTCGCGAAGAACCCGCCGAAGCGTTCGGTGCTGTTCGCTGCGGTCACGCTGGAGGAATCCGGCCTGCTGGGCTCGAAATACTACGTCGCGCATCCCACCGTGCCACTGGACCGCACCGTCGGCGTCATCAATCTCGATGCGATGAGCGTGGTCGGGCGCAGCCGCGACTTCACCGTCGTGGGCATGGGCAATTCGGAACTGGAGGATGTGCTCAAGCCGATCGCCGACAAGCAGGGCCGCAAGCTGGTGGAGGAATCCAATCCGGCCGGCGGCTATTACTTCCGTTCCGATCACTTCAACTTCGCCAAGGCCGGCGTGCCGGCGCTGTACACCGATGGCGGAACCGATCTGGTCGAAGGCGGCACCGCGGCCGGCGAGGCGGCGGGCAAGGACTACAACGAGAACCGTTACCACAAGCCCGGCGACCAGTACGACCCGGCGACGTGGAAGTTCGATGGCACGATGGAAGACCTGACCGCGGTCTACGACGTCGGCGCCGCACTCGCCACCAGCGACACCTGGCCGAACTGGTATGCCGGCAACCCGTTCCGCGCCGCGCGCGAGGCGATGATGGCGGCGAAGCAGCAGCCGGCGGCACCGGCGAAGTAATCACGCCCCCACAGCGTATTCGAAATATCGGGTCTGGCAGTGCTGTCATCACGAACGAGGGCGAAGCCTGAGGAGGGATCTGCCTGTAGTCGACGGTGCAACATAATCAGATCCCTCCACCCGCTGCGCGGACGTTCGGGATGACAGAAGGTTTGATACGACAACGGCGCCGAAAGGCGCCGTTGTCGTATGCAGCACGGAACGATGCCGGGATGAAGCGCGCGTCAGATCGAGCGCGAGAACGGCGCGCCGTTGGCGAGCCTGTCTTCGGTGGCATGCACCAGCGATTTCGGATCCTTGCTCGCGTCCTGGGTCTGACGTTCCTGCAACTGCCGGTCGTGATTCACATTCTGCGCCGCGACTTTGTCCTGCATTTGTTCCGGACTCTGATTGCGCGACTGCTCGACGTTCACGTAGCCGTTGAAAATAGGCTCTTTGCCGACTTTTTCGGCGATCATTACATGGCCGTTCTTGACGTCCATGTATTCGGGTTTCTCCGACAGGCCCGGCGTGGTGCGGGTGGTGATGATCACATCGGTCGCCACTTTCCTGGCGTCCTGCTCGGTCATGCCGGCCTTGTTCTGGACGAGCGTCATCGCGCGCGCGAACAGGTCGCGTTCAGCGGGCGTCATGTCCATGTCCTTCTGTTGTTTGGCCGGCGTCTGCAGCATCGGTCCGCTGCCGTTCTCCTGCACCGGCGCGCGCTCAGCACCCGCCAACACCGGCTGCGCGCGATCGACGGGCGCCGCCTGCGTCATAGCGGCGCGGGTCTGCGCAGCCAGTTGTGCATTCGCCTGTGGTGCATCGGAGTTTTCGGTCATGTCGCTGGCTCCTTGTTGATCCTGTTCGCCAATCGTCTTCGGGACAACGGTTGTCTTTCGGAATGTCCTGGCCGGCGATCACCGGAGACAGTTCGAGATACCGCCTGCAAGAATACGCGCCAGACGCTCGATACCGGATCCAATTCCCGGCCTCGCGCACGACATTCCGGCGGGCACGATACTCGAACTGCCGGGCTCAGCCCGCAGCGCGTTCCGGCCAGACCGTCTTCGCCAGCAGCTCGTCGTTCCAGTCGAAATGCAGCGAGCCGTCTTTCAGCAACAGCGAGACGAAGTTGAAGACGTTGCGCGCGAACATGTCGCTGGCGTGCATCGCGCCGCTGCTGGCGAGGTTCAGCGGGCCGGAGACGGTGACGCCGCCGTGGACCACGTTGTCACCGGGCTGGGTGAGTTCGCAGTTGCCGCCGGTTTCGGCGGCGAGATCGACGATGACGCTGCCCGGCTTCATGCCGGCGACCATCGCGGCGCTGACGATCTTCGGCGCCGGGCGGCCGGGGACGGCGGCGGTGGCGACGATCACGTCGATGTTCTTCAGGTGATCGGCGAGCCGCTGCTGCTGCAGGGCGCGCTCCTCTTCGGTGAGCTGGCGGGCGTAACCGCCCTCGCCCGCAGCGCTGACGCCGAGGTCGAGGAACTTGCCGCCGAGCGATTCGATCTGTTCGCGGGTTTCCGGGCGCACATCGAAGCCCTCGACCTGCGCGCCGAGACGCTTGGCCGTGGCGATCGCCTGCAAGCCTGCGACGCCAGCACCGATCACCAGCACCTTCGACGGGCGGATGGTACCGGCGGCGGTGGTGAGCATCGGGAAAAAGCGCGGCGCCAGTTGCGCCGCGATCAGCATCGCCTTGTAGCCGGCCATGCCGGCCTGCGAGCTGAGAATGTCCATGGCCTGGGCGCGGGTGGTCCGCGGCAGGCGCTCCAGCGGAAACGCAACGATGCCGCGCGCCTGCAGCGCTTCGCCGCGAGCAGCGTCGCCCTGCGGCTGCAGCATGCCGACCAGTACCGCGCCCTGCTTCATGCCGGCGATGGCCGGAGCCGATGGCGGCTGTACGCAAACGACGATATCGGCGACAGCGAGCACCGCATCGGCGCCGTCGACGATCTCGGCACCGACATCGGCGTAGGCGGCGTCCAGCGCATGCGCGCCGTCGCCGAGCCCGCGCTCGATGCGTACCACGGCGCCGGCGGCCACGAGTTTCTTGCAGGTTTCCGGCGTGAGCGCGACGCGACGCTCACCTGGCGCGGTTTCGCGCACCGCGCCGATGATCACTTTCGCTGTCGCTTGCCCAGAGGTGTCAGCCGCAGTCTCCGTCATCTTTGCCGGTCTCCCATCGATCCGCTTCGGTTGTCGGCATCCTAGCAGGTTGTCGTGGAGCCACCGGGCGCGCAGGGCAATGCCGCATCGGGATCAGGACATGCCAACGACAGTGCCGCAAGGCGCAAGTGAAAGACACAAACGAAGGCCGCCACGGAAAACCGTTGGCGGCCGAAGAGAGACCCGGTCGAGTGGCGTCAGGACGTCGCGGCGGTGCGACTCTGGCTGAGCTGTTGCCACATGTCGCGCATGGCTTCGTCGAACGGGGCTTCGGAGGAACGCATCACGATCCGGCCCTTGCCGACCAGCGCCGCGAGCTCTTCCGGCGTCACTACCAGTTTGCGCTGGCCGCGACGATTGACGATCAGGAAGCGCGAGGTCAAGGGGCTGACCCAGGCGACGCGCGCCGGCGTCTCGCGGCCATCCTCTTCGATCAGACGAAGACTCTGCCCCACCCGCAGACGACGCATGCGTGCGGCCATCGCCGGGTCGTGCTCGACGCTCTCGGTACCGCCAACCACCCGCAGACCGCCCCAGTTCGCGGCATCGTTGGGTTCGGGCGGCGCTTCCTCCATCGATACCGAATGCAGTCCGCGCGGCTGGTCGGGGAAAGCCAATGCGCTGACGATCTTCGCCAGCGAGTCGCGCGCGGCGGTCGCGTCCAGCCCGCAGCTCACGTAGCAGCGGCCCAGCGGTGCCTGCAGTTCGAGAATCTTGTCGGCGACCCGGCCACCTTCGGCGCGGGCGGCGTCGCCGTCGGCCTGCATCAGGCCCTCGCCGATCGACAGCGCCGACAGGTACTGGGCGGAACTCGGGCCTTCGCGCAGCCAGGTCTGGACCAGGTGATGGCGCCAGTGGCCGCTGAGGAATTCGGCGATGCCTGCGGTGAGCGGACGCTGGCTGAGGCGCGCGTCCAGCAGTTCATCCACAGCACGGCGCGCGTGCTGCAGCCGCTCGCGGCCGCTGACGGTATCGGCTGCGCGCTGTTCGGCGACCTCGCGCATCTTCTTCTGCTGATCGAGGTGGTCGCGCAGTTCGCCGGCGGCGAACTCGAAGATCGCCTTGTCGTCGCGATATTCCTCGACCACCCGGCCCACCGCCAGTTCGGCATGGGTCAGGGTCTGCTGGTCCTGCGGGGAATCGCCGGTGTTGCCTTCGCAGGCTTCGCTCAGCGCTTCCAGCAGCTTGCGGCCGGGATGGCCGCGCTGATCGAACAGGCTGTCGTCGCTCAGCGCGAGCTTGAGATACGGCGGCACCAGCCGGCCGTAGAGCGCGCGCGAACGGCTCAGCGTGGCGTGACTGCTCGCAAGGGTCTGCAGCAGGATGCCGACGAGATCGATCGCATCCTCGTCCACTTCGTTGAAGCGGGTCTGGGTGGGGTCGTAGCCGAGCTGGCGCGAGCCGCTGACGATCTGGTCGCGGATCACCGCCGACAGCGGACGGCTGTCGTCGCCTGCAAGGGCGCGTACGTACGGTGCGGGGTCGTCGCCCTGCAGCATCGTGGCGATGCCCAGCAGTTCCTGCGGCGCGAGCACGCGGACACCGTTCAAGCCGGAGGCCGGCGGCGGGGCGGCGGCCGATTCTGAGGCTGAGCCCCGACGCAGCACGCTCTGGCGCCAGGCGCGCAATTGCTGATGGACGCTTTCGCGATAGCGCAGCGGCCGGTTGCCATCGGACAGCATGCCGCCCGCCGAAGGCTGACCACCGGTTGCGGACTGTCCACCGGCGTAATCCCAAGGCGTGTTCGGCGCCTGGCCGTAGCCGGGCTGACCACCCTGCGCATGACCGCCCTGCGGCGCATGCCCCTGTGAAGCATTGCCCTGAGGCTGCGGATTGCGCGCTTCGACCAGCCCACCATCGGGCGACCAGTCGGCGGCCGTTGGCGGCATGCCAGGCGCCTGCGGATTGGCGAGGTCTTCGCGCGGCAGAAAGCCGTGATCCAGCGCGGCATTGGTCTTGGTGTAGAGATCGTCGAGCGATTTCGACAGCCGCTTTTCCAACTGCAGGAAGATCAGCCGGCGCAGTTCCGGGGTGAGGTCGTCTTCGGTGAACAGCTTCACGAAGGCGTCGATCGGCACGTCCGGGCGCAGCGGATTGGTCTCCGGCCCCTGTCGCGGCAGGCCGAGCGCGGTGGCCAGCGCATCCAGGCGGTCGTGCAGCAGTTGCAGCGGGTGCATCAACTGGTGTTCCAGCAACTCCACGATCTGCTGGCCGGAGAGATGGATTTCGAGCTGGGCCTCGGACATCAGGCTCATGCTCTTGTTGTCGACCGCGCGCGGGCGCGGGTTGCGCCAGCGGTCGAATGCGTTCTCGAGTGCGTCGCGGTAGCGGTTGGCCAGTTCGAGAGCGCGCTGATTGAGCAGACGGATCGCGATACGGTCGTCGTAGATGGCGCTGTTGTCGTGGCTGGCGATGGCGGCCAGACGCACCTGTTCCTCGATATCGCCCCAGAAGCCGGCGAGCACGCCCGACAGCGCCGTCACCGAATCGCGGCGCACCGATTCGAAGACCTTTTCGGCGCTCTGGCGGTTCAATGGCGAGCGGCCAGGAAAAAACCGGCTGTTATCGTCCATGCGGATCGTCTCGGGGGAGGAGTTTCGGAGGAGCTTTTCGGGGGAGAATGGACCATCCGGAATCATCGTATGGTCCCGGACGCTACGATCATTCAAACCGTACTGGACAGTCTGTGACCCCACTCGCAAATCATCCAAGCCAAACATTACAAACACTCGATGACCGGCGCTCGGTCCCGAGCCGACAACTCGGCATGCCCGGGCCCGACCAGCCTACGCTGTTGCGGATGCTGCAGTCTGCCGTGCGGGTGCCCGA
Source organism: Lysobacteraceae bacterium (assembly GCA_046598445.1). GTDB lineage: Bacteria > Pseudomonadota > Gammaproteobacteria > Xanthomonadales > Xanthomonadaceae > Lysobacter_I. The sequence goes on from JBKJHV010000015.1 coordinate 13,189, forward strand.
TCACGGAAAGCGGACGCCGTTCCGCTTTCTGAACATTGAAGGTGACGAGCGTCACGCATTGGGAGCCTTGCTTGCCGAACGCAGTCGCAGCCGCGACCCGGACGCTTCCGACGCCGTCATCGAAAAGGACCGGCTGCGGTTTTCGTTCGCTCCGGTCATCGTCACGGTCATCGCCATCCTCGGCCCGGACGAGAAAATTCCCGAACAGGAACGCCTGCTCACCGTCGGCTGCGTCTGTTTCGCGCTGCTGCAGGCCGCACAGGCGATGGGCTTCGGCGCGCAGTGGCTGACCGGCTGGGTCGCCTACGATCCGGAGATTCTTGGCGTGCTGGGCGTCGGCGAGAATGAAACCATCGCCGGATTCATCCATATCGGCACCGCGCAGATGGACGCGCCGGAGCGCGAGCGCCCGGATGCCGCTGCGCTGCTCGCCAACTGGACCGCGGAATGAACGGCCCGGGCGCAGACGACGACATTCTCGACAGCGACCTCGCGGTCCAAACGCGCGCAGAGCCGGCGGCGCTCTATCTGATCGACGCCAGCATCTACGTCTTCCGCGCCTGGCACACCATGCCCGACGAATTCCAGGATACCGACGGCTGGCCGACCAATGCGGTGCAGGGCTTCGCACGTTTCATGCTGGACATCCTGGAACGCGAGCGGCCGAAACATATCGTGGTCGCGTTCGACGAAGCGCTGGATTCCTGCTTCCGCAACCGGCTGTATCCGGCCTACAAGGCCAATCGCGACCCGGCGCCGGAGGCGTTGAAACGCCAGTTCGTGCATTGCCGCGCGCTGTGCGTCGCGCTGGGGCTGAGCGTGCTGGGCCATCCCGAATACGAAGCCGACGACCTCATCGGCAGCGCACTGCTGCATGCGCGCGCGGCCGGACACCGCGGCATCATCCTCTCCGCCGACAAGGATCTGTCGCAGTTGCTGCACATCGGCGACGAACAGTGGGATTACGCCCGCAATCAGCGCTGGGGCGCACACGGGGTGAAAGCGCGCCACGGCGTGGAAGCGCACCAGATCGCCGATTATCTCGCGCTCAGCGGCGACGCCGTCGACAACATCCCCGGCGTGCCGGGCATCGGCGCCAAGACCGCGGCGATCCTGCTCGCGCATTTCGGCGACCTCGACAGCCTGCTGCGGCGGGTGGAGGAAGTGCCGTTCCTGCGTTTCCGCGGCGCCGCGCAGGCGGCCGCGAAGTTGCGCGATCATCGCGACAACGCACTGCTGTTCCGCACCCTCACCACCATCGCCTGCGACGCACCGGTGGGCGACGCCGCACCGCGTTTCAATCGCAACCATGCCGAGGCATCCTCGCTCGGCGCGGTCTGCGAGGCGCTGCGGTTCGGACCGATGACGCGGCGGCGGCTGTATGCGGCCGGCGGGCTGGATTTCGCCACGCATGCGCCGCAGGCCGGCCCAGGGTGAACCAGAAACGTGACGACAACTGATGCCGCGCCCGCGGCTGATGCCAGTGAATCGATGAGCGTTTGAAATGCCATTGGCGCCAGAAAAAACAGCGGGCTGAAGCCTGCTCCAAAAAAACAAATCAAAACCGACATCGAGGACCGCATGACCGAACCCCGCGAAGTGCTCTACGAAGGCAAGTGGCTGCGGCTGGTGAAGATCGGCCAATGGGAATCCTGCGAACGCAGCCATCATGCCGGCGGCATGGCGGTGATCGTGATCGCGGTGACGCCGCAGGACGAGGTGCTGTTCGTCGAGCAGTACCGCGTGCCGCTGGGCGCGCGCACCATCGAAATGCCGGCCGGTCTGGTCGGCGACGATCACGACCACGATTCGCTGGAAGACGCCGCGCGCCGCGAACTGGTCGAAGAAACCGGCTGGCATCCGAACAAGGTCGACGTGCTGCTGATCGGCCCCACGTCGTCGGGCATGAGCAACGAACGCATCGCCTTCGTCCGCGCCCGCGATCTGGTCAAGGTCGGCGACGGCGGCGGCGTCGACAACGAGGACATCCTCGTCCACACGGTGCCACGCGCGCAGGCGCCGGCGTGGCTGATGCAGAAGCAGAGCGAAGGCTACGAACTCGACCTCAAACTCTGGGCAGGTCTGTGGATGATCGAACACAATCCGGATGGGTCGCGGGTGGCGTAAGCATTACCGTGGGATGGGAACGGAATCTGCGACTATGTGGGAGCGACGCAAGTCGCGACGGGCTGCGGAAAGACTTTCCGCAGCCCGTCGCGACTTGCGTCGCTCCCACAAGAAACAGCTGCATGCGTTTCGATCAGCGCTCCGCCATGAACGCTTCGATTTCGTCCGCGCTGCGCGCGAGCTTGTCGGTCAGCACTTTGTGGCCGTCCTTGGTGACGAGGATGTCGTCTTCGATGCGGATGCCGATGCCGCGCCATTTTTCGTGGACGGTTTTTTCGTCGCTGCCGATGTAGAGGCCCGGTTCGATGGTGAAGACCATGCCCGGCTCGAGCAGGCGCGAGTCGCCGTCGAAGCGGTACTCGCCGACATCGTGGACATCCAGGCCCAGCCAATGCCCGGTCTTGTGCCGGTAGAAACGCTTGTAGCCGCCGTCGGCGATGTTTTTCTGCAATGTGCCCTTAAGCAGGCCCAAGGACAGCAAGCCTTCGGTCAGGGTTTCCACGGCGGCGACATGTCCGGCTTCGTAAGGCACGCCCGGCTTCGCCTGCATCAACGCCGCCTGTTGCGCCGCGCCGACCAGATCGTGCAGCGCGCGCTGCTCTTTCGTGAAACGGCCGTTGACCGGAAACGTGCGGGTGATGTCGGCGGCGTAACCGCGATACTCGGCGCCGGCATCGATCAGCACCAGCGCGCCGTCCTTTGCCTGCCCGTTGTTGGCGCGGTAGTGCAGCACGCAGGCGTTGTCGCCGGCGCCGACAATGCTGCCGTAGGCCGGCTCGGCGTCGTGACGACGGAACACCCGCTCCACTTCCGCCTGCAATTCGTATTCGTGGATGCCCGGCTTCGCCGCGCGCATCGCCACGCGATGCGCTTCGATGCTGATGTCGGCGGCGCGCTGCATCAGTTTGAGTTCGTCGCGCTCCTTGAACAGCCGCATCTCGTCGAGCAGATGGCCGAGTTCGAGGAATTCATGCGGAGGCTGCGCGCCCATCCGCATCTGCGCGCGGACGCGGTTGAGCCAGCCGATCAACTTGAGGTCGAAATCGGTGTCGCGGCCGAAGTGGTAGTAGACGCGGCTGCGGCCTTCGAGCAGGCCGGGCAGGATTTCGTCCAGATCATCGATCGGGTACGCGTCGTCCATGCCGAAACCGTCGACCGCGCCCTCCGGGCCGGCGCGCGGGCCGTCCCAGCCTTCCCGCTCCACGTCGCGTTCGCGGCAGAACAACAGGCTTTCGCCGTGCTTGCGGCCGGGAATCAGCACCAGCACCGCTTCGGGCTCAGGGAATCCGGTGAGGTACCAGAGGTCGGAATCCTGACGGTAGGGGTAATGGGTGTCGCGGCTGCGGATGCGCTCCGGGGCCGACGGCACCACCACGATGGCGTCGTCGCCGGCCATCCGCATCAGCTGGCGGCGGCGGCGCGCATAGCCCTGCGCGGAAATTCCCGTGGAAACCGTGCCTGTTGAAGTCATGCCCGTCGAACCCATGCGATCAGTGCAGTTGGCGCCGGTGATGCGCGCCCATCGCGCAGTCGCCGTGCAGCAGCAGCGCAGCGACCCGGACGAATTCCTCGATCTCGATCATCGCCGCTTCGTCATCCTCATCGCCATCGTCCTGCGGACTGGCAGCAGCGAGTTTGGCCAGGTCGCCCAAGGCTTCGGTGCTTTCGTCGGACAGCGGCGGATTGGCGCCGGCCGCAAGGCCAAAACCACCGAGGAAACCGCGGCACCAGTCGAACAGCCCACTGCTGCGGTCCGCAAGCGTGGCCTCCTGGTCCGGCACCAGCAGTTCGAAGCCGAAATCGCGGTCTCCGATCTGGGCCACGCTGACCTCGCGCAGCCGGTCCAGCGCACTGCCGGAGGCCGGGGCGCCCAGTGCCTCGTCGACCAGCACCTGCGACAGCCAGCGCGGCGAGTCGGCACCGCCGCCGGCCAACCAGCCGCAAAGCGCGCCGTGCAGTTCAGAGGCACCGACGCCCAGCCCCTGGGCGCGAACCGCGTCCTCGATCTCGTCGAGATCGGGCAAAACCGGACTGGACTGTTCGGACATCATCGGGCGGTGATCGACATCATTTCGACAGGGCCGGCAGTGTACAACGGCGCCGCAGCGAAGGCCGACTCGGCATCAGCCGCGCGAGCCCGTACACTGCCACCATCGTCAGGGCTACCAGGGGGCTGCCCTCTTGTCCGATGTCGCAGAACTGCAGTTCTTCGCCTCGCTGGCCTTGGTCGGCGTCCTTGCCCTCGTTTTGCTCATCCTCTGGACCCGCCGCGGTCGCGCCGAGAAGCGCCACACCCTGGAACTGCGCGAGCGCGAAGAGCGCCTGAAGCTGGCGCTGTGGGCTTCGTCCGAGCAGTACTGGGACTACGACCTGCAGACCGGACACATGCGCCGGCTCTGGGCGGACTCGCGCGGCAACCGTCCGGACATCCAGGTATTGTCCACCACCGACACCGACCACCGCATTCATCCGGACGATCTGCCCCAGGTACAGGCGAAACTCCGCGACCATCTGCGTGGGGAATCCGAACTCTTCATCTCCGAACACCGCATCCTCGATACCCACGGCGAGTGGCTGTGGGTGCGTGCGCGCGGCCGCGCAGTGGAGAACGGCGCCGACGGCAGGGTCCGCCGCATCGCCGGCACCGCGCGCGACATCACCCTGGTGCGCCAGGCCGAACGCGAACGCCGCATCGCCATCGCCGTCCTGCGCAGCATGAACGAATCGGTCGCGGTGCTGGATCGCGACTTCAACTTCATCTCGATCAACCCCGCCTTCACCCGCACCACCGGCTACACCGAACGCGAAGTCATCGGCCACAGCGCCAGTCTGCTCGACAGCCCGCAGCACGATGCCGCTTTCTACAGCCGCCTTCGCCAGAAACTGCTGACCGAAGGCCACTGGGCTGGCGAAATGTGGCAGCGGCGCAAGAACGGCCAGGAATTCCTGTGCTCGATCGAATCCAACGCCGCCGAAGGCATCTACGGCGAGCACCGCGTCCACATCGTGGTGATCTCCGACATCACTCTGCAGAAGCGCGCCGAACAGGAACTGCGCTACCTCGCCAATTTCGACACTCTGACCAACCTGCCGAACCGCGCGATGCTGTCGGAACGGCTGTCGCGGGCGATCGTGCGGGCGCGCCGGCAGAACCACCGCATCGCCGTGCTGTTCCTCGATCTCGACCGCTTCAAGGACATCAACGACTCGCTGGGCCACACCGTGGGCGACCGCATCCTGCGCGCCGCGGCGATGCGCCTGCAAGAGACCGTTGGCGAACACCAGACCGTGGCGCGGCTGGGCGGCGACGAGTTCACGGTGGTGCTGGAAAATCTCGACCAGCCCAGCGACGCCGACAAGATCGCGCGCGAAATCATCACCTCTTTCGAGGCGCCGCTGGTGCTGGACGACCGTCAGGAAGTGGTGATCTCGCCGTCGATCGGCATCAGCCTCTACCCGGACCACGGCCAGGTGCCGACCGAACTGCTGAAGCAGGCCGACACCGCCATGTACCAGGCGAAGGCCGCCGGCCGCCGCACCTTCGTGCGCTACGACGACAGCATGGAAATCGCCAACCGCCGCCGCGCCCAGCTGTCCAGCGCGCTGCGCAAGGTGCTGGACCGCGGCGAACTGCGGCTGGTGTTCCAGCCGCGGCTGTCGCTGGCCACCCGCCGCATCACCGGCGTGGAGGCGCTGCTGCGCTGGAGCAGCGCGGAATACGGCGAAATTCCGCCGATCCAGTTCATCCCGCTGGCCGAGGAAAGCGGTCTGATCCTGGAAATCGGCGAATGGGTGCTGCGCGAGGCCTGCCGCACCCTGCACCGCTGGCACCAGACCGGGATGACCGAACTGACCATGGCGGTGAATGTTTCGGTGCTGCAGCTGCTGCGCGGCGATTTTTCCGAGATCGTTCGCCGTGTGCTGGCCGACACCGGGGTGCCGCCGCACGCGCTGGAGCTGGAGCTGACCGAAAGCGTGCTGATGGCCAACGCCGAGCAGACCTCGGCCAAGCTGCAGGCGCTGCGCGAGATGGGCGTGTCGCTGGCGATCGACGACTTCGGCACCGGGTATTCCTCGCTCGCCTACCTCAAGCGCCTGCCGATCACCACATTGAAGATCGACAAAACCTTCATCACCGACCTGAACCGCGACCCGGACGACACCGCCATCACCACCACGGTCATCACCATGGCCCATTCGCTGGGCCTGACCGTGGTTGCCGAGGGCGTGGAGACCGAAACCCAGCTGCGCTTCCTCGACCACTTCCGCTGCGACGAGATCCAGGGCCACTGGCTGTCGCGCCCGGTCGACCCCGACGCCTGCCTGCAATTCATCCGCGACTGGGTACCGGCCAAGGCCAGCGGTGCGGGTTACGGGGGGCCGCTCCGCGCCCCCGACGATCACGCTTGACCCCCGGCGACCGCCTGCCTATCGTGCCGGCATGGACACTTCCGAAGTGATCTCCCAATTGCGCGCCCTCGCCGATCGCGTCGAGACGCTGGCCCAGCGCGTGCAGCGGCTGAGCGAAGAGAACCGCAGCCTGCGCCAGCAACAGGAGCAGTTGGCGAACGACCGTTCGCAGCTGCTCGCCAAGAATGAACAGGCGCGTTCGCGGGTCGAAGCAATGATCGCGCGCCTGAAGTCGCTGGAACAGCACACGTGAGCGGTCTTCCATGAGCGAAGCGGTCAACATCCGGATTCTCGATCGCGAATACACCGTCGGCGTCGATCCCGACGAGCGCGACAGCCTGCTCTCGGCCGCGCGCCTGCTCGAAACCAAGATGCGCGAAGTGCGCGGCAACAACCGCATGGCCGCGATCGATCGCGTCACCGTGCTGGCCGCACTGAATCTCGCGCACGAACTCGAACAACTCCGTAACGAAAACTTGCTGCGCGACCGCGAGATCGCACGCACGCTGGTCGAGCTGAACCACCGCATCGACACGCTCTCTCCCGCCGACTGAATCATCCCGGAACCCTTTAAACACGGGGTTTCATGCGAATTTTTTTCGCGGCACCCATTCGATTCCGACGTTACGGCGCTTGCGCTTCAGCAACACGCGCCTATACTGCGCCTGCGTCCTCTGCCCTGAACGACCGCGTGCCAAACATACACCTTGGCCCTTAAATACGACCACGGGGATGTGACGGAATCCGGGAGTGCATGTCCGCCTCGCAGCGGGAAGCCCGATGGAACCAGAGCATCCCCACTTGAACCCCGGGTTCAAGGTCGTTTAGCACGCATCGTCAATGGCGGAGGATGCCTTTTTCCGGATGGCGCATCGCGAGATCCACGCCGTGAAGGCGTACGAAAGCCCGCCAAGCGCGGGCTTTTCGTTGCCGGCTTTTCGTTGTTGGCCTTTCGTCACCACCCCACACCGCGAGACGACATGACCGACGACCGCGCCGCCCTGCGCCGCACGCTGCGCGACCGCCGCCGGCAACTGCCGCCCGCGATCCGCATCGCCGCCGCCGAAGCCCTGTCCGCACGCCTGCTGGCGCTGCCGTTCGCCCCGTCCGCCGGACACGTCGCCGGCTACTGGGCTATGGACGGCGAAATCGCCCTGCACGTCTGGCAGATGCGGCTGCCCGCCGACGTCCGCTACTGCCTGCCGGTGCTGGGCGACGACAATCTGTTGCGGTTCGCGCCCTGGCGCCCGGGCGAGGCGCTGGTCGCCAACCGCTTCGGCATTCCCGAGCCGGCCGAAGCCGAAGCCCTGCCGGCCGAAGCGATGGCCATGATCGTGCTGCCGCTGGTGGGTTTCGACGCCCAGGGCCAACGGCTGGGCATGGGCGGCGGCTGGTACGATCGCAGCCTCGCCTTCCGCCGCGACCGCACCGCACCGCCACCGTGGCTGGTCGGCGCCGGTTTCGCGGTCCAGCGCATCGACGCCCTGCCCATCGAACCCTGGGACGTGCCACTGGATGCCGTCTGCACCGAATCCGACACCTTCCCCCTGCCGCCTTCAGCACCATGACCGCACGCAAACATTACTGGCTGATGAAGTCCGAGCCCGAGGATTTCTCCATCGACGACCTCGCCCGCGTCGGCGTCGAACCCTGGACCGGCGTGCGCAACTACCAGGCGCGCAATTTCATGCGCAGCATGCAACTGGGCGACGGCGTGTTGTTCTACCACTCCAATGCCGAAGTGCCCGGCGTCTACGGCCTGGCCGAAGTCGCCGCCACCGCGTATCCGGACCCGACCCAGTTCGATCCCAAATCGAAGTATCACGACGAGAAATCAAAACGCGAAGAACCGCGCTGGGATCTGGTCGATGTGCGCTACGTGCGCACGCTCAAACGCGCGATCACGCTCGACGACATGCGTGCGCAGGCCGAGAAGCTCGGCGAGGAGTTCGCGCTCATCCGGAAGGGAAACCGACTGTCCGTGCTGCCGGTCACCGCCGCGCAGTGGAAAATCATTCTCTCCCTCGAGTAACCCTCCCCCATGTCCGAAGCTAAAAAACTGGCCGCCCTCAAAGCCCTCGAATACGTCGAGGACGGCATGATCGTCGGTGTCGGCACCGGCTCCACCGTCGCCTATTTCATCGACGGCCTCGCGGGCATGAAGCACCGCATCAAGGGCGCCGTCTCCAGCTCCGAGCAGAGCAGCGCGCAACTGCGCAAGCACGGCATCGACGTGCTGGAACTCAACAACACCGGCCCGCTGGCTCTTTATGTGGACGGCGCCGACGAATGCGACGGCAACAAGCGGCTCATCAAAGGCGGCGGCGCGGCGCTCACGCGCGAGAAAATCATCGCCGAAGCCAGCAAGACCTTCGTCTGTATCGTCGACCCCAGCAAACAGGTCGGCATCCTCGGCCGCTTCCCGCTGCCGGTGGAAGTGGTACCGATGGCGCGCAGTCTCGTCGCGCGCGAGATCCTGCGCCTGACCGGCGGCCAGCCGGTGTGGCGTGACGATGTCGTCACCGACAACGGCAACTGGATCATCGACATCCACGGCCTGGCCATCGTCGACCCGGTGGGCATGGAGCGCGACCTGAACCAGGTGCCCGGCGTAGTCAGCGTCGGCCTGTTCGCGCGCCGCCCGGCGGACGTGGTGATCGTCGGCGGCGAGCCGCCGAAGGTGCTTTAACCCCCTCCCATTCGCGCTGCGCGCGAATCTCCCCTCCGTGTGCGGGGGCAGTTTTCTTCCCCCTCCCATTCGCACTGCGTGCGAATCTCCCTCCCCCGCGTGCGGGGGAGGGTTGGGGTGGGGGCGGCTCCGCGCCATCGCCCTCTGGTGCCATAATCGACCCTCCGGTCCGGCGACCGGGTACCGATCCATCCGCACGACCCGTTGGGGCGGACGTGCCGCAGACCAGCTGCGAACCGCCCATGACCCTCCGCTGTCTCTTTGTCGACTTCAATTCCTACTTCGCCTCGGTGGAGCAGCAGGACGACCCGCGCCTGCGCGGCCGCCCGATCGGCGTGGTGCCGGTGATGGCCGAGACCACCTGCTGCATCGCCGCCAGCCCCGAAGCCAAAGTCTTCGGCGTGAAGACCGGCACGCCGGTGCGGGAGGCGAGAGAGAGCTGTCCCGACATTCTGCTGATCGAAGCGCGACCAGCGCGCTACGTCGAAGTGCATCATCAACTGATGGAGGCGATCGAGGATTGCATCCACCACGAAAAAGCCCCGTCGATCGACGAAGTGCCGTGCTGGCTGATCGGCCGCGAGCGCCAGCGCGAGAACGCCGAAGCCATCGCCGGCAACATCAAGCGCACCCTGCTCGACCGTGGTTTCGACGCGATCCGCTGTTCCATCGGCATCGCGCCGAACGAATTCCTCGCCAAGACCGCCTCGGACATGCAGAAGATCGACGGGCTGACGGTGCTGGAAATGACCGACCTGCCGCACGCGCTGCATCGGCTGGAATTGCGCGATTTCTGCGGCATCGGGCCGTCGATGGAGCGCCGCCTGCAGCGCGCCGGCATCCACACGACAGAACAGCTCTGCGCCGCCAGCCGCGAACACCTGCGCGCCGCCTGGGGCAGCATCGAAGGCGAACGCTACTGGCTGCAACTGCGCGGCTTCCATCTGCCGCGTCGCGAAAGCCAGCGCGGCTCCGTCGGCCATTCGCATGTCCTCGGCCCGGAACTTCGCAACTACGACGGCGCGCGTTCGGTGCTGTTCAAACTGCTGGCAAAAGCCGCGATGCGTCTGCGCAAGGAGGAATTCCTGGCCGGCGGTCTCGCGATCCGCGTCCGTTTCGTTGGCATGGAGAAACGCTTCGAGCGCGACCTGTCGTTCGCGCCGATCGACGACACCCCGACCTTCCTCAAACTGCTGGGTCGCGAACTCGAAGCCCTGGAGCGCGCCCTCGCCAACGGTCGCTGGAATCCGAAGCGCTACCCGCCGCTGTCGGTGGCGGTGACCCTGGTGCAACTGGAAGCGCGCGGCAGCGTCAGCGGCGAACTGATGCCCGAACGTCACCGCAGCCGCGAGATGAGCGCGGTGCTCGACAAAGTCAACAAACGCTACGGCAACAACGCCCTCTACTTCGGGGCGATGCAGAACGCGCTCTCGCAACAAGCTGCCCCGATGCGCATCGCCTTCGGCCAGATTCCGCAGACCGATGCCGAAGAAGACACCAACAACGAGCTGTGGCTCAAACGCGAACGCCAGTTCAAGGTGCTCGCCGAAACCGCGCATCGCGAAGCGCGCGAGAGAAGCCGCGGGCAAAGAAATCGTGCGTAGGGCGGGCCCAGGCCCGCCATTGCGATGCGTCCGATCGCCACGTGTCTGATCGCGCCGCTCATCGGCCGAAAAGCAAATCCCCCGTCAATCGCTCCGCGATTGCCCGCCCCCTTTTTCAAAGGGGGCTAATGCACGGCATCCCGCGCCTTTGCTGTTTGTAGGAGCGACGCAAGTCGCGACGCTCTTCTCCTCCCCTGCGCATCGCGCGGGGGGAGGTCGGGAGGGGGCGCGTTTGCGCGTCATGCCTCAACATCCAGCATCTTTGATCTTTGTGGGGGCGACGCAAGTCGCGACTCGGCGCTTCGTTTGCGGCGGGCTTGAGCCGTCCTACGCAACCCGCGTTATAAGCCGAGGCCGAGCGGACGACTCAAACATGCTGATCGATCAGGATCTGATTGCCATCCGGATCCTCCACCACGAAGCTCGCAGGCCCGGAAGTTGTTTCGTCGGCTTCAGTGATCGGCTGCACGCCTTTCGCTTTGAGTTCGCGCTGCAGATCGCGGACATCGGTGAACGCGGGCAGCGTGTTCGCGTCGCCGTCCCAACCCGGATTGAAGGTCAGGATGTTGCGCTCGAACATGCCCTGGAACAGGCCGATGACGGTACTGCCGTTCTTCAGGATCAGCCAGTTCTGCGCCTGGTCGCCGCCCCACACGGTGAAGCCCAACTTCTCGTAGAACGCGCGCGACGCGGCGATGTCCTTGACTGCGAGACTGACGGAGAAATTGCCGAGTTGCATGATCGATCCTCCAATGTGTGGTTGACGATCATACGGCGGTGATGCGCTCGATGCCGTCATGCCCGCGCAGGCCGCATCCAATGCCTTTGCGTTTGTGGGAGCGACAGAAGTCGCGATTCGGCGCTTCGTTTGCGGCGGGCTTGAGCCCGCCCTACGGATCTGCGGGGCCCGCCTTACGCGTTATCTCATACCCAGGATTCAGAGCCACATTATCTGCTTTGGCTGCTTTGGCTGCTTTGGCTGCATCAGAAATTGAAACAAGCGTAGACGCCAATGTGTAGGCGTTTATTCTTTGGCCTTGCGTTTCAAAGTGCAAAACAAGCGTGTCTTCGAACTGTGCAATTTTTACAGTCGCCATATGTCTCCCTCCCCATGGCCAATCACTCTTAGCCTCTAAATTAGAGGCATGATCCACGCCTGCCCGACCTCGGCCACACTGTCAACGAAGCCGCCAACAGCTTTCGAGTCAGCGACGACTCCAAACAAAAACGTCGCCCAAGGGCGCCGTTTCAAAAGCAGGTGCGCCAAGGCGCACCCTATGAATATCAACCCTTCGCAAACCCTTCCCGCGTCAGATTGATCGGCTCTGCCTCAGTACACACCACATCATCCTCGATGCGAATCCCACCGAACGGCTTGAACACTGCAACCCGATCCCAATTCACGCTCGGGCCCAGACCTTTGTCTTTCAATTCGTCGAGCAGCATGTCGATGAAGTAGATGCCCGGCTCGATGGTGACGACCATGCCGGGGCCGAGTGTGCGGGTGAGGCGCAGGAACGGGTGGCCGTCGGGTTTGGCGATGGTGCCGCCGGCGTCGGAGGCTGCGAAGCCGGCGACGTCGTGGACCTGCAGGCCGATGCCGTGGCCGATGCCGTGCGGGAAGAAGGCGCTGCTGACGCCGGTTTCCACCGCGACTTCCGGGGACACGTTGATGAGCTTGAAGTCGCGGAGGATGTTGGCGAGCGCGAGGTGCGCGTCGAGGTGGATGCGCGCGTAGTCGGTGCCGGCGCGGACCTGTGCGCACATCGCCAACTGCGCGGTGTCGACGGCGTCGATCATCGACTGGAATTCGCTGCCGGCATCGCTGGCGTAGCTACGGGTGATGTCGCTGGCGTAACCGCGATGACTGCCGCCGGCGTCGATGAGGAAGCTGCGGATGTTCGACGGCGGCATGCGGTCGCGATCGGTGTAGTGCAGGATCGCCCCGTGTTCGTTGAGGGCGATGATGTTGTTGTACGGCAGGTCGTTGGCGTCCTGGCGCGCGGCCTGGCAGTAGGCGAGATGGATGCCGAATTCGCTGGCGCCTGCGCGGAATGCGCGCTCGGCGGCGCGGTGGCCGCGCACGCCGACGCGGGTGGCTTCGCGCATCATTTCGATCTCGTAGGGCGTTTTGTAGCCGCGGTGGTAGTGCAGATAATCCAGCACCGGCTGCGGGTTGTTCGGCGCGAACGCGCCGTATGCGCCCAGCGCGCTCTGCGCTTCGCCGAGAACCGCACAGCGCGCGGCGTTCTTCGGCAGATGCTGTTTGGCCTCGTCGGGCTTGCGGATGATGTGGATGTCGAAGTGTTCCACCCAGTCGCCGTTCGGCGCCTGCGGGACGACGTGCCAATAGTCGTGCGGCTGCAGATAAATGACCTTGGGGCGCTCGCCCGGGGTGTAGACCAGCCAACTGCCCGGGATATTGGTGAGCGGCAGCCATGCCTTGAAGTGCGGGTTGACCGCGTAGGGATAATCGCGGTCGTCGAACACCTGATAATGCAAAGTCCCGCTGGGCACGACCAGATGCTCGAAACCGCCGCGTTCCAGCGCGACATCGGTACGCGCGCGCTGGGTGGCGAGATGGTCGGCGTAGAGGCGGGAAAGATCTGCGGACATGGCGATTCGCTCGGAAATTACGTGAATTGTGAAGGTCGCGCGTCGGCGTTCCGACGGCGGCTATCCGGATGATGGCCAATTCTGATCGAACACACAGGCGACGGCGAGATTATGCGCGGCTGCGGTTCAGGCGGGCGTCGGCGCCACTCGCGGCTCGGGCGCCGACCTGGGCTCAGTCGTAATTCGCGCCCGGCGCATCGACCCAGTTGTGGAGACGGTCGCGGTGCGCATCCGACAGCGAGATGAAGCGGAAGCCGGCCCACGACTGCCCCGGCGAACTGGCGCGATCGAACCAGAGCACATGCGCGCCGACTTCGATATCGCCGGCTTCGCCCGGCAGGCGGAAGCGGAACTGGTACAGCGCGTCCTCGGTCAACGGCACACTGGCCATCAGCAACATGCCGCCCTCGGACAGATTGCCGATGCGGCCGGCGACTTCCTCGGTCATCACATCGCTGACCAGCACGGTTTCGTCGACTTTCCGCCGCGGCGAACGACGGTGCTCTTTCGAACTCATCGGGAATCTCCGCTTGAAGACGTGTCCGGGCCGGCGGCGGGCACCGAGCGCACGTAGGTGCCTTCCGGCGCGGGCCGGCTGTTGTCGAGCATGTTGTCGCCTTGAGGAGCGGCAGGGCCGGAGCGCACCGCGACATCGCCGCCGTCGGCAGGATCTTCATCGTGATCGTCGCGACGACTCGTGCCGGTGAGGCTGCGCAGGGCGTTGATCGCGGCATGCCAGGCGCGATCGACCAGACCGGCGCGCTGCATCGTGACGACGCGCACCTGGTCCTTGGCCATCATCCGCGCGAGGCTGTCGAGCGAATGTTCGCCGACGCGCTGGCCGCGCTGGTTGACGAACAGCGCGGTGCCGGTGACCGGGCTGAACCATGACATGCGCCGACGCACCACGTCGCCCTGCTGATTGGTGACGAACTCGATCCAGGTGCCGAACGGCAGCAGGCGCAACTGTTCGTAGCATTCCTGCTCGTGCGGCGAGCGCGACGGCAGATCGGGCTTGCGCGCTTTCTGCGCGTCTTCGCCCAGGCGCACACGCGCCTTGAGCTTCATCGTCAGTTCGGTGCGGGACTCGCCGTCCTCGTCGTCGCGCACGCTGCTCGACAGACGCTTGGCGATGACCTCGGCTTCGGCTTCGTGATATCCGACCTGCTTCAGCGCCGATTCCACGTGCGCCTTCAGCGCCGGGTGCTCCACGTCCGGATCGCGATCCGTGCAGGCGGCGGCGATCTGGCGGGTGACGTCGATCTGCCGGTTCCACTCCTCCGAACCCTCGCCGTGGCGCAGGAAAGTGAGCGTGAGCACGTCGGCCCAAGCCTGGTTCAGCAGCGCCCGGGTGAACTTGGGCAGCGGCTGTTCGCCGACGACCTCGCCCAGCACCTGTTCGGCGCACAGTTTGGCGGCTTCGAGCTTCTCCTTGCCGCGCGCGGCCTCGACGTGTCGCCGTTCCAGCGTTTCGGCGCGGCGCACCTGGGTGTCGATGTGGGTCTGGAGCTCTTTGTTGCTCTGCTCGAAGACTTCGAGGTTGCCGTCGTAATGCTTGACCGCGTGGGTCACCGCCTGCTGCAGCGGCGCCAGCAGTTGCGGGTCGATATCGTCGTCGGCCAGCCATTTCGCCGCGGTTTCCGACACCGTTCCCAGCAGCTTCCGGGCCGGATGATCGGGACGGACGAAGAACGAGCGGTCCTGCAGGGCGACGCGCAGCAGGGTGAGCTGCAGCCGCTTGACCAGCGCCGCCGCGGGCGCGTCGTCGCGGATTTCGCGCTGCAGATGGCTGTAGAGCAGGCCGACCAGATCGAAGGTGTCGCTGTCGCTGGGCGCCAGCGCCACCGGCTTCCCGGTCTGTTGACGCGCCTGCGCCAACAGCGAGCGCTTGAGGTCGGCGATGCTGGGCGCGCTGCCGTCGGGCAGGGTCGGCTCGGCGTCCATCCGGCCCAGCGTCTGCAGCAGGTCGCGGGTCGGGATGGCCGTTTCCGCCCGCTGGCCCGGCGGTATCGGATTCAGCCGTTCCGCCTGGTTGCGGCGCTGCGACAGCAGTTGTTGGAGGTCGTGGAAGGCTTTCTGCTCATCGACTGCGGGCGTGGGCACGGACTGCCCCATCCACACGGTGTGCGGACGGTTGCCGTCGTAGGGCTCCGCATGTTGAGCGACGGACGACGACGCTCCGTCGCCATGAGACGCGTCGCCACGCTCTGCGAGCGGGCCACCGCCGGCACCCGGTGCCCGGTACGCTCCGCCGGCCGCGGACCCGCCGGGCACACCCGACATACCGCCCTGCGACTGCGAACCCGCAGACTGTACTGACGGTGCCGACCCAACCTGTGCCGACCCAGGCGGCGAACCGCCAGGACGCCGCGCGGCCGCGCCCGTCCTGGATGTATCGGCTTCGGCCCCGGCATTCGCGTCGGCATCGGCGGCGGCGTGACCCGGCTCGTCGCCGTCGTTTCCGGCGCGGGTCCGGATCGGCACATAGGTCAGGCCCGGCAGGATGCCTTCTTGGGCGAGCAGGTCGTCCAGTTTCTCGAACAGACCCAGGCATTGCACCATCACCCGGCGGTCGAAGATCCGGTAGAACAGCAGGCGTGCGCTGTGATCCAGCTGCATGACCTCGGTCGCGTGCCGCACCGCGCGGCACAGCGCCTGCGGACCGAGCGGCATGCGCTCGCTGTCGAACGCGGGCGCCGCGGCGAGCACGCCGAAGCGCTGGCCAAGGAGATGCAGGATCAGGTTGGCGCGCGATTCCTGACGCGACGCGATGGCGTACAGCACCGCGCCCTCGTCCATCACCGATTCGTCGACCAGGCTCAGGTTGCGGAAATTCAGCGCAGGGCTGGGCATCGAGACCTGGCGCGATGGCACCGCCAGCGGGACCGGCTTGCGCAGACTCGCTACGCCGCTTTCCAGCAGTTGCATGAAGCGTGGGGCCAGGTCGTGGCGATTCAGCCGCACCACGCGCAGGGTGTGCATGTAATCGATCGTGGCGCCGCCGGTGGTGCCGGAGCGGTCGGCCAGGCGGAAGAGTTCTTCCTCGAACTCGGTGACCGCCGAGACGAGATTGCGCTCCAGATCTTCCCCGACCAGCGAAAGCGCGCGCTCCAGCGTGCGGCGCACGCGGCGCGGCAGCCCGGCGGAAGCCAGAGTCCTGGGCGCGGCGGAATCCTGTGAGTCGGTGGGCGCAGCCATTTCAGCCTGTGGAAGTGCGACGGAGACCGCGTTTCTTAACATGTCCGGCCACCACGAGCCAAATGCCGTGCGGCACGCTCCCGGGATACGCGGCCTCGACGCGGGTCATCCGCCCGCCGATGCGTCGTTGGGCACGTCGCCCGGAGCGTCATCCAGAAACAGGGACATCACGTCGTTGGCGAAGCGCAGGCCCGATTCCGTCGGCACGATGCCGCCATCGTCGGCGATCAGCCAGCCTTCGGCGATCGCGCGGCGCAGCGGCGCATCGATCACCGTACGCGGCAGTCCGGTGCGGGCCTCGAAACGCGCCAGCGTGAAGCCTTCGCGCAGCCGCAGCGCGTTGAGCATGAACTCGAACGGCAATTGCGCGGGCGGGATCACCGTATCGGCGCCGATCACGGCGGCCGTGCCGGCCTGGGCCAGATAGGCGGCCGGGTGTTTGAGCTTCCAGCGCCGCAGCACGCGATCGCGATGCTCTTCGTCGATGCAACCTTCTTCGCTGCGGTCCACCTCACTCACGCCAGCATCGGTTGCCGGAAGACTGAGCTTGCCGTGCGCGCCGGCACCGATGCCCAGATAGTCGCCGAAGCGCCAGTAGTTGAGGTTGTGCGCGCATTGCCGTCCGGGTTTGGCGTAGGCGCTGATCTCGTACTGCGCGTAGCCGGCGTCGGCCAGCAAAGCCTGGCAGTGCTCCTGGATGTCCCAGGCCGCGTCTTCGTCGGGAATGCCCTGCGGCGGACGGGCGGCGAAGACGGTGTTGGGTTCCAAGGTGAGCTGGTAGTGGCTGACGTGCGCCGGCTGCAGCGCGAACGCCCGCGCCAGATCGTGTTCGGCCATCGCCAGCGTCTGTTCCGGCAGTGCGTACATCAGATCGAGATTCAGATTGTCGAAGCCCGCGTCCTGCGCCAGCTTCACCGCGGCCTCGGCCTGGCGGCTGTCGTGGATGCGGCCAAGCCGCTGCAGACAGCCGTCGTCGAAACTCTGGATGCCGAACGACAGCCGGTTCACGCCTGCCTTGCGGTAGTCCTCGAAACGGCCGTGCTCGGCGGTACCGGGATTGGTTTCCAGCGTGATCTCGCAGCCCGGCGCGAAGCGCAGTCGCGCGGCCGCAGCCTGCAGAAAGCGATCGACGGCGGGCGCGGGAAACAGGCTGGGCGTGCCGCCGCCGAAGAACACCGTCTGCACGGTGCGGCCCCAGACCAGCGGCAGATCATGATCGAGATCGGCGATCAGCGCATCGACGTAGGCCTCGAACGGCAGCGCGCCGCGACCTTCGTGCGAGTTGAAATCGCAGTACGGACACTTGCGCAGGCACCACGGCAGATGCACGTAGAGCGAGAGAGGCGGGAAACTCAACATTTACGCATGCTGCACAGACCCATGCAGCACGGCAGCGAGCAGTTTTTCGCGCATCATCGCCAGTGCCAGGCCGCGATGGCTGACGCGGTTTTTCAGTGCGGCGTCGAGTTCGGCCGCGCCCATGCCCTGCTCATCGGCGAAGAACACCGGGTCGTAGCCGAAGCCGCCGCTGCCGCGCGGCGCGAACAGCACGCGGCCTTCCCACACGCCTTCGGCGATCAGCGGCTGCGGGTCGTCGGCGTGACGCAGCAGCGCGAGCACGCTGACGAAACGCGCAGTGCGGCGTTCGTCGGGCACGTCACGCAGCGCGTCCAGCAATTTGGCGATGTTCGCGGCGTTGTCGCCGTGGCCACCAGCGTAGCGCGCGCTGTACAGGCCCGGCGCGCCGTTCAGAGCATCGACACAGAGGCCTGAATCGTCGGCCAGCGCCGGCAACCCGGTGGCGCACGACGCATGACGTGCTTTGAGGATCGCGTTCTCGACGAACGTCAGGCCGGTTTCCTCGGCATCCTCGACGCCGAATTCGGTCTGCGCATGCAGATCGACGCCGGCATCGCCGAGCAGGTCGCGCAGTTCGGCGAGCTTTCCGGCATTGCTGCTGGCCAGCACCAGTTTCATGGCTTCAGTTCCAGCAGATCCCAACGATTGCCGTACAGATCCTCGAACACCGCGACGACGCCGTAATCCTCTGCGCGTGGCTGTTCGACGAAACGCACGCCGCGCGCCAGCATTCTGGCGTGGTCGCGGTGGAAGTCGTCGGTATGCAGGAAGAAGCCGACGCGGCCGCCGGTCTGGTCGCCGATGCGGGCGCGCTGCGCATCGTTCGACGCCTGCGCCAGCAGGATCGCAGTCTCGGCGCCGGACGGCGCCACCAGCACCCAGCGTTTGCCGCCCTCGCGCGGAGAATCTTCGCGCAATTCAAAACCAAGATCGTCGACGTAATGCGCGATCGCCCGGTCGTAATCGTCGACCACCAGCGCGAAACATGCGATATGGCGTTTCATGGACGCGAGGCCCGAATCAACGCCCGATCATTCCGCCAGCGCAGCGCGCTGCGCGGCCACCAGTTCGGCGATGCCCTGCTCGGCGAGATTCAATAGCAGGTCCAGTTCGCCGCGGCGGAAGGCATGACCCTCGGCGGTGCCCTGCACTTCGATGAAACCGCCGCCGTCGTTCATCACCACGTTCATGTCGGTATCGCAGTCGCTGTCTTCGGCGTAATCCAGATCCAGCACCGGCACGCCGCGATACACGCCCACCGACACCGCCGCGATCGCGCCGTGGATCGGGTCACGCGTGATTTCCTTGCGCGACTGCAGCAGGCGCACCGCATCGACCAGGGCGACGTACGCGCCGGTAATGGCGGCAGTGCGGGTACCGCCGTCGGCCTGCAGCACGTCGCAGTCGAGGGTAATGGTGCGTTCGCCCAGTGCGCCGCGATCGACGCAGGCGCGCAGCGAGCGGCCGATCAGACGCTGGATTTCCAGGGTGCGGCCGCCCTGCTTGCCGCGCGCGGCCTCGCGGTCGCTGCGGGTGTGGGTGGCACGCGGCAGCATGCCGTATTCAGCGGTGACCCAGCCCTCGCCCTTGCCGCGCATGAAGGCCGGCACCCGGTTCTCGATGCTGGCGTTGCACAGCACGCGGGTGTCGCCGAAGGAGACCAGCACCGAACCTTCGGCATGGCGGGTATAGCCACGCTCGATGCTGACCGGACGCAGTTGCTCGGGCGTACGGCCACTGGGACGGGCGATGCTCATAGGAGGTTGTCTGCGCGAAATGGCCGGCGAGTTTAGCATCGCCCCTCCGCCCATCCCGGAAACCGCAGCCCCGGCCCTCAGCCGACGACGCGGAAGTCAGCGTGCCCCACAAGGCCCGCCCGATACCGGACAATAGCGCCCCCTGCCGGAGACCCGGCCAGGACGACAGACAAGGAACACCGCAATGATCCGCAGCATGACCGCCTTCGCCGCCGGCGAACGCAACACGCCCTGGGGCACGCTCGGCTGCGAACTGCGCGCCGTGAACCACCGTTTCCTGGAACTCGGCGTGCGCCTGCCCGACGACCTGCGCGCGGTGGAGCCGGCGATGCGCGAGCGGATTTCGGCGCGGATTTCGCGCGGCAAACTCGACCTCAGCCTGCGCCTGCGCAGCGGCGACAACGAAGACACCCTGCAACTCAACCCCGCGCGCGTGGCGCATCTGGCGGCGATGGGACGCAATCTGCAGGAACACTTCCCCGCACTGCGCGTGGAACTGGTCGACCTGCTGCAATTCCCGGGCGTCCTGCAATCCAACGCCGCCGACCCGGCCGCGCTGCACGCCGAGGCGCTGTCGCTGCTGGACGAAGTGTTGGGCCAGTTCATCGAAGCCCGCGGCCGCGAAGGCGCGAATCTCGCCGCGAACATCCTCGAACGCGTGGACGCCATCGCCCGGCACGCCGCCGATGCGCGCACGCTGATGCCCGCAATCCGCGCCGGGCAGAAGCAGAAACTCGTCAACCGCCTCGCCGATCTGCCGCAGCCGCTGGATCCCGGCCGCTTCGAGCAGGAACTGGTGATGGCGCTGCAGAAACTCGACGTGGACGAAGAGCTGGACCGCCTCGACAGCCATCTTCTCGAACTGCGCCGGGTGCTGGTGCAGAAGGAAGCGGTGGGCCGGCGGATGGACTTCCTGCTGCAGGAATTCAACCGCGAAGCCAACACCTTCGGCTCGAAATCGGTGGATGCCCGCACCTCGGCGCTGGCGGTGGAGCTGAAAGTGCTGATCGACCAGATCCGCGAGCAGTCGCAGAACATCGAATGACTTGCGGCCGGAGTTGAGGCATGCTGCCGCGACTTCGGCTCCAGTCTTCGGCCAGTCACCGTCCTATGCGCGGAACCCTCTTCATCGTCGCGGCGCCCTCGGGCGCGGGCAAATCCAGCATCGTCAACGCCTGTCTGGCGCGCGATCCGAACATCGCGCTGTCGATCTCGTTCACCTCGCGCGCGCCGCGCCCGGGCGAACGCCACGCGCAGCACTATCACTTCATCGCCGCCGACGAATTCCAGCGGATGATCGATGCCGGCGATTTCTTCGAGCATGCGCTGGTGCACGGCGACCTCAAAGGCACCGCACGGCAGTCGGTCGAACCGCAACTCGCGGCCGGCCGCGACGTGCTGTTGGAAATCGACTGGCAGGGCGCGCGTCAGGTCCGCGAGAAAGTGCCCGATGCGGTGGGCATCTTCATCCTGCCGCCGTCGCGCGAAGCGCTGGAAGAGCGCATGCGCAAGCGCGGCCAGGACAGCGACGACACCATCGCCCGTCGCCTCGCCGCCGCGCATGAGGAAATGTCGCACTATCACGAGTTCGACTACGTGATCGTCAACGAAACCTTCGACACCGCGGTACTGGAAATGTGTTCGATCTTCACCGCAAGCCGGC
The DNA here is from genome assembly GCA_046598445.1 of Lysobacteraceae bacterium. Taxonomy (GTDB): domain Bacteria; phylum Pseudomonadota; class Gammaproteobacteria; order Xanthomonadales; family Xanthomonadaceae; genus Lysobacter_I. The sequence goes on from JBKJHV010000015.1 coordinate 34,612, forward strand.
TGCGTCGCGACGCGCAGGCGCAGCGGCACGCGGCGATGATCGCGGAGCTGCTGGGCTGAACGCAGTCGTTGCGGCTCGGCAGCAACGACACCGGCCGGCACCTGCCTCGACCGGACCGGCCTAAATCAGCGCATCGCTTCCAGCTCGGCTGCGCGCAGCGCGGTCGCATCCAGCCGACACTGATTCGCCTGCAGACGCTGCGCCGAACCTTCGGTCTTGGCATCCCAGACGCACTTGGCGTCGCGGTCGCGCAGCCATTGGCGCTGCGCGGTGCGCAGTCCAGCCATCTTCGCGTCGTCAAGCGTGCGCTTGAGCTCGGCGTAGACCACGTTCAAGCGACCGTCCTGATAATCGTATTCGCTGCCGATGCAGTCCTGCATCGCAGCGTCCACGCCACCTGCGGTTTCCAGACATTGTCTGAACGAATCGCGCAGTGCGCGACTATCCGCAGCCGGCGGCGCGGCCGCATCGTCCTCGATGACGATCTTGACCTGCGCATCGCTTGCATCGCTTGTCTCGACAGTCGACGGCGCGGACTGCACTGCAGAATTCGAATCGGCCTGTGGTTCTTCTGCCGGCTGCCGGCTGCAACCCGCCAACAGCGTGAAGGCCAACAGCGCAGCCGCAAATCCGCCATGCGCACTTTTGCTATGGATCATGCTTGTTCCTTTTCATATCGCCGAAATCCGGCCGGATGCCGAACATGCAGGCGCGCCACGCGCGAGCAGCTTTCCGGCGGAGGCATTGTGCCGTACCGCCGGAGGGTGGTGCCGTCCCTGGCACCCTTGCGATCAACGGCCGCCGAGGGCGACCTTGTTCTGTTCTTTCTGCTCGGCCTGCTGCTCGGCCTGCTGCGCCGGCTTGCTCGCTTCCGCCATCTTTGTGCTCTGCTCGACCGTCTGGTTCACCGCCTGACCGTAGTCGATGTAGGAATTCTTCGCGGCCGCACTGGTCGGATCGCCCTGCACCGCCACCAGGAATGTCTGGCCGCTCGCGCCGGTCGTACGGCTGATGTGATTGATCTCCTGAAGACCCGTGGCCTTGGCGTCCACCGCCACCGCGGCGGCGGCCTTCTCCAGCTCCTGCCGCGACGCGAAACCGGCGTTCGGGCCCAACTGTTCGAGGTTGGAGACCGCCTGCTGGTAGAGCTTGTTGTCGGGATGGTTGGGATTGGAGATCAGCGGCTTGTCGGTCTGGGTCGGCGGCTTCGGCTGGCTGTCGGCGGCCGGAACGGGCGGCTTGTCGCTGCTGTTGGCCGGCGGTTGCGTTTGGCTGTTGGCCGGCGGCTGGGTCTGACCATTCGCAGGCGGTTGCGCCTGATTATTGGCCGGCGGCTGCGTCTCGCTGTTGGCCGGCGGCTGCGTCTGACCGTTGACCGGCGTTGTCGGCGATTTGTCGCCGCTGACCGGCTTGTTCTGCCCGGGCGCGAGCAGGCCCAGCGCGGTCAGCGTGTCCTTGCCCGCCTTGCCGTCGTCTTCCAGACCCTTCTGCTGCTGGTACTTGACCACAGCGGCCTGGGTCAGATCGCCGTAATAGCCCGTCGTCGGCAAAGGCTTGCCTTCCGCATCGCGAATGCCTGCGTTGTTCAAAGCCACCTGCAGTTTCACCACCGCATCGCCGCGTTCGCCATGCTTCAGCACGCCGTCGGCCATCGGATCGGCCTTGCGTCCGCCGGTAGCGTTCGGGGCTGGACCCTTTTCGAGGTCGATCGGCACGGTCACGCCGGCTTTCTTCAGCGTCTGTTCGTCGCGGGCCAGCTCCGTCAGCTCGGTCTTTTCATTGCCTGCGCGCGAGCGCAGGCCAGGCCACAGGTCCGGCGACTTGGAGAACAGGGTGTTGTTATGGGCCAGCTTGTAATCCTGCACCGCACCCACGATCTGCTCATCGCTCAGCTTCGACAACTGGTAGCTTTCGCCGAACTTCTCTTTCAACCCGTTCGCCACGACGTTCGGCGTCAGGTTGCGGTACTGCACCGAGGTGCTCCACAGCATGTCCTGCACCGCGCGGCCGCGATCGCTCAGATCGACGCCGCGGCCCTTGAGGGCTTCGTTCTGGACATCGAAGAATTCTTTCTTGATGAAGGTGTGCTGGTCGGTGGAAAACCCCTGCGGATCGCGCGCCGCGACTTCCTTCCACTTGGCGTCGAAGGCCGCGGACGCGGGCGTCAGCCCCTTGAACTCGGCGCCGTATTTGGTCGACTGGCCCACGTATTCGGCCAGGCTGCCCTGGGTCGACGACAACTGATACAGGCCGTAGGACTTGCCGCCCAGATCGCCCTTGCCGGTGGAAATGAAGCCCGGGCCGCGGTTGCTGGTCTCGAACTGCGCCGAGGTCTGGCCGAGATGCCAGGATTCGATATTGCTTTTCGCACTCTGCACATCGGCGGGCAGATTCTGCGCCGGAGTCGGCTGAGCCGGCACGGGCTGCGTCGGAGCCGGCTGCGTCGGAGCCGGTTGCGTCGGCGCCTGCTGCTGGCCGCCGATCACGCCCAACCGGGTCAGGGTCTGCTGGTCGGCGACGCCGGTCGCCGGCAGGTTGTGCGCCTTCTGATAATTCTCCAGCGCCTGCTTCGTCCCGTTGCCGAAATCGCCGTCCTGGCCAATGACGCGGCCCTGCGCATCGCGGGCATCCGCCGCCCGCAGTTTCTCCTGCAGCAGCGCCACGTCCGGGCCTTTCTCGCCGAATTCGATCTTGCCGTCGGCCAGCGCCTGCTTCGGCGGCGCCGGGAATGTGCCGGAGACGTGTTCGATCGTCGGCGTCACGTTGACGATATTCGTCGTGTTGGCGGGACGTTTGTCGGTGGTGATCGCGCCACTCGCCATGTCGCGCACGTAACGATCCGCCTGATCCAGGTATTTCGCGTTGGCGTCGATGTGGAGATGGGTGCCGTAATAACCAGGATCGCCCTTGCCGTAACCCGACTGCGTACCCAGCGGCTGGCCGTATTCGACCTTGACGCCCGGCTTGATGTTTTCATCGATCTTCATGTGCCGCAGCTGGAACATGACCTCGCCGCCAGGGCGGTCGAGGATCGTCACCGTGCCGTTGCTCTGATTGACCTGGCCGATGTAACCGTTGGCCGGCGAAGGCACCGCCACGCTGGAACTGTTGTTGTCCGCGTTCTTCAGCACGATGTCCTTGGACACCATCAACTGGCCGCCGGGGCTGTAGACGGCGGTGCCGTTGTAATTGCCAGCGACCTCTTCGGCCTTGCCGTTGATCTTGGCGTAGACGCGCCCGCCTTCCTGCAGATTATTGCTGGGATGATGATGCTCGATATCGGACCATTTGGTGACCGACTGGACGCCGGCGCCAACGCTTTCGACGATTTTGTATCCGGGCATGACTGTTTCTCCTTGGTTCCGATATCGCTGTTATTGAATTGGATGTAACGAAGCGGGTGCTTCAGGTGGCCGGCGTCCGGCCGACCAGCAACCAGCATCCGTTGATGAATTCGAAGGTGTATCTGGCCGTTTCCCCATACGTCTCGACGGTCTCGTCGTCGTTGGAAAAACGCGCCTTGGTGTAGTCGACGATGTAGGTATTGCCTTGCAGCGACTGCTTCAGTTCGACGCGCGGATAGTTGGCGGCATCGGTCGCCGGGTCCACCAGCACCCAGCGGCTGTCGACCAGACCGATCCGGAAGCCGTCGAACTGCGGATCCGCGCCGGCATCGCCGGCGGCGATCCCGGCCTTGAGATCGAGCTTGCTGTAAGCGCGGCGCACGTCGGCGGATTCGACGAACTGCTGGAAGAATTCGCGACCGCCCTGGAGCGTGCAGGCTTCAGGCGGCAACACGACGGCGGATTTCGCAGCGGGCGCTTGCGCAACTGCCGGCGTGGCTTCGGGCGCAGGAGCCTCAGCTGCGGCAGAGGCCATTTCGGCCTTTACATCGACAGTCACCGGGGCATCGGACGGCTTGCAGGCAGCAATGAACGCGGCCATGACGAACAACAGGGCGATAAGGGCTGAATTGCGGGACATCGGTTCAGAACTCCTGGTTGGAAAATACGGACACGCGATCATGCGGGAGGGCAAACGGTGGAAGGCCAGACGGCGATTCGCGGCGCTCGATCACCCGCAACGTCGAAACATCGGAGAGACCCGTGGCGGTCGGCAGGATCGCAACGCTCCCGGAGGAAACGCGCGACCGCACGCACGACGTGCCGGTCTCAGGAGGCTGCGACGGTGGAGAGATCGCGGCCCGGGCCCATCACCGCCTTCCACAGGGAATGCGTGACTCCTTCCCGCGGAACGCTCTGCCCCAGCGCCCCAAGCACATGGGCACGGCGACCGCAGGGGAGCCCGGTCCGCGACGGCCGGCCATGGGGGTGGCCGGAACGCACAGCGGAAGCCACCCGGACGAACGTCGGGCGCATGGGCTGGAAGGTGTGGGCGAAGGTGTGAACAAGAACAGATGGGCCTGCCGCTTGTCCTGCCGCAAAGGGCTGGAACGGCGCAGCCACGGCGGAAACGCCGGAACTGGAATGGCCTGTGGGACCGGCGACGGCGAACGCCGCGACGGATTCCAGGATGCCAGCGGACACAGTCCGTCGGCGATCATCGGCAGTGGCCACTGCCTGCAGTCTCGTATCAGCCATGACAGCTTCCTCGTTGGATACGACTGGGGTGAATTGAGTTGTGGGTGCAGCGATCCGTCACAGTGCTGCCGGAACGGCTGACTGGAACTTCACGGGCGACTGTATAGCACGGGTTTTGTGACGATGTCGCGGGCCATGGCCGCCATCCGCTGCCGGCCCACCCGCCCGGAGTGGCAGGCCTCCACGAGGAACGGCCAGCAGGCCATTGATTCGCAAGGCCCCCGCTGGATCGCGGCCGGACGGGCACGGCGCGCTGGTGTGGTGCGCTAAAATCGCGCTTTCCGCGATCATGGACCGTCCCGCATGCAGCTTTCCAACGCCCGCGCCATCGTCACCGGCGGCGTTTCCGGCCTCGGCTTCGCCGTCGCCCGGCACCTCGTCGCCCATGGCGGCAAAGTCGCGCTGTTCGACCTCAACGACGACAAGGGCGTCACCGCCGTCGCCGAGTTGGGCGAAAGCAACGCCCGCTACTTCCGCACCGACGTCAGCGACGAGACCGGCGTCGCCGCCAATGTCGATGCAGCGAAGGCTTTCCTCGGCGGCCTCAACGTTGCGATCAACTGCGCCGGCATCCTCGGCGCGGGCCGCGTGCTGGGCAAGGACGGCGCGATGCCGCTCTCGCAGTTCCAGACCACGGTGATGGTGAATCTGGTCGGCAGCTTCAACGTCGCCAAGGCCGCCGCGGCGGTGATGCAGCACAACGAAACCGGTACCGACGGCGAACGCGGCGTGATCGTCAACACCGCCTCGGTCGCAGCCTATGAAGGTCAGATCGGCCAGGCCGCGTATTCGGCCAGCAAGGGCGGCGTGGTCGGCATGACACTGCCGATGGCACGCGAACTCGCCCGCTTCGGCATCCGCGTGATGACCGTCGCCCCGGGCATCTTCTGGACGCCGATGGTCGACGGCATGCCCGAATCGGTGCAGCAGTCGCTGTCGGCTTCGATCCCGTTCCCGTCGCGCCTGGGCAAGCCGGAGGAATACGCGGATCTGGTCGCCTATATCCTCGGCAACACCTATCTCAACGGCGAAACCATCCGCCTCGATGGCGCGACGCGGCTCGCGCCGAAATAAATGTGCATCGTAGGGTGGGCCTTGGCCCACCATTGCGACCGTTCCATTCAAGGTTGGAACCATCGATATGGTTTCGATCATTGTGCGGAGCGATCGGATACGCCGTAATGGTGGGCCAAGGCCCACCCTACGAATCGCGATAGACACACCACCTCGGATTGAAGACATGAAGGCTTACGACATCAAGAAAGGCAATGTGGTCGAACACAACGGCATCGTCTATCAGGTGCGCGACATCGAGCGCAGCTCTCCGCAGGGCCGCGGCGGCAACGTCAAGTTCCGCTTCACCATGTACAGCGTGCCCGGCGGCAACAAGTACGACCTCAGCGTCGGCGGCGACGACGATCTGAAGGAAGTGGAACTGGCGCGGCGCCAGGCCACGTATTCGTACAAGGACGGCGACGCGTTCGTGTTCCTCGACGACGAGGACTACACCCCGTACACGCTGGATGCCGATGTCGTCGGCGATGCCGCGGGTTACATCACTGACGCGCTCAGTGGCTGTTTCGTTCAGATCATCGACGACGCCCCGGTCGCGCTGCAGTTGCCGCAGAGCGTGGTGCTGGAAGTCATCGAAACGCCGCCGGAACTCAAGGGCGGCACCGCGACCAAGCGTCCGAAGCCGGCCAAGCTCAACACCGGCATCGAAATCCAGGTGCCGGAATACATCACCAACGGCGAAAAAGTCTGGGTGAACACCACCACCGGCGAATTCGGCGGCCGCGCGGACTGATGGGGATGAAGACCGCAGCCCTCTTGTTGTCGATCGCGTGCATGCTGGGCGGCTGCGCTGCGCGGCCGTTCGCCGGCTTCGAGGATCCGCGGCCGGAGGGGCGTCTGGGACTGAGCGAGCGTTCGCGGTGCGAAGTGCCGGACGCGCCGCCCGATCAGCCGAACTGGTGCGACTACCCGCACGAAGTGCGCGCGTTCATCGATCGGCGCCAGGAATGCGATCATTTTCGCGGCGAGCCTTGGCCGGAAGGCGATTCGGCGTACGACCTCGAACGTCGAAAGGAATTGACGGCCGCGATGAAAACCGCATGCGGCGGAAGCGATGCGCACCTGCGCGCGCTGCGGACGAAGTATCGGGATGATCCATATGTCGTCGCGGCACTCGCGGCGCTCGAGGACGACATCGAGCCCTGAGAGCGACGCTCAGTCGCGCACCATCCATTTGCGCGCCATCCGCGCGATCGACGGATCGGTCGCCGGATCTTCGAGCAGCCCGGCGATGCTCCGCCACGCCAGCGCATGCGATTCGTCGCTGACCGCGAAATCTTCGCTGCCGGTCGCGCGCACCACGTAACGCACGTCGTAATGCCAGTGACCTGGCACGTCGCTGCGTTCGGGGATCCAGTGCCGGTCGAGATCGAAGATCTCCGGCGATACCACCAGATCGACCAGCCCCGATTCTTCTTCCGCTTCGCGCAAGGCGACTGCCGCCAGATCGCGGTCGCCGTCGGCATGCCCGCCAAGCTGCAGCCAGCGGTCGAGTTTGCGGTGATGGGTCATCAGCAGACGTTCGCCGAGCGCATCGACCAGCCAGGCCGATGCGGTGTAGTGGCCGGCGAGGCGTTCGCGCACGAATGGGTCATGGGCGTCGTCGAGCAATGCAAGAAATTCGCTTGCGACGCCTTTCTCCTGCGGCCATACCTGATCGTATGCGGCGAATGCGGACGCCAATGGCGGCTTGTGGGAGACGGAATCACTCATGCTGCGGCGCACCATCTGCTGACAGGCGCGAATTATCGCCTGCCGGACATGCAGAAGACAGAAACCGCAACGACATCGGACCGCAGCGAACTTGTGCCATCGCGGCAGGCCGGGTATGGTCGCCGGGTTACGCAGCCGGCAGTCTGCCGGCATTCGATATCTGTACTTGACCGGGGAGTGTTCCATGCTGTTCCAGCGCAAGAAGCCGCTCGATCTGATTCTTGCGACCGCCGAAAAGCGGTCGCTCAAACGCCAGCTCGGCGCTTTCGACCTGACCATGCTCGGTATCGGCGCCGTCATCGGCACCGGCATCTTCGTGCTGACCGCGGTCGCGGCCAACAAGGCCGGTCCGGGCATGATGTATTCCTTCATCATCGCCGGCATCGTCTGCGCGCTGACTGCGCTGATCTACTCCGAGATCGCGGCGATGGTGCCGGTCTCCGGCTCCGCCTACACCTATTCCTACGCTGTGCTCGGCGAGATCATCGCCTGGATGGTCGGCTGGGCGCTGATCCTCGAATACGCGGTGGCCGCCGGCGCGGTCTCGGTCGGATGGGCCGGTTATGCCAACGGCTTCATCGCCCACCATGGGTTCGGATTGCCAGCGGCGCTGACCGCCGGGCCGTTCGACACGATCACCCTGGCCGACGGCACTGTCGCCAAGGGTAGCTTCAACCTCATCGCCTTCCTGCTGGCGTTGCTGGTCACCTGGCTGCTGGTAGTCGGCACTTCAAAGTCCGCCAAGGTCACTGCGGTACTGGTGATGATCAAGATCGTCGCGCTGGCCGTGTTCATCGCGCTGGCCTTCCCGGCAGTGGATAGCGCCAACTTCGTGCCGATGCTGCCCAACGGCTGGGGCACGCCGCTGTCGGGCGTGGGCGTGCTGGGTGCTGCGGCATCGATCTTCTTCGCCTACGTTGGCTTCGATGCGGTCTCCACCGCAGCGGAGGAAACCAAGAACCCGAACCGCAACATCCCGATCGGCCTGATCGGCTCGCTGGCGGTCTGCACCGTCTTCTATCTGCTGGTGGCCTACGCGGCGGTCGGCGCGATGGGCGCGCAGCCGGGCGGCGCACTGTCGCAGTCGAAGGAACCGCTGGCGTTCGTGCTGCGCGAGATCGGCTGGCCGAAGGTCGGCGACATGGTCGCCGGCGCCGCGATCCTGGCGCTGCCGTCGGTGGTGCTGATGATGATGTTCGGCCAGACCCGCATCCTGTTCACGATGGCGCGCGACGGCCTGATGCCGGCAGCGTTCTCGAAGGTGCATCCGAAGTATCACACCCCGTACGTGGTCACCTGGATCACCGGCATCTTCGTGGCGTTCTTCGCCGCACTGTTCCCGGTGGGCATCCTGGCCGACATCTCCAACGCCGGCACGCTGTTCGCGTTCTTCATGGTGGCGGCGGGCGTGATGATCCTGCGCCGCACCGATCCGGCACGCCTGCGTCCGTTCCGCACCCCGCTGATCTGGATCGTCGGTCCGCTGGCGATGGGCGGCTGCGTGCTGCTGTTCTTCAGCCTGGGCTGGAACCCGACCATCAAGTTCTTCTGCATCTGGGCGGTGATCGGTCTGATCACGTATTTCATCTACGCCCGCAACCGCAGCCATCTGGCCCCCGGCAACGAAGCACTGCTGCATGGCGATGGCGAAAAGCTGACCGCCGACCCGCTGGTACAGCAAGGGCCGAACGCCGGTCCCTGATTGACCGCGAGCCGGCCGCCCGGCAGGCTCTGCAAACGAAAACGGCGCGGAATTCCGCGCCGTTTTTTTATGGCCGCGCGATGCGCCGGACAGGATGATCGATTCCACTCCCGCATCTGTCGCCTGATGCCTTGAAATCCACAGGCTTCCGCTAAACTGGCGGCCATGAACACCCCTCTCTACGACACCGCCCGGCTGCAGACGCTGGCCGACGAGCTGATCGCCAATATCCGCGAGTTGGCCGTCGCCGGCTGGACCCCCGCCACCAGCAGCAATTTCTCGCAGCGCCTGGACGACCGCCACGCCGCGATCACCGTCTCCGGCCGCGACAAGGGCCGGCTGAACCGCGACGACATCATGGTGGTCGACTTCGACGGCAAGGCCGTCGGCAGCGACCACCGGCCGTCCGCCGAAACCCTGCTGCACACCCAGCTCTACCGGCGGTTCCCGGAGATCGGCTGCGTGCTGCACACCCATTCGCACAACCAGACCGTCGCGTCGCGACTGTACGGCGACGCCGGCAAGGTGCATCTGGCCGGCTACGAACTGCTGAAGGCCTTCGACGGCACCCGCACCCACGAAACCGAACTGGACCTGCCGGTGCTGCCCAACACCCAGGACATGCCGGCACTGGCGGCGCAGGTGGAAACCCTGCTCGACGCCGGCCCGATGTGGGGCTATCTGATCGACGGTCACGGCCTGTACGCCTGGGGCCGGACGATGGCCGAAGCGCGGCGGCATCTGGATGCGTTCGAGTTCCTGTTGGGCTGCGAACTGGACCTGCGGCGCATGCGGAATTGATCCGCGTGATGCGCGTAATCCACGTATTCCGCGTAGGAGGGGCTTCAGCCCCGATCTCCGTGCCGTTGTAGGAGGGGCTTCAGCCCCGATACTTTGCGGAAGGAAGAGATCGGGGCTGAAGCCCCTCCTACGCACGATGACCCGCAACAACGTTGATCCCCGACCCGCCCAGCCCCACTATTCACCGACCCACGTCACCGCCCTGGATCGCCCCATGAGCCGCTTGCGCATCTTCGCCGACGACCGCCCCGACGCCCCGCTGTCGGTCAGTCACGACCACGCGGCCATCGCCGACGCGCTGTCGACGATCCGGGTCGACTTCGAGCAGTGGCGGTCGACGCAGGCGATCCAGCCGGGCGACCCGTCCGAGGCGATCATCGCCGCCTATCAGGCCGATATCGACCGGATCAGCGCCGAACGCGGCTTCACCACCATCGATGTCGTCAGCGTCGCGCCGGACAACCCGAACCGCGAGGCGATGCGCGCCAAATTCCTCGACGAGCATCTGCACAAGGAAGACGAGGTGCGCTTCTTCGTCGCCGGCTCCGGGCTGTTCAGCCTGCACGTCGACGGCAAGGTCTTTGAGGTGCTGTGCGAAGCCGGCGACCTGATTTCGGTGCCCGACTCCACCACCCACTGGTTCGACATGGGCCCGGAACCCAGCTTCGTCGCCATCCGCTTCTTCCAGCAGCCCGACGGCTGGGTCGGCCATTTCACCGGCACGGATATAGCGCAGCGGTTTCCGCGGTATGAAGTGCGTCAAGCGAGTTGAGATTCGAGACAGGAAACAACGACCGTCATTCCCGCGAAGGCGGGAATCCATGCTGACGCCATAACGATTTCAACGGCTGGATTCCCGCCTTCGCGGGAATGACGGCCCAAAGAACCTCTTATTTCTGTTCTAGAAGCGAGCGATGACCCCTCTGATCCTCACCGACATCGAAGGCACCACCAGCAGCATCTCGTTCGTGAAGGACGTGCTGTTCCCGTACGCGCGCAACGCGCTGCCGGCGTTCGTGCGCGAGCACGGCGCGCGTGAGGATGTGCGTCGTTGGCTGGATGCCGTCGCCGTCGAACACGGTGCGGTGTGCAGCGATGATGTCATCGTCGAAATCCTGCAGGGCATGATCGACGAAGACCGCAAGCACACCGCGCTGAAGGCGCTGCAGGGCATGATCTGGAGCGAGGGCTACAGCAGTGCCGATTTCACCGCGCACATCTATCCCGACGCCGCCGCGAAGCTGCGCGACTGGCACGCCTCAGGGTCTCCGCTGGCGGTGTATTCCTCGGGCTCGGTGCCGGCGCAGAAACTGTTTTTCGGCCATACCGATGCCGGCGACCTCACCGCACTGTTCGGCGGCTGGTTCGATACCGAAGTCGGGCACAAGCGCGACGCCGACAGCTACCGCACCATTGCGCGCCGGCTCGACCGCGCTGCGGGCAACATTCTGTTCCTGTCGGATGTGGTGGAAGAACTCGACGCCGCGCGCGATGCCGGCATGCGCACCGTGTTGATCGACCGGCTCGAAGATTATCCGCAGCCGCGCCTCGGCGATGCCGCGCGTGGTCATCTCCGCGTCGAACGTTTCGACCAGATCGACCCCGGATACACTGGCCACGCGGAGCCTTCCGCTACGTCATGAACCGCCTGCCGCACGTGCTGTTCTCCCTGCTGGTGCTGATCGGCACCACGGGCGGCCTTTCGGCGAAGGGTCTGACCGATCCCGCGCTGCGCGAGCGTCAGCGCGTATTGATCGAATCCGCGGTCGCCGGGCTCGCGCCGCAGCGTCCCGGGCAACCGGATCTGTACGTCGTTGGCGTCGGCGGCGACAGCACCGAGGACGTGTTCCGCAACGAAACCGTCTATCTCGACA
>JBKJHV010000062.1:0-24010 GCA_046598445.1 Lysobacteraceae bacterium
CTTTGAGCGTGCCCTGCGCGAAGGGTTCGATCTCTGGAAAGAGTTCTCGTCGTTTCGAATTCATCTTGACCGCCGTCACTTCACGTAGTTGGCGGCGAGCGTGTGCAAGTGCAGGCGCTCGGCATCGCGCAGGAAGGGCGCCAGCAACATCATCACTTGATAGATGCCGCGCGTGAGGTCGGTGGCCTCCCGTTCGAGGTGCCCACCGAGAACCGCGTTGTAGCTCATCCAGAAACTCGTCACGAGCAGCACGTTGTGCGCAGTCGCCTCGATCTCCGCTCGCGAGGCGCGCATCTCGCCGCTGGCAGCGAGGCCGCGCAAAACGGTTTCGGCGTTGGCGGTCGCGCGTTTCAGGATCCGCGAAAAATGCAGGCGCAGCTTGCGATTGCGGCTGGTGATGTCGACCAGGTCGCGATAGATAAAACGAAAATCCCACATGCACTCGAACGCAACGTGCAATTGCAGCCAGATGTCCTCGAGCGTGGGCAAGCGGCCATCGGGCGACACCAGCGCTTCCTCGATGCGTATCTCGTAACGCGCAAACAGGTGCTCGACGATGTCGTCCTTGTTGCGGAAGTGGTAGTAGAGATTGCCGGGGCTGATCTCCAGCTCGTCGGCGATATGGTTGGTCGTGACGTTGGGCTCGCCCTGCGTGTTGAACATCGCAAGCGAGGTGTCGAGGATCCGCTGTCGCGTCTGTCGCGCCATCGAGGAGGCGTCGCCGCGGCCCGGTCGGGCCGGCGTCAGCTGGCCAGTTTCTTCACGAGATCGACGTATTTCTTCTTGGCATCGTCCTGTTCGGTGCCCTTGAGCTTGGCCCAGGCTTCGTACTTGGCGGTGCCGACGAAGTCGAAGAAGCCGGGCTTGGTGCCGCTGACATCGCCTTCTGAGCCCTGCTTGTACAGCGCATACAGCCGCAACAGCGTGTCGTTGTCGGGGCGTTCCGCCAGGCTCTGGATATCCTTCGCGGCTTGTTCGAAACGGTTCTGCAGATCGGACATGTTCAATCTCTCCCGTGAGGCGGGCATGACAGCATGGCCGGTGTGGCCGGTCAATACGAAACCGCATGGCTCGCTGCGGCCGAGGGGCGTTGCCGGTCGTGCGGTCGATGCGGTTTGGACCCGGCACCCTACGGTTGCGGATTGTTCTTGGCGGCCGGCTCTGGCAACTTAGCCGCTACGGACCGCGCCGCGGTCCCGGAGCCATGCAAGGGACACCGAGCAGGTTCTACTCTCATGAGGGCGAGGACATGAGTTATTTCGTTACCGGCGCGACCGGGTTTCTGGGCCGTTTCCTGGTCGGCAACCTGTTGAAGCGCAAAGGCACGGTCTATGTGCTGGTGCGCAAGGATTCGCAGAAGAAATACGATGCCTTGGCCAAGAAAATGGCCTGGGATCCGAAGCGGGTGGTGCCGGTGCATGGCGACATGACTGCGGCGAACTGCGGTTTGACGGCTGCCCAACTGAAGACCCTGACCGGCAAGGTCAGGCATTTCTTCCATCTCGCGGCGGTCTACGATTTCACCGCCAGCGCCGAAAGTCTGCGCAAGGCCAACGTCGACGGTACCCAGAACGCGTTGGATCTGGCCGCTGTCATCGGCTCAGGATGTTTCCACCACACCAGCTCGATCGCCGCCGCGGGCATGTACCAGGGTGTCTTCCGCGAAGACATGTTCGACGAGGCCGAGGGTCTGGACGACCCTTATCTGCGCACCAAGCACGATTCCGAGGGACTGGTGCGCAAGGAAAAACGCATCAAATGGCGGATCTACCGTCCGGGCATGGTCGTCGGTCACTCGCAGACCGGCGAAATGGACAAGATCGACGGCCCGTATTATTTCTTCACCTTCCTCAAGAAGCTGCGCGAAATGCTGCCGCCGTGGATGCCCACGCTGGGGATCGAGGGTGGCCGGATCAACGTGGTGCCGGTGGATTTCGTGGTCGACGCCATGGACCACATCGCGCACAAGCCCAAGCTCGACGGCCACTGTTTCCATCTGGTCGATCCGGAGCCGATGCGCGTCGGCGAGGTACTGAATACCTTCGCCCGCGCCGGCCATGCGCCGGAAATGACCATGCGCCTGGACGCGCGCATGTTCGCGTTCGTGCCCAGCAGTGTGCGCGGCGCGGTCGGCAACCTGCCGCCGGTCAAACGTTTCATCGGCATGCTGCTGCGCGACTTCAAGATTCCCAAGGAAGTGCTGAAGTTCATCACCTATCCCACGCGCTTCGACAACCGCGAGACCGAGCGCGCGCTGAAAGGCAGCGGTATTTCGGTGCCGAAGCTCGAAGGCTACGCCTGGCGGCTGTGGGATTACTGGGAACGTCACCTCGACCCGGATCTGTTCATCGACCGCACCTTGAAGGGCAAGGTCAAGGGCAAGGTGGTCGTCATTACCGGCGGCTCGTCGGGTATCGGCCTATCGACCGCGCAACGCGTGGCCGAAGCCGGTGCGACCACAATTATTGTGGCCCGCGGCGAAGAGGAATTGTTCAAGGCCCGCGATGCGATGAAGAAGACGGGCGGCAAAGTCTTCGCCTATACCGCCGACCTCGCCGACATGGCCGATTGCGATCGCCTGGTCGCAGCCATCCTCAAGGATCACAGCCACGTCGATATCCTGGTGAACAACGCCGGCCGCTCGATCCGCCGTTCGATCGAACTGAGCTACGACCGCTTCCACGACTTCGAGCGCACCATGCAGCTGAACTATTTCGGCTCCCTGCGGCTCATCATGGGCTTCATGCCGGCGATGATCCAGCGCCGCAAGGGTCACATCATCAACATCAGCTCGATCGGCGTGCTCGCAAGCTCGCCGCGCTTTTCGGCGTATGTCGCTTCGAAGGCGGCGCTGGACGCGTTCAGCCGCTGTGCGCAGGGTGAACTGTCGGGCAAGGGCATCAGCTTCACGACCATCAACATGCCGCTGGTGCGCACGCCGATGATCGCGCCGACCAAGATGTACGAAAGCGTGCCGACGCTGAGCCCCGACGAGGCCGCGGATATGGTGGTGAAGGGCATCATCGAGAAGCCCAGCCGCATCGCGACCCGTCTGGGCATTTTCTCGGCACTGCTCAATGCGGTCGCGCCGAAGGCCTACGAGGTGGTCATGAGTACCGCGTTCGAGCTGTTCCCGGATTCGGCTGCGGCCAAGGGCGACCGCAAGGCGCTGAAGGAAGCCCAGCCCAGCCAGGAGCAGATCGCGTTCGCATCGCTGATGCGCGGCGTGCACTGGTAAAGCGATCCGCCCCTGCGAAAGCGATTCGCGAAAATACAAAAGGCAGCCGCGAGGCTGCCTTTTGTCTGTGACCTGCTGATACGGCGGGAATTTTTCGCCGGACAAAAGAAACCCGCCAACCTGAAGCCGTGAGGGGAGGGGAACTACGGCATACGTTGCGGGTTGGCGGGTCAAAAAGCGGCCGGTGGCCACCAATTGGAGTGTCGCTTTCGCGACACGAGAGAGAGCGTTGCAGCTGTTGCGGTCAATCTGATCGGAATGCGCGGAGCGGGGCAACGGAGGCTGCCCGGCTTCGTTCACTCTTTGCGCGTCGGGAATTATTCCTTCGGCGCGGCGTTCTTGCGGGCGCGCTTGACGGGAGCCTTCGCAGCTTTCGGCGCTTTCGCGGCCTTGGTGGCTTTCGCGGCCTTGGTGGCTTTCGCGACCTTGGTGGCCTTGCGTGGCGCGGCGGCCGGCTTGCCGCCCTGGCGACGCAGTTCTGCGGTCAGACCTTCGACGCGGCTGCTGAGATCGTTGAGGTCTTCGCGGCTCGGCACGCCAAGCTTGACCAGGGCGCGCTGCACGCGGTCTTCAAAGACCTTTTCCAGCTTGTCCCAGGTGTCGGTGGCGCGCTCGCGGGCCTGACCGACGCGGTTTTCCACCACATCGCGGACCACTTCGGCGCGGCCGCCGGCGAACTTGCGCATGGTCTGCTCCAGACCCATGCCTTCCTTCACCAGGCCTTCGAACAGCTTGGTGCCTTCGGCCTGCGCGCGCGAGAAGGCGCCGACGCCGGCGAGCCAGATCTGCTGTGCGGATTCGCTCAGCGACTTGGACATGCGCTCGGCATGCGCCTGCGCGTCGTCGGTTTTCGCGGTGGTCTTCTTTGCGGTGGTCTTCTTGAACTTGGCCATATGCCCTCCAAGCGGGCGCGTGATCGATTGCGCAGCAGAATGGAGGAGTTGTCTAGAGTATTCACACGAGGAAATATTCAAACCAAGCGCTGTGCCGGCGCGCCGGGTTGCGTCGAAGCTTCAGCCTGCGGTCGATCAGCTGCGGCTTTCGATCAACTGCGATCGCGCTGCCGGATCAGGTGCTCGGTCTCGTCCAGCGCACGGCGCAGGCGGGCGGTGGTTTCGGTGCTGCGCGGCGGCGCCTTGCCGAGGTTGCTGAGCACCGTGCGGTGCTTGTCGTGCAGCACCTCGTCGCGCAGACCGATGCCGTGCGCGGCCAGCACCGGGCGCAGGGATTCGGCGCGGTTGCGCAGATCCTGCAGGGTGTTGCGGTAGCCCAGCTGGCAGACCCGGCGGCGATTGGAGAAGCTGAAAGCATTGGTGAAGAACATCTCGCCGTCGTTGGAATTCGGCTCGAAGATCAACTGGTCGATGCCCGGGTATTGCTGCGTGTATTTCGCCAGGCCTACCTGCATGCGCGATTGCAGCAGTGTGCGGAAGGTCTGCGACATCACTGCGGGCAGGCCGCCCTGCCAGATCCGGTGCGGATCGACTTCGCCGCGGCGCCCGGCATCGCTGTCGACCCGGGTCGAGTCGAACGGCACCAGCGGGTTGATGCCGATCAGCAGATCGATGCCGCGCTCCAGCAGCACCGAGGCGTGCATGGTCCGGCGCAGCGCGCCGTCGACGTAGTGGCGGCCGCGCACTTCCACCGGCGGATACAGGCCCGGCAGCGCGGCGCTGGCCTGCACCGCTTTGGAGATCGGGATGTCTTTCCACTCGCCGGCGCCGAAACGCACGGCTTCGCCGCTGTCGAGATCCACCGCGACTACATACAGCTCGCGGTCGAGCTGACGAAAATCGTTGCTGCGGCCGCGACGCGAAAAGATTTCGCGCAGGAAACGCTCGATTTCGGAATTGTCGAACAATCCGGCCGGCACCAGTCCGCCGAAACGCTGCATCAGGTCGGACAGCCGCGAGTCGCGCGGGTTGAGCAGACTGCTCCACCATTCCATGGTCAGCCGCGGCAGGGCCGATGCGCGGCGCGCGTATTCCAGGATGGCCGGGCGGAGGAAGGTTTCCGGCCGGAAATGCACGTCGTCGCTGTCGCCGGTGATGAAGATCCGGCACATCTCGGTGGTGGTCATGCGGTTGACCAGGCCGGCGGCGAGGAATGCGCCGCTGCTGACGCCGACGTAACAGTCCATGCGCGTCAGGTCGACGCCGTCCAGTGCATCGTCCAGCGCACGCAGGGCGCCCAGTTCGTACATGGCGCCGATCGGGCCGCCGCCAGCGATGGCGAGGCCGATCCGCGCGGTGCTCGGAGCGGGCGTATTGGAGGTGGGTTTGCGCTTGCCGGATTTGGCCGGGACCGGACGCCGGGCGGCGTGGAGTGAGAGCATGCAATGCAATACGTAGGGGAACGGTCCGAGTGTAGCCGAAAGCCGCAGAGGCGGCGCCTGCACTTTGGTCGGGTGCGTTCGCGGTCTCGATCGTTCAATTCAAGCTCTTGATCGAAAAGAAGAAAGTCGATTGCGATTTGCACGCTGCACGCGTGGCGCTTGCCGCACGACGACGCGCGGCCGATGATCGTCGCCGATGAAGATCGCCACTCCAGACCTTGTGCACGGCCGGCGACGGCTCGACAAACGAACCTTGAGCGTGCTGCTGGCCCGAAGACTGGCCTGGCACGATGCGGTCTACGACCCCGTGCGCGAACCCCGCAACGGCCTGCGCTGGCTGCACGAGCTGCGGCGCTGGCAGGCCGAACGTCTCGCGGTCAGCTTCGAGGGGTTCATGGATGACCCGAAGCGCAGGCCTGCGGCGGAATTCTTTCTGACCGACCTGTACGGCGACCGCGATTTCAGCCGCCGCGATGCCGACATCGCCCGGGTGGTGCCGAGAATGCAGCGGCTGTTGCCGCAGACGCTACTGGAAACGCTGGCCGATGCGATCGAACTGGGCGTGCTCAGCCATGCCTTCGATCTGCGCATGGCCGA
Organism: Lysobacteraceae bacterium; assembly: GCA_046598445.1. Classification (GTDB taxonomy): domain Bacteria; phylum Pseudomonadota; class Gammaproteobacteria; order Xanthomonadales; family Xanthomonadaceae; genus Lysobacter_I. Next base: position 6,171 of record JBKJHV010000062.1, read on the forward strand.
AGCGCTGCATCGGCTGGCGCCGCGGCGGACCACCCTGGACGACGTGCTGTACGGTCGCGCTTATCGTGAGGTCGGGCTGAAGCGGCTGCGCTCGCATCAGATCGATCTGATCGCGGTCGCCGGCTATGGCCTGGGGCATGCGCTGCGCGGTCGCGGGGTCGCGACGCTGCTGGGCGTGCTGCGTGGTCCGGCGCGCGCGGCCGGCTTCGGCGAGCTGCAGTCGTTTCTGGAGCGGGGCTTCGGCGCTTACGCCAAGCTCGACGACGTGGCCGCCTTCATCGCCGATATCGAGCGCGGCGAACGTGAGATCTCGCGCCGGCTGTTCGCTGGCGATCCGGAACCGTTCGCGCCGCCGGCGGATACGCGCAAGCCGGGCGCGAAGCGGAAACGCATGCGCAACCGCTGAGCCGAAGGAATCGCTGGATCGGCTCTCTCTTCAGCTATTCAGGTGAAACGTTCGTCCAGCACCAGGCGGATTTCTTTTTCGATCGGACCCTGGAACGCCGACACCAGAAAGCCGAGTTTCGCGGTGACCTGCAGTTCCTTTGGCAGCAGCGCGATCTTGCCGTCGACGCCGGAGCGGCTGAAACGCATGTCGTCGCCTTCCCAGGCGTAGTCGAATTCGAAGCGTTCGGCGAGTTTCTTGGCCACTTCTTCCACCGCTTTGCGCGCTTTGGCGTGCGGCAGCGAATGCGAATGGCGGATATCGATGGACATGGGTCTCTCCTGGGCCGGTATATGGCGGTATTGTCCGGTATTGTGCTGATAGAGGGCTGCGGTTCCAAGGCCCGAAGTCCGGAACCCATGGTAGATTGCGGCCGCATGGAAGGTCTGAAACTCCGTTTCCCCGAACACCACCACCCCGAAATGCCGCTCGGCGCCGGCGTGCATGCCATTGGCCGCATCGGCGATACCGTCGGTCTGGTGGGCGATGATGAAGCCCCGTCGATCCGGCTGTTCGTCGATCGTCGCGGCGTGTGGATGACCGTCGCCGACGGCGCCCGCGGCATCCACGTCAATGGACGCCCGGTCCAGCGTATGGCGATGCTGCGGCTGGGCGATGCGATCTATCTGGACGGCGTCGAAATACTGCTGATCTCGACCCGCGCCGTCGAAGCGTTGCCAGACGCGCTGCGCCATGTCCCGGGCGAATTCCGCGGCGACTGCCGGGTGCTGGTGCGCGGTGTGGGCGGCCGCTACCACGGCCGCAGTTTCACCCTGGAAGCGCCGCGGCTGGTCGGTCGCAGCGACGAGGCCGATATCCGCATCGACGACCCGGCGTTCGCCGAGCGTCACGCGCGGATCGAGATGATCGGCAACCAGGTGGTGCTGCGCGATTTCGGCAGCGGCGACGGCAGCGTGGTCAACGGCGAACCGATGCGCGATGCGTTGCTGTCGCCGGGCGATCAGATCGTGTTCGATGTGCATCACCGCTTCGTGATCGAAGCGCCGGCCAGCAATACGTCGCTGTTGACCCGGACTACGGATGGTGAAGACGCTGCTGAAAATCCGCCGCCACCGCGTCGTCGCGGCCGGCGCCTGCCGTGGCTGCTGCTGGCGGCGGCGCTGCTGGCTTCGGTGATTGCCGCGTTATTGCTGTTGGGCGGCGGTTGAGCGTACCGCAGCCGGTGCGCGTTTCCGCCACCACTTCCACAGCCGCCAGCCCAGCAACAGGGTGAGGATTCCGGCGTACAGCGCCGGCTCGCGGATGTCGGATTTCACCAGCCACCAGAAATGCAGCACCGCCAGTACGCCGATCGCGTAGACGAGCTTGTGCAACTGCCCCCAGCGCCGGCCGAGTCGACGGATCCAGCCCTGCGTCGAGGTGATCGCCAGCGGCACCAGCAGCAGCCAGGCGGCGAAGCCGACGGTGATGTAAGGCCGTTTGGCGATTTCCTCGAAGATCTGCAGCCAATAGCCGCGCAGATCAAGGCCCAGATAAGCCGCGAAGTGCAGGGTGGCGTAGGCGAAGGCGTACAGCCCGAGCATGCGCCGGAAGCGGATCACCACCGCCTGGCCGGTCAGCTGTCGCAGCGGCGTGACCGCGAGCGCAATCATCAGGAAGCGCAGCGCCCACAGGCCAAGACGATGCTCGACTTCGGCCACGGGGTCGGCGCCGAGGGCATCGCTGCCGGTCTTGAACACATCCCAGAACTGCCAGGCCAGGATCGCCAAGGGCGTCAGGCACAGCGCATGGACGAGGGTTTTGGCGGCGATGAGGCGGGGGGAGGTTTTGGGCATGTGATCCGGTTGCGATGATGCCGGGATTCCGTAGGAGGCCTTCAGGCCCGAGCTTTTACGTCGATTCAACGATGTTTCGCAATGATCCGCCTAAAAGCTCGGGCCTGAAGGCCCTCCTACAGGCGGTGCTTGGCGATGTCAGAACCACTTCTTCAGATCGAGACCCTTGTACATCCCCGCCACCTGCTCGGCGTAGCCGTTGAACAGGCGGGTCGGGACGCGCTCGGCGAACAGCTTGCTGGCGGTGCCGCTGATCCGGCGTTCGCTTTTCTGGCTCCAGCGCGGGTGGTCCACGTTCGGGTTCACATTGCTGAAAAAGCCATATTCCGAAGGCTGCAGGTCGTTCCAGGCGGTCGGCGGCATCTTCTCGACAAATTTGATTTCGATGATCGATTTGATGCTCTTGAAGCCGTACTTCCACGGCACGATCAACCGCACCGGGGCGCCGTTCTGCTGCGGCATCGGCTTGCCGTACAGGCCGGTGGCCAGCAGCGCCAGCGGGTGCATGGCCTCGTCGATGCGCAGGCCTTCGCGGTACGGCCAGTTGATCGAGTCGTAGCGCACGCCGGGCATCTGTTTCGGATCCGCCAGGCTGGTGAAGGCCACGTATTTGGCCTTCGAGGTCGGCTGGAACTGCTTCAACACGTCGCCCAGCGGCACGCCCAGCCACGGGATCACCATCGACCAGCCCTCGACGCAGCGCAGGCGGTAGATGCGTTCTTCCGGTTTCAGGCCTTTCAGCAGGTCTGTCAGATCGAGTTTCCCCGGCTTGGCGCATTCGCCGGAGACCGAAACCGTCCACGGCTTGGTCCGCAGTGTCTTGGCCGCCTGCGAGGGGTCGGCCTTGCCGGTGCCGAACTCGTAGAAGTTGTTGTAGCTGGTCACGTCCTCCAGCCGGGTCAGTTCCTCGGTGGTCCGGAAGCCCGACTTCAGCTGCGCCGGGCTGGCCTTGACCTTGGGCGGCGGCGGGGGCTCGGCCTCGGCGCAGCCGGACAGGGCGAGGGCCGGGCCGGCGGCCAACAGACCCAGCAAGCGGCGGCGGTCGCGATAGATCGCCTCGTCGGTGATCTCGGAGGCCGGGATGCGCAGGGCGTCGCGCAGGGAAGCGGGGAGGGGCATGGGCGTGTCCGTCGAGCAGAGGGTCCGACTATAAGACGGGCGAAGTAAGCATTCGGTTGCGCGGCATCTGCAAATTTCTTTTAGGCATCCCCGTACCCTCCCAAAACGATGCTGCGCTGCGGCATACTCGGCGGCCAATCCATTCCACGGAATCTCCGATGTCGCGCGCCTTCAACTTCAGTGCCGGTCCCGCCACCCTGCCCGAGAGCGTCCTCCGCCAGGCCCAGGCCGAGATGCTGGAATGGCGCGATTCGGGCGCGTCCATCGTCGAACACAGCCACCGCGGCCCGGAGTTCATCCAGGTCGCGGCCGAAGCCGAAGCCGATCTGCGCACGCTGATGTCGATCCCCGACGATTACGCGGTGCTCTTCCTCGGCGGTGGCGCCACCACCCAGCAGGCGCTGATTCCGCTCAATCTCGCCGCGCCGGGCCAGGTCGTCGATTACGTGGTCAGCGGCCACTGGGGCAAGACCGCGATCAAACAGGCCAAGCCCTACGTCGATCTGCGCGTAGCCGCGACCAGCGAGGCCGGTGGTTTCCGCGACGTGCCAGCGCGCGACAGCTGGCAGCTCTCGGCCGATGCGGCCTACGTCCATATCACCGCCAACGAAACCATCCACGGCGTCGAATTTCGTGAAACCCCGGACGTGGGTAACGTACCGCTGGTCGCCGACTTCAGCTCCAGTATCGCTTCGGAACCGGTCGACATCTCCAAATACGGCGTGATCTACGCCGGTGCGCAGAAAAATCTCGGCCCGGTCGGCATCACGGTCGTGATCGTGCGCCGCGACCTTCTGGAGCGTGCTGGCCAGCCGCGCGCCGACATCTTCAACTACGCCTCGCACCTCAAGGGCGAGTCGATGCTCAACACGCCGCCGACCTGGAACTGGTACATGCTCGGCCTCAACGTGAAATGGATGCTGGCCGAAGGCGGCGTCGCCGAATTCGCCCGTCGCAGCGCCGAAAAGTCCGCGCTGCTGTATTCGGCGATCGACGGCTCCGGCGGCTATTACCGCAACGAAGTCGCCGCCGCAGCGCGTTCGCGCATGAACGTGCCGTTTTTCCTGCACGACGAAGCCCTGGACAAGCCCTTCCTGTCCGAAGCCAAGGCCGCCGGCCTGATGGCGCTCAAGGGCCATCGCGCGCTCGGCGGCATGCGCGCTTCGATCTACAACGCGATGCCGGTCGAAGGCGTGAAGGCGCTGGCCGATTTCATGCGGGAGTTCCAGCAACGCCATGGCTGAGAAACGCAAGGGCGGCGATGCCGTCAAACCGGCTGCGAAACCCGCCGCCAAACGCACGGTGAAGGCCGCCAAGCCCAAAACCCCGAAAGCGCAGGCCGTCGCCAAGGGTTCGGTGGAGATTCCGCTCGACGCCCAGGGCAAGCCTGATCTGCTGTCGGTGCGCACGCAGATCGACGGCATCGACCGCGAGATCCAGAGCCTCATCGCCGAGCGCGCGCTGTGGGCGCATCAGGTCGGCAAGGCCAAGGGCAAGCTCGCGGCTGCGGTCGATTACTACCGCCCCGAACGCGAGGCGCAGGTGCTGCGCCGTGTCATCGATCGAAACGAAGGCCCGCTGACGGACGAAGTGCTGGTGCGGCTGTTTCGCGAAATCATGTCCGCGTGTTTGGCCCAGCAGGAGCCGCTGAAAGTCGGCTTTCTCGGTCCGGAGGGCACCTTTTCGCAGCAGGCGGTGTACAAACACTTCGGTCACTCGGCCAAGGCGCTGCCGCTGACCACGATCGAAGAAGTCTTCGATGAAGTCGCCAGCGGGCACGCCGATTTCGGCGTGGTGCCAGTGGAGAATTCCGGCACCGGCACCATTCAGTCCACGCTCGATCTGTTCCTGACCTCACCGCTGATGATCTGCGGCGAGGTCGAACTGCGCGTGCACCAGTACCTGCTGTCGCGCACCGGCCACATCGAAGACATCAAGCGGGTCTATTCGCACGCGCTGTCGCTGGTGCAGTGCAAGGCCTGGCTGCGCGAGAATCTGCCGAACATCGAGAAGCACGCGGTGGTCAGCAACGCCGACGCCGCGCGCACAGCGCGCAGCGCCGAAGATGCCGCCGCTATCGCCGGCGAGAACGCTGGCCAAGCCTACGGCTTGAAAGTTGTGGCCGGTCCTATCGAAGACCGCGACGACAACACCACGCGCTTCCTCGTGATCGGCCGTTCGGCTTTTCCCAGTTCTGGCAACGACCGCACTTCGCTGCTCGTTTTCACCAAAGATCAGCCGCATGTCCCCGGTGTGTTGTATCGCATCGTTGAGCCTTTGGCCCGCCGCGGAATCAGCATGAACCGGATCGAGTCGCGGCCGGCGCATGGGAAGCTCTGGCAGTACGCATTCTTCATCGACGTGTTCGGACATGCGGAGGAATCGCCACTGAAGGACGCGCTGGCCGAGATCAACGCGTTCGAGGCGAACATTCGGGTACTCGGGTCCTACCCGGTGGCGGTTCTCTGACGATGATTTCGGGTTCTGTAGGAAAGGCGGATGAGGCTTTTTTCGGCGCACTTGCCCAACCCGGCATCCAGCGCTTGCGCGCCTACGATCCTGGTCACGATCTGGTCGCGTTCCGGCGCCGGTTCGAAGGGCAGCACCTGATCGAATTGGGTTCCAACGAAAATCCCTACGGTCCAAGCGCGAAGGCGAAGGAAGCTGTGCTCGGCGTGATCCACGACAGCTTCCGCTATCCCGATCCGCTTGGCGCCGATCTCAAGCGCGCGCTTGCTGTGAAGCATGGCGTCGACACCGCGTCGATCGTGCTCGGCAACGGCTCGCACGAGTTGCTGATGCAGTTCGCCCAGGTGTTCGCCGGTCCCGGCGTCGACGTGGTGGCCTCGCAGTTCGGCTTCGCCGTCTACGCCATCGCCGCGCAGGCTGCGGGCGCCACGCTGCGTGTCGCAACGTGTAACGGCGACGATCACGCGATGCCGCGCGGCCATGATCCCGACGCCATCGCCGCTGCGGTCACCGATGCGACGCGGCTGGTCTATCTCGCCAACCCGAATAACCCCACCGGCACCTGGTACGCCGCCGATGCCTTTGCGGCGTTCATGGCGCGGATTCCGCCGAATGTCGTGGTCGTGGTCGACGAGGCCTACGCCGAATTCGTCGACGCGCCGGAATGGGCGTCCGCGCTCGCATTGCAAAAGCAATATCCGAACCTGATCGTTGCCCGCACCTTCAGCAAGGCCTACGCGCTGGCGGGGCTGCGCGTCGGTTACGCCATCGCGCATCCCGGTCTGATCGCGGTGGTCGAGCGCGTGCGCGAGAGTTTCAACGTCAACAGCGCCGGCCTGACCGCCGCCGAAGCGGCGCTGGGCGACGACGAACACCTCGACTGGGTGATCGCGCGCAACGCCGAACAGCGTGAAACGCTCGCGTCCGCACTGCGCGCACGCGGCTTGTCCGTATTTCCATCGCAGACCAATTTCCTGCTCACGCAGTTCGCCGAGCCGGGCGACAACGCGCGCGTCGCACGGATCGAAGCGGCGCTGTGCGACATCGGCATCGTGCTGCGGCCGATGGTCGGTTACGGTCTGGGTCACTGTCTGCGCATCACCGTCGGCAACACCGACGAAAACCGGCGCCTGCTGGCCGGGCTCGACAAGGTATTGGCATGAGCGGCGTGGACAAAAAAGACTGGATCGTCGGCGCGGGTGCGCCGCTGCAGGGGCGCATTCGCGTGCCCGGCGACAAGTCGGTCTCGCACCGCGCGATCATGCTCGCTTCGCTGGCCGAAGGCGTGTCGCGGATCGACGGTTTCCTCGAAGGCGAGGACACCCGCGCCACCGCTGCGGTATTCCAACAACTGGGTGTCAAGATTGAAGCGCCGTCGTCGCAGTCGCGGATCGTGCACGGCGTCGGCCTGCGCGGGTTGCGCGCCAGCGCCGATGCGTTGGACTGCGGCAATGCTGGTACCGGCATGCGTCTGCTCGCAGGCGTGCTTGCGGGACAGGCCTTCGACACCACGCTCATCGGCGACGCTTCGCTGTCGAAGCGGCCGATGCGGCGGGTGATCGATCCGTTGATGAAGATGGGCGCGATCATCGATAGCGACACCGGTGGCCTGCCGCCGCTGCGCATCCGTGGCGGTGCGGTGCTGCAGGGCATCGATTACGAACTGCCGGTCGCGAGCGCGCAGGTGAAGTCGGCGCTGCTGTTGGCCGGGCTGTACGCCGACGGCGATACCACCGTGCGCGAACCGCATCCTACCCGCGACTACACCGAACGCATGCTGTCCGCATTCGGCTGGCCGATCGAATTCTCGCCTGGCCTCGCGCGCATCCGCGGTGGCGCGGATGCGCGTCACGCACTGCGCGCGACCGACGTGTCGGTGCCGGCGGATTTCTCGTCTGCCGCGTTTTTCCTGGTCGCGGGGAGCGTGATTCCCGGTTCGGATCTCATACTCGAAGCGGTCGGCATGAACCCGCGACGCACCGGCCTGCTGCAGGCGCTGCGGATGATGGGCGCCGATATCGTCGAAAGCCACGCGCGCAATCAGGGCGGCGAAGCCGTCGCCGATCTGCGCGTGCGCGCAGCGCCGTTGCAAGGCATTGAAGTGCCCGAGGCGCTGGTGCCGGACATGATCGACGAATTCCCGGCGCTGTTCGTGGCCGCAGCCTGCGCCAGCGGCAGTACCCGCGTCAGCGGCGCCGCCGAACTGCGAGTGAAGGAATCCGACCGCCTCGCGACGATGTCGGCCGCGCTGCGGGCGCTGGGCATCCGCGTCGACGAGTTCGACGATGGCGCGGTCATCCATGGCTGCGCATCAGGCGGCAGCCCATTTGCGCTCGACCCGCACACGCCTGTCGTCATCGACAGCCACGGCGACCACCGCATCGCGATGGCCGCCGCCATCGCCGGTCAACGCTGCGGCGGCGAATTCAGGATCGGCGATATCGCCAATGTCGCGACGTCGTTTCCGGGGTTCGACACCCTCGCGCGGGGCGTGGGTTTCTCGCTGCGCGAGGCTTAATCAAAAACTCCTGTCATCCCGAACACGGGCGCAGCCCGTGGAGGGTTCTGCTTGTTTTTCATATGTCGGCTTCGAGAAACGCAGAAGCAGATCCCTCACATGCGTTCGGGATGACAGACGAAAAGGTTGCGTTGATCGAGCGGCGGCCTGAAGGCCTCTCTACAAAAGCGGGTCAGCGCCCATCCAGCGCGAATGCCATCGGGACTTCCACCGCGCTTGCGACGGCGCGGCCGTTCTCCTGCGCCGGGCGGAAGCGCCAGCGTTTCGCGGCCTGCACGGCGGCGCGATCCAGCGATCGCGAGCCGCTGCGGGTGACGACGCTGACTGCGGTGGGTTCGCCGTCGGCGCCGACTTCGATCCGGACCACGACTTTGCCGGTCTCGCCGTTGCGCAGCGCGTCGGAGGGGTAGCTCGGGGCGGGTTTGGAGATCGCGACCGGCACGCTGCCGGGGGCCAGGTCGGAGGTGGGCAGGGCATTCTGCTGCGAACCGTCGGCGACCGGGCCCTGCGTGGGGACATTGGTCGGGGACGGTGCGGCCACCGGCGGCGGCAAGGGGCGCGGGTTGCGAAGCGCGTCCTCGGCCGCTTCGGACAGGCCGCTGGCGCTACGGTCGCCACCGGACATAGGTGCGGGCAGGGGCTCGAACACCTGGCCATCGACACTCTTGGTCTTGTCTTCGGCGCGGTAGAAATTGCCGTTGTCGCGCATGTCCAGCCACAGAATCAGGAACACCAGGAAGCCGGCGCCGAATCCGGTGGCCACCATCAGCCAGGCGCGGCGCGACAGGCGGAAATGCGATCGCCACGACGGTCCGGGCGGCGATTTCTGCGGGGGCATGCCTTGCGGCGTCGTGGGCTGAACAGTCGACATTCGGGAGGCCGTTGGCGCGGAGGTGGCCCGATTGTGGCACGGGTTCCGCGGTGGGGCTCCATTCATCCCGGCGGCGTTCAGACCGGGTTTCGGGCGATAATCCGCGTCCCGTCACGCTTCGCGATGCCCCCATGCTCGATCCCGTCCTGCTACGCAACCAACCTGAAATCCTGGCCGCCCGCCTCAAGGAGACCCGCGGTTACGACCTCGATGTCGCCGCGCTGCAGCAGTGGGAGTCCGAGCGCAAACAACTTCAGGTTCGCACGCAGGAGCTGCAGAACCTGCGCAATACGAAGTCCAAGCAGATCGGCATGCTCAAGGCCAAGGGTGAGGATGTGTCGGCGGTGATGGCGGAGGTCGCGGGTTTCGGCGAAGAGTTGAAAGCCAGCGAGACGCGGCTGGACGAGATCAAGCACGCGATCGAGGCTATCGCGGCGGGCATTCCGAATCTGCCGCATGAATCGGTGCCGGCTGGCAGTGACGAAACCGGCAACGTCGAACAACACAGCTGGGGCGCGCCGCGCGCGTTCGATTTCGAGGTCAAGGATCATGTCGAACTCGGCGCCCGCAACGGCTGGCTGGACGGTGAGACCGCCGCCAAGCTCAGCGGCGCGCGCTTTACCGTGCTGCGTGGCCAGTTAGCGCGCCTGCACCGCGCGCTGGCGCAGTTCATGCTCGATCTGCACACCGACACGCATGGGTATGAAGAAACCAATGTACCGCTGCTGGTGAATGCGGATTCGATGCGTGGGACGGGGCAGTTGCCGAAGTTCGAGGAGGACTTGTTTTTTACGATGAAACCATATGACGAGTATGGAAATCGTATCCTCGCCAAAAAGGACAAGCTCGAAGAGCTTATTTTTTCGTGCAAACAGGTTAAAAATTCAAGAAGTGTTATTGATGACCCGCAAGGTGAAGATGGCTTGGCACTGCATGGTGTCTATGACTCGTTGCGTGAAATCATTGAGAAGGACCATCAGGATAAGTACCTCATCCCAACCAGCGAAGTCCCCCTCACCAATATCGTCCGCGACGAAATCCTCGACGCCGAGCGCCTGCCGCTACGCATGACCGCGCACTCGATGTGCTTCCGCGCGGAAGCCGGCAGCGCCGGGCGCGACACCCGCGGGATGATCCGTCAGCACCAGTTCGAGAAAGTGGAGCTGGTGACTATCGCCAGACCAGAGGAAAGCGACACCGAACATGAGCGCATGACGAAGTGCGCGGAGACGGTGCTCGAAAAGCTCGGCCTGCCGTACCGCAAGGTGCTGCTGTGCACCGGCGATATGGGATTCTCGGCGCAGAAGACCTACGACCTCGAAGTCTGGCTGCCGTCGCAGAATACCTATCGCGAAATTTCCTCGTGCTCGAACTGCGGCGATTTCCAGGCGCGGCGCATGCAGGCGCGCTGGCGTAATCCTGCGACCGGCAAACCGGAGCTGGTGCATACGCTCAACGGTTCGGGCGTAGCGGTCGGTCGCGCGTTGATCGCGGTGATGGAGAACTACCAGAACGCGGATGGCTCGATCACCGTGCCCGAAGTGTTGCGCGGTTACATGGGTGGTGCGACCTTCATCGCTTGATCGTGTGACCCGACACACTTGTTGCTTCACTCTCGTCGGCCGCGCGCGCGGCTTGATCATCGTCGGGTCTAATGGTTCGTCCTGGGCGGGGCGGCCTCGAAAAGATCGCCTGATCCGCTACGCGACTCACAGCACGCCGACCCCGTAGCCCGGGTAAGCAACGCGCACTCGGGATGACGCGCGGCATCTCCCTCCGAAGAGCCCCGGGTGCGCGTGGCGCACCCGGGCTACAAATTCGCGACGCGCTTCGAATCCGTCGGCTGTCGCTTGAAGCAAAAAAAACCGCAATGCGGGAGTTTTTCGTGGCCCGCGTGCGCAAGCGCACCCGGGATGACGTGAGGCATCGGCTTCCGAAGATTTCCGTGTGCGGACTTCGACCTTGGCCGAGTTCCGCAGTTTTTCGTAGCCCGGGTGTGCAAAGCACACCCGGGATGACACGCGGCATCTCCCTCCGAAAAGCCCCGGGTGCGCGTGGCGCACCCGGGCTACGATTTCGCGGCGTGCTTCCAGTCCATCGGCTGTTGCCTGAAGCAAAAAAGCCGCAATGCGGCAGTTTTTCGTAGCCCGGGTGTGCAAAGCACACCCGGGATAACGCGCGGCATTTCTCCCTGAAAAGCCCCGGGTGCGGCCTTTGGCCTTACCCGGGCTACGATTCCGGAGGCGCGACTCAGAACAGATCGCCGTCCGGCCACTTCGACACGCCTTCCACGATCTCGGTCAGCATCGTGTTCATCGCGCCGGTACTGTCGTTCGATTTGTTGGACGTGGCGGCCATGCTGAAACCGTCGCTGCGGCGGCGCAATACCGACGTGGTGCCGCTCATCTCGCCGTAATGCGCATAGGAATTGCCCAGCACGCTTTCGTGGCGCAGGAAGCGCAGCAGGTCGATGGGCGTGGCGATCCAGCCGCCGTGCGCGTCGAAGCGCTGCGGTTTGACGCTGGAGTACGCGCCGCCGCCGTAATACTTCACTTCGTTGCTCTTGCGGTCGGCTTCCTTGTCGCCGCCGATGACCATGCCCGGCGCGCCGGCCGGCTTGAGGATAGTGTCGCGCACGTAGGCCTCATACCCCTTGCCGGTGCGTGCTTCGATCACCCGGCCGAGCAGCGAATAACCGAAGTTGGAATACATCTCGTTGGTCTTCGGATCGTTGTCCGGGTCGTAGCTCGCCGCGCCCGGCGTATAGCCCAGTGGATAATTCTTCAACGTCCACTCGATCAGGCCTTTGTGATCGGTGCCGGTGTACGCGAACATCGGGTCGCTCTTGGCGCCGTCCTTGTTGACGTTGACCAGGCCGGCGCGGTGGCCGATGAGGTGTTCGACGGTGATGTCGACGATCTTCGGGTTGTTGGCCGGCGTCGAGAACTGACCGCCCAGCACGCTGTTGTTGCCGAAGACCTTCGAGTTCATCTCAAGGCTGGTGTCTGCGATCACGCGCGCCACCGCTACCCGGGTGATCGGCTTGGACACGCTGGCGATGCGGAAACGGTGCGAGGTGCCGACCGCCTCGCCTTTCTCGACGTCGGCATTACCGTAGCCCGAGGCGTAGACGAGGCGTTCGTTGAGGCTGATCGCGATCGACATGCCCGGCACGTCGTTGGCCTTCATGTATGCGCGGACCTTGCTGTCGATCAGCGCCAGATCGCTGGCCTTGAACGCGGTGTTCTCCCAGATGCCGTTGAAACGCACGCCGCTGGTGGAATTGAAGGCCTGGATGTACTGCGGTTCCCAGCTCGCGTAGGTGTAGTTGTCGAACACGTGCTGGTAGTTGCCGCCGGGGATGCCGTGACGCGCCGACCACTGCGGGCCGCCGGTCTTGACCCAGATCGCGGCATAGCGATCGGCGTTGCCCTGCTTGTAGCCGCTGACGACTTTCAGGCGATAGCCTTTCTGGGCGTAGTCGTCGAACGCGGTCTGGTATTCGGATGCCGACAGACCGTGGCGTGCGGCGGTGGCGGGCGCGTTCTTGTCGAAGATCGCCGCGAAGCGCGGCGAGCCGTTGATGCTGAGCACGCTGAGGTGCGACGGCATGAAGCCCTGCGCTTTCATCTCGTTGACCGCGGCCTGGTACTGGTCGGCGGTGAGGCCATGGCGCGCGGCGCGCGCGGGGCCGCCGGATTTTTCCCAGATAGCGGCATAGAACGGCTGGTTGCCGACCGTGTAGCCGTTGACGTAGCTCAGGCGGTAACCCTTCTTCGAATAATCATCGAACGCGGCCTGGTACTGCTGCGGATTCAGACCGTGGCGCGCGGCCTGCGCCGGGCCGGGAGCTTTGCTCCACAGCGCGGCGTAGCGCGCGCCGCCGCTGTCGTAGCCGGAGATCGATTTCAGGCGGAAGCCTTTTCCGGTGAAGTCTTCGAAGGCGCTCTGGTACTGGGCAGACGTGAGGCCGTGGCGCGCGACCCAGTCGACTGCGGCCGCCGGCAGCGCCAGCATCGACAGACCGACAAGGGCGAGCGTGTTCGCGGCGAATCTGGCGCGGTGGCGCTTGGTCTTGGTTGAAGGGGTGTTCGGGAATGTGGTGTTCATGATGGGATGTCCTGTTGGATAGCGATGATGGATGTGGATGAAATGCGTTGTCTTTGCGGCAGCGCGCGTCGGCGCCTATTTGCGCCAGATCGCGGCATACCGTGCGCTGCCGCCTTCCGAGTAACCGGAAACCGCGCGGGTGAGCAGGCCGGCGCCGGTCGAGGCTTCCCATTCGTTCTGGTATTGCGCGCTGGTCAGGCCGTGGCGTGCTTTGTAGGTCGCGCCGGCTTTCGAACTCCAGATCGCGCTGAAATAGGTGTCGCCGCCGTGGCCGTACACATTCACATAAACCAGCCGGCGCCCCGCTTTGTCGTTCGCGGTGAAGGCCTGCTGGTATTCGTTCGCTGTGAGTTGGGACTTCGACTGCCAGCTGCCGAGATCGACCTTTTCGTAGAGCGCGGTGTAGCGACGCTCGCCGCCGACGGACGTCACCGCAACATTGCGCGGGCGGAAGCCGGCCGCGCTCAGCGTATCCATGCGCTGCTGGTGCTGCTGCGCGCTCAGGCCGTGGTATGCGGTGACTTCAGGGCCGCCCTGTTTGCGGAAGATCGCCGCATAGCGCACGCCGCCTTCGCTGGCGTAGCTTTCGACCATGGTCGGGCGATAGCCCTGACCGGTGAACTGATCGAAACGCTGCTGGTACTGCGTCGCGTTCAAACCATGCACTGCCTGCCACGGCGTGATGCCCGCCGGCCGGAAGATCGCGTTGTAGCGCACATCGCCGCCGACGCTGAAACCGTCGATCCATTCCAACGCATAGCCGGCCATCGATGCCTGATCGAACAGACATTGATAATCGCGCGCCGGCACGCCGTGACGCGCCACTTCCTTCGCGCCGGGCTCGATCGCGCCGGGCACGTTGCGTGCGTCGTAGCTCTCGCCGCTGACGAAGCGGCCGTCGCCGATGCCGCAGATCCGTGGGATGCGGTTGCGTTTGCTGCAGCTGTTGTCGGTGAGAAAGCCGCCGACCGCACTGATGCCGCCGGAGGCCTTCGGTACGCCCACCTCGAAATGCAGGTGATCGCCGCTGGCGCAGCCGACATCGCCCTCGTCGCCCAGATAGGTGCCGGCTTCGACGAACTGGTCGACCTTCAGCTTGGCCTTGCCGCTGGACGAGCCCTTGCGCATATGCGTGTACTTGGTCCATTCGCCGTTGGCGTGCTCGATCCAGACGAAGTTGTTCTTCTTGTCGGCAGCGGCCAGGCCATCGCAGTCGAGACGTTTGTCGAAGCCGTCGACGACATGGCGCACGAAACCGTCGGCCGCAGCCACGATCTTGTAAGGGCCGCCGCCGCGGCCGCCCATGTCGATGCGCCCGGGCGGGCTGTGATCGTTATGGTCGTTGCTGACCTTGACTTCGGTGCCGTTGGCGTAGGGAATGCGATAGACGCCCTTGGAAGCGTCCAGCGCGAATGCGGGGCCGCAGAGCAGCAGCGATGCGGCGATCGCGCAGAGTGCGTTGCGGCTGCGGGCGGGGGTGATGTGCGGGATGGACAGGGGCATGGTGGTTCTCCTTGGAAAGCGTGGTTGATCTGGGCGTTGCGGCGCCGGTGTCGCGTACGCTGCATGCCGGCTCATTGAGGTAGTCGCGAAGCCGCCCCGGATTCCAGATACTTATTTCAACGTGCTTGTGCAGGTCGAGACGGCCATGTGCGGCCGTTTGCTTTCCTTCGGTAGACGGGTACGCTCATGCGCGAAGCTGTCGCCATTCATGAATAAAGGCTGCGCACGGCTTCATTTCAGCTTGTAATCCCCGTTCCCATCCGAGGAGAGCGCCCATGCATTCAATTATTCGCACCTTGTCGTGCTCTGCGCTTGTCGCTATTTTTTTTGTGTTTCCAGGGCATGGTTCCGCGCAAAACCCACAGATACAGCAGTCGCGTTTGAGCACGCCCGTTGCTTATTCAAATGGCCCGACCGAGCCTGATCCGGATGGCGGAGACGCTGTCAAAGCAGTCGGGCATTCGCCCAAGCCGAGTTCGGGTGCATTCGGCACTTCTTTGGATGGCCCGACGGAGCCTGATCCTGACGGTGGAGATGTCGTCGAAGCACTCAAGCGGTGGTGGCGCGTGCTCTGGCTTTCAAATCGGGGCTGATGTGGCACGGTGGAAAATCGAACAGGGAGCCTCTGTGTTATTCATTGGCACCTGCGCAATCGCGCTGGCGGCGGAGGATTCGGAGCCCGCGAATTCGCCGCGCAGAACGGCAGTTGCGCCAGATCGCCGAGCGTGCCTGCGATGTCTTGTTGATTGGCGCCGAACGTAGCGCGATAACGCCCCAGCGTGTCGCGCAGATCTGTTTCGATCGACGCGCAACCGGTCCAGGAGTTCGCGCGCGTTCGCGTTCGCCTGGGGGCGGTCTGGCGGACGGCTGCGGCTGCGACTGCGTTGTCGTCGGCAGCGTTGCTCTCGGACGCACCGGTTCGGCGCGGCGGATCGCGTTCTCCAACGTCTGCTGCGCGCTAAACGTCAGGACGCAGCTGAGCTGGGCCGGGCCGGGCCGGGGCAAGGCCGGCTGGGGCCTGAGACCGCTTACATTGCACGAATGCGTGAAAATTGCTTCAATGCGCGCCAGCGTTCTGTATATGGAAAAATAGAGATGAACGATCTCAACGACCTTTATTACTTCGCGATGGTGGTCGAACACTCCGGGTTCGCCGCCGCCGAACGTGCGCTGGGCATCCCGAAATCGCGTCTCAGCCGCCGCATCAGCCAGCTCGAAACCGACATGGGCGCGCGCCTGTTGCAGCGTTCGACACGGCGCTTCGCGGTGACCGACGTGGGCCAGAGCGTCTACCGCCATGCGCAGTCGATGCTCGCCGAAGCCAGCGCCGCACGCGAAGTGGTCGACCGGCTCAGCGCCGAACCGCGCGGCCTCGTACGGGTGAGCGTGCCGGTGGGCATCGCCCAGGAGCTGATGCCGAAACTGCTGCCGGATTTCCTCGCCCGCTACCCGCTGGTGCGCGTGCAACTGCACGTCAACAACCGCCGCGTTGACGTGATCAACGAAGGTTTCGACGTCGCCATCCGTGTCCGCGCCAAGCTCGACGACGATGGCAGTCTGGTGATGCGCAGCTTCGGCCAGATCCAGGAACTGCTGGTCGCCAGCCCCAAGTACCTCGACCGCGCCGGCCGGCCGCGCGACCCGGAAGAACTCGCCAGCCACACCACGCTGAGCATGAGCGAGGACGAAGCCCGCCAGCGCTGGGAACTGCAGGGCGAGGGCGGCGAGATCCGCCGGGTGGAACTGAAACCCCGCATCGCCGGTTTCGACTTCCCGATGCTGATGGCGCTGGCCAAGCAGGGACTGGGCGTGACCCTCATTCCCGAAACCATCTGCGCCGACGCCGTACGCAATCGCGAACTGGAAGTGGTGCTGCCCGCCTGGCGCCTGCCGATGGGCATCTGCCACGCGGTCTTTGCATCACGCCGTGGCCTGCTGCCGGCGGTGCGGATGTTCATCGACTACCTCGCCGAGAACCTGCCGCCGCTGCTGGAGGCCTCGCGCCTCAACTGCCTGCACTGCCCGGGTGGGATGGCGCCGGAGAAGCAGGTTAAAATCGCCGAGTCGGTATGAGGGTGGTCCGGTCGCCGCAACTGGATAGGTGACGGCAGTAGAGATGATGGCAGTTCGAGTGACGCAGGCGCTTCAATCCGCTTCGCCCCCTCGGATTGTCATCCCCAGCCAAAGGCGAGGGATCTGCTGTTACGCTTTCCGGAGTTGCGGAAAGCAGATCCCTCACCCGATGAAGCCGGGATTCGGGATGACAGGATTTTTTTCTGCCGCAGTCGAAAAAATACGCAAGCGTGGCCGAGTGGTTCAAGGCAACAGTCTTGACTGCGCAGGCCGAAGGCCGAAGCGAACATCGACCGCAGGTCGATGGTCAAACTGCCGTAGAGGTACAAGCGTTAAAATGGAGAGATGGCCGAGTGGTTTAAGGCAGCAGTCTTGAAAACTGCCGTGGGTGTGAGCCCACCGTGAGTTCGAATCTCACCGCTTCCGCCACCCCCTTGTGCCAACGTCAAGCGGTCTTTGGCTCGACTCGCTTGTAATCCTTCGGATACACCCCGCCCGGGCATTCCGCACACTCAAGGCGCGCAGCCTCCAGCATTGGGGGCAGCTTCTCCGCCAGGAAATCGATGAACACCCGCACCGCCGGCAATAGCCCGCGGCGTGAGGCAAACACCGCATGCGCGATGCCCTGCGGTAACCGCCATTGGGGCAGCACGACTTCAAGCTCTCCACGACGCACCGCATCGGCGCAGACAGTTTCCGGCAACAAGGTGATGCCGATCCCATCGCGGGCCATCGCTTGCATCATCGGGAAATCGAATCCGGTGATACGCGGTTGCAGTTCCACGCGCCGCACGTCTCCGTCCGGACCGTGCAGGTCCCATCGCTGGCGCACCTCATCCTCGCTGATGCTCAGGGTGACGTGCGCCAGCGATGGGACCTGCACGGTCCGGACGGAGACGTGCGGCGCGTGGAACTGCAACCGCGTATCACCGGATT
>JBKJHV010000038.1:0-43032 GCA_046598445.1 Lysobacteraceae bacterium
TCGATCCAGGTGATCTGGTCATCGGTCTCGACCGAATCGTCTGCGCCACGCAGTTTGCGCGCGGTCATTCGTCCGCGGGCGTCATACACGAATTCACTTCTGACACCATTCGCGTTGATGACCGAGATGGCGCGCCCGGCGTCATCGTATTCGTTGATCCATACTGTTTCACCAAGCGCGTTGGTCACCGACGCCAGATCATCCTTACGGAAATAGCAGCGACTGATGCCCGGAACGCAGCCGGGCGGATCGTACATGTAGTACGTATACGTGGTGACATCGGGAATATTGATGTCGGCGCTCGGGCGCTCGACCGATTTCAGCAAGCCCACATACGGGCAGGTGTTGGCGGTCACATCAGACTGCTCGCAATAGGCGTAGGTGACGAGGCGCGTTTTATTCGGCGTGACCGATGGATCGGTCGCCTTGACCGTCTGCACTTGATTGCGTGCGTTGTATGTCCATGTGGTCTTGGCCTTGAGCGTTCCACCAGCATCGAAGGTGCGACGCTCGGTCACGAGATGACTCGCCAGGTCGCGCGTTGTTTCCTGCCTGCGCTGTTCTGGCTCAGCGAATGCTTCCACCATCGCGGACAGATAGCCCGATCCGGCAGCATATTCGTACTTGTTGACATAGCCGCGCTGGTCGGTGCGGCTGGTCAGCTGACCCGTTGTCGGATCGTAGCTTGCGAACGTGGTTCCGCTTGGGTCACTCGTCGCTGTTACATGCCGATACAAATCCGTATCGAACGTGTATGTACGGGTCGCCCCATTCGCGCTGAGAATCGTGGCCTGGGTATCGCTTGGGTAGGTCGCGGTCGTCACTTCGTTGGGCGAGCCAAGCATGGTGCTGGACGTGACTCGCCCTTTTGCATCGTAGGCAAACGTAGCGTATCGCTGCATCGACTCGTCGACGATACCGGTGAGGTGATGCACGAACTTCGGATCGACCAGCCCTGTCTCGTGATACAGATACGAACGGATTCCGTTGCCGTCATCGACGGTGGTCAGGTTCAGATCGGCGTCATAGCCATAGTCGACCGCAACGCCATCGGGTTTGACGATCCGCGCCAGAAGATTGTTCGCGTACTCGAATCGCAACTGCCGGCCCTGGGCATCCGTCACCGCCGTCAACAGGCCGCCCGTATAGCTGAGCACAACATCGCTCTGCGGCCGGTTCGGGTTGCGTATCCCGATCAACCGGCCATCCGTGTCGAACTCGCGCAATTCGCCATCAGGCATGCGCAGCCGCCACACTACCGCGCCATCACTGACCACATCGATCACGCGATCCGTCGAATTCTCGCCGCGATAGCGCCCGCCCCCGATGTCGGTATAGGACTCGAAGTAGCCTTGGCCATCGACCACCCCGACAGTGGGGAAACCAGCGATGCCAGAGACTCTATCGCTGTACGTGTGTGTCCAGTTCAGTGCGAACGCAGGGTTCGTGCGGAACTGGCCCAGCGAATGGTAATAGCGGGTGAACGATCGCCCGGCAAAGTCGAAATCCGACTCCTGTCGTGCTTTTTCGCCGGTCGCAGGATAGATCGGGTTGGGACTGCCGGGACAGCTGGCGCATTGCTTCAATGGGCCCACAATCGCAGCGATATCTCCGTTGCTCGGTAGACACCACAAGCCATCTGCCGACGCGACATTCGTGGCGTCCGATATAAAAACACTGTCGCACAGAAAAGTCGTGTGTCTCTGGACCCGCCACTCGATCGACTGTGAGACCGGCGTGCCATCCGGGCAGCTTGCGTCGGTGCGGTAGGTCCGATAAAGCGCGCCGTAACCGATGCCTACGTTGATCAAGCCGCGCCGCGGGTTCGCTGAATCACGCTCGATATTCCTTACAGGTTCCGCGGAATAGTCCTGCGTCAGTGTCGTACCCAGGATCCTGCAGCCGGCCAGGTCGGTGGCCGACAGCCGCTCCTCCGCTTTCGTCAGCAGGTTCGCCTCGCTATCGCACCAGTCCGTATAAGGAGCATTCGGGTCTTGCGCTGCCGGCGTACAGCCGAAGCCGCCGTTGCCCGCAGCTGTCGTCAGCAGCGCCGCATACATCGTGTATGTCGTCGTCGGTGCGCGATGTTTCGCCTGGTAATAAAAAACTGCCTGCGCGTTGTTTCGATTGGTTGCAGACAGCGATATGCCGAGTTCCATTCTTTCCAGATACGCCGCCACCGGCAGGAAGTACGGGTCGGTTCTCATGGTTGCTTCAGCGTCCTGCAGCGTATCGCTGCACACCGCACTCGACGTACTGGCCTAGAGATAGCAAAACCTGGCGGGGTCGATGCCCTGTGCATACGCCGAATCGGTCATGACGACCCATGCGCAGAGGACGAGCGCACCTGCGCAGATCCATTGCAACCAGGGCCTCCGCAGGCGATGTGCGAGCAAAATGGAATCGGAAGCGCGTTGGCGTAGTAGTGCGCACTGCAGCATATCGACATCCTTGACGTTGCATTCGAGAAATGAAGCAGTTTGGAGACCGCGAATCTCAAGCCCCAAATGCACTTGGGCACATCGCGTTCATTGGGATACACCGCTCGCCCTGTAAGCCACGAGAGCCTCATCCACTTTGTACCCGGTGTCAATCACAATTTTCACTTTCAATACAGCTACGCTTTTTGATATCCCTGACCCGCTGGATCGTGGGGACTGGGCAACCACACATGCCGCTCGCAAGCGGGCTGACCGTCAACGCCCAGAACTTCGGCAAGGCAGGGGGAAAGCAAGATGCTTCGAAATGGTCATTCCTTTGGCGGCAGGCCGGCGGCCGCGGCGGCCGGCTACCGGGCGCCCTCTGTAGGAGGGCCTTCAGGCCCGATGGCTGTGTGCTGGCGGCTCCGGAGCTCGGGTCTGAAGGCCCTCCTACGGGGATGCCGGGTGCGGGTTGGCGCTCTGTGGGCCGGCGATGCCGGTGTTTGCCCCGCCGCTGCCGCTTTGCGGACCAGTATCCGGCGGTCAAATCGATGAGCGTCCCAGCACTGGAGCTACAGCCCATTCAGACGATAATGCGCGACCTCCCACAACAGGCTCGCGATGACCAGCGTCTCGACGACCAGCTCCGCCGCCACCCGCACCGCCTGGCTGCAGATCCACTTCTGTGTGATCCTGTGGGGCTTCACCGCGATCCTCGGCAAAGTCATCAGCATGCCGGCGCTGCCGCTGGTGTGGTGGCGCATGCTGATAGTGGTTGTGCTGCTGATGCTGCTGCCGCGGGTGTGGCGCGGTTTGCGTGCGATGCCCGCCCGCCTGCTCTGGAGCTACGCCGGCGTGGGCGTGCTGGTCGCGCTGCATTGGCTGACGTTCTATGCGGCGATCAAACTGTCGAACGCGTCGGTCGGCGTGACCTGCATGGCGCTGGGCACGGTGTTCACCGCGCTGATCGAACCCTGGCTCACCGGCAAACGCCTGTCGAAGCGCGAGTTCGCGCTGGGCCTCACTGTGCTGCCCGGCGTCGCGCTGGTGGTCGACGGCATTCCCGACGGCATGCTGATCGGCATCGTCGTCGGTACGGTCTCGGCGCTGTTGGTGGCCTTGTTCAATTCGCTGAACAAGCGTCTGGTGGAACACGGCGACGCGCTGTCGGTCACCGCGCTGGAAATGGCTGCCGGCGTGGCGGCGATGACGCTGATCGCACCGCTGTCCGGGATGCTGTCGCCGGCCTTCGGCGGCAATCCCTTTCTGCTGCCCGATCTGCACGACGGCGGTTATCTGGTGCTGCTGGCCGTCGCCTGCACGCTGGTGCCGTTCGTGCTGTCGCTGCTGGCGCTACGCCACCTCAGCGCGTTCGGCACCCAGCTCGCGGTGAATCTGGAGCCGGTCTACGCGATCGCGCTGGCAATGCTGTTGCTGGGCGAACAGCGCGAACTCACGCCGCGCTTCTATCTCGGCGTGGCCATTATCCTCGGTGCGGTGCTGGTCTACCCGCTGCTGGTGCGGCCGAAGAAGATCGAGCATCCCGAGATCCTGGCCACGGGCGAATCCAAGGTCGTGGGCGAATGAACGCCGCACCCGGCACCGCTGTGGCAGTCTAGGCGCCCTGCCCCACCTGATCCCTCAGGCTCCCAATCCCCAGGCCGCTATCAATATGTATCTGGAGTATTACGGCCTCGAACAGGCACCGTTCTCGATCACGCCCGACCCGCATTACGTGTTCCTCAGCGAACACCACCGGGATGCGCTGGCGCATCTGCTCTACGGCATCCGTCAGGGCGGCGGCGGCGGTTTCGTGCAGCTCACCGGCGAAGTGGGCACCGGCAAGACCACGCTCAGCCGGCTGCTGCTGAATCAACTACCCGAGAATACCCACGCCGCGCTGGTGCTGAATCCGCGCCTGGAGCCGGCGGAGCTGCTGCAGACGATCTGCGAGGAACTGCGTCTCGCGGGCAGCGGCACGACGGCGACGACCGCAACACCCACCGGCAAACGCAAAGGCGGCAAGGCCGCAGTCCCCGCCAAACCCGGCGGCAAGGCGATGTTCGACGCACTCGGCGCGTATCTGCTGGAGGCCTACGCCAAAGGCGACCGGGTGGTGCTGATCATCGACGAAGCGCAGAACCTCTCCACCGAAGCGCTGGAGCAGGTGCGCCTGCTCACCAATCTCGAAACCGAAACCCAGAAGCTGCTGCAGATCATCCTGATCGGCCAGCCGGAACTGCGCGACACGCTGGCCCGGCCGGAGCTGCGCCAGCTCGCACAGCGCATCACCGCGCGCTATCACCTGCGGTCGCTCGACGAAGCCGGCACCGCCGCCTATCTGCGCCACCGGCTGACCACCGCCGGGGCCAAACGCTTTCCGTTCGCGCAGGACGCGGTACGACGCATCCATCAGCGCAGCGGCGGCGTGCCGCGGCTCATCAATGTGATCGCCGAACGCGCCCTGCTCGGCGGCTATGCGCACGATCTGCTGAGCATCGACGCGAAGACCGTGGACCGCGCAGCCAGCGAAGCCCTGGCGCCATCGTCGAATGCGCATCCGCAGCGCGACCGCTTCGCACTCATCGCAGCGGGCGCGCTTGCGCTGGCCGCACTCGTGATCGCATTCGCGCTGTCGCGAATGTCGCCGGGCGACGCAGCTGCGCTCCATGATCCAGCCGCTGCGACAATGCCCGTCGCCAGCGCACCGACGGTTATTTCGGCTGCATCGAAAACGGCTGCGCTCGACGGCGCCGCACTACTGCAGCGCGTTCGGCAAACCTCACCGCTGTCGCTGCACGAATGGCAGTCGCTGGTCGCGGCGTGGAAAGCGCCGGCCGCATTGCGTAAAGCGCCACCCGATGCCTGCCCGCCCAGGCTGTCGCGCGGCTGGTACTGCCTGCGCAGCCGCGCACAACTCGATCAACTGCTGCGGATCGGTCGCCCGGTGCTGCTGCGTCTGCGCGCCGAACCGCAGGCGGTGTGGGCATCGCTGCTCGGCGCAGACGCTGCTGCCGGCAGCGTGCGTCTCTCGCTGGACGGCAGCGCGCTCGATGTCGATCGCGTCGCGCTGGCGGGCGTGTGGCAAGGCGAATATCTCGCGATCTGGCCGGCACCCGATGCGCTCGAAACGAAGTTCGCGACGGGCGATGCCACCGCCGTCGACTGGGTACGGAGTCGTCTGCGCGCCGAGGGCGTCGACAACAGCGATCTGTCCGCCGCGCTGCGCGCGTTCCAGGCACGTCTGGGGCTGCGCAGCGATGGCGCATTGAGCGCCGAAACGATGTTCGTGCTGTCGCGCCGCGATGCCGGCCCACGCCTTCGCGCGCAGGAGCTCTGAGCCTGTTCATGATCTCTCCATGCCTCGGGTTGTGTCGCAGTGGCCCGTTGGGAATTGGGCGTCGCGCAGTGCTTGACTGGTGGTCAAGCCAAGCGGCGCACGGCTCCCAACGGGCCACTGCGGCACAACCCGAAGGGCCGGTCCTGCCGGGGCGCGGTGCGGCGTCATCGTTCGGTCATGGATCGACATCCATTCCCTCTCTCTTCCTTGCTCCGCGCCCCGGCAGGACCGGCGCGAGGCATGGAGAGATCATGAACAGGCTCTGATCGATGTCCTTCATTCTCGACGCCTTGCGCAAATCCGAAGCCGCACGCCGCCGCAGCGAAGCGCCCGATCTGTTTGCGGCGATGCCCACCACACCTGAACCCGTACGCGCGCGCGCGAACTGGCCGCTGTGGCTGCTGGGCGCCGTCGCCGCAGTTTCTCTGATCGCGGTGCTGTGGCTGCTCGCGCAGCGCGCGCCGGTAGTGCCACCTGCGCCAAAGCTTATCGATACAACTGTGGAAACAGCGCCGACAGACGACGCGGCCAGCGCCCCGGTTTCCGATCCAGTGCCCGTACCGACGCCGCCACAGACACAAGCGCCGGTGGATTCCGCGCCGCCGCCTGCCGTCGCCGCAACGATATCGCCGCCGTCCAACGCACCGCTTCCACCGCCGCCACGCGAACTGCCCGCACCGCCGCCGGAACCCGCAATCGTCGCGCCACCGCCGGCCCTACCGCCCACCGGCCACGTCGTCTCGCTCGCCGACCTCGATCCGGCCACACGCAAGCTGCTGCCTCCGCTGAAACTCAGCATGCACCTGTGGAACGAAACGCCGGCGCAGCGGCTCGTCATCCTCGACGGCCAGCGGCTGCGCGAAGGCGATCTGATCGGCGAGCTGGTGATCGAACGCATTACCCGCGACGGCGCGGTGCTGGTCTGGCGCGGCGGTCAGCTCAAGATCGAAGTGCGCTGAGCATGTCTCGAATCTGCCGATCGGATCCGTAGAGCGACCTTCAGGCCGCTGCCCCCACCCCAACCCTCCCCCGCATGCGGGGGAGGGAGATTCGCGCGCAGCGCGAATGGGTGGGGGGTGGAGCAGCGGCCTGAAGGCTGCTCTACCGGGAATGAAGCTCGTTTTTACCTGCTTGCCGTTGCGCAAAGCTTGTGTGCAAGGCAGCGCCTCAACGCATCTCCTCGCAATCGTAAATCCGCAGCAGGTCGGGCAGCGTCTTGCCGGGTTCGTCGCGGAAGCGTTCCGCGAGCGCCTCGATCAGGCGGATGCGGTCGACGCGGAAATTGCGGAAGTCCTGACGAGATTCGCACCAGGCGGCCAGCGTCCACACACTGCCCCAATAAAAACACCCCAGAGGCCGTACCACCCGCGTGCTCGCCTCATCCTTCAGGTCGAGATAATCGAGACGCAGCATCGTCTTGCGCTCGGTGGCGTGGCGCAACGCCTGCAAGCGGTCGCGGGTTTCGGCGTCCGGTCCGACCGACGGCGCGTAGATCGCAAGACTTTCGGCGGCGGCGCGCTCGGCGCTGGGCAAGACCGCCAGAATCTTCGCCAGCGCATCCTCCGCGCGTCGCGCCAGTCCGGTATCGATGCGCGGCTGGGCGATGCGCACGCAGGCCACCAGCGCCTGCGCTTCCGCGGTATCGAACATCAGCGGCGGCAGATCGAAACCGCGGCGCATGCGGTAACCCACGCCGGCCTCGCCTTCGATCGGCACGCCCTGCGCCTGCAGCGCGGCGATATCGCGATAGACCGAACGCTGCGAGATTTCGAGGCGTTCGGCGAGCTGCGCGGCCGTCGTCAAACGACGACCGCGGATGAGCTGCACGATCTGGAACAGGCGGTCGGCGCGGCGCATGAAATTGACTCGAGTGACTCGTCGCATGCGTTGTAGCGCATGCAACGACTGTCACTCTCCCATGTAGCAACAGTTCAATTTGTTGCCGTCGAGATCGCGAAAATACGCCGCGTAGAAGCCGGGATAGCGCTGGCCCGGCGCGCCTTCATCGGTACCGCCGAGTTCGATCGCCTTGGCATACACGCGATCGACCTGCTCGCGACTGGTGGCGCCAAGCGCGACCATGGTGCCATTGCCGACGCTCGCAGCTTCCTTGTTGAACGGATTGGTGATGCCGAGGCCTGCGCCCTGCTCCGAGTTGCCCCAGGCAATGAAGTAATCGGGTTCTTCCATGAAACGCTTGGCGCCGAGTTCGGCGAGTACTACATCGTAGAAGTCCGCGGCGCGGGCGAGGTCGTGGGTACCGAGCGTGGTGTAGGCGAGCATGGGCGTGTCCTTGTGGTTCGTTGCGTGGTCGGGAGCGCACAGCATCGCTGCCCCCTGCTGACAACATTGTGTCAGCAGCCTGCTCTCGGCGGAACGATACCGGGCGAATGATATCGGTGAAGACCGCGACGGACCGCTATGCTACGTCCAACCACGCCGTCGGCGTCACTGATCCCTGTCCATGCCCCACATCCATTTCGAGCTCGACCGCGACCATATCGAACTGAACCAACTGCTGAAACTGGCCGGTGTCTGCGACAGCGGCGGCGCCGGCAAGCATCTGGTCGCCAGCGGCGCGGTGCGCGTGGATGGCGTCGTCGAACTGCGGAAAACCTGCAAGATCCGCAACGGTCAGGTCGTCGAAACCGGCGATGCGACGATCGACGTCGTCGCCGGCTGATCCTGCATCGCCTTGTAGGAGGGCCTTCAGGTCGGCCCAGGCCGAACTCGACATGCCGCAACAATGCGGCCGTGCCAACGGCTGACGATATAGAAGCGGCCGTTCAGAACAGAGCCGACCAAAGCCCGCCTACGCGATCGCGAGATCGCGCTCCGCCTGGCACAGCAGGTCGTGGAGTTCGCGCACCGCATCGGCATCGTTGTCGACCGGACCGCTGCCGAGGGTTTCGATGTAGCGGCATGACGCGTAGTCCTGTGCTTTGCGCTGGTAGTCCTCGATCCACGCGAGGCGGAGCGGCAAGCTCGCGTGTTCCTGCCGCCATGCGGCCGAATACGGCGGGCGCAGACGCGGCAGCCCCATCCGCCACGGTTTCGGACTTACGCGGGCGCGGAAACAATTCTGGTTGTGGCACATCCGCGCATACACCGGGTCCACGCCGAGCGCGTCGAAGCAATCTGCAACCGCCGGTTCGCGCGGATCGAACAAGCGATGCAGCGCCAGCAGGCGCAGACCCGCGGGCGTGCGGTAGATGCGCACGCGCCAGTCGGGATGGTTCGCGATGAAAGCAGCAACCCTGTCGCGTGCGATCTTCTGGTCGCCACCGCGCATCCGGGTCGAGAGCCGGCGCAACAGACTCACCAAAGGCGCCCCCGTGCTCGACGCGATGACCAACGCGATGACCGCTGCCAACGGCAAAGGCATGTCGAAACCGGCGGTCAATATCATGGCCACCATGGCCAACAGGAAGGCCATCGCCAGCAGAATCGGCTTGCAGCCAGTCGCACGTTCGAAATCGATATCCGCGAACAACACACCCGGCGTGTTCAGGCACAGCGCGCCATAACCGTTGCGGGTAATCACGCTGTCGTCGTGGCGGTCGACGATCTCCTCGCGGATCGGCACGCCGTCGGCGCCGTTGTAGGCGACCCGACGTTCGCGTCTGGGCAAGGTCTCGCCGGCCAGCACGCGTTCGAGCGCCTCGCGCACGCGCGCACGCGCGCATCGGCGTGCGCCTGGGCCTCGGCTTCGCTGGTGTCCGACCAGCCGAAACGACGCAGCGTCACCTGACGCTTGCGGTCGCGATGCTGCAGGCGGGCTTCGGCCCAGTAGTGCGGGATAATCATGGCGATGATTGAACGATGTCGCGGCTGCGACTCATTTCAGAGCATCGCGAAGGCTTGCGGGCTCAGGCCCGGACGCGTTTCGGGAAACCCACCAATTGCTGCAGATCCTCGTCCCACAGCTTCAGCTTCGCGCAGCGCAAGCTGGACCAGAGGGTCAGGCGCGGCGCTTCCTGCAGCGCAGGGCTAGACTCGAAGGCTTCGCGCAGGCGGTAGTTCGGAATGCGGCTGGCGAGGTGATGGATGTGGTGATACGCGATGTTGCCGGTGAACCAGTGCATGACCCGCGGCAGGTCGTAGAACGAGCTGCCGGAGACCGCGGCCTCGTGCGAATTCCAATGTTCGCCGCGCGTCCAGTAGGCGCCCTCGAAGGTGTGCTGCACGTAGAACAGCCACACGCCGCCGGCACCGGCGATCAGCACCACCGGCAGATGCACCAGCAGGGCGATGTGCCAGCCGACCGTCCACCACATCACGACGAACACGATGGCAAGCGTGAGGTTGTTGAGCAGCACGCTCAGCCATTCCTTTTTCCACGTGAACGGCATGTCGAACGGGAAGCGGTGCTTGATGACGAACTGGTACATCGGGCCGATGCCCAGCAGCACCGGGGTGCTGCGGTAGAAGCGGTAGCAGAACCGGCCGAACCACGAGCGTTGGCGGTATTCGGCGACGGTCAAGGTCTCGATGTCGCCCACTTCACGGCGGTCGAGATTGCCCGAGGTACCGTGATGGATCGCGTGGGTCTTCTTCCAGTAGCCGTAGGGGAACAGCGTGACCACGCCGAGGCAGCGGCCGACCATGTCATTCGCGCGCTGGCTGGCGAAGAACGAGCCATGGCCGCAGTCGTGCTGGATGATGAAGGTACGTACGTACAGGCCGGCGGTCGGCAGGGCCAGCAGCAACGTCCAGAGATAGTTCCACTGATCGATCACGCTCCAGGCCATCAGCGCCCAGAGCGCGGCGAACGGCACCAGCGTGTTCACCAGTTGCCACACAGCGCGACTTGCCACGGGACGGGCGAATTCAGCGCAGCGTTGACGCAACTGCGAGGCTTTGGACGGAGTAGAGGGTGCTGCGGTGGGTGTTGCTGTCGCGGGTTCGGTCACGCGGAGGACTCCGGGAAGATGGCCGATTGTGGGCGGCCGGGGCCGACATCGCAATGCGTGCGCATGCGTATGGTGTGATCCAGTACAGCGATCAATGCCGACGGACGCCATTCGGCCACCACCACCGGGGATTCGCAGCCGCCTGTAAACTCGCCGCCTCATCATCTACCCGGCCGCGCCGCGTTCATCTTATGGATAACACCACCCGACTTGGCATGGATTTGTGGGACTTCGGCGACCTGGTGCTGAAGAGCCGCGTGTTCGATGCGATCCGCGACGGCACGGCGCGCTACCCCATCTATCGTTCGCTGCGTTTCGCTGCGCGCGAAGACGTGCTCGGGCTGTTCGACCGTCTCGCCACCCAGCCGGGCTGGCGTGCGCAGCGCTTGCGCTCGGCGGAATTGCTGATCGACGCCGAAGGCCTGTTCATGACCGCCCACGGCGGCGCGAAGCCCGAATACTGTTCGTGCGGGTTCTCGATCTGGGCCGACTCCGTCGAGCGCGCCGAAGCGGCGTTGGCGCGGATCTCGGCGCTGGTCGCCGACACGCGCATGAACGAAGCGATGTTTTCGATCGATTGGCACTTCATCACCTCGAAGGGCCAGCTCGAAAGCGCGGAAATCGAGGAATTGGCCGACGACCGCCTGCTGGACAGCGCCTATCCGGAGATCCCCGGGGGCGTCGACGACTTCGTGCACCGCTATCTGGCGTCGAACGAATCCGTACTGGTCGTGCAGGGGCCGCCGGGTACCGGCAAGACCCGGCTGATCCGCGCGATCCTCGGCGCGATGTCGCGGCAGCGCGGCCGGCAGGCCCGGGCGCTGTACACCGGCGACACCAAAAGCCTCGAAAGCGACGAAATCTTCGTGAAATTCATCACCGGCTGGGAAGATGCCTTCGTGGTCGAAGACGCCGACCACCTGTTGAAACCACGTGCCGAAGGCAACGAACACCTGCACCGGTTCCTGACCATCGCCGATGGCGTGGTGCGTTCGCAGGGCCGCAAGATCGTTTTCTCAACCAACCTGCCGAACGTCGGCGATCTGGACGACGCCCTGATCCGCCCGGGACGCTGTTTCGCGCGCCTGAACTGCCGCGAATTGACGCCGGCCGAAGCCGGACGCGTCGTCGTGGAACTTGCGCCGGAGGACGCGGCGGTCCAGGCGCATGCGCAGGCGGCGATCGCTGCGCACCCGCGGCGGACGCTGTCGCTGGCGACCGTCTACAGCCTGGTGGCGCGCGCCGCGGAGCCGACGCCCGCGGCGTGAGCAACCTCAGTCCTTCGGTTTGAAACCGGAGGACGAGCCCTTGCGATGCGGTTTCGCCGGTCCCGGCTTGCCACCGTGCGGCTTGAAGCCCGGTTTGAAGCCGTCAGGCTTGAACGTGCCGCGGGGTTTGAAGCCGCCCGGCTTGGCGCCTTCCGATTTGAAACCGTCGGCGCCGCCGCTGCCGTCGTATTCGTCCAGTTTCTGCAGCCGCAGCGCCTGTCCGGCCACGCGCACCTTTTTCAGGTGCATCAGCAGCGGCTTGGGCATGCCATCGGGCAGATCGAGGATCGAATGGTCGTCGTGGATGTCGATGCGGCCGATGTATTTGCTGTCGAGTTCGGCTTCGTTGGCGATCGCGCCGACGATGTTGCCCGGCTTCACGCCGTGCATGTGACCGACTTCGATGCGGTACGTCTCCATGCCCGGTTCCGGCGGCGAACGCGGCGCGAAGTCTTTCTTCGGCGCGAATTCGCGGCGCTCCTGACCGGGACGCGGCTCGCGCTGCGGGCGGTCCGCACGGTCGCCGCGCTCGGCGCCCGCCCGATCCGGGCCACGATCGGCGCGCTGCGCACGCTCGGCATACTCGCGCTGCTGCGCGAACGGCTGCGGCTTGCGGTCCGGGGCGAGCAGCAGGGGCGTATCGCCCTGCAGCAGTTTCGCCAGCGCCGCGGCGACTTCGATGGCGGGCACGTTCTGCTCGCGTTCGTAACGTTCGACCAGTTCGCGGTACAGGCCGATGTCGCCGCCGTTGCCCGCGTCCAGCGCCAGGGTGTCGGTGATGCGGCCCAGGAACCGGGTGACGCGGGCGTCATTGACGCTCTCCACGGTCGGCAACTGCATTTCCTCGATCGGCTGGCGGGTGGCGCGTTCGATCGCGCGCAGCATGTTCTTCTCGCGCGGACTCACGAACAGGATCGCGTCGCCGCTGCGCCCGGCGCGGCCGGTGCGGCCGATGCGGTGGACGTAGCTCTCGGTGTCGTAGGGAATGTCGTAATTCAGCACATGGCTGATGCGTTCCACGTCCAGGCCGCGGGCGGCGACGTCGGTGGCGACCAGGATATCGATCTTGCCGTCCTTGAGATTCTGGATGGTCTTCTCGCGCTGCGCCTGCTGCACGTCGCCGTTGATCGCGGCGGCGGCCAGGCCGCGCGCCTGCAGTTTCTCGGCGAGTTCATCGGTGGCCAACTTGGTGCGCGCGAACACCAGCATCGCGTCGTAGGGCTCGGCTTCGAGGATGCGGGTCAGCGCGTCGAGTTTGTGCATGCCGCTGACGAACCAGAACCGCTGGCGGATGTTGGTCGCGGTAGTGGTCTTCGCAGTGATGGTGACTTCTGCAGGGTCGCGCAGATACGTCTGGGCGATGCGACGGATCTGGCTGGGCATGGTCGCCGAAAACAGCGCGACCTGACGGGTTTCCGGCACTTTCTTCAGCACGGTCTCGACATCGTCGATGAAGCCCATGCGCAGCATTTCGTCGGCTTCGTCCAGCACCAGCGCCTTGAGTTCCGACAGGTCGAGGGTGCCGCGATCGAGATGGTCGATGACCCGGCCCGGGGTGCCGACCACGACATGCACGCCGCGCTTGAGCGCCTGCAACTGCGGGTAATAGCTCTGGCCGCCGTAGATCGGCAGTACGTGGAAGCCGGGAATCTTGTTGGCGTAACGCTGGAAGGCTTCGGCGACCTGGATCGCGAGTTCGCGGGTGGGCGCCAGCACCAGCACCTGCGGCTTGCTCTGCTTGAGATCCAGCCGCGAGAGCAGCGGCAGCGCGAAGGCAGCGGTCTTGCCGGTGCCGGTCTGCGCCTGTCCGAGCACGTCGCGGCCGGCCAGCAGTGCGGGGATGGTCGCGGCCTGGATCGGCGACGGGGTTTCGTATCCGACTTCGGCGACCGCCGCCATCACGGTCTCGGCCAGGCCGAGATCGGCAAAACGCGGGGAAGGGGTTTCGGTCGACATACGCAACATCCGGGAACTTCGGCAAGACCGCATATTGTGCGCCGAAGTGTTGGGGCATTGGCTCCAGACTGCGGCACCGATTCACACGGGTTGCTGCACCGCAACAAAAATATGCACGGAATCATGGGTTTACATTCATCCATACGCATTGGTATTGTCGTTCCGTCAGGCAGGCAAGGACAGGGGGGCCGTCCTGCATTGCAGCGTCGACGCGCGAAATGGCGGCGACATTCCCACTCTGTTGGACGAAAGGATGAACGCTATGCGCAGGATTGCTGTGGTGTTGCTGTGGTTGTGCCTCTGTCTGGCTTCCCTGCCCGCCTTCGCCGGCGGATTCTCGCTCCGCTACACCAGTATTCCCGGCTGGGACGGCACCCCGCTGGGCGCGGTGGTCATCAGTCCCAAAGACCAGGGCACCGGACCCTTTCCGCTGATCGTGATGCCGTCCAGTTGGGGGCTGCCCAGTCTGGAATACGTCGGCCGCGGCACCGTCCTGGCCAGCCAGGGCTATATCGTCATCAGTTACACCTCCCGCGGTTTCTGGGAATCCGGCGGGCTGATCGATGTCGCCGGCGCGGGCACCGTCGAGGACGTGAGCGCGGTGATCGACTGGGCGCTGGTGAACACCCCGGCGCGCGCGGACGCCATCGGCGCTTCCGGCATTTCCTACGGCGCCGGCACCAGCCTGCTGGCCGCGGCGCGCGACCCGCGCATCAAAGCGGTGGCGGCGATGAGTGGGTGGGCCGATCTGGAAGCGTCGCTCTATCCCAACACCACGCCGAACAAACAGGCGCTGGGCTTGCTGATCGG
Source organism: Lysobacteraceae bacterium (assembly GCA_046598445.1). Lineage (GTDB taxonomy): Bacteria > Pseudomonadota > Gammaproteobacteria > Xanthomonadales > Xanthomonadaceae > Lysobacter_I. Next base: position 14,708 of record JBKJHV010000038.1, read on the forward strand.
TGCCGGGCTGTTCACCGGCCGGCCCGGGCCGGAACTGGCGCGCGCCACCGAGCGCGTGCTGTGGAACGATTACCAGGGCGCCGTGCAGGTGACGCTGCCCATCGTCGGCACCCGCGGCGCGATCCACGAATTGAACGCGATCAACGCCAACGGCACCGCGGTGCTGCTGGCCAATGCCTACAACGACGGCATTTTTCCGCCGAATCAGCTGATCCGGTTGTTCAACGGCCTCACCGGGCCGAAGCAGCTGATGTTCGCCCAAGGCGATCACGCCACCATCGAACTGCCCGGCGCGCTGGGGTTGCCCAACGAGGTCTATACCGCGGCGGGACGCTGGTTCGATTTCCATCTCAAGCGCGTCGCCAACGGCGTCGGCAGCGAACCCACGGTGCGCCTGCGTTCGCAGAAGAACGCGCTGCGCAGTTTCGCCAACTGGTCGGCGGTGCAGGCTTCGCCCACGGTCTACGGTTTGACTCGCCCCAGTGGCCTGCTTGCGCCTACCGGTTCGCTGGCCAGCAGCAACAGCACCGGCTGGAGCTACGGCATCCTCACCGGCGTGCCAACCATCGCCGATTCCGGCGTGGTACTGCTCAGCGGCTTGATGCAGGGCCTGGGTTTGCAGACCACGGTCTCGGTGCCGCTGATCGCCCGCGGCGCCGCGGGCGTCTGGACCGGCCCGTCCTACAGCGGCGCACGCAACCTCAGCGGTTCGCCTTCGCTGCGGATGACCATCGCCCCGAGTCAGAGCAACGTCACCGTGTTCGCGTATCTCTACAGCATGGACGGGCTGGGCATCGGCGAGCTGGTCAGCCACAAGGCCTACACCCTGCGCAACGCGGTACCGTACATGCCGCGCACGATCGAATTCGATCTGGAAGCCACCTCTTGGGACATTCCCGCCGGGCGTCGTCTCGCGCTGGTGATCGACACCACCGACCCGCGCTACAGCGATCTGTCGAGCCTCGGCAGCCTGAGCTTCGGTTCGCCGTCGGCGGCGCCGTCGCGCCTGAGCGTGCCGCTGCGCTGAGTCTGCCGGCTTCGGGCAATACGTTTCGAGCAGGACGCGGGCCGGTCAATGCCGGCCGCGTCAGATCCGTTCGGATTCCACCGCGCGCACGCCGGGTTCCGCCGCGAACGCCGCATCAAGCAGGCAATGTGCGATCCGTTCCGCACGCACCACCCGGTAGCGTCGCGGCACCAGCGGTTCGACCGCCAGCATGATCCGAGCGGTGACATGCTCCATCAGTCGCCGTCGTACGCGTTCGCCGCCGATCATCGACGGCCGCACCAGGGTCAGCGACGGATAACCGAGCGTGCGCACCGCGTCCTCGGCTTCGCCCTTGGTACGCAGATAGAAATTGCCCGATCCCGGATTGGCGCCCAGCGCGGAAGTCAGCGCGAAACTGCGTGCGCCGGCATCGCGCGCATGCGTCGCCGTGGCGACCACGTAATCGAAATCCACCCGGCGGAATGCGGGCCGCGACCCCGCATCGGCAATCGTGGTGCCCAGCCCGCAGACCACTGCGTCGACCTGCCACCACAACGCCGCCTCCGGCAGCGCATCGAAATCGACGACCGGATTTTCCAGCTTCGCGTGCTGCAGCGGCAGCGGGCGACGCGTGGGCGCGATCACCTGCGCAAAGCGCGCATCCGCGAGCGCCCGCGTGAGGGCAAGTCCACCCACGAGGCCGGTACTGCCGACGATCAACAAACGGCTCATGTCGCTGTGGGCTCCGGCAGGACTGACTCAGGTTCTGCCGGCGGCGGTTCGATCACGATGCCGCCGGCATAGCGGGACAGCACCTCACGCAGCGCGTCGAGCTTCACCGGTTTGGTCAGGTAATCGTCCATGCCGGCATCGAGACAGCGTTTGCGGTCTTCAGCCATGGCGTGCGCGGTCAGCGCGAGGATCGGCATCCGCGGACGCCGTTCCGAGAGTTCCAGATGACGCCAATAACGGGTAGTCGCGTAGCCGTCCATCTCCGGCATCTGGCAATCCATCAGCACGACATGCCAGGCCTGGGTCCGCAGCATGTCCAAGGCCTGCACGCCGCTGGCAGCAGCGCCCACCACGCAACCGTCGCGTTCCAGCAGCAGCCGGACCAGCGTGGCATTCACCACATTGTCCTCGACCACCAGCACCCGCAGACCGGACATCGAAGCGATGGCCGACTCGGACAGCCGCTGCGCGGATTCGTCGCGGCCAGCGGATCCCGCTTCTTCTTCATTCATTTCGGTCGACATGATCGACTCCGGCACCACCACCATGAAACAGCTCCCTGCGCCCGGCACGCTGCGCAGCTCGATACGGCCGCCCATCAGCGCGACCAGCTCACTGGAAATCTTCAGGCCAAGACCGCTGCCCGGATGCGCACGGCTCGAGGAATCGTCGCCCTGCTGGAACGCGGTGAAAATCCGAGCATGCTCGCTTTCGGCGATGCCGGGACCGGTATCCGCCACCTCGATCCGCAGCACCGAACTTCCGCCCTCCATGGCTGCGGACGCCGTTTCGACGGCGGCCGTTTCGGCAACGGCCATTGCAGCGGACACCTCGATGCGCACGCTGCCCGTGGCGGTGAACTTGATCGCATTGCCGACAAGATTCAATACGATCTGGCGCAAGCGCGCCTGATCGCCGACGAACCGCTCCGGCATCGATGCGGCGTAAAACGCCTCCAACCGCAACGATTTCGCTTCGGCTTCCAGCGCGAACATGTCGATCACATCCTCGACCAATCGGCGCGGCGCGAACGACGCCGGCTGCAGTGGAATCCTGCCCGCCTCGATCTGCGACAGATCCAGCACATCGTTGATGAGCGCCAGCAGCGATTGTCCGGCGCGACGGATGTCGCGCGGCAACTGGCGATGCTCCGGCGCGTCCGGCGATTCGGCCAGCAACTGGCTCATGCCGAGGATCACGTTCAAGGGCGTGCGCAGTTCGTGGCGCATATTGGCCAGAAACGCAGACTTGGCGCGATTGGCGGCATCGGCGCGATCCAGCGCCTCGCCGAGCGATCTGGTCATCCCCATCAGCGCGATGCGCTGGGCGATGTTGCGGCTGATGGTCCGGCCGATGACATGGCCCTCGCGCAGCAGAAAACCGCCGAACAGACAGGCAGCCAGGCCAGCGATCATGAATTCGCTGTGGCCGGCGGCGAGGAAATACACCGCGAACGGACCGACGCTGGCCAGCACGTACGCGGCGTAGGCAGGCCACCACGCGCCGAAACTGCTGATCGCGCCTGCGGGCATGCCGATCAACAGGAATGCGGTGACGAAATAGAGTTCGCTGTGGCCCAGCGGAAAAAACGTCGTTGCCGCAACGCCCCAGATACCGCCGGACAGCGCACCGACGATGATGCAGATCAAAGGCGTGTTCGGCTGGATATCGCCGGCTTCTGGCGTCGAATGTTTCGCCCACGCCGCCAGCGCGATGCGCATTACCGAGATCACCGCCACCGCCAGCGCCCATCCGATCAGTTGTTCATGCGGATGCACGTCGCGCAGCACCAGCAGGAACAACGCGGCCACGGCGATGGTCGCGATCGCGCCCGATCTGCCTTGGCTGAGCACCAACTGCCTGCATTCGCGCGCGATGAGCTGTGGAGTCGCGATGGACTCTGCAGTGGCCATGGTTCCCCCTGTACTCCCGGATGAACTCCCGGAGAATCCGCCCCCTCGGATGCGGCGCTCCGGGCGCCGTCCGGATGCCGCGCTGCATGGCGGCATTCCCCTACGATACCGGTCCTGCGCCTTCACCGCGAGCCGCGCCTTGGGCGCAGTCAACTCACAGAGAATGCGTGCAGCGCCCTGCGATCAGCACCACGCGCCCGCAACAGCGCAACGAAACGCGAACTGCGTCGCATAAAAACGCCATGCGACAATCCCGGGCAGGCCCGGATTCCTCGCAATTCGCTGCTGCATAGCAACAAACCCGGCGCCCACTTCGATCTTCGACAGAAACAGCCGGCCACGCGACATACTCGACCGCATGTCGCGGTATCGTCGCATTTCCCCGGACATTCACTCCTGCCGGGCATAGCGTGTGCGGGCGGATGGCTTGCGCATCGGAACGCAAAGCACCGCAGACGATCTCCGCCCACACACGCCAAGTTGCAATGCCTGCGAATACCGGGCAAACACCCTCCTCCCCCGCACCTTGCCGCTGCATGCGGCCTTCCGGTCGAGATGACGCGACCGTTCCATTACACGGAGATGCCATGACTGCCCGCCTGCTGTTGCCTGCTGCCCTGTTGCTTTGCCTCGCCACCCCGTCCATCGCCGCCCCGCCCGGCACCACCGCAGCGGCTTCGACGAGCGAAGAAGACCGTCTTTCCTTCGTCATCGTCCGCTATCGCGAACGTGCACAGTTGCAGAAGCTCGGCGGAATGTTCCAGCACATGATCGTCGACGACAACGCGAAGACCGCGCGCCTCGAAGCCACGGCCGCCGACATCGACGAGATCCGTCGCATGGGCATGAAGGTCACGATCGATCAGGCGTCGACCGCCCGCATCCGCAGCGTCGAAACCGCGATGGCCAACCGCCAGTTCGGCACCCGCAGCATCTCCGGCTACGCCTGCTATCGCACGGTCGAGGAAACCTACACCACCATCAACCAGCTCGTCGCCAACAAACCCGCGCTGGCCAGCGTCTCGAACATCGGCCCGACCTGGCTGAAATCGCGCAACGCCGGCGGCTACGACATGAAAGTGCTGCGGCTGACCAATTCGGCGACCAATGCATCGCGGCCGAACAAAGCACCGATGGTGGTGTTCGGCTCGATCCACGCGCGCGAGTACACGCCCGCCGAACTGACTACGCGCTTCGCCGAATGGCTGGTCAACGGCTACGGTACCGACCCTGAAGCCACCTGGCTGATGGACAACTACGTTTTCCATTTGATCCTGCAGGCCAATCCCGATGGCCGCAAGAAAGCCGAAGCCGGTTCGTCGTGGCGCAAGAACGTCAACAACACCAACGGCAGCTGCAGCGCGAGCAGCGTCGGCACCGATCTCAACCGCAACTTTCCGTTCCACTGGAGCACGGTGGCCGGCGGTTCCAGCGGCAACGCCTGTGCCGAAACCTATCGTGGCCCGCTGTCGCAATCCGAACCGGAAACCCAGAATCTGGTGCGCTTCGTCGCCGGTACGCCGGGCGCCAGCGGCGTCTACAGCGGCGGTATTTTCCCCGACCGCCGCGGCGATGCCGCCAGCAGCCCTGCACCCGACGATTACCAGGGCATTTTCTTCGACATCCACAGCTACTCGCAACTGGTGCTCTGGCCCTGGGGCGACACCACCAACCTGGCGCCGAACAGCACCGCCCTGGCGACGCTGGGAAGGCGCATGGCGTTCTTCAACAACTACAAGCCGGAACAATCGGTCGGCCTGTATGCGACCGACGGCACCACTGACGACACCATGTACGGTTATCTGGGCGTACCCAGCTACACCCTCGAACTCGGCGTCGCCTTCTTCGAATCCTGCAGCACATTCCAGGATTCAACGCTGCCGCAGAATCTGGCCGCGCTGAAATACGCCGCCCGCAGCCTCACCGCGCCGTATCGCTACCCTTCAGGCCCGAATACCGTCAGCGTCTCCGCTTCCAGCGCATCCGTGCCTGCCGGCACGCCGGTCACCATCTCCGCGATCCTGGACGACAGCCAGTTCAACCAGAGCAACGGCACCGAAGCCACCCACGCCATCGCCTCCGCAAGACTCTATGTGGACATTCCGCCATGGGAAGCGGGCGCCAGCGGCATCGTCATGTCCGCCAGCGACGGCAGCTTCAACAGCACTCGCGAAACGGTGACCGCGAGCCTCGGCACCACCGGCCTGGGCACCGGCCGCCACATCGTCTACGTGCAAGGCACCGATGCCTCCGGCAAACCCGGCACGCCGAACGCAGTCCTGCTGACCATCAGCGGCGACGCCCCGGGCCCGCCGACCGCTAACTTCACCGTCGCCACGTCGGCGCTGACGGCGAACTTCACCGACAGCTCCACCGATATCGACGGCACCATCGTTTCGCGCAGCTGGAATTTCGGCGACAGCACCTCCTCCACCGCCACCAATCCCAGTCATACCTATGCGGCCGCCGGCACCTACACGGTGACATTGACCGTCACCGATAACAGCGGATTGACCAACACCAGGTCGCAGTCGGTGACCGTGAGCAGCGGCGGCGCCGTGACTTACAGCAACGACACCGACGTGACGATCCCGGACAACACCACCGTCCAGAGTTCGATCGTGGTCAGCGGACGCACCGGCAACGCATCCAGCACAACCCCTGTTGCGGTGAACATCATGCACACCTACAAGGGCGACCTGAAGGTGGACCTGATCGCACCGGACGGCAGCGTGTACGTGCTGCACAACCGCAGCGGCGGCAGCGCCGACAACATCATCCAGACCTTCACGGTCAATCTGTCGTCGGAAGCGTTGAACGGTACCTGGAGACTCCGCGCCAACGACAACGCGACCGCGGACACCGGCTATATCAACAGCTGGGGCATCACGTTCTGATGCGCGCCCGCTGACCGCCGTTCCAGAAAAACCCCCGCATGTGAGTGCGGGGGTTTCTTTTTGACCTGCGTCGTTTGCAGCTTGCGGGCGACGTTGCCGTACCGGTCTTCGATAAAAACGAAACCCCGCATAAGCGGGGCTCGTTTTTACTATCTCGGCGGCATCCGCTACGCGGCTGCCCCCTACTCATTGCACCGTACGGCCGTCTTCGACTGGCAGTTATCGGCCAGAAGCCGTCGCCACGGACAACGCGGCAAGCGGCAACATCTCAGTGATCTTCGGCCTCCATCAACGCCCACAGAACGGCCAGTAGCGCCAGGCTGGCCACTGTGAACATCAGGGCGATCGCCGGGACGGACAGTTCGCTGCCCATCCAGTCCCGCCACCCGGCACGCAGCAGCGGTGAGGACCGCAGGCTCCATGTGCACACGCCCGCACCGGCCAGCAAGCCTGCCCACAATGGCCACGTCGTGCGGCCGCGATGGGATGGCAGCCGTTGCATGACGCGCGCGGTGAATCCGTCGTCGGGCACATGCCCGGCGAACTGCTTGCGCAACAGCGCCTCGATGACGTCATCGTCGGGATGGTTCATGTGTTCACTCCCTGCTGGTTCCATGCTGCCAACTGCACCTTCAGCTTTTCCTTGCCGCGCGTTGCGTGCGTTTTCACCGTGCCGAGTGGCATCGCCAGAACATACGCCGTTTCGGCATGGCTCAGGCCCAGTTGGACGCAATGCAGCAACACGGTCTGCTCGGCGACGGACAGACGCTGCATCGCTCGTTCGATGTCCACTTGCAGGTCGATCGACGGGAGGTCGACCGCGAGCCCTTCAAACTGTGCCTCGTTGTTGTCCTCGAGAGGCTGCGACTTCTTGCGACGGGCCTGGAGGAAGCAGGAATAGGCGATCTGGTAAAGCCACGTGGAAAACCGCGCCTCGCCACGAAACTGGTCCAGCTTGCGCCACGCCAGCAGGAAGACCTCCTGCGCGAGGTCGTCGGCGGCGGCTGCGTCGCCGTGCAACAGGCGGCGCAGCTGGGCGCGCACCAAGCCCTGGTGGCGACGCACCAACTGCTCGAATGCGCCGCGATCATTGCCCAGCAGAACGCGGGCCACCAACGCCTGGTCGACGCGTGCCTCGCCGGCGCTGTCAGCCACGCCTGCTTCAGTCACGCGCGCTTCCGCCACGCGCACTCTCGCGCTGGTTCAACCACCAACTGGCGAGGTAACCCAGGCCGATCATCAACGGCAGCAGGCCGATCCCCCACAAGCTGCTGGCGCCCAGGCCGTTGTCGAGTCGACCCGGCAAGGCGAGGAACATCGCCATCAGGCCCAGGCCGGTTGCGATCAACACCAGCGCCCGGCGCCGTTCGCTGTAGGCCACGTGCGGCTCGACCAGCAGTTGCGGCGGCAATTCCATGCCCTTGTCGGCCAGTTGCAACAAGGTGCGGTAGCGCGCCTGCGTCTGCTGTAAGCGATAGCGCAGCAGGATCAGTACGATGAGCACGGGTGCCAGCATCACTACGATGGGGATGAAGAAAAATTCCATAGGTCTTGCTCCGATGATTGCGTTGGTGGCGGATGGAGGCTTGCGGCCGCATCGCGCTATCGGGGTTTTGCGCCTTCGGCGGCCAGCAGGTCGGCGATACGTTCCGCCAGCAGCCATGTCTGCGATGGTCCCTGGTTGCTGGTCAGGACGACGGCGGCGCCGGTCTCCCAGACCACGGCCAGGTTCGCCGTCGTGCCTTCGATGCCGCCCGCATGACCGCGGATGTGGCGTCCAGAGGAAAGGCGATCGCCGAATCCGGCGGCATACGCGCCGGGGCCCGCCGGCACTTGGTCGTCAAACATCTTCGCCAAGGTCGCAGGCTTGACCAGCTTGCCCGTGCGCAGCGCTTGGGCAAAGCGCAGCAGGTCGGCATTGGTGGAGTAACCGCCGCCCGCCGGGCCGGCCTGGAACGCCGTCTTCAGCCAGTCTGCCTTCCACTCGCTGGAAAACAAGCCATCGTGGTAGTAGCCGACCGCCAGTTTCGGGACGACCTGATCCAGTCGATCGTAGCCGCTGGCTTCCATGTTCGCGGGCGCGAAGAGGTGGCGCTGGATGTAGTCGGCGTAACGCTCGCCGGAAACATTCTCGATGATGCGGCCGAGCAGCAGGTAGCCGGCATTGCTGTAGCTCCACGTTTTGCCCGGCTCGTCCACCAGGGGCTGGCGTGCGATCAGGTCCAGGTAATCGACCGGGTCGACGAAGTGCTCGCGGTGCTCGAAATACGCCGGAACCAGGAAGTCGCCAAGGCCCGCAGTGTGATGCAGCAGCTGCCAGACGGTAATCTTCTGCGCCGTCGCGCGGTCGGGATATTCAGGCACTTGTTGCGCCAGAGTGGCATCCCACGACACCTTGCCCGCCTCCACGAGCTGGGCAACGGCGACCGCCGTGAACATCTTGTTCAGCGAGCCGATGTGGAAGCGGGTCTGGTGGTCGATCGGTACGCCGAAGTTGCGTTGTGCCAAGCCGCGGCATTCGTCGAATACCGTTTTGGCGCCGTCCGACACCGTCACGCAGCCCGAGAAATCCGCGGTGCGAGCGAGCCGATCCAACGCGGTTCGGGTCAGGCGCGTCAATTCTTCGCGCGACACCGCTGCTTTGGGCCAATCCGCATAGAGCGCCGGATCGTCCATCGGGACCAGATCGGCCTGCGCGAGCTTGCCGGGCTGCGCCGGATCGGACGCCAGCACGAACAGGGCCTGCTGCCCGGTACGGCGTCCCTTCACCGTCAGGACCAGGAATCCTTGTTGTTCGCGCACGTCCACCAGGTCCATGCCCCCGCTGTCGCGGACAACCGAGACCAGCTCTTTCACGAAATTGCTGCGCTCCTCCTCGCCCACCGCCGACGACAGCAGGGTGGGCCCCCATTGCCGGATCTGCTCCGGGGTATCCGCATTGACGTGCTTCATCAACTGTTCGCCCAACTTGCCGACCGCCGTGTCGGGCAACACCGCGGATGCAGGGGCAGCACTTGCGGCCGAAGACGCCAGCAGGACCAGCAAGACCAGTAATGTGAATATCAGGCCGGCGTACCTTGTCCGTAGCCGGGACGGTGCGAGCTGGATGGTATTTTTCATCAATTTTCTCCTGTAGATGCCCGCCCTGCGTGCGTGCGTGCGAATGCACGGCACAGCGTCGGGATTCCGAAACCGCGCAATCGCGGCGATCGACAGGTGGGATGCGGCTACAGGGCCGAACGGATTCAGGCAGCAAGCCAAGGCCGCGTCCGCTGCGGGTCGAAAACTACCTTAGGCCTGCAGCAGCGTCCCGCCTGCGCCTTCGCGAACGTGAGTGAGCCGGTTCATGCCGTCGTAGGTGTAGCTGCGGCGCGGCGGGTCGAGCTGGCTGGCATGCCGCAGCGTTTCGAGATTGCCGACTTCGTTGAACCCGTAGCCTTCGCTGATGCCGCCCGGCGCTGTGTCTTCGACGAACCCCGGCTGGTAGTTTTCGTTGAGCGAGCGACGCAGCACGCGGCCGTTGCCGAAGATCCAGCGGCTGGCCGGGCCGAACGGATAGTAGGTCGCACCCGACAGCAGCGTCTGCGTCTGGCCGTTGGCCAACGTCACCCGCAGCTCCGTCGGCCGCGCCTGCGGATCGCGCACGATCCGCACGCCGCTGCCGTCCGGGTAGGTCATGCCGATCATCTGGTTGCCCGGCGGCGCGGACTGCGGCAGGGCCGCTTCCAATGCGGTCAAGGCATTGTCCACTGCGAGCAATTCTTCGTCGGTGAAATTCAAGGACAGCAGGTTCTGGCTCATGAAGTCCCTTTTCGAATCGAGAGGTCGCCCGGATCGGGCGCGGCGATCTTAAAAAAGATGGCCGGACATTACCGCCTGTCAGTTTCAACAGGAGAGATCTCGCTCATGAAGCGCAACAGCATCCGCTATGGTGGCGCAGGCGCTGACTACCGCTTCCACCCGAGAATCAGCACGCCGGCGCCGACCATCACGATCCCGAGCCATTCCCGCACGGACGGACGTTCGTCCAGGAAGACGAAGGCGAATACTGCGACCAACACCAGGCTCAGCTTGTCCACCGGCGCTACTTTGGAAGCGTCTCCCAGTTTCAGCGCGCGGAAATAGCACACCCACGACGCACCGGTCGCAAGCCCCGATAGCACCAGAAATATCCAGGTCTTGCCGGGGAGCGCCATAGGGTTCGTCCACTTCCCAGCGGCATGCACGAAGACCGAAAGCATCACGAGCACGACGACCGTGCGGATGAGCGTCGCGAGATCAGAATCCACGCCGGCGACGCCGATCTTGGCGAAGATCGCCGTGAGTGCAGCGAAGAAAGCCGATAAAAGCGCCCAGTGGAACCATGCGGCCGTTGCCATGCGTCACCTCGCACTGATGTTTCGAACCGCCGGGCGAACGATCCCGGCCATGCAGAGTCTAGCCTGATGTCCGATCCCGGCTCGCGTGTCGATGCTTCTTGTACGCGGTGCGTTTCTTCTGCAGAAAAACGCCCAGAACGATCAATCCGAGCAGCACGGCGGTCGCCGTATAACGGCTGAATGCCAAGCCGCCCTGCGCAGCCGGTTTGTCCAGAAAATCGCCGACCACCGCACCGAACGGTCGCGTCAGGATGAAGGCGGCCCAGAACAGCAGGATGCGGGACGCACCCGTCCAGAGATATGCGGCAACCACCAGGCACAGCAGGCCACCGAAAACGAACGCGGCTCCCGTATATCCCAGTCCTGCGCTGTCCGCCGTCCAATCGCCCAGCGCAGTGCCCAGCGTCTGCGAGACCATGATGGTGAGCCAATAGAACATTTCAGCCCTCGGGTCACGAAGCGCGCCTACGTTCACCGATCCGAGCATGCGATGCCATGCGAACAGCGACAGCAGCAGCAACGCGAGCAGCAGGACCGATCCGCCGGAATAGCCGATACCCAGCGAACGATCCGCGAAGTCGGCCAGGGTGGTGCCGACGGTCGTGGACGCGATGATGGTGGTCCAATACAACCATGGCTTGAAGCGGTCGGCGGCCACCTGCATCGCCACCGCCGCAACGAACACCGCCATGAAGATCGCGGTGCTCCACAGGTAACCGAGGCCCATCGACATCGACAGCGCATCGCCCCCGGTTTCGCCGAGCGTCGTCGCCAGCACTTTCACCGCCCAGAACCCAAGCGTCACCGCCGGGACTTTGCTCAAGGCGTCGTCTCGAAGCCTGCCGTCGGACACGTCGTTGGAATGCCGGACGGAGAGGGGCGGCGCAGGCTGCCCTACCGGCGTTGATTCATCGCGACGCTTCCGGACGCCCATTACAGCGCGACCCGACCGGGCGTCTCGCACTTCGCGAACAGGTCGCGCCGGCGATCGTACGCCCGCGTGGAGACCTGCATCAGTCCCAGCACCGAGTGGAACAGGTTGTCGTGACTCGCCGCAGCATCGGCATTCTTGCGCATGCAGCGCATGTCGATGCCGCGACCCGTCGCGAACCCCGGCGACATCCACATCACCATCGGGACTTTCAGCTGGGTCGCGGGCGCGATCGGATAAGGCACGCCGTGCAGATACAGACCGCCCTCGCCCAGCGACTCGCCATGATCCGAAACGTAGATCATCGCCGTATCGCGCGAGGGGTCTTCCGACAGCAGACGGATCGTCCTGGCGAGGAACTCGTCGGTATACAGCAGCGCATTGTCGTAGGCATTGACGATTTCCTGGCGCCTGCACTCGCCGAGTTCGGGCGTACGGCAATCCGGGACGAAACGACGCAGGCGCGGCGGATAGCGCAGGTAATAGCTCGGCCCATGATTGCCGAGCTGGTGCAGGACGACCACGCGATCGCCGGTCAGCCCGCGGGATGATTCCATCAGCCCTTTCAGCATCACTTCATCCAGGCATCGCTCGCCGTCGCAGAACGCAGGATCGTCGTCGCGTTCGAAGGACTCGAACGACAAGCCCGCACATACGCCTTTGCAACCGCTCTGGTTGTCGCGCCACAGGGTTGCGATGCCCGCACGCTCCAGGACGTGCAACAGCGACTCGGACCGGCGGATCCTGTCTTTGTCGTAGTCGGCGCGTCCATACGGAGAAAACATGCACGGCAGCGAGATTTCGGTGCTCGATCCGCATGCGGTGACGTCGCGGAAGTTGACAGGATCGATACGCTTCAATTCGGGGGTCGTCTGCCGGGCATAGCCGTTCAGACCCCAGTTCTGGGCGCGGACGGTCTCGCCCACCACCAGCACCAGCAGGCGCGGCTTGGCATCGACTGGGCGCGCTGCGACCCGGGCATCGGTGCCGACCGGAATCCTGGGCTCGTCGCGGGCGACGTCGTGATCCTTGGCGATCTGGAGCGACGAAACGAGATAGTTGCCGGGCGCGATCAGATAGCGAAGCTCTTTGTGATTGCGCATCAGCGACGACAGGTTCTGGAACGAGATCATCATGGCGCCCGCGGACACCGCAATCGCCGCCAGCACGCACAGGCCGCGGATCAGGAGCGCGCGCTTGAGCGGGCGCGACCGCAGCCTCGTCCGCCAGATCAGTATCGACGGCAACAGCCCGTAGATCGCGATCGAACCGATGAAGCCGGGAGTGAGCAGTTCGCTGGATTCCTTGGCGTCGGTGTGCAGGATATTGCGCACCATGTCGGCATCGAAATAGACGGTATATCGATTCATGTAGTGCGCGGCGGCGGCCGTGACCAGCAACAGCGCGATCAGGACGGGCTTCGCGGTCCATCGATTGAGCAGGACGCACAACAACAGCATGTGCAGCGCCGCGATCGCGATGAACAGGCTCGCCGCCAGCAGCCAACCGCCGGTGCCGTGCAGGGCGCCGGTCGCGGCCACCATGCGGAAGAATGCGGTGTTGGCGAAGAGCGCGAAGAACAGGCTGACCGACAGCGCGAGCTGTTCGATGCTCAATTCGGGACGATAGGTCGCCCATGCCCAATCGAGGCCGTTGCCGGATACGGGACGATGCGCGGTCGCGAGGTTGGTGCCGTCGAGGTTGTTCACAGCGTGCCCGCCATGCGCGGCCGCGCGTCGCGCATCGAAGTCGCGGTTTCCGGGCGCGGCCAGAACGCAAGAGATACCGCCGCAGCGGCGGCCCAACAGATCGTCGCGGTCCACAGATCGTGCGACAGGAAATGCGCGCCGCGCAGCTGTTGCGCGATGCCGAAGGTCAGCCCGAGCGCGAGCGCGGCGGCGAAGCCGTACCAGCGCCATCGCGGGCGCACGGCGAGGAAGCAGAAATACAGCGCGAACCAGGCATAACCGCCGCTGGCGTGGCCGGCCGGAAAGCAGGCGCCCCGCGACAGGCCTACGGGCCGCAGCGAGAACAGATCGACATACGGTCGCTCGCCGCCGTATCTGAGCAGATCCCACGGACAATCCACGTTCGACCACGATTTGAACCATGCCACCGCAAGGCTGCCCGCCAGCGTCGCGAGCAGCAGGTAGGCCAGCGGCTTGCGCAGATGCGGCCAGGCGCTGCGATGGCGGGCGATCGCGTAACCGGCGAACACCGCCAACCACGCCGCCACGCTCAGATTGCGGCCGGCGATGTGGATCATGTCCTCGGTCAGAAAGGCATGCTTCAAGGCCCAACGGCCGCCTTCCCACGCGTAGATGCGGTCCGCCAGCCACAGGTCGCCGTGTCCCAGCGTCCAGACCGCGATCAGCAGGCACATGCCGAGCAGCGGCCAGCACAGATGGCTCCGGACGAAGCTGGAGGACGTAGGTTCGTCGGACAGGCGCAGCGCGTCGGCGAAGCCGGCGAACAACCCGCGTCCGCCCCGAATTTTCGATCTGCTCGAAGCTGCATGCCGCATCGACGATGGCCCGGTTCCGTTGAAAGATGCCGGGATGGTCGTCCGCGGACCGTCGGAATTCGGTCGGAGTCATGTTGGCGGATCGTTAACAGCGGGCGGATCGTGCGCGGGATCGCTATCGTGAGAGGATGATCGCGGCCGCCGACATCCTTCCGACATCGCGCGCGTCATCATCACCGGCCCCGCCCGGGGCTCAACCACAGGATCCATACGAATGCGCGTCTTGGTCGTGGACGACAACCGGGATCTGGTCGCCATGCTCTTTGAATACCTGGAGGCGCGCGGCCATACGCTGGACGCCGCTCCGGACGGTTTCACCGGGCGGCATCTGGCGACCAGCCAGGCCTTCGATGCGATCGTGCTCGACTGGATGCTGCCGCGCATGGAAGGCCCGGAAGTGCTCAGGCAATTACGCGCCACAGACTGCAACACACCGGTATTGATGCTGACGGCCAAGGCCGAACTGCCCGACAAGATCGCAGGATTCCGCGCCGGCGCCGACGACTACCTCACCAAACCCTTCGACCTCGCCGAGCTGGAAGTGCGGCTGGAGGCGCTGGTGATCCGGGCGACGGGCCGTGGCCAGCGCAAAGTGCTGCAGATCGGCGACCTGAAATACGACACCACCACGCTTCAGGCCACTCGCGGTGGGCATACGCTGCATCTGTACCCGGCAGGGCGCAAACTGCTGGAGGTGTTGATGCAGGCCAGTCCCGCCGCCGTCACCCGCGAACGCCTGGAACACGCGCTTTGGGGCGACGACCCGCCGGACGGCGACATGCTCCGCTCGCACATCTACGAACTGCGCCGCAGCGTGGATGGCGACCGTGCGGACAAATTGGTCCATACCCTGCCGCGGGTCGGCTATCGACTGGCGGAAGCGCATCTGCCGACAGGCGCGTCGACAGACGGACCGCCGGCGCCCGGAGACGATACCGATGGCAAACGCTAGGACCGGACTGCGCCAGCGCATGCTGGCGGGGCTGCTCGGTTATGCCGCGATGCTGACCATCGCCGTCGTCGCTCACGGCTTCATCGTCAACGAGCAAGCGGAGCACCTCGTCTGGCAGACCCTGCTGGGCAACGAACTCGATCACATCGTGGAACGCCGCCGCAAGGAACCGGATTTCCGCTGGGTGAACACCGACAGCATGGCGCTGTACGACGGCCATGCGCCGGCATCGATCCCGCGGGAGCTTCGCGGCCTGTCCGCGGGGGTGCACGATGGCGTTCGCATCGGCGATGGCGAGCGCGTCGTCATGGTCCGGCAGGTGGACGGTCGCCCGCTGATCCTGGCGCTGGATATCACCGCTCTGGAGGAACGGGAAGAAGACATGACGCTGACGGTAGCCGGCTCCGCGCTGACGTTGATCCTGCTGCTGGCGCTGGCGATCGCCTGGGGCGTGAACAGACTCGTCCGCCCACTGAGCATGATGGCCAAGGACATCAGCGACCTGCGCCCGGACCAGACCGGTCAGCACATCCGGATAGACGATTCGGCCAGCGCGGAGCTGGTGGTCATCGCCGAGGCACTCAACGACTACCTGCGCCGCAACGACCGTTTCGTGGAGCGCGAGCGCATCTTCATCGACAGCGCGAGCCATGAGTTGCGCACGCCCATCGCCGTGATCGGCGGCGCGAGCACCCTGGCGCTGGACGAACCCGATCTGCCCGCGAAAGCGCGCCATCAACTGAACCGGATCCAGCGCACCGCCAGAGCGGTGGAACAGCTGATTGCGCTGCTGCTGGTATTGGCCAAGGATCCGCATCGGCTCGCCCGGACCAGCGACCGGGTCGCCCTCGACCATTTGCTTCCGGAGATCGTCGACGATCACCGGCATCTGACTTCCGGCAAGGATCTGGTGCTGACCCTCGATCCACCGCCGGCCTGCGAGATCATCGCGCCCCTGCCGATCGTGCAGACCGCGATCGGCAACCTGTTGCGCAATGCGATCGAGAACAGCGACCGCGGCGAGATCCGCGTGCGTCTGGACGCGGACGGTCTGGTAACGATCGACGACCCGGGGCACGGCATGACGCCCGAAGAAATCAGCGCCATCTACGCGAAGCTCGCCCGCGGCGGCGGGGAACGCAGCGGCGGCGGCATCGGCATCGACCTGATTTCGCGCATCTGCGAACACCTTGGCTGGCGGCTCGAAATCGTTTCGGGCCAAGGCTCAGGCACGAAAACCACGCTGCGGTTTCGTCATTGATGGCGAGCGCAATCGTGCATACTCCGCCCGCAACCGCCGCCAACGGAAGAATCCCCGCATGATCGACAGGAATCTCCTGCGCCTGTCCGACCTTCGCGGCTTCGCGCGCCTGGGCGTGAACGCGACCGCCGGCGTCACCGATCTTGTCGAGGCGATGCACGCCGCGATCGCGCGCCCCGATCTGGGCATCCGCGGGGCCGCGCCGGAGCGCACTTCCGGGATCACCGGTTTTGTCTATCGCAGCATCCGCGGCGCGACCGGCCTTACCGGCAACGTGCTCGATACGCTGCTCACGCAGCGATCGACATCCCATTCGGACAAACGCAGATCGCCGCAGCGTGAAGCGGTGATCGCCGCGCTCAACGGTGTGCTGGGCGACCACCTCGCCGCGACCGGCAACCCTCTGGCGCTGCCGATGCGCCTGCATCACGCGGGCGAACCGCTGACGTTGCGCACGGAAGTATTGGCTGATGCCGTCCCGGATCACGGCTCGAAATTGCTCGTACTGGTCCACGGCCTGTGCATGAACGATCTGCAGTGGACGCGCGACGGCCACGATCACGGCGCGATGCTCGCCGATGTATTGGGCTATACGCCGCTGTACCTGCACTACAACTCCGGGCTTTCGATCGCCAGCAATGGCCGACAGTTCGCCGAGCAGCTCGAAACCCTGCAACAGCAGTGGCCGGTGACGATCGACGAGATCGCGATCATCGGCCACAGCATGGGCGGGCTGATCGCGCGCAGCGCATGCCGTCAGGCCGAGAGACTGGATCATGCCTGGCTGAAGACATTGCACCATCTGGTCTGCCTGGGCTCGCCGCATCAGGGCGCGCCGCTGGAACGCGGCGGCAACTGGATCGACATGGTCCTCGGCGCGACGCCGTTCGCGGCGCCGCTTGCGCGCGTCGGCAAGATCCGCAGCGCCGGCATCACCGATCTGCGCCACGGCGATCCGCTCGATGCGCATCCCGGCGGCAGCGACCGCCACGGCGTCACGCCGCTGCCCAAGGGCGTGCGCTGTTACGCCATCGCCGCGACCACCGGGCAAGAGCGCGGCGACCTGCAGGATCGATGGGTCGGCGACGGTCTGGTGCCCGTCGCCAGCGCGCTGGGGCATCATCCGGACCCGAAACGTGCGCTGTCGTTCCCGAAATCGCGGCAGTGGATCGCTTACGAGATGAGTCATCTGGAGCTGCTGAGCGACCCGGCGGTCGCCGACCGTCTGCTGCGCTGGTTGAAGCAGAAGCCGCGACAGAAAGCCAAACCACGTCGGTAGGAGGGCCTTCAGGCCCGAGCTCCTCCGCAGGTTCCAATGCCATCGCGGTCGTAGGAGGGCCTCCAAGCGGACCGCATTTGATGACATCGGCAGGAAAAGATCGGGCCTGAAGGCCCTCCTACAAAACCCCGAAAACCTGTTCGCTGCCCTTTGCGGCAAGGGTCTGCGATCATGGCAGGATGACCACGACCACCGATTTCGCCGCGCTGCCGCTTTCTCCCGCCCTGCTGCAGGGCATCGACGCCCTCGGCTACACCTCGATGACGCCGGTCCAGGCGCAGGCACTACCAGCGATCCTGGACGGCCGTGACGTGATCGCACAGGCGCCTACCGGCAGCGGCAAGACCGCTGCGTTCGGGCTGGGGTTGCTGCACCGGATCGATCCGCTCACCATCCAGACCCAGGCGCTGGTGCTGTGTCCCACGCGCGAACTCGCGGATCAGGTCGGCAAACAGCTGCGCAAACTCGCCACCGGCATTCCCAACCTCAAGATTTCGATCCTCTGCGGCGGCATTCCGCTGGGGCCGCAGCTTGCGTCGCTCACCCACGAGCCGCACGTCGTCGTCGGCACGCCCGGCCGCATCCAGGAACTGATGCAGAAGAAAGCGCTGCAGTTGGGCGGCGTGCGCACGCTGGTGCTGGACGAAGCCGACCGCATGCTCGACATGGGGTTCGAGGACGCGATCCGCGACATCGTCAAACGCACGCCGAAACATCGGCAAGGCCTGCTGTTCTCGGCGACCTTCCCCGACCCCATCCGCGCGCTCGGCAACGCCATGCTCGGCGATGCGCTGGAAGTCAGCATCGACGGCGGCGCCGAACCCGACACGATCGAACAACTGTTTTTCGAAGTGGAACCGGACCGCAAGGCGCCGCTGCTCGCCGCGCTGCTGCTGCGCTACAAGCCGGAATCCTGCGTGGTGTTCTGCAATATGCGCAAGGACACCGAAGAAGTGGTCGGCTCGCTGGCGCACTACGGTTTCACCGCGCTGGCACTGCACGGCGACATGGAGCAGCGCGACCGCGACGAAGTGCTGGTGCGGTTCGCGAACCGCAGCTGCAGCGTGCTGGTGGCCAGCGATGTCGCCGCGCGCGGGCTGGATGTCGAAGATCTCGGCGCGGTGGTGAACTACGACCTGCCGACCGACGCCGACACCTATCTGCATCGCATCGGCCGCACCGGGCGCGCCGGCCGCGACGGCCTCGCGCTGAGCCTGTGCATGCCGCACGAACTGCCGCGCAAGACCGCGATCAGCGAACGTCTCGGCAAACAACTCCGCTGGGAACGCATGGAGCCTCTGGCCGGACGGCCGCACAACGTCCAGCCCGCCGCGATGGTCACGCTGCGCATCGATGCAGGCCGCAGCGACAAACTGCGGCCCGGCGATATCGTCGGCGCACTCACCGGCGACGCCGGGCTGAAGGTCGAGGCCATCGGCAAGATCGATGTCTACGCCACCCGCGCCTACGTCGCGATCGCGCGCGGGCAGGCCGACACCGCGCTGTCGCGGCTGCGCGCCGGCAAGATCAAAGGCCGCAAGTTCCGCGTCAACCGGCTGTAACCGCGCAAGTCGCCTAGGGCGGGCTCAAGCCCGCCGCAGTGGCGCGCCCATCATCGGGTCGACACAGCGACCTGCAGCAACAACCGGTTTCAATCATCTCTCGGGATCGTCGACACGCATCGATTGCCAACATCGATAGCGGGCAGCGATGGCCGCGGCAATGGCGGGCTTGAGCCCGCCCTACGAACACCCGGAACATCGGAAATACGCCTTTATTTCAAGGGTTTTTCGCAGTCGCAGCCCATGCGACCACTCTGCGGATAATGGACAGCACGCAAAGACGACACTTCATCCACGACCGCCCGATTGCGTGCCGGGCGGACCACTCGTCGATCACCGGGAAAGCGACAGGACGTCGCGTTCCGCAGGGACGCGCTTGCCTTCGACGCGGAGCGCCACGGATGGCGTTCCGGTCGCGGCGGACGGTGCTGCACGCAGGCGGCGGAAGCCGAAAAGCCGCAACAGAGTAGGCACAACCACAAGGAGCAATACCCATGCCCAATCTCGTACAGGAACTCAACAGCCTCGATTTCAGCGTCTACATCGGCGGCCCGCTGCAGGCTGCTGTGCAGGCCCAGCATGCCGCGTCGATGTCGCAGGTCAACTTCATCAAGGAAGTCGGCTTCGAGAAGGACAGCAACGGCAACATCACCGATCTGCGTTACGTCGACTTCAACTACAGCAAATCGATCCCGAATCCGCATTTCGGCAAGACCGCACAGCAGTTGGTTGACGAAGGTCTGCCTGCGTCCACCGATACCACCTCGGTGTTCCTGCCGTCCGAAGTCAACATCAGGGTACCTTTCCTGACCATGCTGACGATCCCGGCGCTGCGCATCGAAACGCTGACGATCGACTTCAACGCCAAGCTGACCTCGACGGAAACTTCCAACGTTTCCAGCGAGTTCGCGGCCAGCGCCGAACTCGGCATCAACTACAAGATCGTCAACTTCAAGGCGTCCGCGTCGTACAAGCGGACCGCCAGCAGCGGCACCAGCGTCGAGAAGACCTACAACCTCGGCGTGCGCGTGCATGCGGTCAACGATGAGATCCCGGCCGGCCTGGATCGCATCCTGACCATGCTGGAAGACAGCATCGTCAGCGCCTGATGCAACACCCGGGGCCGGCGCAATGCCGGCCCCACTTCACTCCGGCTCCACTTCAATCCGCCCCGCTTCGATCGAAGCCAGGACACAGACCATGCCCACACTCAACGAATATCTCGGCGGCATTTTCAGCAGCATCACCGATGCGCGCGTGATGGCCGACGTACAGACCGTGCAGGTCGCCGAACAATACGCCAAGCACGATCTGCTCAAGCATTTCGCTGTGCCGCGGATGCGCATCAGCGACATCGAACTGACCATCCCGGTCGCGATCGAAGGCCTGAGCGAACTCAGCGGCTATCAGCTCGACCCGATCGGCAACGACGAGTTCAAACGCGTCTCTGCGCGGGAACTGGCGCGCAGCGTCGGCTACACCGAACTCCCGCCGGTGCCCGCGCAGCGCCTGCGCACAGCACTCGATCAGCGCACGGACACACTTGTCGAAAGCATCCGCGCCAAGGAAATGGCCGAAGCGTTTTCGGGTTTCGCGAGATCCATCGCCGTCGATCTCTTCCGCATCGGCGAAGAAGCGCGTCTGCACGACGGCAAATTCCCCGGCGAGTACAGGCTCGAACACAGCGAGGACCGCATGCTCGAACTCTGCGCGGGCCTGATCAATGGCGTCGTCGACAAGCCGCGTCTGGACCAACTGTCGATCATCGCCGAATCGCACCGTCTGCGCGAACAGCGGCCGGAAGACATCGTCCGCATCCGCATGACCATCGGCGAAGACGGCATGGAGTGGCAGACCATCGAACGCGACGACGGCACCGTCGAACGCAAACTGTTGCCGGAGTGATCGACCATGTTGCGATCGACACTCCATCTCGTCCGCCAGCTCTCCGACCAGTTGCTGCTGCTGCCCGCCATCGTCCGTCGCTTCGAACGCAAATCGTCCGCAGTGATGGCCGACCTGATGGCCTGGATCGACCGCTGCGAAGATCTGCTGTCCGGCCATCGCATGGTCGAAGCCGCGCAGGTCGCCGGCTTCAAGGCGCGGATTCTTGCCCCCGCGTTCGACGATGATCGTCGCGGCACGCTGCGTCGACGCCAGCAGGCCATCGCCATCGGTCTGCTCCACGATCTGCAGGAAGCGATCCAATTGGGCCTCCGCCCGCATGCGACGAAAATGCAGCAGGCCCGCGACCTCGCGCGGCAACTGCTGCAGATCGTGGCCCAGAGCGGCGCGGTGCGCTACGACCCGGCCAGCGGCATCGAGACCATGATCGACCAGATCTGGGCGCTGTGCATCGCCCACGAGCAGCTCAAGCCGATGGCCGCGCAGCTGCGCGCGCTGTTGTCGAACGACGACATCCGCCTGCTGCTGGCCGAGGAAATCGACCCGCTCGACTTCGCGCTCGATTTTCGGGCCGCCTGACCGCCTGCGGCCCGGATGCGTTCGCGCATCCGGGCGTCCCTGCGGTTCGATATGCGTGCTGTCCGACAAACGTGCTGTGCGACACCGTTGCGATTCCGCGTTGATCCTGATGATCGCCGGATCAGAAATCAACGACCCGGTGCATGGGATTTATCGTTCGAGCCTATCGTTCGAGCCTTTCGTTCGAACCAGCCATCGGCAGCTGCGCCACACAAGGAGGTCACGATGCCCACCCGCGACGATATCCGCTGGTTCAAGCAGAATTTCCAGGCACGCATCCTGCCGGCATTGGCAGGGACGCCGCTGACCGTCGACCTCATCGTCGCCGTGGCCTGTCAGGAAACCGGATTCATCTGGTCCAAGCTCGGGCGCGATGGTTTGCCAGTCGCGCGGATCCTCGAACTCTGCGTCGGCGACGTCATCGATGCGAGGGCCGACGGCAGCGGGCGTCGTGCGTTTCCGGAGCATCGTGCAGCTTTGATCGCTCACCCGCAGGGCGCGGCGATGTTCACGATCGCGCGCCAGGCGTTGGTCGACATGGCTGCGCACGTCCCGGGTTTCAACGCCGCGGTCGCGAAGCCCGACAAGTTCTGCCGCGGCTACGGCATGTTCCAGCGCGACCTGCAGTTTTTTCGCGACGATCCGCAATATTTCCTGCAGCGTCGCTACGTGCGCTTCGACGACACATTGGCGATGTGCATCGGCGAGTTGAAACGCGGCTTGCGATCGCTGGGCTTCCAGCAGCGCACGCGACTGAGCGACGAGGAACTCACTCATGTCGCCATCGCCTATAACACCGGTGGTTTCCGGCCTTCGAAAGGCCTGAAACAAGGCCATTTCAACGGCCACAAGTTCTATGGCGAGCAGGTGTTCGAGTTCATACGCCTGTCGAAAACAGTGGCGGCCGGCGGCCAGGCGCCGGTGTTGCCCGCACCGACGCCCGGCGAGGCCATCGTGCCGCCGCCCAGCCCTATCACCGCGACCGGTCCGTTCTTCCGCGTCGACACCCGCACCACCACACTGCGTCTGCGCAGCGAGCCGCGCAAAAGCACGCCGCCGACCGCGAACGTCAAAGCCGACCTGCCCGACGGGCACCCGGTCCGCGCAGTGACCGGCATCGCGGTGAACGGCTTCATGGAAGTCGAAACCAGCCTCATGGGCGCGCTGCTGCGCGGTTTCGCCGCCAGCGAGTTTCTGGTCCGCGACAGTCGCATCGACGTGATTCCGGTGGTCGCGCCTTCGCCGCAGCCGCCGCAGCACGGATTCGTCGCTGCGCATGTGACGCCACCGGTCGGCAAAACAGTGCGGCGTCGCGGCATCGCCGGCGCGCATTCGCTCAATGAAACCGGGCGCCCTTCGCGCATCGGAAGCAGCCCCGACGCGCTGCGCCGAGAACTGGCGGCGATCATCGACTGGCTGGCCACCGACGAGCCGACGCATCTGCGCTACAAGCCGCGCGACGGGCTGACCTTCTGCAACATCTACGCGCACGATTACTGCGCCCTGGCCGGCGTCTATCTGCCGCGGGTGTGGTGGACGGAAGCCGCATTGACGCGGATCGCACGCGGCGAAACCGTACAGCCGCTGATCGGCAACACCGTGCGCGAGATGCGCGCCGACGATATCTTCTTCTGGCTGCGCGATTTCGGCCCGCATTTCGGCTGGCGCCAGACCGGCACCGCAAGCAAGCTGCAACTGGAAGCGAACCAGGGCGCGGTCGGCCTGATCATCGCCGAGCGCAAGCAGAACGGACGTTCAGGCCACGTCACGATGGTGGTGCCGGAAACCACGCAACACAGCGCCAGGCGCAATGCCGCGGGCGAGGTGACCGCGCCGCTGCAGAGTCAGGCAGGCGCGACCAACTTCCGCTACGGCACATCGGCAGCCGGCTGGTGGAAGGACGAGAAGTTTTCGGACGCGGCCTTCTGGCTGCATGCCTGATGTCGTCGTGAGTCCTGAAAGCAAATATGGCTTTCGGTGAGATGCCGCAGCACTCAGCTCGTGATGACCTGACTCAATTCAGTCCAGGTCGGCGGCGGCGGCCATTGCGCGTTCTGGTTGCCGGCCAGCGTGCGGCGCAGGTCGTGACGGTCGAGCTGCGGCGCCAGTGCCACCAGCAGCTCCACCGTGTAGTCGCGCAGCACACGCTCGCGCGGCAGCACCGCCCAGGCGATGCACTCCGGAATCGCGTCCGGTGCCGGCAGTGCGACCAGGTCGCCGTCCTGGATCGCGCTCACCGCCATTTCCGCCAGCAGGCCGACGCCGATGCCGGCACGCACATACGTCTTGATGAGATCGGCGTCGCGGGCGGTCATCGCCAGCTGCGGTTCCAGGCCGCGCGTGGCGAAGGCCCGGCGCAATGAGGAGTCGGGGCGGATCGAGGATTCGTAACTCACCAGCGGGTATGCCGCCAGATCGGCCAGCGTCGGCGGCGTCCCGGCCTGCGCCAGCGGATGCGCACGCGGCAGCAGCACCACGCGCCGCCAACGGAAGAGCGGAATCGCGATGCCATCGGCAGGCACGTCGCCGGCGGTACTGATAAGCGCCAGATCGGCTTCGCCGCGCGCGAGCTGGGTCAACACGTCGCCGTCGGCGCTGGGCTGCAGATGGATGCTCAGCTGCGGATAGGCCTGATGCACCTGCGAGATCACCGGCGGCAGCACGAAACGCGCCTGGGTATGCGTGGTGGCGATCAACAACTGGCCCTGGCCGTCGCGGCGCTGGTTGGCGGCGAAGGCGCGGATGTTCGCCGCTTCGGACAGCAGCTTGCGCGAATGCGCCAACACCTGGGTGCCGGCCGGCGTCAGGCCTTCCAGGCTGCGGCCTTTGCGCACGAACAGCAGAAAACCGAGTTCGTCCTCCAACTGCTTGAGCTGCTTGGACAGCCCCGGTTGGGTGGCATGTACATGCTCGGCCGCCGAGGTGATATTGAAACCGGCGTCGGCGATCGCGACGAAGTAACGCAACTGGACCAAAGTCATGACGGAATTTCCGGGCAACGGGTTAAGAAGCGGTCCGGCCGGGGGGACGCCGGGAGACGGAGGAGATTCCCATCTCTCTATTCGGATCAAGCGATATAAATAACAGATAACGAATTGGAATGACCACTGCTTCGCTATTCCTAAAAGGCATATAACCAAGCCCGGCAGTCATTTCCAGCACTCGCGTCTCGGAACTACGTTGAACTGCCTCTTTTCATCGACAGAAACCGGTCATGTCCACAGTGCAGCACCGTACGGAACAGCCTCTCCCGGCGACGCCAGTCCAGGATATGGCCGACGGTGCAGTGGCCGACTGCACGACGGCCGCCAGCCCGGACCCGATCCCGACGCTGTTCCCGGCGTTCCTCGATCTGCGCGGCCGGCCGGTGCTGGTGGTCGGCGGCGGCGCCGTGGCCCGGCGCAAGATCGCCGCCCTGCTGCCCACCGGAGCTGAAGTAAGGGTGGGCGCACCGGTACTGGACCCCGAAGTGGCCGCGCTGGTCGAAGCCGGCCGTATCGTCCACCTCGACGGCCGTTTCCGGACCGACTGGCTCGACGATATCTGGCTGGTCATCGCCGCCACGGACGAAGCCGACACCAACCGCACCGTCGCCGAAGCCGCGCATGCGCGCCGGATCTGGGCGAACGTGGTCGACGACGCGCCGCTGTGCAGCTTCCAGGTGCCGGCGCGGATCGAACGTGGCCCGCTGCAGATCGCGATTTCCAGCGGCGGCGGCGCGCCGATGCTGGCGCGCCATCTGCGCGAACGGCTGGAAACCGAACTCGACGAATCGCTGGGCGCGCTGGGTACGCTGCTGGTGCGTCACCGTCGCCGCATCCGTGCGCAGATCCCCGATACCGGTGCGCGGCGGCAGTTCTTCGATGCAGTGATGCGCAGCGATATCCAGTCGCTGCTGCGTCGCGGCGACACCAATGCCGCCGAACGGAGTTTGCTGGCGATGATCGGCAGCGCGTCGAACAACGCATCGGGCAGGCTATCCATAGGCCGCGTCGCACTGGTCGGCGCCGGTCCCGGCGACCCCGGCCTGCTGACGCTGCGCGGCCTGCGTCTGCTCAACGAAGCCGACGTGATCCTGCACGACCGCCTGGTCAGCGCCGAAGTGCTCGACCTGGCCCGCCGCGAC
This sequence comes from Lysobacteraceae bacterium, assembly GCA_046598445.1. Taxonomy (GTDB): domain Bacteria; phylum Pseudomonadota; class Gammaproteobacteria; order Xanthomonadales; family Xanthomonadaceae; genus Lysobacter_I. The sequence continues at coordinate 40,736 of JBKJHV010000038.1, forward strand.
GCCGAACGCATCGAAGTCGGCAAGGAATCGGGCCATCACCATGTACCGCAGGAAAGAATCCATGCGCTCATGCTCGAACACGCGCGTGCCGGCAAGCGCGTAGTGCGCCTGAAGGGCGGCGACGCCTTCATCTTCGGCCGCGGCGGCGAGGAACTCGAATTCCTGCGCGCACACGGGATCGGCTACGAAGTCGTACCCGGCATCACCGCCGCGCTGGCCTGCGCCGCTTATGCAGGCATTCCGCTGACCCATCGCGACCACGCGCAGTCGGTGCGTTTCGTCACCGCACACGCAAAACACGAAGACGACGGCCTCGACTGGGCCGGTTTCGCCCGCGAAAAACAGACGCTCGCGTTCTACATGGGCGTGTCCGGGCTGGAGCGCGTACGCACGCGCCTGCTCGCGCACGGCCGCGCCGCGTCCACACCCTGCGCGCTGGTCGAAAACGGCTCACGCCCGGAACAGCGCGTGATCGTCGGCACGCTCGACGACCTGCCCGCCCTCGCCCGTCGCCACGGCGTGCGCTCGCCCGCGCTGCTGTTCGTCGGCGAAGTCGCTGCGCTCGCCGCGCAGCTGCACTGGTACGGCGCCGTGCCGATTGGCCGCACCGCGGACATCGCACCCGGCATCGAACCGGATATAGCGCCGGAACTGCCTACCCCCGCACTGGCGGAGGCGGCCTGAAAAAGCGCAGGCTCGCGTTCATCCAGTGGTCCTGATCCGGACCGATCGCCCTGATCCAGACCGATCGCCCTGATCCAGACCGATTGCCCTGATCCGGAATCGATGACCGATACAGTCATCGAAACGCCTCAAGATCCTCACACTCAAGATTCTCATAACCCGATTCCACCCAGGAATTCCGCCATGGCTCTTTACGACAGCATTCTCGACACCATCGGCCGCACGCCGATCGTCAAACTCCACCGCGTCGCGCCGAAGCACGTCACCCTCTACGCGAAGGTCGAATCGTTCAATCCCGGCGGCTCGGTCAAGGACCGTCTCGCACTGGCCATCGTGCTCGACGCCGAGCGTCGCGGCACGCTGAAACCCGGGCAGACCATCGTCGAAGCCACCTCAGGCAACACCGGCGTGGCGCTGGCGATGGTCGCCGCCGCGCGCGGTTATCCGTTCGTCGCGGTGATGACCGAAACGTTCTCGATCGAGCGCCGCAAACTGATGCGCGCCTACGGCGCCAAGGTCATCCTCACGCCCGCCGCCGAGCGCGGCAGCGGCATGGTCCGCAAAGCGAAAGAACTTTCCGAAAAGCACGGCTGGTTCCTCGCCAGCCAGTTCGAGAACGAAGCCAATCCCGCGTATCACCGCAGCACCACCGGCCCGGAAATCCTGAGCGATTTCGCCGGCAAGCGCCTCGATTACTTCGTCAGCGGCTGGGGCACCGGCGGCACGATCACCGGCGCCGGCCAAGTGCTGAAACTCGCGCGCCCCGACATCAGGATCATCAGCAGCGAACCCGCCGGCGCGGCGCTGTTGTCCGGCGAGGAATGGAAGCCGCACAAGATCCAGGGCTGGACCCCGGACTTCCTGCCGGGTGTGCTCAGCCGCACGATCGCCGATGAAATCATTCCGGTCGACGATGTGGTCGCGCGCGACACTTCGCGCCGGCTCGCCGCCGAGGAAGGCATTTTCGTCGGCATTTCGGCAGGTGCCACGGTCGCGGCCGCGATCAAGGCCGCCGAATCCGCGCCCGAAGGCTCGGTGCTACTGGCGATGCTGCCGGACACCGGTGAACGCTATCTCACGACCTTCCTGTTCGAAGGCGTGAGCGAGGGTTCGGACGACGAGTGGCTGGCGGCGCTGGGCTGAGCAAATAGCCGAATTCGCAACCCGGATCGGAGCGATCGACCTGCAATTGGCGGCTTAAAGCAAATCCCCCCCTTCCCCCCCTTTTTCAAAGGGGGGGAACCGCAAGACCTGTGCGCATGATTCTCTGCTCCGCCTGTCTTCCCCCTTTGAAAAAGGGGGATCGAGGGGGATTTGCTCTCGCTGTACCCGGACTGTCACAGATCAGACAGTACTCGCCAGATACTCTGCCGACACATAAGACATAAAGTGCGGAAAAGCCTCAAACCGCAGGCGCACCCCATGCGTCAAGCCATCGGTTCGCCGCGATACCAGCGGTGATCGGCGATCTCCAGCAGCGCGAAATCCTGCGGCGTATTGAACCTGCCCCCTCAGACCGGACGCCAGGAAGCGATACTTTCATCGCACCCTGGAGGTTCCCATGCAACGCATTCCCCGTCGTCGTTATACCGACGACTTCAAAGCTCAAGCGA
>JBKJHV010000047.1:0-2820 GCA_046598445.1 Lysobacteraceae bacterium
TGTGCGCGGTCTTGTCGAACCAGAAATTGCTGATCTGGCAGAGCATCTCGCCCTTGCCGGGGATCGGGTCGGGCAGCACCACGTCGAAGGCGCTGAGCCGGTCGGTGGCCACGATCAACAGCAGCGGGCCATGCTCGCGGGAGCCGTGCTCGCGCGCTTCGGGCGGCAGTGCGGCCGGGGACAGGTCGAACACGTCGCGGACTTTGCCGCGATGGCGCAGGGTCAGGCCGGGCAGATCGGATTGAAGCAGAGTGGTCGCCACGCGCAGTCCGTCGGAGCGGTCGGGCCGCCTAGTGTAAGGCGCCACGGCCGGCTTGGTACGGCTGGCGGCTTCCGGGCGCCATCGGCCCTGCGGCGCCTGTAAACTCGGCGACATGAAACGCTGGTACGGAAAACTGTTCGGATTCATCGCGGGTTGGCTGCTGCTGCGCCACCCGTTCGGTGGGCTGCTGGGCCTGGTGCTGGGCCATGCCTTCGATGAGGACTGGTTCAAGAGCAAGCGCGACACGCCGTACCGGGTGCTGGGCGTGACCGAGGATGCCTCCGACGCTGAGGTCGAACAAGCCTATCGCCGGCTGATCAGCCAATATCACCCGGACAAGCTGGTGGGCGTGGCCGAAGAACTGCGCCGCGAGGCCGAGGCCAAGGCGAGCGATATCAACGCTGCCTACGACCGGATCAAGACGCTGCGCAAGCCGCAGTAAGCGACATGCGCGCGGCGCGGAGGCCTCTTTTCCCTGTCATCCCGAACGCGCGCAGCGCGGAGGGACCTGCTGTTGTGCCTGCGCTTGCAACCCTCGCGCCCTTGCGCATACGGGCCGGCACACAGGGGCGGTGTGTCGTGGCACTGCGATTGCGGATTCTGCATCTGTCGGACTTGCACATGGGGCAGGAGCGCGGCGCCGGGCGTTGGCGTCTGCGGTTGTCCTAAGCAGCGGTCATCCGCGGCTTTATTTCGCAGATCTTCGATGGCGATGACAACAGCCTGGGCGTTTAAGCGGTTGGCCCGGTCATCGCGGAGACGGGTGAGTGCGCTGTGTCGTTTGTCGCGCCTTGACCAGCCATTCGGCTGTTGAAAGCCGGCGCTCCTACAGGGTCAGGTGGTTGATCGCGATGTGCCTGCCCGGCACCGCGCGAAGCGGGCCGGACAGGAAGATGCACAAGCCGTGGCTCAGAAGCGATAGGTCGCGGTCAGACGCACGCTGTCCAGGTCGAAGTCGTCGTCGCTGCGGCGGAAGTCGGTGCCGTTCGGGTTCTGGCGGATGAAGGGGTTGGTGGCCGGGGCCGGGCCCTGCGCGCGCACGCGGTATTCATCGTCGCTCAGCTGGGTGCGGATGTATTCCACGCCCACCGCGAACGCGCCGATCCGGCGCTCATAGCCGAGGCCGAGCTGCGCGCCGGACGCATCGCCGTCGCCATTGTTGGTGAAGGTGTTGACACCGTTGCTGGTCAGGAAGGTGTTCTCGATCTTGGCCCGTGCGTAGCCGGCGGTGACATAGACGAGGTTCTCGCTGTTTTCGCCGAACGCGGCGCCGACGCGGGCGCGGATCGCGGCCATGCCGTCGACTTTGCGCAGCATGGTGTAGCGCGCCGGGGTGGTGCTGAACGAGGACACGGCGTCGCGCGCGTCGTTCATGCCGTACTCGCCGACCACGCCCACCACCCAGTTGCCGAACTGCCAGTCGTAGCCGCCGCGGATGCCCCAGTCGGCGCCGCCGTTGTTGCCTTCGCAGCCTTCACCCGGGGTCCGGCCGCGGGCCACGCCGTTGCACGAGCCGGGCGAGAACGCATCGGCGTTCGTGGCGGTGGTCACGGTGTCGCCGAATTGGCCGTCGAGGTTGGTATCGAACAGGAACCGGTCGGAGCCGTCGTCCGGATCCATGACCTGGCCGACGAAACCGCCGATGTAGCCGCCGGTCCAGTCGTCGGAAGATTGGGCCAACGCCGGCTGTACGGCAGCGGCGGCGAGCAGGGCGAGAAAGACGGGGGCGTGTTTGGGCAGGGTCATAAGGTTCTCCTTGGTGGTCGTGCGGGCGGTGTACCCCGCCCGGCGTATACGACGCGGCCGGCATCCGACCGATCGCGTGCTCTCGGTTGGAATACGGGCATTCGCGGGATACGGATGCAGCACCGGCATGAACGCCTGACAGGCCGCCCGGATGAACACCCGGGCCCGGCCGCGCGCATTCGCGCTTGGCCCACCCCCCTGCGGCGGCGACAATGACCGCCTGTCCGCCTGAGCGCCGCCCCATGCAGCCCACCGTCATCGCCCCGCCCATCCTCTCGGCCAACTTTGCGAAGCTGGGGGAAGAGGTCGACAACGTCCTCGCCGCCGGCGCCGACTGGGTGCATTTCGACGTGATGGACAACCATTACGTGCCGAATCTCACCATCGGCCCGCTGGTCTGCGAGGCGCTGCGCAAACACGGGGTGACCGCGCCCATCGACGTGCATCTGATGGTGGAACCCGTGGATCGCCTCATCCCGGACTTCACCAAGGCCGGCGCGACGCTCATCAGCTTCCACCCGGAAGCCAGCCGGCATGTCCACCGCACCGTCCAGCTCATCAAGGCCCAGGGCTGCCAGGCCGGCGTGGTGCTCAACCCGGCCACGCCGGTGGACGTGCTGGACTACGTGCTGGAAGAACTCGACCTGGTGTTGCTGATGTCGGTCAATCCCGGCTTCGGTGGCCAGAGCTTCATTCCCTCGGCGCTGGACAAGCTGCGGGTGGTGCGCCAGCGCATCGATGCCGTGGTCGCGCGCACCGGCCGGCCGATCCGGCTGGAAATCGACGGCGGCGTGAAACCCGACAACATCGCC
>JBKJHV010000011.1:0-11637 GCA_046598445.1 Lysobacteraceae bacterium
ACGCCGCCTCACCGGAATCCCACTCGCCGGAAACCTAGCCACATCTTCACCGCTCTCCCGAATCGGCACGCCATGCTCCGGCGCCCACGCCAGCGCGGAGATGATTTCCCAGGTCGCGGGCAGACGGTCATTGTCGCGAAACGTTTCGTACGCATTCGCAGCAGCGGCGAAGCGCGCCTTGCCGGTGAGCGTGTGCCGGCGCGCGTGCAGCGCGTTGGTGGCGCCGATGGCGCGGAGTTCACGCATCAGTGCGGGCAGGTCTTCGTAGCGGGTGGTGAGTTCGTCGCGGTCGAGCACCGGGTTGCGGAAGCCGCTGGCGATGAGCGCGTCGCCGAACTGCGCGATGGATGCGAACGGGCTGACGTGCGGCACGGCATCGGCCTGGGCGAAGGCGCCGCGCAGTTCGTAAAGCGTGTCGGGGCCGAAGGTGGAGACCACCAGCATGCCCCCGGGTTTCAGCACGCGGCGGAAGCCGGCGAACACCGCCGGCAGATCCTCGATCCATTGCAGGCAGAGATTCGAGAACAACACATCGACGCTGTGATCGGCCAGCGGCAGCGCGCGCGCGTCGGCGCAGATGCGTGCGGGTGTACGTGCGAGCAGGCGCGAAAGCATGCCGGGCAGCGCGCGCGCGAAGGCCGAGGTCTCGGCATCGTGCTGGCGCAGCATCGGCAATGCGAGATCGAGCGCGAGCACCTGCGCTTTCGGCCAGCGCTGCTGCAGCGCACGCGAGGCATGGCCGGGGCCGCAGCCCAGATCGACGACGAGCGATGGCGTCTGCGCGTCGCCCTCGCGGCCTTCGGCGTAGTAAGCGAGCGATTCGAGCAGCCATGATTCGACTTCGCGCTGCAGTTTCGCGGCATCGGCGTAGCTGGCGGACGCGCGCGAGAACGCGCGGCGGACCTGGCGCGGATCGAACAGTGCGGTCATCGCGATGCGTCGCTCATCGGAATATCCGAGAGAAATGTCGATATATGCGCAACAACCTCATCGACATGGGTGAGAAACGGCGCGTGCCCGGCATGTTCGATCTGCGCGAAAGTCGCGGGCGCGTGGCCGGTCTGTTCGATCATCGCGGCGGCCTCGCGCATCGCGCGCGGGTCGACCAGACGGTCGCGACGGCCGGCGATCCACAGACTCGGTACGCGCAGTTGCGAGAGCAGCGGACGCTGGTCGACGGTTTCGAGGATACGCAGACCATCGACGAGCACACGCGCCGCGGGTTCGCCGCGCGCGAACAGTTCGGCGCGCAGCTCGCGCATGTCTTCCTTGGCGTGATCGGAGCCGAAGGCTTCCAGTGCGACGAAGCGGTCGAGCGTGGCGCGATAATCGTCGCTCAGGCCTTTCGCGAAATCGCGGAAGATCTCCGCCGACACACCATAGCGCCAGTCGGAGCCGCGCACGAAACACGGGCTGCTGCACAGCACGATCAGCGCCGGCACGCGCGTGTGGCCGTGCGCAACACCACGCACCGCCGCGTGCAGCGCGAACATGCCGCCCAGCGACCAGCCGATCCACGGCGCGACCGGCGTCTGTGCGTGGATGGCGTCGCAGACCGCGTCGAATTCGAGTGGGGTTGCGTGATCGCGACTCAGGCCATGGCCGGGCAGGTCGATCACATGCAGCGTGTATCGGTCGCGCAGGCGTTCGGCCAGCGCGGCGAACACCCCGCCGTGCATGGCCCAGCCGTGCAGCAGCACCAGCGGCGGACCGTCGCCGCTGACGGTCATGTGCAAGCGTTCGCTCACGACTGCGGTGTGGAGGATGATTGCAACGCGGCGCTCCGCGCTGCGCGGATCATCGGTTCGAGCATGCGCCACTCACCATCGATGTGGCGCACGAACGCGTGGGTGATGTGGCGGCGCCAGCGTGGCTGCCGGCGAACCGTTTCGATCCGTTCGACCAGCCAGGCTTCGTCGAAACCGGCCCATTCGCCGGCGACGCTCATCAGGTTCTGATACAGCGCCGGATGCACGTCGTACATCAGCATGTCGTGCATGTCGTCGAGCGAATACGGCGACGCGGCCAAGGTGCGCACGATGGCGTCGTACCACAGCGTGGTATCGGTATCGAGATAGAGCTCCGACAGCGCGTTCCAGACCGGGATGCGTGCGTCGGGTTCGTCCGGAACAGCCTCGAAACCAGCCTCGAATCCAGCCTCCGAACCAGCCACGACAGACCTCATGCCACCGCGGCACCCGCGCTGTAACCCATTTCCACCGCGTCGCGCGCCCAGCTCAGGGCATCGACCAGCGAATCGACTTCGGCCTGGGTGTGCAACGAGGACAAGGTGATGCGCAGCCGCGAACGGCCGTCGGGCACGGTGGGCGGGCGGATCGCCGGCACCCAGAAGCCCTGCGCTTCGAGCGCGGTGCTGATCGCCATGGCGCGTTTTTCGTCGCCGCACATCAGCGGCTGGATCGGCGTGCTCGACGGCAGCAGCTGCAGGTCGCGGAACAGGGCGGTATGTCTGAAATGCGCGATCAGACTCTGCAGTTTTTCGCGGCGCCAGTGGTCGCGGCGCGCCAGCTTCACCGCGGCCAAGCTGGACGCGGCCTGGCCCGGCGGCAATGCGGTGTTGTAGATGTAGGGACGCGCGGTTTCGGCGAGATGACCGATGATGTCGTCGCTGCCGAGCACCACCGCGCCATAGCCGCCGAGCGCCTTGCCCAGCGTCGCCAACTGCACCAGCCCGGACGCATCCAGCCCGGCATCGGCGACGCAGCCGCGTCCCTCCGGGCCGACGACGCCGACGCCGTGCGCGTCGTCGACATAGATCAAGGCCTGCTGCACGCGCGCGACCAGCGACAGTTCGCGCAGCGGCGCGACATCGCCGTCCATGCTGAACACGCCGTCGGTGGCGAGCATCGCCGCGCCTTCAGGCACGGTGCGCAGCTGGCGCAGCGCGCCTTCGGGGTCGGCATGCGGATAACGACGCAGCTTGCAGCCGGCAAGACGCGCGGCATCGATCAGACTGGCGTGATTGAGACGGTCCTGCACGCAGACGTCTTCTTCGGTGAGCAGCGCCTGCATCACCGCGAGATTGGCGAGATAACCGCTGCCGAACAGCAGCGCGCGCGGCGCGCCCAGCCAGTCGGCGAGTTCGCGTTCCAGCGCGTCGTGGCTGGCGAAATGGCCGCAGACCAGATGCGAGGCGCCGCTGCCGGCACCGTCGCGGGCGGCGGTGTTCTGCAGCGCATCGACCACCGCGAAATGTTGCGACAGGCCGAGATAATCGTTGCCGCAGAAGTTGGTGAGCCAGCGACCGTCGACTTCGTAGCGCACGCCGTCGCGCCGGGTGATGGTGCGTCGCTGGCGAACGCGGCCCTGCATCGCACGTTGCACGCGGGCGGCGAGGATACGTTCGGTCAGGCGCGGACGGGTCATGGCGGACAGCTCAGTCAGGCGGCGCGGTCAGGCTGCTTGGAAGCAGGGAGGTGAAGTCTCGCCAGCTTCGGCGGCATGGGTATCGAGAACAGTGGTATCAAGAATGTCGGCGTGCACGGTGCCGGCGGTTTCCACCACCGCCATCGGCTTCAGGCCGAGGCGCTCGAACAGCGCGAGGTCGCGCTCGGTGTCGGGGTTGCCGGTGGTCAGCAGCTTCTCGCCGTAGAAGATCGAGTTGGCGCCTGCGAGGAAGCATAGCGCCTGCAGTTCGTCGCTCATCGTTTCGCGACCGGCGGACAGCCGCACCATCGATTTCGGCATCATGATCCGCGCCGCGGCAATGGTGCGGACGAACTCGAACGGGTCCAGCTCGGTCGTGCCGTGCAATGGCGTGCCTTCCACCTGCACCAGCCGGTTGATCGGCACCGAATCCGGATGCGCCGGCAGGTTCGCGAGCATCTGCAGCAGGCCGGCGCGCTGGCGGCGGCTCTCGCCCATGCCGACGATGCCGCCGCAGCAGGTCTTCATGCCGACGTCGCGGACATGACCGAGGGTGTCGAGGCGGTCCTGCAGTTCGCGGGTCTGGATGATGTCGCCGTAGAACTCGGGCGCGGTGTCCAGATTGTGGTTGTAGTAATCGAGGCCGGCGGCCTTCAGCGCCGTGGCCTGTTCGCCGCTGAGCATGCCCAGGGTGGCGCAGGTTTCCAGTCCCAGCGCCTTCACCTCGCGGATCATCGCGGCGACCTTCGGGATATCGCGGTCCTTCGGTGAGCGCCACGCGGCGCCCATGCAGAAGCGCGAGGCGCCGGCGGCCTTGGCCTGTTTGGCCTTCTCGACCACCGCTTCGGTGTCCATCAGCTTGCTGGCTTCGACGCCGGTGTTGTAGCGCTGGGCCTGCGGGCAGTAGGCGCAGTCTTCGGGGCAGCCGCCGGTCTTCACCGACAGCAGGGTGCTGACCTGGACCTCGCTGGGGTCGAAGTGGTCCCGGTGCACCTCGCCCGCGCGCTGCAACAGCACCGGAAACGGCAGCGCCAACAGCGCCTCGACCTCGGTACGGCTCCAATCGTGGCGCGGAGGGGCGGGAAGACTGACAGCAGGCATCGGGGTTTCCTGACGGACACGGCGCAGCGGGACGGGCAGTCTGGAAAGCATGTTCAGCCCTGTCAACCTTATACATCGCCAACGCGTCCGCCTGGGTCTCGCCCAGCTGCTGGACCGGCTGTGGCCGGCGCACTGCCTGGTCTGCGGCGAAGCCGGCGGACCGGACCGCGCTGCCCTGTGCCCGGCCTGCCGCCGCAGCCTGCCCTGGAACCACAGCGCCTGCCTGCGCTGCGGCCTGCCGCTGCCGCTACCGGCCGACGCCTGCGGCCACTGCCAGCGTCGACCGCCGCCGCTGACCGAAACCCGGGCGGTCTTCCGCTACGAAGCCCCGCTGGACCGGCTGCTGCCGCGGCTGAAGTTCCACAACGACCTCGCCGCCGGCCGGCTCTGCGGCGAACTCATGGCCAGCGCCCTGGCCGACGCCGAACGGCCGGAGGCGCTGATCCCGCTGCCGCTGCACCGCAGCCGCCTGCGCGGCCGCGGATTCGATCAGACGCTGGAACTGGCCAGACCGCTGGCCGGCGCCCTGCGCCTGCCGCTGCTGGACGATGCGCTGCTGCGGGTGCGCGACACCGCCCCCCAGTCGCGACTGGACGCCCCGGCCCGGCGCCGCAACCTGCGCCGCGCGTTCGCGGTGCGGCCGGGAGTCGCACTGCCGGCGCACGTCGCGCTGGTCGACGACGTGATGACCACCGGCGCGACCCTGCACGCCGCCGCCGATGTGTTGCTGCGCGCGGGTGTCACCCGGGTGGATGCTTGGGTGTGCGCGCGGGTGGCGTGAGGCGCGCTACGTCGCCAGCATCCGGTCGCGCAATGCCGGCGCGACCGCATCGATGAACGCGCGCAGCTTCACCGGCAGACGGCCCTGAGGCGCGTATACGATTTGCACGGGCCACGCGGCGGGCTCGTACGCCTGCAGCACGGCCTGAAGCGCGCCGCTGCGCAGGTCGTCGGCGATCTGATAGGACAGGACACGGGTCACGCCCAGGCCATCGATCGCAGCATCGATCGCGGCGTTTGCGGTGTTGACGGTCAATCGCGAGCGGATCGGAATCGCCACCTTGGTGTGATCGACGCGGAAGACCCAGGGCAACGGCGATCGCAAACCATCGAACGTGATGCCGTCGTGGCCGACAAGATCGCCGGGCCGCTCCGGGACGCCGCGCTCGGCCAGATAGCCGGGGCTGGCGCAGACCACGCGCCGCACCTCGCCGACCCGCACGGCGACCAGACTGCTGTCCGGCAAGGCGCCGATGCGCACCGCGAGATCGACATGTTCGTCGAGCAGATTCAACGGCCGGTCGCCCAGCATCAGGCGCACATCGACATCGGGGTACTGCCGAAGGTATCCGCCGATCAGCGGCAGCACGTGCATGCGCCCGAACACCATCGGCGCGGCGACCACCAGCTCGCCTCGCGGCGCACTGTATTCGCCGGCCGCCGCGCGCTCGGCCTCGCCCACCTCCTCCAGGATGCGTCGGCACGCGCCGAGATAGGCCTGCCCGGCATCGGTGAGCGCGAGCTGGCGCGTGCTGCGCGCGAGCAGCCGGGTGCCGATGTGGGTCTCGAGTTCCGACAGGCGGCGGCTGACCGTGGTCAGCGGCAGACCGAGCCTGCGCCCCGCAGCGGACAGGCTGCCCTGGTCGACAGCCTCGACGAACACCGCCATCGCCGCCAGACGATCCATGATTGTTCCAATATCCGGAAGAGTGATTGCAGATTATCGCGGCTAGTGCCGGTATTCGAGAGGGTCTAGCCTGTTTCCACGCCGGCAGTCCGCCCGGCCCCTCCCCAGGAAACCGATATGTCCCGCTTCCAGATCCCCGCTTCGATCGACGCCGCGCCCGCCGCATCGCAACCGCTGCTCGAAGGCGTGCAGACCATGCTCGGCAGCGTGCCGAACCTGTTCCGGTTGATTTCCAACAGCCCGGCCGCGCTCGAAGGCCACCTCGGCATGTTCGGCGCGCTCGCCAAGGGCGCGCTGCCGGCGCCGACCCGCGAACGCATTGCCCTGGCGGTGGCCGAGATCAACGGCTGCGACTATTGCCTGTCCGCGCACACCTACCTGGGCGCGAATCTCGCCAAGCTCGACGCCGACGAAATCGCCGCCAACCGCGACGGCCGCTCGAACGACCCCAAGGCCGACGCGGCCGTCCGCTTCGCAGCCGCCGTCGCCCACCAGCGCGGCAGGGTTTCCGCCGCCGAACTGCAGGCGGTGCGCGATGCCGGCTACAGCGACCCGCAGATCATCGAGATCGTGCAGCACGTCGCGCTGAACGTGTGGACGAACTATCTGAACAACGTCGCTCAGACCGAGATCGACTTCCCGGTGGCGACGGCGCGCAAAGCCGCCTGATCCCCACCCCCTCAAGCATCGGCGATGCGCAGCCATCGTCGATGCCATGCGTTCACTCCACAGCCTGTGGAACGGAGTCGCCATGTCTCGCACGCCCCTGCCGCCGTTCGATCGCGGCTCCGCCACCCATAAAGTCCGCATGGCTGAAGATGCTTGGAACGCGCGCGACCCGGCTGCCATCCCGCAGGCCTACACCGTCGACAGCCGCTGGCGGAACCGCGGCGAGTTCCTGCAGGGCCGCGAGGCGATCGAGGCGTTCCTGCACGCCAAGTGGCGACGCGAACTGGACTATCGATTGATCAAGTCGCTGTGGGCGTTCGACCGCGAGCGCATCGCCGTGCGTTTCGCCTACGAATGGCACGACGACCGCGGCCGGTGGTTCCGCAGCTACGGCAACGAGAACTGGGCGTTCGACGAACACGGCCTGATGCGCCAGCGCATCGCCAGCATCAACGATGTCGGGATCGCCGAAGCCGCGCGCCTGTTCCGCTGGCCGCAGGGCCGTCGTCCGGACGACCATCCTTCGCTCGAAGACCTGGATCTGTAGGCGCCGTCATGGCCACCGTCCATCCCAGCGATATCGCGTTCACCGACACCGTGAAGGCGCTGCAGACCCGCAAGGGCTCGCGCCGCGCCTATGCAAGCATGGAAAACGGGCGCGGCTGGCAGACGACGATCACCCCCGAATTGAAAATCTTCGTCGAAGCGCAGATCAGCGTCTTCGTGGCGACAGCGAACGCCGCTGGCCAACCGTACATCCAGCATCGGGGCGGGCCGCCGGGATTCCTGCGCGTGCTCGACGAGAGCACGCTCGGCTTCGTCGACTACAGCGGCAATCGCCAATACATCAGCAGCGGCAACCTGCTGGAAAACCCGAAAGCGCATCTGTTTCTGATCGACTACGCGCATCGGCGCAGGGTCAAGATCTGGGGTAACGCCCGGTTCGTCGAAAACGATGCCGAGTTGATCGAGCGGCTGATGCCCGACGGCTACGCGGCGCGCGCCGAGCAGGCCCTGCTGTTCGACGTGCGGGCCTGGGATGCCAATTGCCCGCAGCATATTCCGCAGCGGTTCGAGATTGCGGATGTCGCCGGGCTGCTGGCGGATCGCGATGCGCGGATCGCGGCGCTGGAAGCAGAACTGCATGCGCTTCGCGGCGACGCGCGCTGATCGCAACGCCCGGTATCACCACTCGAACAGTTTGAAGTACACCGGCGACACGTCCTTGTCCTCGTCGAGGCGGCCATCGCCGTTGCGGTCGTAGAGATAGAACGCCGGGCCGCGCTTGGGCTGGACCTTCACCACCCGCAGTTGGCCGGCGACGCGATATTCGGTGATCTCGTCGCCGTTGGGCTCGATCTTGGTCGCGGCGACCGCGTCGGACGGAATCTCGGCGCCGGCATTGCCGCCGGTGGTGGCGCAACCGCCGAGAGCAAGCATCAGGGGCAGTACGAGCAGGGTCGAACGGCGCATGGCGGTCTCCAGCGGACGGGAGGCTCGATTATGCGCCGCGGGGCGTGAACCATCCGTGCCGCCGGTGGCGGTTCGGCAGCCCGGAGACGCGGAGTAGAATCCGCCCATGACACGACTCGTACTGATCGACGGTTCTTCCTACCTCTACCGCGCCTTCCACGCGCTGCCGCCGCTGAGCAACGCCCAGGGCGAGCCCACCGGCGCGCTGTTCGGCATCGTCAACATGCTGCGCAGCCATCTGAAGGAAAAGCCCGAATACATCGCCTTCGTGGTCGATGCCTCCGGCCCCACTTTCCGCGACGACCTCGACCCGCAGTACAAGGCCAATCGCCCGCCGATGCCGGACGAACTGCGCGCGCAGATCGAACCGATGATGAAGATCGTTGAAGCCCTGGGCATGCCGATCCTGCGCGTGCCGGGCGTGGAAGCCGATGACGTGATCGGCACGCTGGCGGTGCAGGGCGCCGCCGATGGTCTGGCCGTCACCATTTCCACCGGCGACAAGGATTTCGCGCAGCTGGTGCGCCCGGGTCTGGCGCTGGTCAATACGATGAGCGGCAGCCGGCTCGACAGCGACGCGTCGGTGATGGCGAAGTTCGGCGTGCGCGCCGACCAGATCATCGACCTGCTGTCGCTGATGGGCGATACCGTCGACAACATCCCCGGCGTCGATAAATGCGGGCCGAAGACCGCAGCGAAATGGCTGGCCGAGTACGACTCGCTGGAAAACGTCATCACCCATGCCGATGCGATCAAGGGCAAGATCGGCGAGAACCTGCGCGCGGCACTGCCGCGACTGCCGCTGAACCGGCAGCTGGCGACGATCAAGCTCGATGTGCCGCTCGACGGCGGCCCGACCACGCTGGCGCTGCGCGAGCCGCAGGTCGACGACCTGCGCGTGCTGTACGCGCGCTACGGGTTCAACCAGGCGCTGAAGGAACTCGGCGGCGGCGACGCAACCGCGGCGGCGACCGCATCGGCCGAACTTGCGGGGATGCGCAACACCGCCGCCGGTTACGCGCGCAGCGCGACGACCGAAGACGAGGCGCTGGATCCCGCGCTGGCCACCAAAGGCACCTACGAGACCGTGCAGACCCGCGAACAGCTGGACGCGTGGATCGCCCGGCTCGGCGCCGCCGAGGAATTCGCGTTCGACACCGAAACCGATGCGCTGGACGCGATGCAGGCGAATCTGGTCGGCCTGAGCTTTTCCACCGAACCCGGCAATGGCTGCTACATCCCGGTCGGCCACACCTACCCGGGCGCGCCGGCGCAGCTCGACATGCGCGAGACGCTCGACGCACTGCGTCCGCTGTTGGAAAGCACGCAACACCGCAAGCTCGGCCAGCACGGCAAATACGATATCCACGTGCTGCGCCGCCACGGCGTGAGCATAGACGGCTACGCCGACGACACCATGCTCGAAAGCTTCATCTGGAATTCCAGCGCCACCCGTCACGACATGGATTCTCTGGCCAAGCGCTATCTGGGCTACGACACCATCAAGTTCGAGGCCGTGGCCGGCAAGGGCGCGAAACAGATTCGGTTCTCGGAAGTGGCGATCGACGACGCCACGACCTACGCCGCCGAGGATGCCGACATCACCCTGCGCCTGCATCGCGTGCTGTCGGCGAAGCTGACGGGGATCCCGGCGCTGCAGACGGTCTACCGCGACATCGAGATCCCGCTGGTGCCGGTGCTGGCGCGGATGGAAGCCAACGGCATCCTGATCGACGCCGACGAACTGCGCCGACAGAGCGTGGACCTGTCGCGACGGATGCTCGCCGCGCAGCAGAAGGCGACCGAGCTGGCCGGGCGCACCTTCAACCTCGATTCGCCGAAACAGTTGCAGGCGCTGCTGTTCGACGAACTCAAGCTGCCGGCGCTGGTGAAAACACCGACCGGGCAGCCGTCGACCAATGAAGAAGCACTGGAAGCGATCGCCGACAAGCACGAACTGCCGCGGATCATCCTTGAATACCGCGGCCTCGCGAAACTGCGCAGCACCTACACCGACAAACTCTCGGAAATGGTGAACCCGGACACCGGCCGCGTGCACACGAGTTATCACCAGGCCGGCGCCGCTACCGGGCGGCTTTCGTCCAACGATCCGAACCTGCAGAACATCCCGATCCGCACCGAGGACGGCCGCCGCATCCGCAAGGCCTTCATCGCGCCGCCGGGCCGCAAACTGATCGCCTGCGATTACTCGCAGATCGAACTGCGGATCATGGCCCACCTGTCCGAAGATCCGGCGCTGCTCCGCGCATTCGCATCCGGCGCCGACATCCACCGCGCCACCGCGGCGGAAGTGTTCGGCAAACCGCTGGACGAGGTGAGCGGCAACGAGCGCCGCGCCGCCAAGGCGATCAACTTCGGGCTGATGTACGGCATGAGCGCCTTCGGTTTGGCGAAACAGCTGGACATCGGCCGTGGCGAGGCCCAGGACTACATCGCGCTGTACTTCAACCGCTATCCCGGCGTGCGCGAGTTCATGGAGCGCACCCGCAAGGAGGCGCACGAGCGCGGCTATGTCGAGACCGTGTTCGGTCGCCGGCTGTATCTGGACAACATCAACGCCCGCAACCAGGGCCTGCGCGCCGGCGCCGAGCGCGCCGCGATCAATGCGCCGATGCAGGGCACCGCCGCCGACATCATCAAGCGCGCGATGATCGATATCGACGGCTGGCTGGCGGGCCACGCCGAGCGTGCGCTGATGGTCCTGCAGGTGCACGACGAGCTGGTGTTCGAGGTCGACGCGGATTTCGTGCCAACGTTGCTGGAGCAGGTAACCGGCCGCATGGCGGCCGCGGCATCGCTGCGAGTACCGCTCGTCGTCGACAGCGGAATCGGCGACAACTGGGACGAAGCCCACTGATCCGCATCCGTTGGCAGCGTGTTAGCCGAATTTTCCGAAATGAATTGGCGCTGAATGCAGCAAATTATTAACACCTTCCTTCACGAACCATCCATGTCGACAGTGGTCTTATAGCTCGTGACAGATGCAACGTCTGTCGCAGATCTCTCCCTCCCCTGGAGAAGATCAACCGGAGCGAAGGCCCCTCCCCAGGTCCCGCTCCACCAGCCCCGCCGGCCCCCCCTGCCTGCGGGGCTTTTTTTTATTGCTCGCGATGGTTTGCTGCGATTGTCGACAGCGCGCCGCAAGCCGTATCGAGGCTTGCGCGCGCGACATTGGCGCGGCGCTCACACAGCTATCGTCTCAATGGCGCCGCGGCCAGCAGCCGTGTCGTGGAGCATCGCGTGTCATCCCTGTTCGAAATGGCAACGCCCTGGTGGGAAATCGTGTTGCGCGGCACAAC
>JBKJHV010000051.1:0-50166 GCA_046598445.1 Lysobacteraceae bacterium
TTCCTGCTGCAGTCCGCGGGCATCGTCGAGCAGAACGCGCCGAAACGTTTCATCCGCATCCTGAAAACCGTGGAAGTCCGCGACGGCGACAAGATCGCCCGTTTCGAGCCCTACAACGGTTTCCGCCTCGGTTTCACCGTCGAATTCGACCATCCGGCCATCCCCGCCTCGCGTTCGCGTGCGGTCGTGGAGTTCTCCACCGAGAACTACATCAAGGAAGTCAGTCGCGCCCGAACCTTCGGTTTCATGCACGATCTGGAATTCATGCGCGAGCGCAATCTTGGCTTGGGCGGGTCGATGGACAACGCCATCGTGCTCGACGAATTCCGTGTCTTGAACGACGACGGCCTGCGCTATGCCGACGAATTCGTCCGCCACAAGATCCTCGACGCGGTCGGCGACCTGTACCTCGCGGGCGGGCCGATCCTCGGCGCCTACGAGGGTTTCAAATCCGGCCACGCCCTCAACAACAAGCTCGTCCGCGCCCTGCTCGCCGAGCAGTCGTCCTGGGACGAAGTGGTCTTCGAGCGCCACGAGCCGGTGCCGGTCGTCTTCGGCCTCCCCCAGTTGGCCTGAACACCCTTGCCGGCCTCGGTGCCGACTGAACGGAGCCGGCGAATTGCCCGATCCGTGAACTCAAGTCGTGCATTTTACAAAAATTTAACAAAAAAGCCCCGACTTCTTAACCTCCCCTCGGTCCCTGGCCGGTAGGATTGCCCCTTCGCGCCTTTCCAGCCGGCCCAAAACGGGGTCCAGCAGGACAGGGGGACATCAGGGAGAGTCCTTTCGTGGCGGGGTATCGCCGTCGAAAGCGAGTGCGGTCGCGAAGGCTTCGCGTGCGGCCGCAGAGAGGGGAATGGCAGTGACGGTCGTTTCGCTACCGACGTGCTGAGACCGCATCGCATGCGGCCCGCTCGCGGTCTTGACGACAAGATCCGTCGCTTCCAGTCCGATGGAACGGGCCGCGTCGAGGATGTCGGTTGCCGCAAGCCGCAGTCGGGCATGCCAGACCGGAGCGTCCACCAGGTAAACGAGTCTTCCGCGATCGATGTTCGCGAGGCGCGCATGCGCCGCGAGCCCCGGCGGAAGATATGAATGAAGTTGATGGTCCAGTGCTTCCAACCACAGCGCCCGACGTATCGGGTCGCTGGCGTCGCTGCCCAGCAGGGCATCGATGGCCGTCCGCGGTATCGCGGGTCGGTCTGGTGGGGTGCTGGAGCGCGAACGAGACATTGAACTTATGACTTTACACAGCTTCATCGAGCTTGCGCACCGTCGCATGACGACCGCCGCGCACGCTGTTCAGGCCACCGCAGTGCATGCCTTCGAAAAGATCGGTCCGCGCGTGGTTCGCGCGGCCGAACTGAGTCGGCAGACGATGCGCGAGAAGCCCGGATACGCCGCTGTCGCGCTGCTCACGGTCGGTGCCCTGTTCGGCACGACCGGCCAAGGCATGATCCGCGGCGCCGAGTACAACCGGTTGAAGGTCGAAGTCGCCACCCAGCGAGACGGTCTGGAAAACACCCGCCGTGAAGCGCAGCGCGAAGTGAACGCGCTGGCCGCCCGCCTCGGCGAACTGCAGGCCGAAGCCAACCGCCTCAATGCCCTGGGTGAGCGCCTGACCCGCGTCGCCCAGCTGGGCGACGGCGAATTCGATTTCGACAAGCCGATCGGCATCGGTGGCGCCGGCCCGGTCCGCGACATGCCGGCGACCGGCCTGCGCGACGGCCTGGCCAATCTCGGCGCCCAGCTCGAACACTCCGGCGGGCAGCTGTCGGTGCTGGAAGCGCTGCTGTTCAATCGCGAACTCGACAAGAACGCGATGCCGACCCGGTATCCGATCGCCAACAGCTACATCACCTCCGGCTTCGGCTATCGCGCCGACCCGTTCGGCGGTGGCAGCCAGGCGCACAAGGGCGTCGATTTCGAGGCGAATACCGGCGATCCGGTGCTGGCGGTCGGCGACGGCGTGGTGACCTTTTCCGGCGTGCGTTCCGGCTACGGCAACGTGATCGAAGTCGATCACGGCAACGGTTACGTCACCCGTTACGCGCACAATTCCCGCCTGCTCGGTCAGGCGGGCGATCTGGTCCGAGGCGGCCAGGAGATCGCAAAGGCCGGCTCCACCGGGCGTTCCACCGGCGCCCACGTCCACTTCGAGGTCTGGGAAAACGGGGTCGTGGTCAATCCGCTCCAGTTCCTGGGCGCGGCTGGAACCGTGAAGCCGTCCGGCAAGGGCTGAAAGCCGTCCCCGAGGCTTCATCCCCAAGGCTTGATACTCGGGGCTTGATACCCCGGGACGCCGGCTCCAAGTACAATCGAGTGTTGCGGGGGGCGCACTGCGCCCCTTTTTGTTGCGGGCGGCCGTCGGCCGCTGCCCATCCCTCTTTCGATTATTCCCAGCCCATGCTCAATCGCCTGTTGACCAGCATCTTCGGTAGCCGCAACGATCGTTTCGTCAAGCAACTCGGCGGAATCGTCAAGAAGATCAACGCTCTCGAACCGCAGATGGAGGCGCTTTCCGACGCCGAGCTCCAGGCGAAGACGCCCGAGTTGAAGCAGCGCGTCGCCAACGGCGAATCCCTCGACAAAATCCTGCCCGAAGCGTTCGCGGTGTGCCGCGAAGCGTCGAAGCGCGTCCTCGGCATGCGTCATTACGACGTGCAGTTGATCGGCGGCATGGTGCTGCATCTGGGCAAGATCGCGGAAATGCGCACCGGCGAAGGCAAGACCCTGGTCGGCACCCTGCCGGTATACCTCAACGCGCTCGAAGACAAGGGCGTGCACGTGGTCACCGTCAACGACTATCTCGCCAAGCGCGACTCGGCGTGGATGGGCAAGCTCTACAACTGGCTGGGTCTGTCGGTGGGCGTGGTTTACCCGGGCATGAATCACGGCGACAAGGCCGCCGCCTATGGTTCCGACATTACCTACGGCACCAACAACGAATTCGGCTTCGACTACCTGCGCGACAACATGGCGCTGTCGAAGGAAGACCGCCACCAGCGCGGCCTGCATTACGCGATCGTCGACGAAGTCGACTCGATCCTGATCGACGAAGCGCGTACCCCGCTGATCATTTCCGGCCCGGCCGACGAGTCGCCGGAGCTGTACGTCAAGGTCAACCGCATCGTGCCGCAACTCAAGCGCCAGGAAGTGGAAGACGGCGTCGGCGACTATTGGATCGACGAGAAGAGCAAGCAGGTGCATCTGTCCGAAGCCGGTCAGGAGCATGCCGAAGACCTGCTGCGTCGCAACGGCATCATCGATGCCGAAGACGGTCTCTACGCCGCGCACAACATCCACGTCGTCCATCACATGAACGCCGCGATGCGCGCGCATGCGCTGTTCCAGCGCGACGTCGACTACATCGTGCGCGACGGTGAAGTGGTGATCGTCGACGAATTCACCGGCCGCACGCTCACCGGCCGCCGCTGGTCCGACGGCCTGCACCAGGCGGTCGAGGCGAAGGAGGGCGTGCCGGTCCAGCGCGAGAACCAGACGCTCGCCAGCATCACCTTCCAGAATCTGTTCCGCATGTACGGGAAGCTGTCGGGCATGACCGGCACCGCGGATACCGAAGCCTACGAATTCCAGAACATCTATTCGCTGGAAGTGGTGGTGATCCCGACCCATCGGGACATGGTGCGCAAGGATCACCCCGATGCGGTGTTCCTCAACAAGGCCGGCAAATTCCGCGCGGTGGCCAGCGAGATCAAGGACGCGAACGGTCGCGGCCAGCCTGTGCTGGTCGGCACCACCTCGATCGAGGTCTCGGAAATGCTGTCCGAGCAGCTCAAGGCCGAGGGTATCGTCCATGAAGTGCTCAACGCCAAGCAGCACGAACGCGAAGCGCACATCATCGCCCAGGCCGGCCGTCCGAATGCGGTGACCATCGCCACCAACATGGCCGGTCGCGGTACCGACATCGTGCTGGGCGGTTCGCTGGAAGCCGAAATCGCCGCGCTCGAAGCCGAAGCCGGCGCCGAACTCGACGATGCCCAACGGCAGCGCGTCAAGGCCGAGTGGCAGCAGCGCCACGACGCCGTGAAGGCGAGCGGCGGCCTGCATATCGTCGGCACCGAACGTCATGAATCGCGCCGTATCGACAATCAGCTGCGCGGCCGTTCCGGTCGCCAGGGCGATCCGGGTTCGTCGCGTTTCTATCTGTCGCTCGAAGACAATCTGATGCGCATCTTCGCCGCCGACTGGGTGCAGCGGATGATGGCGCGGATGGGTCTGAAGGAAGACGACATCATCGAAAGCCCGCTGGTCAGCAAACAGATCGCCGGCGCGCAGCGCAAGGTCGAAGCGCACAACTTCGATATCCGCAAGAACCTGCTCGACTTCGACGACGTCAACAACGATCAGCGCAAAGTCATTTACCGCCAGCGCGACGAATTGCTGGAAGCCGAAAGCATCAAGGACAACATCGACGGGATCCGCAACGACGTGATCGCCGATGTGGTCGACCGCTTCGTCCCGCCGAATTCGATCGACGAACAGTGGGACCTGCAGGGTCTGGAATCCGAGCTGGCGAAGGAATTCAACCTGCAGTTGCCGGTCTCGGATCACGTGCGCGAAAAGAGCGAGATCGACGCCGAGGGCATCTCCAATTACGTGCAGGCCGCGGCGCTCAAACTGTTCGACGACAAGGAACGTGCGGTCGGCGGCGACACCATGCGCATGCTCGAAAAGCACCTGATGCTGACCGTGCTCGACCAGAGCTGGAAAGAACACCTCGGCCGTATGGACTACCTGCGCCAGGGCATCCATCTGCGCGGCTACGCGCAGAAGCAGCCAAAGCAGGAGTACAAGAAGGAAGCGTTCGAGCTGTTCAGCGAAATGCTGGAGAAGGTCAAGCGCGAAGTGATTTCGCTGCTCGCCCGCGTGCGCATCCGCAGCGAAGAAGAAATCGCCCAGGCCGAAGCCGCCGAGCGTGCGCGTGCCGAAGCGGTCGCGCGGCAGATGCAGTTCCAGCATCCGGACATGGGCGGTTACGGCGCCGATGAAGAAGCCGCGGACGTGGAGATGGATGCGTCTTCGATGCCCAAGGTCGGTCGCAACGATGCGTGTCCGTGCGGGTCGGGCAAGAAGTTCAAGCACTGCCACGGGCAGTTGGCGTAACGCACCGCGATGCTTCACGAGAGAGCCTGCCTTCGCGCAGGCTCTTTTCATTTCAGGCCTCGAGCGCTTGCCCGACGCCCGGCGTGCCGGTAAAACTGCACGCACTGCACACCACATCGCATGCGGAACGGAGCCGCATCCCGGGATGAGCGACAGCGATCGAAGTCGGAGCACAAACGTAAACGGAACCAGCGTCCACGTCGTCGCCGGCGTCATCAGCGACGCGCGCGGCCGCATCCTGCTGGCGCGACGCACCGAAGGTCGCGATCTCGCCGGTCTATGGGAATTTCCGGGCGGCAAGGTCGACCCTGGAGAAACTCCGGAGCAGGCGCTGATCCGCGAGTTGCGCGAAGAACTCGATATCGACGCCCGCGTCGGCGATCCGGTGATCGCGGTGCCGCAGCAGTATCCGCACAAGCGCCTGCGCCTCGACGTGCGCCGCATCGCCGCGTGGACCGGCACGCTCAAAGGTCTCGACGGCCAGGCGCTGGCCTGGGTGCCGGAACACAAGCTCGCGAGCTATGCGATGCCGGATGCGGATCGTCCGGTGGTCGCCGCGCTGCGCGACCCGGCGCTCTATCTGATCACACCCGAACCCGGCGACGACGATGCGCGCTGGCTGTCGACCCTGCGCAAGGCGCTGGACGCGGGCGTGCGCCGCGTACAACTGCGCGCATACGCGACCGAACCGCTGCGCTGGCGCCGGCTGGTCGACCGCGCGGCGACGCATGCGCGCGATGCGGGTGCCGAAGTGCTGGTCAACGGCGATGTCGCGATGGCCGCGGCGTTCGGCATCGGCGTGCATCTGCGCGCTGCGCAATTGAATGCGCTGTCCGAACGCCCGCTGCCGCGACCGTTGCCGGTGATCGCGTCCTGCCATTCGCACGAGGAGCTTGCGCGCGCGCAGGCGCTGGACTGCGATGCCGCGGTGCTCGGTCCGATACTGGCGACGCCTTCGCATCCCGGCGAGCCGGGCATCGGTTGGGAACGATTCGTCGAGATGCGCGAACGCGTAGCGATTCCCATCTACGCTATCGGCGGCATGACCCGCGGCCACGTCGAACTCGCGCGCAGCCACGGCGCGCAGGGCATCGCCGCGATCCGCGATCTCTGGAATACGTCGAAGTAAGCACAGGCAAACCAAAAAGAAACCCGCGTTTCCGCGGGTTTCCAGCCGTGCGTTTCACATTCGGCGTCATTCGTTCAACAGATTCTGTTCCCGCGCCAATCAGGCGTTAACGCGATGGCGAGGACGAACGCATGGCCATGAGCGAACGTATCGACAAGATCGGTGTCATTGGCCCTGGTTCAGCAGGTTCTGCTCCCAAAACAGAATGCTCGCCGCACCGAAATAATCGGTGTTGCTCTTCTTGCGGAAGCCGTGACCTTCGTCGGTGTACAGCAGGTACCACACCGGTTGGCCATTGGCGCGCACCGCCTTCACGATCTGCTCGGCTTCGGTCCACGGCACGCGCGGATCGTTCTTGCCCTGGGCGACGAACAGTTTCGCCTTGATCTTGCCGGCGTTGTTCAGCGGCGAAATCTGCTCGAAGGTTTCCGCCATTTTCGGATCGCGTTCGTCGCCGTACTCCACCCGGCGCAGGTCGCGGCGATAGCTCTCGGTGTTCTTGAGGAACGTGCCGAAGTGCGAGATGCCGACCACGTCGATGCCGGCGCGGATGCGGTCGCTGTAGTGCACCAGCGAGGCCAGCACCATGTAGCCGCCGTAGCTGCCGCCGACCACGCCGACGCGCGAGCTGTCGAGTTCGGGCTGCTGCGCGATCCAGTCGAGCAGCGCGCCGATGTCCCTCACCGAATCCTCGCGCTTCGCAGCGTTGTCCAGCGACAGATAGGTCTTGCCGTAGCCGGTGGAGCCGCGCACGTTCGGCACCAGCATCGCCACGCCCATTTCGTTGGCCATGAACTGCGCGGTCGGATTGAAGGTCGGCTGCGATTGCCCTTCCGGCCCGCCGTGGATATTGATGACCACCGGCAGCTTGCGTCCGGCCGGCACGTTGGCCGGGCGGTAGTAGAACGCCGGGATGGTGCGACGGCTTTTGCCCTGGTTGCCGCCGTCGACGCTGTCGAAGGTCGGATAGCGCACCAGCGTCGGAGCCACGAACTTCGAGGCGTCCAGGCCGCCGACTTCGCTCTGCGTCCAGCGCGTGAGCGACGCCTTCGCCAGATCGATCACGAACACATCGCTGGGCGAGGTCGCGCTGTTCAGCGTGAGCGCCAGGCGCGTACCGTCGGGCGAAAACGCGCCGGAGCCGAACACGCCGATCGGCAGCGCCGGCAGCTTGATTTCGCGGTGCGACGGCAGCGACAGCACGCGCAGTTGGCTGATGCCGTCTTCGTTGGTGACGTAGGCCAGATGTTTGCCGTCGTCGGACAAGCTGAAGCCGGCGACATCCCACGGAATCTTCGCGCTGAGCACCGTGAGTTTGCCGGTGGCCGGAACGTGATGACGCAGGGTCTGGAATTCCTGCGCCACGCCGTCCAGCGGTTCGTCGGAGACGAAATACACCGACTTGCCGTCATGCGCATAGGCGAAATCGCCGAACGCGGCCTTGCCGCCATCGACCGGGAACATCTTCACCGCGCCGGAGGCCAGGTCGACCTCGCCTGGATACGACTCGGCGGCGGACACGCCCTTCATCACCAGCAGCTTCTTGCCGTCGGGCGAGAAATCCAGCGCCCGCCAGCTGCCGCCGGCGGTGACCACGGGCTTGGCCTGGCCGCTGGCGATGTCGCGCACCCAAACATCGGTGTCGGTGCCGTTGCGCGCGGTGCTGCGATACGCCAACTGCTTGCCGTCGCGCGAGAACAGTCCGCCGGAATTCTGCGTGCGCTTGCCGTCGGTCAGCAGGGTCACGTTGCGATTGGCGTTGTCGAACCAGTACAACTGCGAGAATTCATCGCCGCCCTTGTCCTTCGAGAACACGAAGCCGTCCTGCGCAGCCGCGACCGGCGCGGGCGAGATGCCGCCCAGCGGTTCGGGATAGAAGGTCAGCTGTTCGCGCATGCCCAGCGGCTGGCAGACGCGGTGCGCCTGGTTGGTTTCGGCGAAGCGGGTGCTGATGAGCAGGCAGCCGTTCTTCGTCCAGCCGCTGACACCGGCACCGCGGGTGTTCTGGTAGCGGTTGAGGCGGTCGATGAGATCCTGCGGAATCGCGGGAATGTTTTCGCTGATTCTGTTGCCCTGCTCTTCGCGCTTGACCTCGGCGGTCTGGGCGAAGGCGGGCAGGGTGCAGGCGAAGCCGAGCAGGGCGGCGGTGAGCGTGTGGCGGCGCAACATGGGCGGGTCTCCGCGGAGGGCAGCCTTCGAGCATAGCCGCTGTCGCCGTGTCGCGACGTGGCCGAAAGTCATGCCCTGCGGCGGTAGACGCTTCGTATCACCTGCGGAGAGCGCCATGGCCGTGCGTCGCGATGCGCTCAAGACACTGGGATTCGGCATCCGGGAGTGGGCGTTGATCCGCGCAGACAATCTGGAGTGATTCGAAGTGTCCCGCGGTGCGCCTGCCGGGTGATCGCTTGTCGATTTTATCCACGATCACCCAAATCCGGGGCGCTGCGGTTGCGGCGCCCCGGTTCCGATCATGTGTCCGACTGTCTGTGTCTTTTTTTGTCGCAGCGCCGTCACGGCGTGAACGGTAACTCGTACTGGTTCACCCGAATGCCGGTCTGCGAACCGTCTTGCCTGATGGTGCGTGCGATCACCGCGACGTTGTCCGGGCCTCCGATGATGTAAGTTTTATCGATGGCGGTTTCGCCTGCGGCAAGCGGCAGTGAGGTGATTCTGTCCAAACGCCCGTGGCGGCTCGCGAGCCATAGCTGTTGCGTGGCTGGTTCCGAGACAATGGATCCGGCGATGATCAGTGCGCCTTGGCTGGACAATGCGAAGCCATGCGGAACGATGCCGCTCAACTTCTGGAACCATTGGGTCATCGGCCAGTAGGATCCGTTCAGATCGAACCAGCTCACCGTCGGTGTGTCGCCGATCTGCGCTGGGGTGAATACCATGCTGCCGATCTGCGGCGAGCCGACTTCCGGCGCTGCGGGCAGGCTGGCCACCACCAGACCCTGCGAGCCGGCGAGGAAGCTCGTGATTTCGCCTTCGACCGGGAAAGGCATGGGTTCCCATTGGTCGGCGTAGGCGGGCGTGCGCAGTAATTCGCGGAAACCGTCTTTATGTTCGATCAGCGCGTAGGCTTTGCCCTCGCCATTGATTTCCGCATGCAGCAGTTGCGCACCGTATGGAATCGGCGATATCGACAGCGTTGTCCACTGGCCGAGATTCGCGTCGAATTCTTCCAGAATCAAGTCGGTCGTGCCGAAGCTGTTCCAGCATGCCTTGATGCGACGGATGGTCTCTGCACTCTGTTTCGGCATGAGGAACCGGGACATGGTCATGCTCTGGTCGGCGTATGGGCATACGGGCACGATCGACAACACTTCGACATTTCCATAGCCCGCAACGCGGAAAACGCCTATTTCATCGCCCGAAGCGCCAGACAGCCTGCCGACCAACAACGCTTCGCTCTCGACGGGGATGCCGGCATCGAGCAGTTCTACTTCGCCGGGCAATCTCGCCTGCCAGACGATATATGAGTTGTGGCGCGACCGCATTTCCAACTGTGTCTCGTCGCCGTTGATGCCGGATGTCTTGAAGCAGTCGAGCCGCTGACCGGAGTTCGCATACACGCCGCATTCGGATTTGCGATCGATCTGCGACAGCCCCCACATCCACGGAAATTGACCCTGTGCACTGATTGTGTACAAGTGAGCGAAGTTGTAGCCGTTGCTCCATGGCTGCTTGTTGAACGCTTGCAGGTGGACGTAGCCCATACCGTCCACGGCCACGCCGCGCGATGCCGGAAGCTCGTTGGACATGGGTGTAAAGAACTCCTTCTGCCAATTTCCGGCATGGGCACCGAACGAGCAGAGCAGAAAAGTAGAGCAGACGAGTCGTTTGAGCATGGTGTTTCCTTGGGGTGGATAGGGCAGGCTGCGGATACCGCGCGTTGGCGGGCTGTTGAAAAACAGCCTGCCAACGCAGCCATGGATGGCAACTTGAAAAAACGTACAGAGCCCGTCCCCATGAAGGTGAGGAAGTCGGTTTTTCAACAACCTGCCAGAGCTGAAGCGGCAAATCCTGATGAAGAGGATCACGCCCCTTCTGGGTTTGCGCGTGTTTTTCAAGGCGACGGACAGCGATCATTTGCTGCGACGCCAGCATGCTCTCTCTCTGTTTCATGGTTTGCGACCAGACGCGGCGGGGGGCTTGCGGCTTGCGGTATCAGGGGGCGTGCGTCGACTGTCGCCGCTATTGCGACCCGCCGGGCCGCAAGGCACGCAATCCTGCCTGGGTTGTAGCCGTAGCCTCATGCTCGGGCTTTCTGGCGATGCCGACATTCCGCAACAGGTCGAATTTTCGCGTGCGGCGAAGTATTCGCAGAGGGGTGGCCCGTCGGAAAGTCCGCTGAATCAACCCGCCAGCAGTTCGAGAATGCCGCAGGCGATCTTCTGGTTCTTCGTGGACAGCCGGCGCGCGCATTCCAGGATCCTGCATTCGAATTCGGTCTGCGCGAAATCGAGCATGTCGATCGTCGGGTCGAACTCGCCGCCGGTGGGGCGCATCGCGCCGCGACCGGTCGCCAGCCATTCGAAGTACACGCCGGTGAGCGTGGCGATCTGTTCGAGGTGATGGACGCTGGGCGACGTGCCGTCCGGCTGCTCCCATTGCGCTACCGCGCTGCGATGTACGCCGACCTTCGTCGCCAGCAGCGCCTGGGTCAGATTTGCCAGCCGTCGCGCCCGCAAAATCCTTGTCGACATCGTGTACATCGGCGACCTCCTTGGAAGTGTGCGTCTAGTGGCGCTGTCGCAACAGCATAACTCTCTTCCATTGGTGCAGTAACACTCGCTTGTGGAGCGATTGTCTGGCTTCCATCGCTTTTTTTGCCGTGGTACAGCGCATCTGTGCATGGATACGCGGTATGCCTGCTTGCGACGAGGCCGGAAACTGTGGCGTTGAAAAGGGCAAAATAGCGCCGATCAACCGCTGATCGGATCTAGTCTTGTCTTTGTTGACAGCGCTCAGGGGGCGGGCGTAGATTCCAGTCGAAATCGATAGCGGCGAAACAGGAAGTCACTCTCTCATCTTCTTTTAGGTGTCGAGTATGGATACGAAAAAAGTCGAAAAACAAGAACCTTTGACGGATCACATTTATTTGAGCGTGATGCATTCAACGGTCTATAAAGTGCCTTTGAAAGAGCTTGAGAAATTCAGGATGTCAGAGCCTGATACGGCCGCCATGCTGGAGGGTTTCAAGCAAAGAAGCGAAGCTTCAAATCTCACTTCTGGAAGTATGGTCCGGATGACCCCGAATGCAGGCAGCATGGTGAGGATGACGCCGCACATGGGCAGCATGGTGAGGGCGACGCCCGGCAGTATGGTGAGGATGACGCCGCACGTGGGCAGCATGGTGAGGGCGACACCCGGCAGTATGGTGAGGATGACGCCGCACGTGGGTAGCATGGTGAGGGCGACGCCCGGCAGCATGGTAAGGATGACGCCGCACGTGGGTAGCATGGTCAGAATGACGCCGGGTCATTTCATCAGATAGGAGCCGATGGCATGGAAGCTGTTTCCGAAATCGCGCACGATTTTAATTTTCCGGCCGAGTGGTACCACTGGCGTCCTTTCGTGGGGCGCGAGCTTCTTATCATCCCGAAGTCCCACAAGGGAAAAGAATATAGCTGCATCATCGACACATGGACCCAACGGTGGGTGGTAGCGGAGCACCACGCCGCTGAGTTGATCGTGCATCTGGATGGCAAGACGTCTGTGGCCGCTGCGGTATCCAAGGTGATGTCCGACGCCAGTATCGAGCAGCCTTGTGATGGGTATGCCGGCGTACTTCAGGGATTGATCGACAATGGCTTGCTTTTCAGCAATGCGCTTGAACATCGAAGATCCGGCCACCCTGTCTACAACAAGACTGATCTCGCGGGTTTCCACTTGGAGATCACGAATGCCTGCAATATGTCGTGTGAACACTGCTACGTATCGTCTGGAAAGAAGTTACCGGGCGAGCTGGAATTGATGCAGTTCAAGGCCGCCATAGACATGCTCGAGCCCTTCTCTGGAAAACGTGTGGCGATCTCCGGTGGCGAGCCCGTCGCAAGCAGGGATTGCTTGGCCATCGTGGAATATTGCGCGGTGGACTGCGGCCACGACGTCGATCTCTACACCAACGGGAAGAAATTCCCGAAGAAAATCGCGGAGCGCATCGTCGAGATCAATCGGATGGGATTGGGCACTGTCCGGCTGCAACTCAGTCTCGAGGGGGCCACCGCCGAAGTGAATGACAAAGTGAGGGGAAAGGGGTCCTTCAATTTCGCGATGGAGACGCTTTCCTACTTCCAGTCCATAGGGTTAAGCAGAAAGTTGGTCATCTTCGTTTGCTTGACCAAGCATAATCTGCACGAAGTCGATCGACTCATCAGACTCGCTGAAGATCATGATGTGGAAATGCTGGTCTTCTCTCAGTGGCAACGGCAGGGCAATGCCAAAGATACGCCTTGGGCCGACATCGCGCCTTCCACCGATGAATGGGTAGAAGTAGGAGAGAAAATCAGCCGCTATTACAACCCAAGGCTGAAAGTTTTCGGCAATTTCTACGGCGACCTCAACAACAATGAGATCGGCCGATTCTCTTTGGAAAGCCCTGTTTTTCCCAAGCATCTTTATGCCTACAACTCGTTTCCGAGAATCACGCCGGAAGGCAATATCCTGGCGGATCAATTGTGGGTCGATCCCAGCTGGTTTTTGGGCAATGTGGTGAATGACTCGCTCGAAAAATGTTTCGACTCGCCGAAATTCTATCAGCAGCTTGCCGATATGCGCGAGCGTGTCGGTAGTATTCCGGAGTGCCAGTCCTGTACTTGGAAGAACCTCTGCTTGGGAGGGTCGCCCGGCCACACGTATGCCGAGTACGGCCATATGAAAGCCAAGGATCTGTTCTGCGATTCACGCAAATACTGGTTCAACAAATACCTGGACCACAATTTCAGAGCGCGAATGGAGGAGGCGGAAGCTCAATCATCCTGAGGCCGCCAGATATCGCCCATGAACGAGAACGAGTCCGACTGGCGGACGCAGATTGCCGAAATCGCAGATGGTTGGCTATTCTCGGACGTGGTCGGTCTCTTTCCAGAAAGAGTGCTTATCCCCTTCGAGAATCCGGATTATTTCAACTGGGAGCAATATCACGGGAGAATAGGCAATGTGCTGCTGCACAAAGGAATCGCGATTGGCGATTACCAGGGAAGGCGAATAGGCATCCTCAAGAGCAAGTTCGGCTCTGCAGCCGCTTGCTTCGCGACGCACTTGCTCGCAAATCGTGGCGTCAAGAAGATCGTCGCGATAGGTTATTGTGGTGGGATACATCCGCAATATCGGAGTGGGCAGATCGTCGTTTCCACCTCCGCATCCAGGATTTCATGCACCAGCAGGCGGTATATTCCTGTCCAGTCGGATATTGAAGCATCTGCAGGCCTTCTGGCGGCGGCAACGAGTATCGCAGCGGTTGAATCATTGCCTCTGGTGTACGCACGCACTGTGAGCACCGATGACATTCTTTTGGAGTCGAGCGTGCAGATGCAGACGCTATTCGACGCTGGCATCCATGCGATCGATATGGAATGCGGTGGTTTGTATGCTTTGGGTAGTTTTTTTCAAATAGAAACGGTTGCGTTGATGGTCGTCTCCGACAACCCTCTTTCGCGGCAGAAAGCCGACTACGCCAAGGTGTACGAAGGCATGACGGTCGCCATCAAGCTTGGGCTTTCGATATTGACTTCCTGAGCCTCGAGTCAATTTACCGTCTTGATCGATTCCTCAAGCGTCCGAATGGTCGACTCAATCTCGCGAAGCAGGTTCCGCTCTTGTTCGCTTAGCGCCGAGAAGCCGCCGTTCCTTAGCTTTTCATTCAAGTCATCGCGTATTTGCTTGAGTGCATCCAGCTCGAGCCGTTTCATCGCACCCATGAATTCTGCGGGCCAGGCGGACGATTCCGTCAACGCGGATTGTAAGGCCAGCTTCTGCAGCGCGGCCTCGTCTTCGCGTTCCGCAAAATGTTCGAGCACGCCGCCGGTGCTGATGTCCGGGCGTTCGCGCACCAGCGTCACCAGTTCCGTCAGCAGGGCCACGCCGGGCTGGCGCAGGATATTGAAGGTGTAGGGCGGTTCCAGCGCCAGCGCCAGCGACGGTTGCTGCAGCAGCAGCGCGATCGCGCTGCGCACAAGGCTGCGTTTCTGCGTTTGCACGGGCTGTGGGCGCGTGCGGGCATGTTGTGCTGTCGCGGATGCGCTCGCACGTGCGCCCACACCGGTGAGTTCGGTCAGGCGCTGACGCATGAGGTCGCCAAAAGCGCCGTCTGGAATCTGCGCAAGCAGTGGTTTCGCGCGTTCGGCCAGTCGTGCTTTGCCGTCGAGCGTTCCGAGGTTCACATCCTTCGCCAACTCGTCGAAGAAGAACGTCGACAGCGGCGTGGCGTCGCGCAGGCGCACATCGAAACCGGCGCTGCCTTCGCTGCGCACCATCGTGTCCGGGTCTTCGCCGTCGGGCAGGAACAGAAAGAACGCCTGGCGCCCGTCCTTCATCCGCGGCAGTACCGATTCCATCGCTTTGCTGGCGGCGCCACGTCCTGCGCGGTCGCCGTCGAAGCAGAAATACACATCGGGCGCGTTGCGGAACAGCAGCTCGGCGTGATCGGGCGTGGTCGCGGTACCCAGCGTGGCCACCGCCTGGGTGATGCCGTGCTGGAACAGCGCGATCACGTCCATGTAGCCTTCGACCACGATCAGCCGCTCGATCTTCTGGTTCGATTGCCGCACCTGCCACAGCCCGTAGAGTTCGCGACCCTTGTGGAACAGCGGGGTTTCCGGCGAATTGAGATATTTCGGCGAATCTTCGGGATCCAAGACACGGCCGCCGAATGCGATGGTGCGTCCGCGGCGGTCGTGGATCGGGAACATCACCCGGTCGCGGAACTTGTCGTAGACGTGGCCCTTGTCGTTCTTCGAGAACAGGCCGACGCGTTCCAGCAGCGCCATCCGCCGCGGGTCGGTGCCCAGCGCATCGCGCAGTGCCGAAAAACCATCGGCGGCATAGCCGAGTCCGAACTGGGTGCGGATCGCATCATCGACGCCGCGGCGATCGAAATAGCCGCGCGCCTTGTCGCTGATCGTCAATTGCTTCTGGAAGAACTTGCTCGCCGCCTCCAGCGTCGCGTACTGATCGACGCTGTCCGGCGTGGCGTTGCGCTGCTGGGTGTCGCGCGGCACTTCCATGCCGACGCGCTTGGCGAGTTCGTCCACCGCATCGAGGAATTCGAGGCGGTCGTAATTCATCAGGAAGCTGATCGCGGTGCCGTGCGCGCCGCAGCCGAAGCAGTGGTAGAACTGCTTGGTCGGCGACACCGTGAACGACGCCGAGCGTTCGTCGTGGAACGGGCAGCGCGACGAATATTCCTTGCCCTGGCGCTTCAGCGGCACGCGCGACCCAACCAACTCGACAATGTCTGTGCGAGCGAGCAGGTCGTCGATGAAAGCGTCGGGGATGCGGGCCATGTCAGCTGCGGATCAGGCGTTCGAGGAGGAGGGTTTGCAGATCCCGGCGGGCGTCGAGGACGGCGACGATGAAAATCCTTTCCGGCTCGATGCGATATACAACACGCCAAGGGCGCTCGATCAGTTCACGGTATTGCACGCCTGCGTCGCGCAGTTCCGGCACAAGGCGACCGCGCGAAGGTTGTGTTCCGAGCCCGCGTGCGCGATCCCGGATCCCATGAAAGATGGCGAGCGCTGCCGCTGGATCCGTGGATGCGATGTATGCGGTGATCGCAATCAGGTCGTTTTCCGCATTCGAGGCCCAGCGGACCTCAAGCTCATTCATGATCCCTGCTTCAGGCGTTTTTCCATGCGTTCAAACACCTCTTCCTGAGGAATGGTGCGCCCGGCGGCAATGTCCGCCTCGCCCTGCGCCAACAGTTTCAGCATCAACAGCGCCTGCTGCTGGCGCTGGAAAGTCTCGTAGCTCTGCACGACGGCGCTGGCGCGGCCGTTCTGGGTCAGGACCACCGACTCGGAGTCTTCCTGCAGACGCTTGAGCCATTGGCTGGCGTCGGCTTTGAAATCGCTGAGACTGATGATGGGATCGCTCATGAGGCCGTCTCCGCGGACTGAATTCGGTCCGAGTATAGCAAGGTGTCTGAGCGGAAGCCGCCCCGACGGAGTGTCGGGGCGGTGTGGAAGCCGCTGATTTGTCACTGAAAGCGATTCAGTCCCTGAAATAGTGGTCGCGTTCCGACCCCTCATATCGTCCGTCGCTGAGGCAGCAATACCTTGAACCTCCGGGTCGAGCCGCATGGGCAGGGATCGTTGCGACCCAGTTTTTCGAGCAGTTCCTTGTCGCCATTGACGACGCGATGACCGCGCTTCACATGGGTTTCGGACGGGAAGCCTTTGCGGCGCTTGCGCGTGACCTCAACGGTGGGCGTGGCACCGAAAGCACACGCTGTGGGGGTTCTTGCGTTTCATGGGACACCTCCTGAAGACGACCCGGGCCGGGTCGGTAAAACAAATCAATCTGTCTGCTGCGACGACTGCGCCGCCAACGCCCGCAACGCATCGCCGCTCACGCGCTGCACGGTCCATTCATCCATGCCGGCAGCGCCGAGGCTGCGGTAGAAGTCGATGGCCGGGGTGTTCCAGTCGAGCACCGACCACTCGAAGCGGCCGCAGTCGCGTTC
This sequence comes from Lysobacteraceae bacterium, assembly GCA_046598445.1. Classification (GTDB taxonomy): domain Bacteria; phylum Pseudomonadota; class Gammaproteobacteria; order Xanthomonadales; family Xanthomonadaceae; genus Lysobacter_I. Next base: position 16,947 of record JBKJHV010000051.1, read on the forward strand.
GACCGCGATCCGCGCCAGCTGCACCATCAGCCGCTTGCCCAGGCCGTGGCCGCGGAAGGCCGGGCGCACGAACAGGTCTTCGAGATACAGGCCCGGCTTGCCGACGAAGGTCGAAAAATTGTGGAAGAACAGCGCGAAACCGGCGGCGTTGCCGTCGACTTCGGCGATCAGCACCTCGGCGCGCGGGCGCTCGCCGAACAATTGCGCGGCGAGCCCGGCCTCGTCAGCGACGACATCGTGCGACAGCCGTTCGTACTCGCCCAGCTCACGGATGAAGGCGAGGATCAACCCGGTGTCGGCCGGGACGGCCGGGCGGATGGCGATGACGGGCTGCGCGGTCATGCGGGCGTACTCCTGCGAGGCGTGGTTCTCAGAGGTGCGCTCAGCCGGCCAGACGCTGCTTGATGAGCTTCGAGACCTCGCCCATGTCGGCCTGGCCGGCGAGCTTGGTCTTGACCGCGCCCATGACCTTGCCCATGTCGGCGGGGCTGCTGGCCCCCACGTCAGCGATGACGGCATCGATCACCGCCAGCACTTCGGCCTCGCCAAGCTTGGTCGGCAGGTACTGTTCGATGATCGCCATCTCGGCGCGCTCGATCACGGCCAGATCTTCGCGATTGGCGGCTTCGAACTGGCTCACCGAGTCCTTGCGCTGCTTCATCATTTTTTCGAGGATCGCCAGCACCTGGGCGTCGTCCACCTCGATGCGCTCGTCCACTTCCTTCTGCTTGATCGCGGCGTTCATCAGGCGAATGGTGCCCAGACGCTCTTTCTCGCCGGCCTTCATGGCGGCTTTCATGTCGTCGGTGAGGCGTTGCTTGAGGCTCATGGCGGGGCTCCGGGTGGCGCGGCCCTCAGAAAAACGGGCCGAAGGGACAGGGTGGCCGGTCAAGACCGGAAACACAAAAAGCCGGCAACGCAGAGCGCGGCCGGCTTCGGGATTCACTGGGGACTGCGACCGTGAGGCCGCGCAGGAATCGTGCTTGCTTGGCTCAGTCGTACTGGTATCAGTACAGACGCTGACGCTTGGTGGCGTCGCGCGAGCTGCGGCGGGCCTGACGCTTGACCGCCGCGGCGGCCTTGCGCTTACGTTCCTGGGTCGGCTTTTCGTAGAACTCGCGCTTGCGGACTTCGGCGAGGACGCCGGCTTTCTCGCAGGTGCGCTTGAAGCGACGCAGGGCAAACTCGAAGGGCTCGTTTTCGCGGACTTTGACGCTGGGCATAGGAATCTCGGGCTTTTTGGGAAGCCGGCCATCCGGCCGGGCTCTTGCGAAAGGAACGTGTGCGATGGCAGCTGCACCACCCGGTCCGTCCGGGCGAGCCGCGCATCATAACGGCGTCGGCCCCGCCGGGCAAGTTCAAAAGCGACCATCCGTCCGAGGCGGGGATAAACTACCGCCCCTGTTCCCCCGAGCCCGGCCCCTTCCCGTGAAAGTTCTCGGCATCGAATCCAGCTGCGACGAGACCGGCGTGGCCGTCTACGACACCGCCCGGCCCGGCGCTGCGGGCCTGCTGGCGCATGCCGTCTACAGCCAGATCGCCCTCCACGCCGAGTACGGTGGGGTGGTGCCGGAGCTGGCCAGCCGCGATCACGTGCGCAAACTGCTGCCGCTGATCCGCCAGACTCTGGCCGAGGCCAACATCAATATCAATGACTTGGACGGGGTAGCCTACACCGCCGGTCCCGGGCTGGTGGGGGCGCTGCTGGTCGGCGCCGGTGTGGCGCGATCGCTGGCCTGGGCGCTGGATCTGCCGGCGATCGGGGTCCACCACATGGAGGGTCACCTGCTGGCACCGCTGATGGAAGACCCCGATCCTGTCCACGGCCGTCCGCAGCCACCGTTCGTGGCCTTGCTGGTCTCCGGCGGCCACAGCCAACTGGTGGCCGTGGACGCCATCGGCAGCTACCGGTTGCTCGGCGACACCTTGGACGATGCCGCGGGTGAAGCCTTCGACAAGACCGCCAAGCTCATGGGGCTGCCGTATCCCGGCGGACCGCAGCTGGCGGCGCTGGCCGAGCACGGCACACCCGGCAAGTTCAAGTTCTCGCGGCCTATGACCGACCGGCCCGGGCTGGATTTCAGTTTCAGCGGGCTCAAGACCCAGGTGCTGCTGGCGTGGCGCGGCAGCGACCAGACCGACGCGACCCGGGCCGACATCGCTCGCGGCTTCGAGGACGCGGTGGTCGACACCCTGGCGATCAAGTGCGAACGCGCGCTGCAGGCCGCCGGCTGCGACGTGCTGGTGGTCGCTGGCGGCGTGGGCGCGAATAAGCGCCTGCGCGCGCGGCTGCAGGTGATGGCGATCAAGCGCGGCGGCCGGGTGTGCTTCCCGCGCCCGGAGCTGTGTACCGACAACGGCGCGATGATCGCCTTCGCCGGCGCGCTGCGGCTCGAAGCCGGGCAGCGCAGCGGCGCGGCGGTGCATGTCGTGCCGCGTTGGGACATGGCGACCTTGACGGCTGTCGAGCCGGAGTCCCGTCGATGAAAACGTACGGTCACCTTCACGGCGTCGAGGAGAGCCTGGAGACGTTCGTCGAATTGCAGAGTGTCGTGATCGAAGTCGACGAACCATTTCTCGTCGCGCTGCGCGATTTCGCGCAGTACGCCCTGGACGACATGCGCAGGCTCGGCAAGGATTACGATCACGTGCATTTCCAGGACAAGTGCGAGGTGTGGCGCGACGCGTGGCCGGATATCATCCTGATCCGACAATCCAGCGGCGACCCACCGGAGGCGGCATGACCGACAAGGTCTTCATCGAAGCGCTTGAAATCGAGACGCTGATCGGTATCTACGACTGGGAGCGCCGCATCCGCCAGTCGCTGCTGTTCGATATCGAAATGTCATTCGACAACCGCAGGCCGGCGGCGAGCGACGACATCGCCGACACGCTCAACTACAAGGCAGTCAGCAAGCGCCTGATCGAATACGTCTCCGCATCGTCGTTCGGACTGGTCGAAACCCTCGCCGAACGCTGCGTCGAGATCATCCTCGCCGAATTCGCGGTGTCGCACGTGCGCCTGAAGCTGAGCAAGCCCGGCGCGGTGCGCGGCGCGCGCGCGGTGGGCGTGATCATCGAACGCAGCCGGTCTTGAGCGGAGCCGGCCTTGAGTGGAGCATGTTGATGGGCAAGGCGTTCCTGAGTCTCGGCAGCAACCAGCAGCCGGAAGCGAATCTGCGCTCGGCGTTCGACGCATTGCGCGGGCGTTTCGGCGCGATCGCAGCGTCGGTGGTCTATCGTTTCCCGGCGGTCGGTTTCAACGGACCCGATTTTCTCAATGCGGGGGCGGTGATCGACAGCGATCTCGATCCAGTCGCGCTCAACCACTGGCTGCATGCGCTGGAGGACGCGCATGGCCGCGACCGCAGCGGGCCGCGCTTCGGCAACCGGACGCTGGACATCGACATCGTGTTCTACGACGACCTGGTGCTGGACGGCGCCGGCCACCTGCAGTTGCCGCGCGATGAGCTGAAGCATGCGTTCGTACTGAAGCCGCTGGCGGAAATCGCACCGGCGTTCGTCGATCCGCGCAGCGGGCGGACGCTCGGCGATCTCTGGGCGGGTTCGTCCGAACGCGACGTGCCGTTCGTTCCGGTCTTCGATCCGAACCGCCTCGATGCGAACGTCGCGGGGTGACGGATTTCACCCGCAAGAGGTGACTTCCAGCGCTTGTCGCGCGCATGCATTCGCCTCACGATAGGGCCTCCACACACCTGTCCGGGGAGGACGCAGGCGATGTTCGAGAAATTTTCGCGCAGTTGGGGGCTGGTCAAGGCCAGTGCGTCGGTGCTGCGCGCCGACAAAGAGCTGATGCTGTTTCCGATCCTGTCCTCGCTGGCGACGTTGCTGGTGCTGGCGACCTTCGCGCTGCCGATCTTCGCGCTGAAGCTGTTCGCCGATGGCTTCAACGCTTTCGGCGCGGTGATCGGCTTCGTCTTCTATTTCTGCCAGTACAGCGTGATCATCTTTTTCAACAGCGCGCTGGTCGCGGCGGCGACGATCCGGCTGGAAGGCGGCGACCCGACATTCTCCGACGGTATCCGCGCGGCGAAGGCGCGGTTGCCGGCGATCCTCGGTTATGCCGCGATCGCCGCGACCGTCGGTGTGCTGCTTCAGTCGCTGAAGAACCGCGACAACAACATCATCGTGCGCCTGATCGGCAGCGGCCTGGGCATGGCCTGGACGCTGGCGACCTTCATGGTGGTGCCGGTGCTGGTCAACCGCAATGTCGGCCCGGTCGACGCGCTGAAGGAAAGCATCGCGTTGCTGAAGAAGACCTGGGGCGAGAACGCCATCGGCAACGTCGGTATCGGTGCGGCATTCGGCCTGATTACCACGCTGGTCGTGCTGGTCGGCGCCGCTGCGACCTTCCTCGCGTGGCAGGCGTCGGTGGGCTTGGCGATCGGCGTCGCTGCGGTATTCGTGATCGGCGTGCTGGTACTGGGCGTGACCCAGGCGGCACTGAGCGGCATCTATTCCGCCGCGCTCTACCGCTATGCGGTGTCGCATGAAACGCCGGCCGAATTCCGCGGCCTGTCCTTGGACACCGCGTTCGCGCCGAAGCGTTGACACGCATCAGGAGAGTCGTGATGGATCGTCGCCATTTTCTGCAGACGGGTGCGGCAGTGGCTGCGCTGGGTGCTGCTGCATTGGGTGTTCCCGCGTTCGCCAGGCCCGCGCAGCGCCTGCGTTTCGGGCTGATCGGTACCGGCATGCGCGGCCAGGTGCATCTGGACGAATTGCTCAAGCGCGATGACGTGGACGTGGTCGCGTTGTGCGATATCGAAGCGTTCATGCTGGATGCCGCGTTGAAGCAGTGCGCCGCAGCCGGTAAGCCCAAGCCGAAGATCTTCACCGGCCACAGCGAGGCCTGGCGCGAGATGTTCGCCAAGGCGCGGCTGGATGCGGTCATCATCGCCACGCCTTGGGAGGGCCATGCCCCGCAGGCGATCGCGGCGATGGAGGCCGGCATCGCGGTCGGCTGCGAAGTGGTCGCCGGCATCACGCTCGACGATCACTGGCAGGTGTTGCGCACGCAGTTGCGCACCGGCACGCCGTACATGCTGCTGGAGAATGTCTGCTACCGCCGCGATGTACTGGCGGTGCTGAACATGTCGCGCCAAGGCCTGTTCGGCGAACTGGTGCATGTCGAAGGCGGTTACCAGCACGATCTGCGCGCGGTGAAATTCAATTCCGGCGAACCCGGCAAGCCTTATGGCGGCGGCGTGGAATTCGGCGAGAAAGGCTGGTCGGAATCGAAATGGCGCACGCCGCATTCGGTGCGTCGCAACGGCGAGTTGTACCCGAGCCACGGCATCGGCCCCTGCGCGATGTGGCTGGACATTCATCGCGGCAATCGTTTCGAGCGCCTGACCAGCCACGCCAGCAAGGCGCGCGGCCTGCGCGACTACGTACGCAAGCAGGGCGGCGCTGAGCATCCCAACGCCGGCGTGAAGTTCGCGCTGGGCGACGTGGTGCAGACCCAGATCCGCTGCGCCAATGGCGAGACCATTCTGCTGAGTCACGACACCTCGCTGCCGCGCCCGTATTCGCTGGGCTTCCGCGTGCAGGGCACCGAAGGCCTGTGGATGGACGTGAACAAGTCGATCTATCTCGAAGGCAAAAGCCCCGAGGCGCACCGCTGGGAACCGGCGCAGGCGTGGCTGGACCGCTACGATCATCCGCTGTGGAAAAAGTATGCGGCGCAGGCCGAAGGCGCAGGCCACGGCGGCATGGACTTCTTCGTCATGCACGCATTCGTCGAGGCATTGAAGCGCAACGCGCCCATGCCGATCGACATCTACGACGCGGTGGCCTGGAGTGCGATCACGCCGCTGTCCGAGCAGTCGATCGCCGGCGACGGCGAAACCCTGGATTTTCCGGATTTCACCGACGGCAAGTGGCGCGAGCGCAAGCCGATCTTCGCGCTCGACGATCGCTACTGACCGTCGTTTGCCTGCTCAGCTCTGCAGCAGTCGGCCGCCGTCCACCGGCAGCACATGGCCGGTGGTGTAGCCGGCGCCCTGGAGCAGCCAAAGCACGGCGTCGGCGATCTCGTCTTCACTCCCGATGCGTTGCAGCGGGACGCGCGCCAGCAGTGCGACCTTCGCAGCTTCGGCCTTGCCTTCCTCCGGCCAGAGGATCGCGCCCGGCGCGATCGCGTTCACGCGCACGTCCGGCGCCAGTTCCAGCGCCAGTGCGCGCGTCGCGGCTACCAGCGCGGCCTTGCTCATGCAGTACACGACATGGTCGCGCAGCGGCCGTTCGGCGTAGAGATCGACCAGGTTGACGATGGCGCCGCGCGCGGCCTTGAGGTGCGGTGCGGCGGCCTGGGCGAGGATCAGCGGTGCGCGGGCATTGATCAGGAACTGCGCGTCCCAGTCGGCAGGCGTGATGGTGCCCAGCGGCGTCGGCGAGAACGCCGACGCGTTGTTCACCAGCGCATCCAGCCGGCCGTAGCGGCCCATCGTGTGCGCCAGGAGTTCGGGCAGGCGGTCGTATTCCGCCAGATCGGCCTGCAGCGTGAGCGTGCTGCCCCGGCGTTCTGCTTCCAGTCCGGCGACCAGCGCCGCCATGTCAGCGGCGGAATGGCGGTAATGCAGGGCGAGATCGTAGCCGGCCGCATGCAGGCGGCGCGCGATGGCGGCGCCGAGGCGGCGGGCGGCGCCGGTCACCAGGGCGACGGGGCGAGGCTGGGGCATGACAGGGGTTCCGGTGATCGATTCCGCAGTCATTTGACCATAGTCGAGCGCATCCGCCCGGCGCCGCCGCAGGCGTGCGCCGGATCGACAACGGAAGCCCGGCAAGCGCCGGGATTCGCTATCCTGTGCAGCCATCGCAACAGAGCTGCCGCATGCAGAACGACGACGATCCCGATCTCGACGCCGATGCGAAGGCGCACAGCGCGCGTCTGGCGTCGCTGATCCAGGATCAGATCGCGGGCAACGGCGGGGCGCTTCCGTTCTGGCGCTTCATGGAGCTGGCGCTGTACGCGCCGGGACTGGGCTATTACAGCGCCGGCGCCACCAAACTCGGCGCTGGCGGCGATTTCGTCACCGCGCCGGAGCTCGGCCCGCTGTTCGCCGAATGCGTGGCCGATGCGCTGGCGCCGGTACTGCGTCCGCTCGGCGACGATGCGGTGTTCATGGAAATCGGCGGCGGGACCGGCGCTTTCGCCGAAGCCGCGATCGCGCGCCTGCTCGCCACCGGCGCGCTGCCGGCGCGTTACGCGATCCTCGAACCCAGCGCCGATCTGCGCGAACGCCAGCGCGAACGTCTGCAGACGCGGCTCGCGCCGGACATCTTCGCGCGCGTGGAATGGTTGCAGACGCCCATCGACGAGCGCTGGGACGGCGTGGTGTTCGCGAACGAAGTGATCGATGCGCTGCCGACCTCGCGCTTCGCGGTGCTCGAAGGCGAAATCTACGAGGAACATGTGGCGCTTGATGCGCAGGGCGGCTTCGTGCGCGTGGACCGGCCTGCAGACGCGCTGCTCAATGCAGCGGTGCGTCACGTCGAACGCCAGTGCGAACACCCGTTCCGCGACGGTTATCGATCGGAAGTGCTGCCGCAGCTGCCGTACTGGCTGCAGGCGGTGATCGGTGGCCTGGATACCGGCGCACTGCTGCTGGTCGATTACGGCTATCCGCGTCGCGAGTATTACGACCCGCGTCGCGAGGACGGCACGCTGCGCGCGTTCCATCGCCATCGCATGACCGACAACGTCTTCGCGCGTGTGGGCCTGCAGGACGTCACCGTTTCGGTCGATTTCACCGCGCTGGCCGAAGCCTGCGCCGGCGCAGGTCTGGACTTCTCCGGATATTGCTCGCAGGCGAGTTTCTTGATCGGCAATGGCCTCGATCAGCGCCTGGGCGAATACGAAAGTCAAACCGCCGACGAAGTTGCGCGCTACGCGTTCCGCCAGCAGGCGAAGAAACTGACGCTGCCCGGCGAAATGGGCGAACGCTTCCAGGCGATCGGCTTCGCGCGCAAATCCAGCCTCGATCACGCCTTCCTGGTCGGCGACCTGAGCTTCCGCCTGTGAACGCCGGCAACAAAGCGCGTGCGCCGCGCATCGGCCGCTCGCTGAAACCGTTTCGCCGGCCGCTGCTGTGGTCGACGCTGTGGTGCGTGGCGGTGTCGCTGGTGGTGGTGGCGTCGCTGATCCCGGTACCGGATCTCGGCGAATTGCCGTCGGGCACCGACAAGATCGAACATTTCCTCACCTATGCCGTGCTCGCCGCGGGCGCGGTGCAGTTGTATCCGCGCTGGCGTTCGCTGCTCAGCGTGGGTGTGGCGCTGGTGCTGTTGGGCATCGGCCTGGAATACGCGCAGGGCGCGCTGACCGAGTACAGGATGATGGATCGCGCGGACGCGCTGGCGAACACGCTGGGCGTGATCGCCGGCCTGGGCACGAAGCTGACGCCGTGGCGGGATGTGTTGTTGAAGCTCGATAACCGGTAAGGCGGATGTTTCAGAAGCCTTGTGGGAGCGACGCAAGTCGCGACGGCTTGGCGTAAGAACTGCTGTTACCCGTCGCGACTTGCGTCGCTCCCACAGAGAGGTTGCGAACTTCTCCGGCTACGAAGCGGGTTTCCTCGCCCGCCGGATCGCATCGATCCGCGCCAGCCGCAGCGCTTCGCCCAGCGCCGGGCCTTCCAGTCCTTCCTTCATCACATCCGCGCCGCGCACCGACAGCGCAGCGGCATGCAGGCGCAGCAATTCCGCCGCCTGCGGATACTCGGACTCGCTCATGCCGCCGCGGCCGCGTTTGTCGGCTTCGCAGACCGTGGCGAGCAGCGCGATCCGTTGCGGCTGACGAAAGGCGTCGTTGCGTGCGAACAGATCGTGGATGCTGCCGCTGCGCAGCTCGAACAGGCGATGCACGTTGAGATGTTCGCGACAGGCGGACAGCGCCAGGTCGCGATGCGCCGTCGGCACTTTGAGCCGTGCGCAGAGGTCCCGCAGCGGATCGAGGCCGCGCTGTTCGTGCAGGATGTGTTTGGGTAATTCTTCGCTCGGCGTCAGCGCCTTGCCCAGATCGTGGGTGAGCGCAGCGAAGCCGACCAGGTCGTCGCCGGGCGCCAGCCGCGCGGCCATGTCGCAGACCATTTCGGTATGCAGGCCGGTATCGATTTCTGGATGATATTCGGCGCGCTGCGCCACGCCGTACAGTGCGTCGACTTCCGGCAGTACTACAGCCAGTGCGCCGCAGTCGCGCAGCGTGCGCAGGAACGCCGACGGCGTTGCGTACGCCAGCGCGCGCGACAGCTCCTGCCAGACGCGCTCGGGCGTGAGGTCGGCCAATTCGCCGGCGGCTGTCATCTCGCGCATCAGCGCCATCGTTTCCGGCGCCACCGTGAACCCGTGCGCAGCGAAGCGGGCCATGAAGCGCGCCGCGCGCAGCACCCGCAGCGGATCTTCGACGAACGCCTCGCCGACGTGGCGCAGCACCCGACCCTCGAGATCGCGCGCGCCGCCGTAGGGATCGACCAGCGTGCCGTCGGCCGCTTCGGCGATCGCGTTGATGGTGAAGTCGCGGCGGATCAGGTCGTCCTCCAGCGTCACCGTCGGCTCGGCGTGGACCACGAAACCGCGATAGCCGCGGCCGGATTTGCGTTCGGTGCGCGCCAGCGCGTATTCCTCGCCGGTCTGCGGATGCAGGAACACCGGAAAATCCTTGCCCACGGTCTTGAATCCGGCGGCGAGCATCGCTTCCGGCGTTTCGCCGACCACCACGTAATCGCGGTCGCCGCACGGAAGGCCCAACAGTTTGTCGCGGACCGCGCCGCCAACGAGATAGGTGTTCATGCGTTCGTTCATATCGTACGTAGGAGGGTCTTCAGGCCCGAGCTTGTGGGGGCCTGAAGGCTATGCTGCGAAACGTTGTTTGTTGGTCTGAGGCGGGCGCGATGCAAAGCGCTCGGGCCTGAAGGCCCTCCTACGGAAGCGTCATTTCGGTGCGTGCTGCGCGAGCAGGCCGATGATCTGCTGCGCCCCGGAGTTGCGGCCGAGGTGCAGTTCGATCGGCGCGGCCTGGCCCGACAGCCATATCCGCAGTTCGGATTCCAGATCGAAATGACCGGCGGTTTCCAGCGAGAACATGGTGATCGCGCGGTACGGAATGCTGCGGTATTCGGTTTTCTTCGCGGTCACGCCCTGTTTGTTGACCAGGATCACGCGGCGATCGGTGAACACGATCAGGTCGCGGATCAGCGCGAACGCGCGCTGCAGGGTTTCGCCCGGCGCAAGCAGCGGCGCGAATTCCTCTTCGATCTTTTCCAGCGGCTTTTCGCCGGCGTGGCCCAGCAGGCCGTCGAGCAGTCCCATGGCGATGTCCTCGTTGATGCGTTGGAGTGCGAATGCGTTGTCGCGCGGAACATTATGCCGCGATCATGCGGCGACGCCGAGAATCTCCGGCAGTTTCGCGCGCACATCGGTCGGTGCGATGCCGAGTTTCGGCAGGCCGTTGTCGTCGCTGGTCGAATCGCGCTGCAGCGAGCGCCAGTTGTCGCGGCTGATCGGCTTGCCCGGCAGGTGTTCGCCCACTTCAGCCTGCACCCGGCCCAGCGCGGCCGGCAGCGGCAGCACGAAGCGCGTCCAGCCCTTCGTTTTTGCGGTGAGTTTCACGATCTCGCCCAGCGTCATCACCTCCGGGCCGACCAGATCATAACTGCGGCCGATGGTCGCAGCATCGTCGAGCGCACGTAAGAACGCGTCGGCGACATCGCCGATCCACACCGGCTGGAAGCGGCCATCGGCGCCGCCCAGCGGCAATCCCGGCGAAAACCGCAGCAGTTGCGCGAAGCGGCAGAACAGGCCGTCGCCGGGGCCGGCGATCACCGACGGCCGGAACAGCGTCCAGTCGAGTTCCGACCCGCGCACCCGGGCTTCAGCTACGCCGCGCGCTTTCAGATAATGACTTTCGCCGTCGCCCGCGTGCAGGGCGCTCATCTGCAGCAGCCGATGCACGTCGGCCAGCTGCATCGCCGCGAGCATGGTCTCCGCGAGTTCGACATAAACCTTGCGGAATCCGCTGCCGTCGTCGCCGCGCTCGTTGAGGATGCCGACGAGATTGATGACTGCATCGGCGCCGGCGAAGGCTTCGCGCAGGAATGCCGCATCGAACACATCGCCGACCAGCAGCGCCGCGCCCGCGGGAATGCGCGTGTGGGTATCCGCACTGCGCGAGAGCACGCAGACGCGTTCGCCCTGCGCAAGCAGCCGTGCAATCAGCGCACGGCCGACGAAGCCGCTGCCACCGAGGACGACGATGCTGCGGTTCATCGCTGTGTCTTGCGCGCGGGCGTGGCCACGCCTGACGAGGGCAGGGGCCCCGCTGCCGGGGGCGGCGGCAATTCCGGCGACGGACAGACGAAGGTCTTGCGGGTGTCGACAATGCGTCCAGCGAGGCGGTCGGTGATCGGCATCGCGTTGCGGTTGAGCCGCCAGTCGTAGATCACGCTGAAGGCGAGGATGCGGGCGACGTAATCGCGGGTTTCCTTGTAACTGATGGTTTCGATCCAGAAATCCGCGTCCATGTCCGGCCGCTGCGACTGCCAGCGCGCCACCGGCGCCGGGCCGGCGTTGTAGGCCGCGATGGCGACATAGGTCATGCCGTACTTGTCCTCCATTTCACGCAGATACGCGGTGCCGAGCTGGATGTTGAACTCGGGCTCGTACAGGCTTTCGCCACCGCGCCACGCCAGGCCCAGCCGCTTGGCGATGCCTGCGCCGGTGCTGGGCAGTACCTGCATCAAACCGCGCGCGTCGGCCTGCGAGCGCGCTTTCGGGTTGAACACACTCTCGGCGCGGATTTCGGCCGCGACCCAGGTCGGGTCGATGCTGTGTTTGGCGGCTTCGCGGCGGATGACGCTGTCGTGATGCAGCGGGAAGCGCAGTTCGTACAGCCGCGATTCTTCCGGGTAGGATTTGCCGCCGACGTTGAGCAGACCGAACACGCCGCGGTCGAACCAGCCGTTGTCCTGGGCGATGTCCACCGCGATGCGGCGCTGTTCCGGCGTGAAGCGCGACAGCGCGTCGCTCCATTCGCGTTCGGCCCAGACGCCGCGCTCGATGCGATACAGCAGCATCGCGCGGGCCATCGCCGGATCGCGCGCGACCGCGGTCTTCGCGGCGGCGTCGGTCTTCAACGTCCACGGGCACAGCGCGTACGGCGAACCGATGCGGTCGGCGGCCAGGAATCCGTGGAATTCGGGCTTGTTCGCGGCGTCTCGGTACAGGATCGCGGCATTGGTCTTGTCGCCGCTCATTTCCAGCAGACGCGCTTCGAAATAGCGCCAGCGCGAATCGCGGCGCTGCTTGTCGCCCATCCTGCGGATGCCGGCCAGCGCCGCCTTCCAGTCGGAACGCGCCATCGCTTCACGCACCCGCCACTCATGCAGTTTTTCGTCGTAGGCGACATCCGGCACCGCGTTCAGGCGACGCGCCGATTCCGGTTCGTACGAGGCCACAGTCCATAGCGCTGCTTGATACAGCGCGCGGCCGCGCTCGACATCGTTCAGGCCCAGCGCCTCGGCGAACTTCGGCATGCGGGTCTCGGCCGCCATCGGCAGTGCCTTGGCTTGGCGGGCGAGGCCGTGCGAGGCGATCAGGCGGCTGCGCGCGGTCTTCGGCCAGTTCAGGGCGCGGTCGTGCGGGGATTCGACGAAGGCGGCGTAGTCGTTCGCCAGCGCGAAGTCGTCGGCAGGCAGGCCGCGCGCGGCGGAGCGCATCACGCCGGGCTGCCATTCGGCGGCGGCTTTCTCGATCCGTTCCCAGCGCAGGGCGGGCTCCAGCCCGCCTTTGGCAGCCAACACCGCCATCGGTGCGTCGCAGTCGCCCGGCAGCGATTTGCCGGTGCCGCGCCACAGCGACTGGGCGTCGGCGGTCCAGTCGGCGTCGATGGCGCCCAGCGCCTGGCGTGCGTTCAGTTCGGCGCAGCGCAGCGCGGTGTTTTTCACCGAATCCGCCCACGCGGCGCGGAACGACGGCCAGTCTTCGCGCTTGGCGAGTGCCGTCAGCCACTGTTCGCGGAAGGTTTCGGCCGCGGCCTGGCCGCGATAGCGATTCAGGAAGGCCTGGCCGCTGGCGGCAGGCAAGGTGTCGAGACGCTTGCGCAGACTGGCGTATTCGACCCAGCCGGCCAGCGCGTGGCCTGCGGGCAAGGGGCTGTCGGGCTCGGCGCCGCGCTCGACGGCGTCCAGTGCGGCGCGCACCTGGAGGAGGGTGGCGGTGTCGTTCTGGGCGTGGCAGGCGGCGGACAGGCCGGCGGCCAGCAGGCCAATGATGGCGGGGAGCAGGGAGATTCGCATGGCCGCGACTATAGCGAAGCCGGCGCATGCGGTGAGCGACAGCGTTATGGAAGGGACAGCTTTGTGGGAGCGACGGAAGTCGCGATGGCTTCCGGAAGCCCCTGCCTGCGGCCATCGCGACTTCCGTCGGTCCCACAAATCCGTTGTTCCCACACGGCCGGGCGACGAGACTTCCTTACGCCAAGCGCCGCGGCCGGTCCTCGGCGACCGCCTGCGCGAACGCGGCCGACAACCGCTGCAACGCGGTCCGGCGCTGGGCCGGTGTCCAGCGGTGGCGATAGGCGATGCCCATGCCGGCCGGGGTCTTGTTGGCATCGATGACATAAATCCGGCCATCTTCGTCGTCGCGGAGCACGTCGAGTTCGCCGAAGTCCAGATGGATCTCCCGGCACAGTGCGAGGATCTGCTGCTGTTCCGCTGCGCTGAACAAGTCGTCGGTTTCCACCAGACGGCAGGCGGTGGCGTCGGTCTTCAGATGCTCGACGATCGGCGCCCGCTCCAGCACGTAGCACAGCGGCAGCGTGCCGGCGATCACCGGCACCCGATAATTCACGGTGCGGCCGTGTTCGCGGCACTCGATCAGGCGCTGGTAGACCATGCGCGGATCTGGGTCGCGGATTGGCGTCGTGACCACGCCGCCGCGGCCGCGCGCGTTCTCGTCGGTCTTCACCGCGCACTGGCCGTGCCAAGTGAGCGGGTCGACCTCCGCGCCGTAGCCGAACACCGCGCGCATCGCTTCATCGACCCGGCGTTTGCTGATGTCGCGACAGTCGATGTTCCAGACCGGTATCCGTGCGGCGAGCTTCTCCAGCGCCGGATCCGGGTCCATCCACGTAAGGTCGGCCCAGGCGACCGCGATATCGAAATCGGCGTCGATGTCGCTGACCCCCTGATAGTCGAGTTCATGGAACATCGCGACCAGCGTGTAGCCGTCCATGGTCGGGAATTCGGGATGGAACAGGACGCGCATCGTCGGTCTCGGTCGGGTTTGTGCGAAGGAATCAGTCGAACACACGCGCCAGCGACGTGGATGCCAGCGATCGGCGCAGCGCGTCGGCGTTGTCGAGCAGGTGTTCCAGCGGCTCGGGGTTCTGGCGGATGCTGCGTGCTTGCAACGCGCGCGACGGCAGGCCGAGGAATGCGCAGAGCAGCTGTTGTTCTCCGGCATCGAACAGCGATTCGTAGCGGAGTTCGAGCCACTGCTGGCTGCTGCGTTGCATCGCCTCGGTCAGGCTGTCGTAGAACGCGGCCACCTGTCGCACATGCCGATCCAGCTCGTCGTGTTCGATATGGATGCGCGGATGCGCGTCTGGCTCGGCTTCGCCCGCATACGCTTCCCAGCGACCGGTGAGTTCGGCGATGCGCTCGGACACCAGCGCGCGCAGCGGATTGTTCCGGCGCAGCACGATCTTGGCGATGCCGGTGTCGTCGAGCACGCTTTGCAGGATCTCCGGATGTTGTTCTGGCGTCATCTTGAAGCCCACGCAGGCGTGGCCGCGCGCATAGCGCCAGACCTGCGCCAGATACGCGGCGGGATCGCGTTCGCGCGCGGCGAGGTCATGCAGCGGCGTCGGCGTGTCGCGCAGATCCAGCGCGGTGAAGATGCCGCGCGGGTTGAACAGTTCGTGGTGACACAGTGCGTCCGGATGGCTGTCGATCAGCGTACACAGCAGATTGCTGCCGCTGCGTCGCGCCGACAGGATCACGAAGCGCCGTGCCGCTTCAGCCACGGATCGGCTCCGGCCGCTGCTGCATGGCCTGCAGGCGGTTCATCACCTGCAGATCGCTGCTGCGCACGAGATAGTTGCTGCCGTCGTACGACGACGCCAGCAGGCGGTCGCCGGCGGCAGAAGCCCGGGCAATGGCGCTGATGCCGTTGGCCGCGATCTGCCGGCGCAGGATCGCGCCCGTGTTCAGATCGACGCGTAGCAGTTCGCCCCAGTAGTTGGTGACAACGACCGTTTCGCGGTCGACGAAGCACACCGCTTTTGGCGAACGCCGTCCCAGATCGAAGGCCTGCAGCAGCACGCCGTCTTCAAGCCGATAGACCAGCAGATGGAAATCGCGACCGGTGCTGGCGAGAAATTCGCCGCTGGGGGCGAGATCGATATCGTCGATGATCGCGGTGTGGCCGGCGAAACGGTGCAACAGTTCGCCGGAGAATCGCCAGGACGTGAGCACGCCGTCGGCGCTGCAGCTCACGCCGACCGGGCGCGTGGGATGCAGGCGCAGCGCCTTCACGGCGTTGTCGTGGTGCGTGAAGCGATCCTGCACTCGGCCATCGCGATCGGTGCGTACGATCGCGCCCGAATAGCAGGCGACGAACAGTGCGTCCCGCCAGCCTTCCTGTGCGCTGGCGCGGATGCAGTTGATCGGGCCTTCGCCGAGGTGGGTTGCGGTTTCGGCATGCAGGCCGTCGCTGTTACGCGCGAACACATGCAGATGCTGATCGTGCGCGCCGCCGATGATGCGCTGTCTGTCGTCAAGCACGGTGACTGCATTCATCAGCATCCGGCCGGTGAGCGGTGCGGCCTGGGTCAACCAGCGCGCATCGGTGTCGGTCAGATGCCCAAGACGCAAATGTCCGGCATCGTTCACCACGGCGATATCTGCGTTGCCAGCGCTGGCGATATCGTTGAAGCAATCGTTGCCGATGGCTGCATCGCCGGCGCCGAGTTCGGTCAGGAAACGACCGTCGTGGGCCTGCCAGACCAGCACGGTGCCGTCGAAGGTGCCGGCGACCACGTGCTGCCCGTCGGGCGACCAGTTGAACGAGCGTTCCCACTGGCGCGCGCGCGCCTCCAGACTCAATCGATGGCTGAAGTCGTTGCCGTCCCAGACATGGATCGCCTGATCGTAGGCGGCGCTGAGGATCGCGCCGTCGAGCGGCGAACACGCCACTTTCTTGATGCCCGAGCGATGCGCGGGAATCGTCGCGAGGATGTCGCCGCCGAGAATCGAGAACACGCGGATGCAGCCGTCGTCGCAGCCCAGCACCACGCGTCCGCGATGCGTGTCGATCGCGCAGGTATCGGTTTCGGTCTCGAACGGCCCCCACATCCGCAGCGGCTCGCCGCTGTCGATGTCCCAGACGCGCAGGGTCTTGTCGTCGCCCGAGGTATACAGGTGCCGGTCGTCCGCGCAGATGCTCAGCACATCGCGCTCATGGCCTTCGATGCAGCGCGCGATCGCGCCGGTGTCGAGATTCCACAGCAGGATGCGGCGGTCGCGCGACACCGACGCGCCGCGATGTTCGCCGATGAAACAGAAATCCTCGACATCGTCGCTGTGGCCGAGCAGTCGCTGGATGCAGGCGCCGCTGCGCAGATCCCAGACGATGATGCTGTAGTCGGACGACACCGATGCGGCGCGCAGTCCGTCAGCGGAGACCACGATCCGGTTGACCAGGTGATCGTGGTGGCCGAGCAGGGTCACCGCGCCGCTGTCCAGATCGAAGCGCGCCACCGCGCCGTCGTAGGCCGAGGTGACGATCTGTCGGGTGCCCGGAATCCATGCTGCGGTGGTGACCGGTCCGCGATGGCGGCGGAAATCGAACGCCGGCGCGATGGCGTGTGCAGCGCTGGTGTGTGTCGCCGACATCGCTGAGGCATCGGCGGATGTGGACGAAGGTGCGAGATTGTCGATGGTCGCCATGATTCACCTGTGCTGTGGATGCAGAAGCGGGCACTTCAAAAGCCGGAATTTCAAAAACCGGATTTTCAAAAGCGCATCGCCGTGGCGCCGCTTGGCAGGGGTTCGTGCAGGCCGCCCTGCCACGCCGAGAGCAGGCTGGCGTAGGCCGCGGCCTGGATCCCGCCGACGGGGCAATTATTGGCATCGGCGCCGAGCAGCCAGGCCTGCGGGCAGCGTTCGGCGATCACTTCGATCCAGCGCGAAAACGCATGCAGGCGTTCGGCATGGCGCAGATGCCACAGCGCATGCACCGACGAGAACGCATTGCTCCACCACACCAATGCCGGGCCTTCCGGCGGCGTACCCAGCGCGATCTCCGGCGCCTGCAGCAGATCCACCTCCACGAAACGATGGCGCAATCGCCGCGTGGCGTTCCACTGTTCGGCGAAAGCATCGGCGCCGCCCCAGTCCTGCAGTTCGCGTGCCCATAACTGCTCCAATTCGTCGCGTTCCGGCATCTGCCCGCGCGCGGTCGAACGCAGCCAGTAATGGGTTTCGGCGGGATTCAAGCGCGGCAGCAGGAACGACGGCAGGTCGTAACCATCCCAGTGCTCGATCAACAATCGGCGGAATGCCAGCGCCTCGCCGCTGTAATCGAAGAACACCACTTCGGTATCGGCGGTGTAACCGTGGCTACGCAGGATCGCATTGGGCTTGAAGCCGGCGGCGACGCAGTAGAGCGAGCGCAGCGGCTGTGCCTGCTTCACATGGGTATGTTCCACGTCAATGTCGTCGTAGGGTTCTAGATTCCAGATGAAAACGCCGCGCTGGCACTGATCGAGCGTGCGTGCCAGCGATGCCACGAATTCGCCCAGCGGCGGCTGCAACTGCGTGGTGTCGACCTGCGCGGGCGATTGCGACAACGCCTGCGCGTGCGCTTCGCGCAGCGGTTCCAGATCGCGACCGCGCAGCAGCGCCTGTGATGGGCTGTCGGCGATGCCGTCGCTCGTCGCCAACGACAGCCACGGCTGCTGCACATCGCGTTCCAGATGCGGGCGGCCGCGCGCCTGCCAACGTTGCAGATCGACCAGCCAGCAGGCGTCGTGGATGATATTTGAAGACATCTTGCGCCCGACCAGCCAGGCGTCGTCGCCGAGCGCGCCGATCAACAGTTCGACGAGTTCGGGCGCTGCGGCGCCCTTGGGCCGCAGGGTTTCGATCACCAGATGGCCGCAGGCCTGGATCAGGCAGTAGCGCACGCCGC
The DNA here is from genome assembly GCA_046598445.1 of Lysobacteraceae bacterium. GTDB lineage: Bacteria > Pseudomonadota > Gammaproteobacteria > Xanthomonadales > Xanthomonadaceae > Lysobacter_I. The sequence goes on from JBKJHV010000051.1 coordinate 35,160, forward strand.
GCTCCGCCGCGAGCGCCAGCAACTGATCGGGGTCGTGGTGTTCGATCATCGATCCAGCGTACGACCAGCGCGACCACGCGAACGTCAGTTCGCGGCAGCGTTCGCCGAGCGTCGCGTCGCGCAGACGGTCGCGCACGTCCAGCACGCCGTAAACGAAGGGCGGCGAAGTATTCATGGCGCGGCTCCGGGACTGACGACTGCGGGGCCGCTGTCCGCGCGTTGCGGGCGTCCCCATACGACGAGATCTTCCCCAACCGGCAGATAGTGCGGATGGCCGATGCGCGTGTGCTGGTGACGCAGCAAGCCTTGGCGCGGCGCGAACGCGGGTACGCCGCCCACCATCAGCGGCGCCACTGTCAGCACCAGCAGATCGAACAATTGCCGATTGATGATCTGGGTGAGGATGCGTCCGCCGCCTTCGACCATCACATTGCGAACGCCGCGTTGACGCAACTGCGCCATCAGCGCGACCAGGTCGACGCGATCGGCGGCATCGGCGGGAACGATCATCACTTCGGCGCCCAGCGATTCCAGTCGCTGCACGCGCTGCGGATCGGCGCGATTCGTGGTGGCGATCCACACGCGCCGGTTCGGATGCGAGAGCAGCTTGGCGTCGATCGGAAAGCGCAGGCGACTGTCGACGACGATCGGCTGCGGGTGATGGCCTTCGGCCTCGCGGACGGTGAGGCTGGGATCGTCGGACAGCACGGTGCCGATGCCGACCAGAATGCCGTCGTGCGCTGCGCGCAGCCGGTGAGTGAAACATCGCGCGGCGCTGCCGCTGATCGCCAGTGGCCGATCCTCCACACCGGCCGCGCAGCCGTCCAGGCTCTGCGCATAGCTCAGGGTTACGAACGGTCGCGCTGTCATCGGCTGCGTCCGCGCGTGGTCGAGCAATTCGAACAGGGCGTCCATCGCCGTTGCCGGAGCGGCGATTTCGTGGCTGGCCGGCGTATCCAGCAGATGCCCCATGCGTTCGGCCTTGGTGTGCAGATAGTCGCGATTCTGCGGTCGCGGCGGAATCACCAACGGAACGCGTGCCGCGACCTTGATGCCGTATCCCGTGAGGCCGGCGACCTTGGTCGGATTGTTGGTGAGCAGTTGCACCGTGTCGATCCCCAGCTCGCGCAGGATCTGCGCCGCGACGCCGTAATCGCGGGCATCGGGCAGGTGACCAAGGCGGATGTTCGCATCGACGGTATCCAGTCCCTGATCCTGCAGATTGTATGCGCGCAGTTTTTCTGCCAGACCGATGCCGCGGCCCTCCTGGCGCAGATAGAGAATCACGCCGCGGCCCGCGGAGGCGACGCGGCGCATCGATTCGGCCAGCTGTTCGCCGCAGTCGCAGCGGCGCGAACCGAGCACATCGCCGGTGAAACATTCCGAATGCAGGCGCACCAGCAGCGGCGGGCCGTCGTGCAACTCGCCCATGTACAGCGCGACATGCTCCTTGCCATCGAAACCGTCGAACACGGCGGTGTGAAAATCGCCGACATCGATCGGCATGCGCGCGCAGGGCACATCGAGCCTGGTGATCGCATTATCAGTCGAGGCAAACCCGGTCGCGGCAAGCTCGATAGCGGCATGTTCGATCGTCGCCAGTTTGGTCATCGCATGTTTATTCATGGCGCGGGCTCCAGTTCGGTGCGCGGTTGCATCACGGCCTGCATTTGCGCCGTTTCGAAGGCGAGGCTGGCGGCCACCGCGTCGCTGGACGCGGCTCGCGGCATGAGATCTTCCAGTTGTTGCCACAATTCGTAGAACTTGGCGAGGCTCGGCGCCTGCTCCAACAACGCCGGCGGGCGCGGTTCCCATGGCTTGTAGCGGCCGGCCATGTGCACGATGCGCGCATCGTGGAAATGCAGGCGATACGCACTGCGGATCTTCGCTTCCAGCACGGGCATGTAGTTGTAGCGGCCATCGAGCAATGTCGCGCGGCCGGCGAAGCGCCGGTTGAGGATCAGCTGGTCGGTCCAGCCCAGCGTTTCCACTTCGGCCCATGTGGCGGGATCTATATCCGCGACCAGACGGTCGCGCAGCGCGCTGTCCAGCATCTCTGGTCCGAGCGACAACACCCCGGTGTTGAAGCAATGGCTCAATGCGGCGCCGTAGCGGTGCTGGTTCGCGATGCGCGCGGCCGCAGCATCGCCGAGCAGTTCGTCGTAGTGGCTGCCATCGGCGCAGGCCAGCAGTGGGTGTTCACTGAAAAACAGCGCCGAAATGTCCCCGGTCACGAACGCATCGCTGTCGATGTAAACGACGCGATCGAACCTTCCGAGATCGAACGCCTCCAGCGACGCGAAACGCGGGCCGGCGGCGCGCAGTTCCGGGATGGCGGCGGCGAGCGCGGCGACGCGCTCTTCGAGATCGCGGCCGGGCCTGATGAATCCCACTGCGCCCAGCCGCGCAAGTCGTACGCGCGACGCATCGCTCAAGGATTGATCGCACAGCACGAGGATGCGGCCGAGAAACCACGGGTTATTGCGCAGGAAACTGAAGATCAGCATCTCCGTGCCGGCGACGAAACCGTCGTCGGAGATCGTCAGCAGACAGTGCGCGACTGAAGCCTGTTCGCGGGCCTTTCCGCGACAGTCGTCCTCGACCAGAGAGGTTCCGGATGGTGCATGTGTCGATGTCATGGCGTGCTCAATGCGTCGTGCTGGTGACCGGAATCCGGTCGAACAGGAAGCTCATGTCGCCCATGCCGAACGGCCAGCCCGGCTCATTGGTGGCGGGCGCGTGGCAGGCGAAACAGTCGCGTCCCATCAAGGGTGTCGAACCTGGCGTGCTGACCATGCAGGTGCCGTCCTGCATCCAGGTTTCCATCGAAGTGTTGGCCAGACGCAGATCGCCGGCGCGTGCGCGCTGCGGCGCGGTGGTGGAGCCGGCGCAGGTGCTGGGAAAACGTGAGCGCGGCGGTTGCGTCGTCAACATCGGACCGTCGTCGTAGCGGAAGCAGCCCACGCCGGGCGCGTGGCCGGCCAAGTAAACGGAACCGATCAACACGTAATACCGCCATTTGCCGGCGAGCGTGGCCGGGAAGTCATTCGCCAACGCTTGATTGAGACACGCGACCTGCTCGTCTTCCGCGCCGGAACCGCTGCAGCGCTGCAACGCCACCGTGCGGCACACGTTGATGCGATGGAATCGCGCGTTGCTGTCGCCACCGACCGGAATGGCGTTGATCGATGTGCGCCGCGGATCGGTGTTGCACAGCGGCGTCGCCGAAGGCATGCCGCAGGTCTGGTTCTGCAGCGTCTGTCCATCCGCGGCCACGGTGTATTGGTATGCACCATCCGGCACCGCGCAGCGCGAACCGTCGCCGCCCTGCGCGCGATAACTCGTCCAGTCGAACAGATTCCATTCCGGCAATGTTGTTCCGGGATGCAGCGGATCCGCCGGTGCCGGCGCGATGGGTGCGCTGCCGCCAGGTGAGCAGTCTGGTGCGTTCGCCACATGCTCGAACGTCGCCCAGGTCATTTCGCCCAGGGTCGGTGTCTTCTGCACCAGATGCAGGCCGATCAATCCCCACCAGTGGCCGCGCGCATCGCGTTCGCAGTGCATCGTTGCGGCGGGGCAGGGTTTGCCAGCGGGAAACGAACGCCAGGATGTCTTGATGCTGAGCACGCCGGGCGTTTTTTCCGAACCCGACGGCAACCAGACGCCGCCGCTGGACGGATCGCGCTGGAACGCGGCTTCCGCCGCGGACAATACGTCGGCGCGATAGGTGCGCGATGTCGTGAGGTAGTCGACGAACACCTTGTTGACGCGCACGTCGTAGCCGACGCGGCGATGCGCGGTATCGATCAATTCGAAGCTGTCGCCCGGCTGGCCTTCGCGCGAGGTCTTGCGCAACGCACGCGTGGACAGTGGTTTGAAGCCGTCGCGCCAGCGCGGCGCCGAACCATCCTGCGGAATCGCCTCGTACCATGGCGCCAGCGACATGAAGCGCGGATGTTCGCCGCTGCGATCATGTGCGCGCTCGTCATGCGCCAGATACAGGAAATTGTTGAGCACGAAACGCTGCATCGCGCAGTTGTCCGCCTGTGCGGGGACATCGGTCCACAGGCGCTTGCCGTCCACGCCGGCGATGCCGCACTGCGGGTTTGCGTCGGAGGCGGCGCGCATGGGTTGCCGGTTGAGCGCGCTGTCGTGCCGGGTACAGGCCGATGTGAGCGCGAGCAGCACGGCGATCGCCGGACAGGCTGTTTTCATAGGTTCCCTCCCTGAAGACTATGGCAGCGACGCACCCTGCTGTCGGGGCACTCTACGGGAAATCGCCCTGCGATGGAATCGCGCGGGCATCGATGTGCGGACGCGCCGCCGCCGTACTGGTGCGGTGCTTCGTGGCGCATGCGGGGGCGCTCTCGGGGCGTTGTTTTTCCGTCGAATCCGCTGCGCATGACCCCAGCGACTCTGGTGCCGTCCTGTTTTTTCTTCGCCGATGTTTGTCCGCCATCAACGCAAGGACGCAAGACGCAATCCGCAGGGCGCAACCTGCGAAGCAGATGGCCAGCTTCGGCATTGGAAACCCGGCGAATGACTGAGCGGGTTCGATCATCCACCAGACGCAAACGCTGTGGCCGATCCATCCATGGCGAACCGTGTTGCGATGTCGAATGTCAGTATCGAAGCAACGTCGCTTTTTCAGCGCGCAGCGCAACGTGTGCATCGCGCTGGGCCTGATGCGTTTGAACCCGAGAGCCTGTTCAAAATGTCCTGCAATCGCATGCCCTACAGCCGCAAGCCGATGACTCCTCCTGTCATCCCTCCTCGGGCTTCGCCCTCGTTCGGGATGACAGTTTTCCAAGACCCGAGGTTTTGAACAGGATCGGAGATCTCCCTGCGTTCAAGAATCGGAAGCGTATCGGTCACCGGTGTGTCGGTCAGAGACGTCTTGGGCAAGGGAAGGTCGCAATAACTCACTGCCGCCGGGGGGTGACGAGTTGTTCAGGCCTTCCCAAGGAATTCTTTGAAGTTACCGCTAGCTTTTTGCTCGTCATCCCCGTGTAGGCGGGAAGTGCTTTACAACAGCCGGAGGCTGGTCATCCATGCCCGAAATCGTCAAGCAACCAGCGACTTGCTCTGGACACTCGAAGGCATGGCTCCCCGCCTGCGCGGGGATGACGAACAATTGGTAAGCCGGGCGACAGCAGCCGAGATTGCACTCTCGTCATAAAGGCGATCTGATCGAACATTGAAAGGTGACGGGTATCAAGGATTGAGATCGAGTTGGGCTACCATTGCACCCAACACAGGGGCAGAGGGATTTGCAGATGCAAGACCGGCACGAGGGCGCCGCGCGGCGCAGTGGTTCGATGGAGATGATTCGTGGCGGCGGCTTCTGGCCCCGCACCCGCACCGGTTTCGCGGCGCTGGCGATCACAGTCCTCGTCGGCCTGGGTCATCCGGGTGCGATCCCCAGCAGCTACGCGCAATCTTCGCCGATTCCCTTCGATCTGATCGGCGACCAGGCGGCGGTGAGTCTGGCCGGCGAGTTGCCGGCGCATGATCCCACCGTTGGCCGGCTGGCGGGTTCGGCCGGGGTGTCCGGCGGTTCCGCTTCCTACGAAATCCCGATCGCTGTGCCGCCCGGGCGCCGGGGCATGCAGCCCTCGGTGTCGCTGAACTACAGCAGCCGCGCCGGCAACGGCATCGCTGGCATGGGCTGGTCGCTGTCGGGCCTGTCGTCGCTGCATCGCTGCCCGCAGACGCTGGAGCAGGACGGCCAGATCCGCGCGGTGCAGTTGGACGCCAACGACCGCCTCTGCCTCGACGGCCAGCGCCTGGTGGCCACCGGCGGCAGTTACGGCGCCTCGGGCACGACCTACGGCACCGAGATGGAATCCTTCGCGCGCGTGACCCAGCTCGGCGGCGACCTCACCTCGGCCGTCGCTTACTTCAAGGTCGAGCGTAAATCCGGCGAGATCGCGTACTACGGCAATACAGGTACGCCAGCCTCGCCGGCACGGGTGATCCCCGGCGGCGTGAGCGTGCCGCTGACCTGGCTGGTGGCGCGCGTGGAAGATCGCGTCGGCAATGCGATGCACTACGCCTACACCAGCTACGCCGACGGCGAGACGCTGGTGAACGCGATCTGGTACACCGGCACCCTGACCACGGTGGGCAATCGTCGCGTCTCGTTCAATTACGAAGACCGCCCGGTGGGCGCCGGCACCAACGACCGTTCCTCGTCGTATCTCGCCGGTGGTCTGACCCGGCAGACCAAGCGCCTGACTTCGATCGTTACCTTCGTCGACAGCACGCCGGTGCGCACGTATGTGCTGAATTACGGTAGCGGTCTGAGCACCTCCACCGGCCGCAGCCTGTTGCAGGCGATGGCCGACTGCGCCTACGACGGCGCCAACTGGGTCTGCAAGCCGTGGACCTCGTTTGCGTGGCAGCAGGGTGCGCCGACCCATGGGCTGAAGATGGCCAGCCAGTTGCTTGGCAACGGCGTGGATATCACGTCGATCCGTCCCGTCGGCGACATGGACGGCGACGGTGCGACCGAGATCATCCTCAACAGCAGCCTCGTCTCGTTCACGCCCGAACGCACGGTGCGCTGGTCGATGGCGATTCCGGCGCAGTACGTCTTCGTCGATCTGGAGGGCCAGTCCGCCGACTTCAATCAAGATGGCCGCGTCGATTTCGTCGGCACCGACACCGCTACCGGCAGGCTGGTCGTGCGCAGCTGGAGCGGTTCGCCGACCGATACCAACTTCGCCACCGCTTTTGGTGCGATCTTCGATACCGGCATCGCGGTGGCCGGCAGCGTCAGCAATGAGGGTGTGCTCAAGCATGTGGGCGACATGGACGGCGACGGCCGTGCGGATCTGGTCGTCCTGCGTCGCGGCACCACCGGCAACACCGGCAGTTGTTCATACCGGTTGCACATCTATCGCAATCAGGCCAACGGCGCCTCGCCGCCGAGCTTTCCGGAAGTGGCGACCCACTGCCTGAGCGTGCCGCATGTCGGCGATGTGATGTATCAAGGCGAACAGTTGCAAGGCGTCAGCGATTTCGACGGCGACGGCCTGCCGGATCTGCTGATCGAGTCCACCCTCGGGTTCTGGTCGACGCCCATCGGCGCCGAAAGGGGGCGCAAGCTTGAGCGGATCGTCTTCGGCAGCAAGAGCGGCGGCACGTATTCGCTGGTATCCAGGTCGTTCTCCAGCCTGTTCCAGGGCGCGTATCCGCAGACTTCGCACGAGAATCAAAAAGGCTTGTTCTCAATGTGGCTGGACGCCAATGGCGATGGCCTGAGCGATTGGCTGTACATCGGCAGCGATGTGAAATGGAAGTTGCGCTACAACCGCGGCGGGGTGCTGGGGCAGGCTTACGACCTCAACACCAGCGCCGGTCTGGCCGGCTGCGGCGATGGCACCACCCAGGGCAACTCGCATTGCGCCGAGGTCTGGCAGCCGTGGCAGGCGCAGCATCTGGGGGCGAACGACTACGACGGCGATGGCCGCAGCGAGTTGACCTTCCCGGTCGCGTTCGCAGCCAATATATGTACCTATAAGTATGTCGACAACGGAGCCTGCCCCGGCGGCGATGGCAGCGGCCTCGCCTGTCAGGAGCGTTGGGTGTGTCCCGAGGACCCGCTGACCGGGCAGCCGATTCCGGGCGGGGGCGTGGCAGGGGTGTCGAGCGATGTGGACGGCGACGGCCACCCCGACACCGAACTTTCCGAGCTCGCGATCGGTGCCCACAAATTCGGGTTCACCGACTTCAGCAGCTACAAGCTCAACGCGCTGCGGATCACCGAGGCCGCCAATGGCACGCCGGTGGTGTCTGAGATCGCCACCGGGATGCTGTCGGGCATGCAGAGCCGCGGGTCGGAGGATCTCTACGGCGATGGTCACGCCGATTCGATGCTGACCAGTTCGCCCGAGTTCGGCGTGCGCGAGTCGTTCGGCGTGCTGACCTCGCGCGGCGGGGTGCCGGTCTCTTCGGCGGTGTCGCCGCAGACCCTGCCCGGCGGCCTGCCGATTTTCACCGGCAACGTGCTCATCAACGAGAACCTCGGCCCCGGCGCTCTGAAGAACCAGGACGGCATCACCCCGCAGACGCAGGACATGCTGCAGATGGTGACCGACGGTTTCGGCCAGCAGGTGGTCTGGAACTATTCGCCCTTGGCGGGCAAGGCCGGGCGCACGGCGGGGATGACGCCGCTGTACACGGTGCCGACGGTGGCGTCGCAGCGGTACATCGATGAGCGCCACATCTATTTCACCTCCTCGATGCAGGTGGTGGATTCGATGATCCAGAGCGACGGCATCGGCGGGTTCCGCAGTTGGCGCTACGGCTACGGCGAGGCGATGTACAACACCCAGGGCCGCGGCTTCCAGGGCTTCCGCACGATCATCGAAGAAGACGTGCTGGCGGGCCTGCGCACTACCACGACCTTCCACCAGAAATTCCCCCTCACCAGCCAACCCGAGCGGGTGGTGACCAACCCGATCGCGCGCACCGGCGAGGACGGCGCGATCGGCAAGCAGCTTTACACCTGGCGCTGCGACCGCAGCAACCGCGCGAACGCGGCCGCGTGCGTGTCCGCGCTGGGCGTGCCGACGCGCTATTTCCCGTTCCTCGATGTGAAGGAGAGCTGGAGCTACGATGCCGCCACGGCCGCGGCCGGCGGCACCCCGGCGACGCTGGGCTATACGCAGGAATCGGCGGCGAGCAGCGCAGGTTGCACACAGGCACTGGCGTTGACCTCGGGCTACGACGCCCACGGCAATCTGACCGTACGCACGGTCTTCAGCACCGATGCGGGCAGCGGCACGGCCAGCGGCACGCGCACGCGACTGGAGTTGCAGTGCGTGAGCGAGAGCAACACCTATGCGGTGGACACCGCGAACTGGTGGCTGGACAAACTCACGGCCAAGTCCGCGACCACCTCGGTGACGTGGGACGCAGCGCAGCACGCGCTGCCGTCGGGCACCGCCAACCCGCTGCGCACGGTGAGCAGCAGCTACGCCTGGAACCCCGACCGCACGCTGTCGACGGAGACGGTGCAGGCGGGGATCACCAACCAGCAGCGGGTGACCGCGTACACGTATCCGTCCAGCAACAACTATGGTCTGCCCACGGGCGTGGCGGTCAGCGCGGACGGCGACGCCAACGGCACGCGCAGCACCGGCACCAGCTACACGGCGGACGGTTACTTCCCGCTGGCGGTGGTGAACGCGCTGAACCACAGCGCGACCACGACGGTGCGGCCCGGCGACGGTCAGCCCAGCAGCGTGACCGACGCCAACGGCCTGCGCACGCTGATCGAGTACGACGCGTTCGGGTTCGCGACGCGGAAGAAGTTCCGGGGCGCGACCGATGCGGTGACGCTGGCGCCGGACCAGCAGACCGCCCTGACCGGCTGCGTGCTGCTGGTGACGTGTTGGCGTCCGGTGGAGCAATACCAGATGACGACGGTGCAGGACGGCAGCCCGACGCGGATCGAGCGCTACGACGCGCTGGGCCGTGCGTCGGTGATGGCGGAGAAGATGCTGGACGGCGACTGGTCGCACGTGATCAGCGAGTACAACGGGAAGGGGCAGTTGCTGTGGCGGACAGAGCCGCTGATCTCGTCGCAGCCGACCTGGGTGTGGACCACGTACTTCTACGACGACATCCTGGGCCGGATGACGAAGAAGATCGTGCCCAAGCAGGGCGAGGACGGTCGCGGCGACATGGTCACCGATTATGTCTACGCCGGGCGCACGACGAACATCCAGGTCTGCGGCAGCGCGGACAGCGGCACCGGCAACTGCCTGAACCTCAGCCGCACTACCGACAGCCTGGGAAGATACGTCGAGACACGCGACGCGCTGAACGGTCGGACGCGGTTCTGGTACGAGGCCAACGGCAACGTGGCGGCGATCGAGGACGCGAACGGCATCGTGACGAAGGCGGGTTACAACAGCATCGGCCAGCGCACGGGCGTGAATGATCCGAACCAGGGCGCGTGGAGTTTCCTGTACAACGCGCTGGGCGAGGTGACCACGCAGACCGACGCGCGCGGCATCGCGACGCACATGGGTTACGACAAGCTGGGCCGCCCGGTCTGGCGCACGGCGACGGTGGACGCGACCGGCGACGGCGCGGCGGATCTGGTCGAGGACAGCTGGACCTACGACCCGGCAAACGCCAAGGGTGCGCCGGCCGCGAGCCAGCGGCAGATCAACACCCTGCACGAGCGCTGGTCGGCGACGACCTACGACGCGCTGGCGCGTCCGGTGCGTAGCGACGTGGTGCAGGCGATGGCCAGCGGCACGCAGCAGTACACGCAGCGGACGAAGTACGACAGCTACTACGGAAGACCGGTGGGCCAGGAGTTCCCCAACGGCGAAGCGGTGCAGGTGCTGTACTCGATCTACGGCCACGGTGTTGCCGAGAAAGAGCCGGTGAGTGGTGTCGAATACCGGCGCACGAACATCCAGAACCCGCGCGGTCAGGTGACGCAGGAGACCTTCGGCAACGGGGTCACCCTCACGCCGACGTACCAGTTCCAGACCGGCCAGCTCACCGGTCTGACCTACAGCAACGGCGGCGGCACGCTGCGGCAGCTGGGCTACGGCTACGACGTGTTCGGCAACCTGAAGCGGCAGAGCCTGGGCGGCGGCGCGAGCCGTGAGGATTACAGCTACGACCAGTTGCACCGGTTGGTGCAGTCGATCCGCAGCGGCGCGGCCAGCGGCACGGTGAACTACGGCTTCGACGCGGTGGGCAACCTCACCAAGAAGAGCGACTTCAGCAGTAATACCAACAATGCCTACAGCTACACCGGCGCCACCTGCGGCGGCGGCGCGAACGCGGTGAAGTCGGTACAGCTGGCCGCAGGCGGCAGCAGAACCTACTGCTACGACGCCAACGGCAACCTGACCAGCGACAACGCGGGCCTGAGCCTGAAGTACGACCACCAGAACCTGCCGGTGGTCGCACAGCGTGGCGCCCTCCGGGACGACTTCCGCTATGGCACGGACGGCATGCGCACAAGGAGCTGGGGCAGCGACGGCGCGCGGGTATACCTGCCGGGTTACGAACACCGCACCGACACCGGCGAGACCAAGGTCTACATCGGCGACTATGCGGTGGTCAGCAGGACGGGGGCGACGCGCAAGGTCGAGTACCTGCTCAAGGACCGGCTGGGCAGCGTGGACGCGGTGGCGAACAGCAGCGGTGCGGTTACGGAAACCCGCGGCTACGATGCGTTCGGCAAGCCGAGGTCGGGGACGTGGAACGATCTGAGTCCGGCGAAGATCGCGAGCACGGCGGTCACGCCCAAGGGCTTTACCCAGCACCAGCATCTGAACGAGCTGGAGCTGATCCACATGAACGGGCGGATGTACGATTACAACGTCGGCCGGTTCATGGGGGTGGATCCGTTCATCCAGTTCCCGTTGAACTCGCAGTCGTTGAATCCTTATAGTTACATCCTCAATAATCCGTTGTCGGGGACCGATCCGACAGGGTATAAAACCTGCATCTTGGGTGTAGGAAGCAATGCTGGTTGCAGCACGCAGGAGATGATGAGCGGGACGATTGCCGCGCAGACAGAAAGGAATGATGGCTACGCGTGGCAAATGCTTGCGAAAGTGACTGGCGGTGCTGGTGGCGTGTTGTATGGAAATGGCTCACGACGAGTGCAAAGCGTGCAGGGAGCGGAAGGGCGAAAGGATCAGGCTGCTCAGGCAGGCGATAAGGGAGCGAACTCTAACAGCATGAACTGCGGGGACGGGAACATTGATAAGATCAATGCGCTTCGCGAACAAGGAATTCTTCCGGATGCTGCAGGGCCCAATGATGCTGCGAGAAAGCTCAATGGCTACACCGCGTACACGGGACATCTTGCAGGAGAGGCTGGTGATGTTGCCAAGGAAGAAGCTGAAAATCCGTGGAACTGGGTGCCTTTTGTTGGTCAATTAAAGCTTGGAGGAAGAATTGGCAATTTTCTAAACCGCTTCCGAAAAGGAAAGAATACCGCTGGAGATACCTCTGGCTTGAGAATAGCAGGCGCCGGGATAAGCATTGCCGACGATGTGGCACCGAGTACACGCTTAGTGCCAGGTGGTGGACTTGCATGGCACGAATCAGCAGGTGGACACTTGCTAGCACGGCACGTCGGCAAGACGAACGCTGATTTGGCTGCAAGACTTGCTTCGTCGCCAAGATTGTCGGCAGCATCGACATTCCTAGATCGTGCTGAAGCTGAGGCTGCGATGGTTAGTCTTTTTGACGTGAGGGCGCAGCAGTTAAATGGGTGGATTGCACAGGGTTCAAGAGGGCGGCTTGTATTGGATGCTCCTTACAGTAGTGGCGCAGTGCTAATGCGAGGGGCTTCTCGATCCGTGCCGGGAACTGGGGTCCGCGCCGTAATTGAGGGTGATGGTAGCGGTGCTTGGCGAGTTATTACAGGGTATCCAACGCCATGAGTACGACAAGAACGAATAGCATGAAGTTTCTTCTGAGTGCTTACTTTCATGAGGACTGGGATCTGGACGGAGGTGATCCTGCGTTGATGTTGGAGAAGTTCTTGGCATCTTATGCCGACTCCGATACCGCCTTGAATGCGGCTGACGAAATTGATCAGTATTTGGCGCTTGGGTATAGCAATGAAAAAATCGAAGTTGATTTGCTTTATGAGTTTGGATGCTATTACTCGCCATCATCTGATGGTATTCCTGCAAGAGAATGGCTCTATTTCACGGCTGAGACTATTCGGCAACGAAAATGAACAACCCGTAAGGCGGGTCAAAATTCGCCTTGCGTAAGGCGGGAAGATCGGGAAGATCGGGACACCCACTATTATTCGCCGCCAAGCCCCGCCGATGCGGCGTCACGGACCAGGACACCCATTATTCGCTGATGCGGGGTAGAAGATGCGTTGGGCAAACTGGAAGACCGGGACACCCACTATTGTGCTGACGTACTTCGCGCACGAAAAACTAGGACACCCACAAAATCTAAAGTCGGAAATTTATGCGAAAAGACAATGCCGCGATTGGTTGAGATTGTTAGAGTCGCAGTGCCGATATTTCCGGCTCTGGGCTGTTGCCCACGCGCCAACCTCCCTTGCGAGTGCGATGGGGTTCATGCCATGCCATGCCATGTCAGGTCAAGCTTGCCGCTAGCTTGATGCCTTTCAACCAGTGTTGGCCTAATCGCTCCGCAATCGAGACCATGTCTCGAAATTCGCCGATCACGCGCCAATAACCGCTGCCTACGGATTTCACGCGAATCGCCCAGCAATGTGGGTGTTGTTCGATGGCGTGCAGACACGATGGTGCGTCTTTCGGAATGCTGCCGCGTTTCCCCGGGCGTAGTTGGCGCCCCGTCCATTCCACAAGCGCGAGATAGTCCGCTGTATTGATCGGTAGATGTGTCGCGATACAACCGGCTAGCGGTGTCAGCGCTGTGTGCAGAGTTTCCGGATTGCGTCGCGTGGACGCGATCCGGCTTTGGATGCTTGTGTGCTGCGAGCGGTCGAGCCGGCGCGTGATGCCGGCCCGAATCGGGTTGAGATCGACATAGGCCATCGCTGCGAGTATCGCGCGGTCATCGCACAACAACTGGGATTTGAAGCGGCCTTCCCAGAATCTGCCGGTGCAGCCGTCTTCCCGATTCGCGCGGCGAGCGATGGGCTCCGCGAGGCAGCGCATCAGCCAGGACAGGCTGCCCAGACGTGAGCGGATCAAGATCAGACGATCCTTATCCGCAAGCAGCCGCTCGCATTTGATGGTTCGGGCGAGATCTGAATCTTCCCGGGGAGGAAACAATTGAATCCAGCGCTCGGCGACTTCCACATCGCTCCAAGCGGCGATATGGGCTGGATCCATCTGCAGTACCAGATGCAGATGATTGCTCATGACGGCATACGCCTGGATGGCCACCGCGAAACATTCGCCGACGAGTTGGATGCGGTCCTCGACCCAAATCTTGCGGTGCTCGAACGAACGGCCGGTGTATTGATCGATGCCGCAGAGGAATGCGCGTCGAACACAGCGCTGGACGCAGTGCAAGCTGCCGGGGCTTCCGGACGGTACGAGCTGGGAGCGGGCTTGTGTCATGACATCGATCATGAGCGGTGTGAGTAAACCCCGATGTAGGGCAATGACTCGATGCGTTGTCGGTGTGAATCGCTCCCCATTCAGTAGACATCTCCGAGTCGTACATTACGGCAACGACGGAGGTGGATATGAGCGGCAAGCGTTACACGGACGAGTTCAAGGCCGAGGCGGCCAAGCAGGTGATCGAACATGGGCGATCGGTCCGGGAAGTCTCCGGCCGGCTGGGGGTCAGCATCGATTCGCTGTGTGCCTGGGTGCGCGAGCAGCGCAAGTCGCCGCAAGCGCAGCAGGCCGGCAGCGCCTCGTCGGCAGAGATGCGCAGGCTTCGCCCGCAGCGCATTCTCCAAGCCACGCTTACCTTCATCGACCCAGCTCTCGATCTCCGACGGCGGCAGGTCGAACTGTTGGCTCGCCTCCAATAACGTCGTCTTGCCCTGGATAATCTCCAGTACCAATGAAGACTTCCGCCGCGCGGTCCAACGCTTGATCTCTTCTTCCATCACTGCACTCATCGGTGACTCCTTCATCGGTGACTCCTTTTCCAAGGTTGCACCTGAGCAGGTTTTCACTGGGCCATTACATGGACGCGGTTGGACAAGCGGCCCGCCAGGTCGCCGATAAACGCGCCTGCGGTTTCCGCATTACGCTCACCGAACATCCACGAAGCGACTATTGACAGTTTCATAACAAACGACAGTCAGCTCGCCACGGAACGCGTCAACACCGTTGGGAGCAGGCAATGCCAAAGGCACGGTTGAGCGAAGCGGCGAGGAAGCGGATTCGAGCGGGACGCATGTTGAAGAACGGAAAGCGGCCACGGAGATTGACCTTGCCCTCAAGAAACGTACCCCTTAGCCGTGTGATTCAATCCACGCAAGGAGAACGACATGACGAAGACAACGCGGGCGCGTTACACGCTCGAATTCAAGCAAGAAGCG
>JBKJHV010000049.1:0-81929 GCA_046598445.1 Lysobacteraceae bacterium
CTGCTCAACCTGCCGCAGGGCGCGATGAAGGTGACGGTGCTGATCGAAACCCTGCCGGCGGCGTTCGAGATGGACGAGATCCTGCACGCGCTGCGCAGCCGCATCGTCGGCCTGAACTGCGGTCGCTGGGACTACATCTTTTCCTACATCAAGACGCTGCGCGCGCATCGCGACCGGGTGCTGCCCGAGCGCGGGCAGGTGACGATGACCCAGCCGTTCCTCAGGGCGTATTCGGAACTGCTGATCAAGACCTGTCACAGGCGCGGCGCGCATGCGATGGGCGGGATGGCCGCGCAGATTCCCAATCCGCGGGATGCCGAGGCCAACACCGCCGCGTTCGCGCGCGTCGAAGCCGACAAGCTGCGCGAAGCCGGCGCCGGCCACGACGGCACCTGGGTGGCGCATCCGGGTTTGATCGAACTCGCACGCGGCATCTTCGACGCGCGCATGTCCGGCCCGCACCAGCACGATGTGCGTCGCGACGATGTGAACGTTTCTGCGGAAGATCTGCTGCGGCCGTCGCTGGGCAGCATCAGCACCGCCGGTTTCTACGGCAACGTCGAAGTGTGCGTGCGTTATCTCGCGGCGTGGCTGGACGGCAACGGCTGCGTGCCGATCCACGGGATGATGGAAGACGCCGCCACCGCCGAGATCGCGCGTGCGCAGCTGTGGCAGTGGCTGCACAACGGAGCGTTGCATCTCGCCGACGGCACGCCGGTGGATTTCGCGCTCATGGAGCGGGCGTTGATCGGTCTGCCGTCGAAGCTCGCGGCTGATGCGAGCGTCGCAGGTGTCGCGCGCATCGGCGAAGCCATCGAGTTGCTGTCCGAACTCACCCATCGCGACACGCTCGCGGATTTCCTCACTTTGTCGGCTTACGAACGCATCGATTGATCGATGACCCCTTTGTGGGAGCGACGCAAGTCGCGACAGGGTTGCCCGAATGTCTGTCGCGACTTGCGTCGCTCCCACAGGATCAGAAACAAAAACATCGGGGCTGAAGCCCCTCCTACGAACAGACAACTGTCCCCACAGGAACACCGCCATGAAGACCACGCTGCCCACCGCCGAACAACTGAAGCTGGACTGGAACAACAACCCGCGCTGGGCCGGCATCACCCGTCCATACAGCGCCGAGGAAGTCGTGCGCCTGCGCGGCACGGTGCCGGTGGAACATTCGATCGCCAAGATCGGTTCGGAAAAACTGTGGAAGTCGCTGCAGACCGAGGATTTCGTCAACGCGCTCGGCGCGATGACCGGCAACCAGGCGATGCAGCAGGTCAAGGCCGGGCTGAAGGCGATCTATCTCAGCGGCTGGCAGGTCGCAGCCGACGCCAACATTGCCGGCGAAATGTATCCCGACCAGTCGCTGTACCCGGCGAACTCGGTGCCACAGGTGGTGAAGCGCATCAACAACACCCTGCTGCGCGCGGATCAGATCCAGTGCGCGGAAGGTGTGGGCGATATCGATTTCCTGCAGCCGATCGTGGCTGACGCCGAGGCCGGTTTCGGCGGTGTGCTCAACGCGTTCGAGCTGATGAAGGCGATGATCGAGGCCGGCGCGGCCGGCGTGCATTTCGAGGACCAGCTCGCCAGCGTCAAGAAGTGCGGGCACATGGGCGGCAAGGTGCTGGTGCCGACCCGCGAAGCCATCGAGAAACTGGTCGCCGCGCGCCTCGCCGCCGACGTGATGGGCGTGCCGACGCTGATCGTCGCGCGCACCGACGCCGAAGCCGCCGATCTGCTGACCAGCGACGTCGACGACAATGACCGTGCGTTCTGCACCGGCGAACGCACGATGGAAGGCTTCTACAAGACCAACAACGGCCTGGACCAGGCGATCAGTCGCGGCCTCGCCTACGCGCCGTACGCCGACCTGGTGTGGTGCGAAACCGGCAAGCCGGACCTGGAGTTCGCGCGCAAGTTCGCCGAAGCCATCCACGCCAAGTACCCGGGCAAGCTGCTCGCCTACAACTGTTCGCCGAGCTTCAACTGGAAGAAGAATCTCGACGACGCCACCATCGCCAAGTTCCAGAAGGAAATCGCCGGCTACGGCTACAAGTTCCAGTTCATCACCCTGGCCGGCTTCCACGCGCTGAACTACTCGATGTTCAATCTCGCCTACGGCTATGCGCGCCGCCAGATGAGCGCCTTCGTCGAGCTGCAGGAAGCCGAATTCGCCGCCGCCGACCGGGGCTTTACGGCAGTCAAACACCAGCGCGAAGTGGGCACCGGCTATTTCGATTCGGTGACGCAGACGATCCAAGGCGGCAAATCCTCCACTGTCGCGCTGAAGGGGTCGACCGAGGAAGAGCAATTCGACGAGCAGCCCGCCGCTGCGGCCTGAATGGCCTCAACTCAGCTCGGATTTTCCTGAATGCGGCCTCCTGCCATGACGAAAGTCATGGCAGGAAGTGTCGCTTCGGCGTGCTTCAATAGGGTTTCTACCCTCCGTGCAGAAACCCCCTCATGCGCAATATGTTTGCGATGGCGCTGGTCGCCGTCACGCTGTTCTCTTCTCCCGCGTTCGCCGAAGACGTGATCGCCATCGATTCGACCCCGGCCCAGATCCGTACCGCACAGGGCGACCTGCGTCTGGCGATTGAACGCAAATCCGGAAACTATTCCCACTTCACCGACGACGAGCGCAAGGCGATCTTCGCCAGGCAGGACGCAGCGCTGGCTCTGATCGACGGCAAGCAGGACATCGCCGAACTTGGCCCCGACGGCAAAATCGCACTCGCCAATGCACTGGCAGCCGTCAAGGCATCGGTCGCGGGCGCCGAAGACAACCGCATGATCTGCGAACGCATCAAACCGCTCGGTTCCAACCGTCCGCAGAACAAGTGCATCAGTGTCGGTACCCGTCGACGCATGCGCGAAGAAGCCCAGCGCGGTGGATTGCGTACGGACAAGTGAGTCCGATCCGACGACCGGCCATGCGCCGGTCGTTGCCCTTTCGGGCCGGGTCCGCGACCGGATGCCCAGTGTCGATCATTCATGTTTCGAGTGGCCTGCTCTCCAGGCAAGTACGCTACAAGCACATCCGCCAGAAGCACGGTCGCCCGCATGCGGGACGCACCGGCCCCAGCCAGATCCATGCAGCGACAGGAAGCACGCCGCCATGCCCGAGACCATTTACGACGCTCTGCGCGAAAGCCACGAAACCCAGCGGTCGTTGTGCAGGAAGCTGCTGCGCTCCAAACCCGGCACCCAGGTGCGGCAGGAGGTCTTTACCGCGCTGCGGATCGAACTGGCCGCACATGCCGCTGCCGAAGAACGCTATCTGTATGCGCCGATCCTGATGTACGACATGGGCCTGATGTCCTCGCGCCATGCCTTGGCGGAGCATCACCAGATCGATGAAATCATCGAAGACATGCAGTCGCTGGGCGTCGCCCACCGAGGCTGGATGGCGAAGGCGCGCAAGCTGTCCGAGAAAGTGCACCACCACCTGCGCGAGGAAGAAAAGAAGTTCTTCCAGGTGTCCGGCAAGATCCTGAGCGCCACGCAGAAGACGAAGCTGGCCAGGCAGTACCGCAAGGACTATCTGCGGATGCACAAGGCGCTCAGCGAACGTTGAGCGATGCCGGCGCTGCGGTGCCTGTCGTTCAGTCGGACTGCGTCGACGGCTTGCGGGGCAGGCCGTCGCCCGGGTCGATCATCGCCCAGTCGACGTGGGTCTCCCAGAACACATGCGCCATCGGCGCGCGGTCGGCTTCGCCCTCCAGATTCGCCAGCACGATGTGAAGCTCGCCCGGCCAGCGATCCGAACGGAAGAACAGCGAGCTGCCGCAGTGCGTGCAGAAGCCGCGCTCAGCACCGGACGAGGAGGCGTACCAGCACAACGCACCGGCGAAGTCGTCGATCCGTGCGCGATCGTTCTCCATCCCGAACCAGGTCACGAACGCCGCACCGTGCGCGCGTCGGCACAGCGTGCAGTGGCAGTGCGCGACCCACGTGCTGGGCCATTCGACCGTGAAGCGGACATCGCCGCAGAGACAGCTGCCGTGCGCTGGGATCGAGGTCATCGGAACGCTCCTGATGTTCGCGACAGACGATGGCACGATGCGCAGGCAGGTGCCAGTTTGTGTGACGGCACCGTCTGTTCGCCGGGCGGGGTCGCCGATGGGGCAATCAATGCGGCGCCACGCGAGCGATGCCGATTCGCGCGACCAGCGCATCGAATCGTGGATCGTCGCGCAGCGCGGCGAACATAGGCTCCTGCGCAAGGAAGACCAGCAGGGTGGATCGGTCCTGCATCGCGCGTTCGAGCCACAGAAACGTGTTTTCCTTGTCCGTGAGGGCGGCGTGGATAAGGGCGATGTCGTACGCGGCGACGTAGCGTCGATCGGACAGCGCCATGACGCGGCCCAGTTCCTGTGTGGCTTCGGCATGTTGTCCGGACAGGGCCAGCGCCTGCGCGCGCAGCGCATGGCTGCCGGGCATCTGCAGGGGGGCGCGGTCGAGTTCGCGCAATGCGCGCGCGTAGTCCCCGGTGGCGATCAGGTCGCGGATCAGTATGCAGCGCGCGTTGTCCGCATCTTCATTCAGTGCCAGTACGCTCTCTACGATGGCGATGGATTCCTCATAACGACCCGCGTAATAGAGGAAGCTGCCGGGCGAGGCGCGCACCGCGAGCCACAGCGGTTCCAGCTGCTGCGCGCGCATCGAAGTCGCCAGGGCGCGTTCGGTGTCGCCCTGCATCGCGAACAACAGCGAGCGCCGATGCTGGTTGAGCGCCAGCGCCGGATCGAGTACAGCAGCCTTCTCGTAGCTGGTCGACGCAGCCGTCACGTTGTGCTCGTACTGCAACTGCACATGTCCGAGCGCGGAATGGGCTGATGCGAGGTCCGGATCCAGCGCCAGTGCGCGCTCGGCCGCGGCCCGGGCGTGCGGGAATACGTCGTGCGGCGCTTCGATCCCGAACACGCCCAACAGCGCGTAGCTGTCGGAAAGGCCGGTGTAGGCCAGCGCATACTCCGGATCGCGCGCGATCGCCTGTTCGTAGTATTCGATGGCGCTGCGCAGGCTGGACTCGGTCTGCCGGGTCCACGCGTAGCGACCGCGGGCATACAGGGCATAGGCTTCCGGATCGCGCGTGCGACCGCGGGACTGCGCTGGATCGCGCGACGGTGCGCCGACCGGGAGCGCAGTCCGGACGCGTGCGGCGATGCTGTCCTGGATCTCGAATACGCCGGTGAAGCGCTCGTCGAAGGTCTGCGTCCAGAGCAGTCGGCCGTCGGCCACGCGCAGCAGTCGCACCGAGACGCGCAGGCGATCCGCGCTGCGCTGCAGCGAGCCTTCCAGCACGTGGCCGACGCCGAGTTCACGACCGGCCGCGAGCGGATCGACATCGCGCGCGGCGAACTGACGCACCGAACTCAGCGGCGCGATCGTGTACTCGTCCGCCAGGCCGAGCGCCACGATGAGGGAGTCGGCCATGCCCATTTCCAGCGATGGATCGCTGTCGGCCGGCACCAGTGCCTTGAACGGCAGCACGGCCAGGGTGGGCGCTGCCCGCGCGGCGATGGGTGTTTCGGTGGGCCGAAACCGGAGGCCCAGTGCGACCAGCATCACCACTCCGACCAAACCCAGCGCCAGCAGCAGGCGATGCCTTCCGGAAGCCGCGCGTGGGGCAGGCGTGGACGACTCCGGCATCATCACCTCGGGCGTATCGCAGCGCGTGACCGGGGCGACGAAGCGGTAGCCCTTGCGTGCCAGGGTCGCGATGTAGCGATTGTCGTGCCGGGTCTCGCCGAGCGCCTGTCGCAGCGTCGAGATGCACTGCGCGAGGCTGTTCTCTTCCACGATCACGCCCGGCCAGAGCGCACTCAACAAGGTTTCCTTGTCGAGCGCCTCGCCGGCGTGTTCGACCAGGAACACGAGCATGTCGAAGGCCTTCGCCGCGAGCGGCACGATTTCGCCCGATGCGCTGCGCGACAGGCGCTGCCTGCCGACATCGAGCACGAACTCGCCGAACTCATAGCGTGCCTGCGACGGATTCATTCCAGTAGTCGCTCCCGTTCAGAACATTTCAGAACTTTTCACCGGTCGGACAAGGATTTCCGCGCGGCGTGCCGACAACCTTAGCTCCTGGGATGGCATGGCGACGCGTGCGTTCCCCGATCACGCCAAACGACCGGTTGCCAGGCAAGGATACCCCGATGCGCCGAGTACCACATGCAGACCAGCGCGTTCCAGCTTTCACCGGCCGACGCCGAGGCCCGCTTCCAGCGCCTGCAGGGACTGCTGCGGCCGCATGCGCACCAAGAGGATCCTCGATTCCGCCGATCAACCGGCCGCCGGCAGGGCCATCCGGATCGGGAGCCGCGACCCGAGCTCGAAAACGCACTGCGCTGTTCGCTTGTCTCGGGAAACGCTGAGGGACGTCGGTCCTTTGCCCGACAGCACGGCCATCTGCACATTGATGACTGACTCACTGAACAGGATACGGTTATGGCACAGACACAGATAGAAGTTCCGTACAAGAAAAACTACGACTTTGGAGTCGGAGTCGACCTGGCGACGGGCAGCCCGATGGGAAAGGTTGTGGACGGGGTTGTTTCCGGCGTTACCAATGCAGGCGGAGCGACGACTTCATTCAGAATCTCGCGTATTCACACCACATCGGATCTGGAGGAAACCCTTGGCCTCGATGTCAAGGCCAGTGGAGGGTCTGGATGCTTTTCGGCTTCCGGCCGCATGAACTTCGTCCAGAGCTCGAAGATCCATACCAGTTCGCTCTTCCTGGCGATCACCGCCACGGTCGAACTGGAGAACCTGTCGATAGACGAGCCGACCATCACTCCGCTGGCGGCGAACCTATCCGGTCAGAACGACATTTTCGCAACGCGCTTCGGAAATATGTTCGTACGCGGAATGGGGCGCGGCGGAATATTCGTCGGCGTCATGCAGATCAATACGATGAGCGCCGAAGACTCCAAATCGATTTCATCTGAACTGTCCGGCTCGTATGGAGCATTCTCAGCCGCAGCAAAAGAAAAATTCGACGAAATCCAGAAGAAATATCGCAGCGAACTCAGCATCATCGTCTATCACGAAGGCGGCCCGATCGGTTTGTCGATGGGCAAGCTCGACGATCCCAACGAGCTGTATCTGATGCTGCAGCGCTGGCTCAATGCATTTCAAACCAATCCTGCGGAAAGCGCAGTTCCTTTTTCCGCGACGATCGCTCCCATCGCGATCGCGAATGGGCCGATTCCTCCAAACTCGGCTCAAGTCCAGCATGTGCAGGATATTCTGGTCATTTGCGCAAAGCAGCGCAGCTTGATCCTCGATGGGCTCAATCTGATGGAATTCATCTCTCAGAATCCATCGCGCTATGACTTCGTGGCGCCAACGACGCCAGCCGACATCGTCAAGGCATTCAATGGCTACCAGGCGGACCTTGATCTGGTCTCCGACGCTGCATCCCATGCAATCAATAATGTGAACGAGGCGATGACACCTGCAGAGTTCGCAAAAAAAGCGGGCAAGCCTTATCCCCAAGGTGTACCGCCAACGCCGATGCCGGCCCAGGAGAAAGGACTTCTGGATGTTCTGGCTGCCAGGGGGGAGGCCATCGCGAATCAAGATCCCTTGTCTGTAGAGCTCCGTAATCGAGAGCCCGCTGGCCCAAGTCGAAGAGGGTTCGATATCGGAATGGCCGCTGCGGAAGGCCATACCTTGCCGGGTCCGAACAAACAGAAAATGCACGACTCGCTTAGGCCCGCCGAACAGAAGGGATTCAGCACTGCCGTTTCATTTTCCGTAGAACGGAACAGGAATCTGGAGCGAGCCGCCATTGGCACAGTGATCGCGAACGCGGATCCGGTCGTCGCAGCGGCCCGTGCCGCGAATCCGTCCGTATTTTTCTGGCTGGGATTCGATATCGCCACCGGGATTTTCGGCGACCCTGCGCTGGGCGCGCAAGGCAACACTCAGACCGGGCCTGGCTCCTTGGGGATCCGCGATTCGTTGAGTGATTCTGGAAAGATGGGATTCGATGCATCTGTGAAGCTGCATATCGGTCCTCCGCCGCATCCCAGGCGCTCCAGATAGTGAACAGTCGTTTTCAACGATCAACTCGGAGGAGAAAAAGATGCTTCAAAATCCATTTTTGCCGGCCCCAAACGCTGCGCGCGCATGGGCAGAAGGTTTCACCAAGGGCTTTGCAGCGATAAGCTCGCCCGGCCCTGGTGCAAACGTGCTGGACGACGACATCGACGCGTTCAATCAGGGGGTCATGGCTGGCGAGGAGAGCTCAAGATCAGGCATTAGCTTTGGCGATCCTTGTATTGCGGCATCAGAGGAGCACGGTCCTTTGCATGGCACTGGTGTGACGATCAATGCGCTCGAGATCGCGCATGGTGTCTGGGAAGCGAGACATCTTGCGAAGTTGGCAGCAGGAGTCGCCAGTATCGCCGTCGCGTTGATCGAATTGGCAATCACATTGCCTGTCCACGTACAACCTCCAGAACTGGTATTGCCAAGTCTTGCCCAGCCGCTGATCGATGAACTCCTTTCCTATGGAATTGAGCCGATCGAGTTGTTCTGCGGCGCGGGTTTGGATCCGGTCGCGACCGATTGCGAAATCCGCGTGAGCCCGCTCTTTCCATCCATGGATCTGGCTCGTCAGGCGGCGATTGAGATGGGCCGCCCCCAGTGGGTGGTCGTGAGTTGGAGCCCCCGGACGGATCAATCCAGCAGCCGGCCCCACAGCTTTGGCATCGCCGACTCCGGAGTGTTGTAAGAAGGATCCGATACGCAAGCAAGAAGGTGTCAGGTTTCGTATCCACGAATGCGCCTGCTTGATGCCGCTTCGACATATCGCACGTCCTCTCCGGAATATGGGGCCGGTTTCACTTCGCGCCGATCGGGTAAAGCAGCGCATGACACATTCGGCTTGCGCCGTCCTGCAGGGTCGATGCCATGCACATATGGATGGGACGCGGCATGAGTGAATGCCAAGCACGCCTACGTTGCCCGCGAAGGCACCGCCCGCTCGCCGCGCCGATAACCGATCGCTTCCGCCACATGCGGGCCGAGGATATCGGCGCTGCCGGCGAGGTCGGCGATGGTCCGCGCCACCCGCAGGATGCGGTGCATCGAGCGCGCCGAGAGCTGCAGCAGATCGATCGCGTTCTCCAGCATAGCCTGGTCTTCGCTGGCGAGTCGGCAGACGGCATTGGTTCCCGATTGATCGAGATGTGCGTTGCAGCGCCCCGCGCGATGTTGTTGAACTTCACGCGCACGGATCACACGTGCGCGAACCACATCACTGGATTCACCGGGCGGTGCATCGGGACGCAATTCCGCCGGCGGCAGTCGCGGAACTTCGACGTGCAGGTCGATGCGTTCGAGCAGCGGGCCGGAGATCTTGCCTCGATAACGCTGGATGGCTTCGGGGTGACAGCGACATCGCCCCGAAGGATCGCCGGCCCATCCGCACGGGCACGGGTTCATCGCAGCGACTAATTGAAAACGTGCCGGAAACTCGCTCTGCCGCGCGGCGCGGGAGATCGTGACGACCCCGGACTCCAGCGGCTCGCGCAGCACTTCCAGTGCGCGTCGATCCCATTCGGGCAGCTCATCAAGAAATAGAACGCCGTTATGGGCGAGGGAGATTTCGCCCGGGCGCGGTTCGGCGCCGCCGCCGACCAGCGCGACCGCGCTTGCGGTGTGGTGCGGGCTCCGGAACGGTCGCATGCGCCAGCGGGTCGGGTCCAGCCCGCGACCGCTGATCGATGCGATGGCCGCGGTTTCCAGTGCGTCGGCTTCGCTGGCTTCCGGCAGCAGGCCGGGCAGGCGCGAGGCGAGCAGGGTCTTGCCGCAGCCCGGCGGGCCGACCAGCAACAGGTGATGGCTGCCGGCGGCGGCGATCTCCAGTGCGCGTCGCGCCCGCGTTTGTCCGCGTACGTCGCGCAGGTCGGGGCCGTAGTCGTAGCTGCTGGCGGGCGCGACCGCTGCAGGCAGGGATCGATGTCCGCACAGATGCCCGCAGACTTCCAGCAGCGTGCGCGCGGTGTAGGCCTCGACTTCGGACGCCAGCGCGGCTTCGGCGCCGTTGCCGGCCGGGACGATCAGCTTGCGGCCCTGACTCGCCGCTGCCAGCGCCGCCGGCAGCACACCGTCGACACTGCGCAGTTCGCCAGTGAGGCCGAGTTCGCCGAGGAATTCGTACTCGTTGAGCACCTGCAGCGGAATCTGTCCGCTCGCGGCGAGAATGCCGAGCGCGATCGGCAGATCGAAGCGGCCGCCGTCCTTCGGCAGGTCCGCCGGCGCGAGATTGACGGTGATGACGCGGGTGGGGAAGTCGTACTGCGCGCACTGGATCGCGGCGCGGACGCGGTCCTTGGCCTCACGTACCGCAGCCTCGGGCAGGCCGACGATCGACATCCGTGGCAGCCCGCCGGCGAGGAAGACTTCCACTTTCACGGTAGGCGCGCGCACGCCGGTGCGTGCACGGGTGTGCACAAGAGCAAGCGTCATGGTGGCGGCCCTCAGGCTTGGGGCGGCGGGGTGTTGCGGGTGTCGTCGCGCTCG
Source organism: Lysobacteraceae bacterium (assembly GCA_046598445.1). GTDB lineage: Bacteria > Pseudomonadota > Gammaproteobacteria > Xanthomonadales > Xanthomonadaceae > Lysobacter_I. The sequence continues at coordinate 10,549 of JBKJHV010000049.1, forward strand.
GCGAGCTTTGTTTCAAGCTGTTCGACGAGGCTACGCAGGCTTTCCAGCTGTTCGCGGGTGCGGAGGAGGACCGCACGCTGCACGTCGAACTCCTCGCGGGTGACCAGGTCGAGCCTGGCCAAGCCGGACTGCAGCGCGGCCTTGAAGTTGTCCTGCATCTCGTCGCGACCCTCGCGCAGCGCGGGGGGCACCAGGCCGCTGAGGCGGCGGGCGAGTTCGTCGATCTGGCTGAGGTCGATCATGGGCATGTCCGGTGGATTGTAGCGCGGACCTCAGGATGCTGCGCCCGCCCGGTCGCGACCATCGGGGAATTCCGCGTGTCGCGGTAGGGGAATACTGACCCCGACAGCCGACCCCGCGTTATCCTCTATGCCATTCCCGCTTTGCACCGGAGCCCCGACATGAAGATGGTCATGGCCATCATCAAGCCGTTCAAACTCGACGACGTGCGCGAGGCGCTGGCCGAAGCCGGCGTCGCCGGCATCACCGCCACCGAGGTCAAGGGCTTCGGCCGCCAGAAAGGCCACACCGAGTTGTACCGCGGCGCCGAGTACGTGGTCGACTTCCTGCCGAAGATCAAGCTTGAAGTGGCGGTGGTCGACGATCAGGTCGAGACCGTGGTCGAAGCGATCATGAAATCCGCCGGCACCGGCAAGATCGGCGACGGCAAGATCTTCGTCTGGGATCTGGAGAAAGTGGTGCGCATCCGCACCGGTGAGATGGATGGGGATGCGCTCTGAAGTTCGATGCGCAAAAAAACGCAGCACCCGGCTAGCGTGCCGGATGCTGCGCTGTAGTGGACCGGCTGTCATCATTGATGACAACCATCTACGCTGTGGTGGAAGCCAGTAATCAAGATCCGCGATTCAGCGTATGGATTCAGAATCGCTGTTTTCAATCACTGATGGCCAACAGCCAGCGTGGATCACCGGGTCGTATCGCCGATTTCAGCAGCCCGATCTCAGCGACCGTCGCGATCAGCGTCGCCAGGCATGGCGCGTTCGATGTAATGCCAGCCGTCACGTACCGCTTCGCGGGCATCGTTCCAAGCCAGTCGCGATCCGGCCTTGGTCGTGTCCCAGTTGCGTGCCAGATCCGGTTCGATTTCATCGAACTTACGGCCCGCATGCGTGCCGTAGTTGTCGTAACCATATTGATAGGCCGGGGCGTAATCGGACCATTCCTGGCCGGCACGATAGTACGGCGCGGTGCTGTATTGCTTGCGGAAATGGTCGGAATACGTCGTGGGGTTCACCGCTTCGGCAACCGCGCCACCCGCTTTCGCGCCAGCGATGGCACCGATAGCCGCACCGACCAGTGTGCCGACCGGGCCAGCCGCGGAACCGATGGCGGCGCCGGTGATCGCACCCGTCGCTGCGCCCGTACCTTCACCGATGCTGTGATCTTTCTTGATTTCGTTCATGTGCGTGCTCCTCGCGTTTTTGATTGGACAGCGGATGGCTTCGATCCGCTTGCCGGACGCGTTTGCGCCCAGTGCGCAAACCATGTCCGCAATCGCATGAGAAAAAAAGTGTTCGATGAGAACGCGTGATCTTCGGTAGTCGGTGATTCATCTGGGCGGGAAACATTGTGGTTTTGGCGAATCATTTCGCTCGATTCGCATGACTTCCGTGCCAAGCAATGCATTTCGCTCGATTCTTTTTTACGCCACGAAGTGCCGTGCGCAGGATTCACGGCATATAGCCGGTCAAGCGGCCGGTCGCCAGAAAGGTCACACCTAATCTGTAGCGCGGCACCGAGTACGTGGTCCACTTCCTGCCGAAGATGAGCTGGCAGTGGCGGTGGTCGACGACCAGGTCGAGACCGTGGTCGAGCGATCATGAAGTCCGCCGGCACCGGCAAGCTCCGCGACGGCAACGCCGTCGTCTGAAATCTGGAGGAAATGGTGCGCATCCGCACCGGTGAGATGGATGGGGATGCGGTGTGACGACGATGCGTTGCATGGGTTCAGTTGCGATTGACCGACACGCCGCCATCGACCGATAGCGCCGAGCCGGTGACGAACGACGATGAGTCCGAGGCAAGGAACAGCGCGGCCCGGGCGATTTCATCGGGACTCGCCATCCGTTTAAGGGCGTAGAGGCCGGTGACGAATTCGCGAATCTCGGGGCTGGTCATGAAGGCGTCGCCCATCGGTGTATCGGTGGCACCGGGCAGCAGCGCGTTGGACCGGATATTCTTGCTTCCGTATTCGACCGCGATTGTCCGGCTCAGACCGATCAGTCCGGCTTTGCTCGCGGCGTAGGCGGACATCCCGGGAAAGGATGCGGTGTCGCCGACGAAGGATGAAGTGAATATCAGCGAACCCTGTCCGCGTTCGAGCATCGCAGGGATCTGGTGCTTCGCCGCGAAGAATGCGGAGGTGAGATTGGTGTCTACCATCTCGTGCCACTCGTCGCAGGTGATGTCAGGCAGCGGTTTCGGTTCGCCGATGGTGCCGGCATTGTTGAACGCCACGTCCAATCCACCGTAATGTTGCCGCGCGGAGTTGACCAATGCTTTTGCGAAGGATTCGTCGCGCACGTCGCCGGCTATTGCGATGGCGGAGCCGCCGGCGGCGCAAATCTCCGCGACTGCGGATTCGAGCAAGCCGACACGCCGTGCCGTGAGGACGAGGTTCGCCCCTTCATGGGCGAACAGACGGGCGGCTGCCAGTCCGATTCCCGAACTCGCGCCGGTGATGATGATGACCTTGCCGGCCAGGTTTGAAGGTGGATTCATGGTGCTGCTCCTGACGCCGCTTGTGCGGCAGGAGCGGAAGATGACGGAGCACTCTGCGAAGGGATATCCGATTCTTGCGCCGAAAGGAAAGGATCAGTTCCGGGGCTGACCGTCCGGTGCCACGGTCAGCTTTGATCGCAACTGGCCGCCGATGTCCCGGAACGACCGGTGGTTCAGCGGGAACTCCAGCACGACGTGTATGAAGCTGAGGATCAGCAGCACGGCGAAGCCGAGCAGGTAGTTGTAGAAATACAGCGCGACCGCGCCGATCCACAGTGACAGGATCGCACCGGCGCGGGTCGATGTGATTCGCGCCCAGCCGATCACTTCGACCTTCGAGAACCAGTTGAGATAGTGCTAGAGGTAGGCCAGTGCCAGTACCCGGGTCACGAGGATGCTGGTCGGATGTTCGATCAGCTGTGTGCGATCCAGCGCGAGGCCGGCATCGCCCAGGATCCGGTCGTTGATCGATCCCAGCGTGCCGACGAAGCTGCGCTCGGCCCAGGCCGAGGCCGATGCGCTGAAGTCCAGTGGCGCCAGCCAGCACAGCAATGGGCACAGCAGGTAGGCCGCGAGCGCGCCGGCGCTGTCTCGGCTGGCGGCGAAGCCAGCCCAGCAGCATGAACAGTCCGGTGAAGACGTAAACATGGATCACGGTCGGGAGATAGCCGGCCAGCGAGTCGGCAAAGCCGGCGCTGCGGGCGAGCCACAGACTGCCGGGTACCAGCAACGCCAATGCGAGGAGGCGCTTCGGCCAGCTCGGCGTGAGCACCATCACCAGCGCGAAGCCGAACAGCGCCAACAGCGCGCCATTTTCGACCGCGCGATGCAGTGTGTCCTTGTTGGTGCCCGCGATCACGATCACCGCGATGATCAGCGCCAGGCCACCCAGCAGCAGCGGCCACACATCGCGCCGACGCGGAAAGAAATAGTTGCGGTCGTGCAGCCACGAGATTTCGGTCGTGTAATGCAGCGGACCGAGGACAGCATAGGCAAGCAACAAGGTCTCGAACGGCCAACGCACCGCGAGCAGCATCGACATCGTGATCAGCACGATGTTGAGGCGGTCGATGCTGTGGGGGCTTGCGGGAGGTGTCACGGTGCGGGATTGATTCGAAATGGTGTCTGGATAGTACTGACGGTCATGGCCTCGGCCAAGCCTGTAAGACACCCGCCCACCCGCAAGGCCACCGCGCAGGCGCTTGCCGATGCCAGGAGGCGCTACTCCCCCAGCGCTTCGGCCACGAACGGCGGCAGCGTCGCCGCGCCTTTGTGGATGTCGGCGCTGTAGTACTTCGAGGCGAAGGATTTGGCGCGTGCATCCGCCTCGCGGAAGTCGAAGCCGCCATGCGTTCCATCGGCCTGCTTGCGGGCCAGCGTGCAGCTCCACCAGCCGGTCGGGTAGCAGGGCTGCGGGAACGGCAGGGTCTGGAAGGTCGCGAAGCCGGCCTTGCCCATCTCGGCGCGCATTTCCTTGATGAGGTCGAGCAGTACCAGCGGCGATTCCGACTGCTGGACCAGGATGCCGTCGTCCTTCAGCGCGCGGAAGCAGCTGGCGTAGAAGGCTTTGTTGAACAGGCCTTCGGCGGGGCCGACCGGATCGGTCGAATCCACGATCACGATGTCGAGGCTGCCGGGCGCGCAGTTCGCCATGTAGGCGATGCCGTCGTCGAACAGCAGCTCGGCGCGCGGGTCGTTATTGGAATCGCACAGTTCCGGGAACCATTTTTCGGCCATGCGCGTGACCTGTTCGTCGATGTCGCACTGCACGGCTTTCTTCACGCCGGGGTGCTTGAGCACTTCGCGCAGCGTGCCGCAGTCGCCGCCGCCGATGATGACCACCTGTTCCGGATTCGCGTGGGTGAACAGCGCCGGATGCGACATCATTTCGTGGTAGAGGAAGTTGTCGCGGGTGGTGAGCATCATCGCGCCGTCGATGAGCATCAGATTGCCCCAGTCGGTGCTTTCGTAGATCTCGATCTTCTGGAATGGAGACTGCACCTCATCGAGTTTCCGGGTGATGCGGTAGCCGATGGCCGAGCCGGCGGGCTCGAAGTTCTCGTAATGCCAGGTGGGTGCGGTGGTCATCGGAATCGGTCCGGACGGGTCTTGGGGCTGCGGATTGTACCGGACCCCGGTGACGCTTCCGCTACGATGGCCGGCCACAGGAGGCGCGAATGGCGGCGAAAGCATCGGAACAGCGGTACAAGGCTCTGATCGAACGGCTGCAGACGCAGGCCCGCGAGGCGCCGCAGGCCTATCGCACCCGGGTGATGCTGCTGGCGTCGCTGGGCTATGCGGTGCTCGGGTTGATCCTGCTGGTCGCGCTGGGCCTGCCTATCGGCATCGTGATCGCGCTGCTGGCGAGCGGGCGGGGGTTCGATCCCTGGGTCATCTACCTGCTGCTGCCGCAGACGGTGTTCGCGGCGATGGTGGTGCGTGCGCTGTGGCTGCGCTTCGACGCGCCGTCGGGCTATCGTCTTGCGCCCGGCGAAGCGCCCGAGTTGGAAGCCGAGATCGAACGCCTGCGGCTGGCCGCCGGCGCGCCGCCGCTGGAGGCGGTGGTGATCGACAGCGATCTGAATGCCGGGGCGGCCAGCATGCCGCGGCTGCTCGGCCTGCTTGGCGACCATCATTATCTGGTGATCGGCCTGCCGCTGATGCGTCTGTTGGATGCCGCCGAGCTGTCGGCGGTGATCGCGCACGAGTTCGGCCATTTCCGCGGCGGCCACGGCCGTTTCTCCGGCTGGATCTATCGCGTCCGCATCAGCTGGTACCGTCTGGTCGAAGCGATGGCGCGCGGTGGGGGACTGATGTCGCGGCTGTTCCTGAAGTTCTTCGAGTGGTACGTGCCGTATTTCAACGCCTACAGCTTCGTGATGGCGCGCGAGGACGAATACGAGGCCGACGCGGTCAGCGCGCGCGTCGCCGGCGAGGCGGCGCGGGTGTCGGCGCTGATCCGTCTGGCGCACGCCTCGCAGTGGATCGAGCTGCGATTCTGGCCGAAGCTGCAGGCGCGGATGCGTGCACAGGCGCATCCGCCGCCGCAGTTCAACGCGATGCTGGCTGCTGCGCTGCTCGAATCGCCGCCGATCGATATCGCGCGCCTGTTGGCCAGCGCCGAACGCGAGAACGACCTCACCGATACCCATCCCACCTTGCCGCAGCGGGTGTCGGCGGTCCGCGGTTCACCCGCCTTGCGCGAACCGCAGGTCGCGGCGATCGCGATGCTGGGCGAGTCGCTGTCGCGGATCGAACGCAAGCTCGACGCAGACTGGCGCGATGAAATGAAAGCGCCGTGGGCGGCGCAGTACGCGGCGGCCGAGCCGGACCGCAGTCGGTTGGACGCGCTTGAACGTCGCGGCGCACTGGATGCCGCCGAGACCCTGCAGTACGCGCAGCTGGTCGAGTCGCTGCGTCCGGACATCGACCCGCTGCGCTACTACGAGCGGGCGGTAGAACGTGCGCCGGACAGCGCGACCGCGCAGTTCCGGGCCGCGGTGCTGCGGATCGAAGCGGGCGATCCGGCGGGCGTCGAGCAGCTCCGGCACGCGATGACCCTCGACGCGGGCGCGATCCGCCCGGCGTTCGAGAAGCTGCGCACCTATGAGCGCGACGGCACGCTGAATCCCGGCCTGGCGGCCGCGCTGTCCGCGCTGCGCGATGAATTCGCCGACCGCGCGAAGTCGCTGGAAGCCCGCGACGGCGTGGCCGGCGACGACGATCTGATCGCCCACGGTCTCGACGCCGCCACGCTCGACGGCCTGCGCGAGACGCTGGCGCGGATCGAGCAGGTCGGCCAGGCTTGGCTGGCGCGCAAACGCTTCGATCTGGCCGACGAGCCGGCGCACTACGCGCTGCTGGTGACCTGGCGCGGCTCGGTGGTCAGCGAGGGCGCGGGGCTCAAGCGCATCGTCGCCGCGCTGCGCCTGCCGGGCAGCGTCAGCGTGTTCACCGAAAGCGCGCACAAGGCCGAGGCGCGGCGCGTGCGCGGGGTCTGCGCGGAGCCGGTGTACCGGCGGGGAAGCTGAACGGGCTACGGCGCTGGGCGGCGGGCGGGAAGCCGAGCGGCGGGCTTGAGCCCGCCCTACAATGCGCGTCCCCGCAGCGCCTCTGGAACGACCCATGACCGCCTGGTCCATCGACCTCGCCCGCAAGACCTATTCGATCCCGCACTGGGCCGAAGGGTATTTCGACGTCGATGCGCAGGGTCGCATCGTCGTGCATCCACAGGGCCCGCAGGCGCCGGGCGCGGCGCTGTCGGCGGTGGTCGACGCCGCACAGGCCAGCGGCGCGAAACTGCCGCTGCTGGTGCGCTTCCCGCAGATCCTCGGCGACCGCCTGGGCAAGCTGCAGGCCGCATTCGCACAGGCGCAGGCCGAATGGGATTACGCGGGTGGCTACACCGCGGTGTATCCGATCAAGGTCAACCAGCACGCGGCCGTCGCCGGCACGCTGGCGTCGCACGCTGGCGAAGGCTTCGGCCTGGAAGCCGGCAGCAAGCCCGAGCTGATGGCGGTGCTGGCGCTGAGCCGGCCCGGCGGGCTGATCGTCTGCAATGGTTACAAGGATCGCGAGTACATCCGCCTCGCGCTGATCGGCCGCAAGCTCGGCATGCAGACCTTCATCGTGGTGGAGAAGCCGTCCGAGCTGCCGCTGGTGATGGAAGAAGCCAAGGCGCTGGGCGTGACCCCGGGCCTCGGCGTGCGCATGCGCCTGGCGTCGCTGGGCGCCGGAAAATGGCAGAACAGCGGCGGCGACAAGGCCAAGTTCGGGCTGTCGCCGCGCCAGGTGCTGGACCTGTGGAAGACCCTGCGCGACAACGACATGGGCGATTGCCTCGGCCTGCTGCATTTCCACATGGGTTCGCAGATCAGCAACGTCCGCGACATCGCCAACGGCATGCGCGAAGCCACGCGCTATTTCGTCGAGCTGTCGAAACTCGGCGCGAACGTCACCCACGTCGATGTCGGCGGTGGGCTCGGCATCGATTACGAGGGCACGCGCTCGCGCAGCTACTGCTCGATCAACTACGGCATCCACCAGTACGCGTCGAGCATCGTCCAGCCGCTGGCGGAAGCCTGCGAGGAATACAAGATCGCGCCGCCGCGCGTGGTCACCGAATGCGGCCGCGCGATGACCGCGCATCACGCGATGCTGGTCACCAACGTGTCCGAAGTGGAGCGCGCGCCGGAAGGCCGCGTGCCGCCGGCGCACGACGACGAAGCCAACGTCATCCGCCATCTGCGCGAGATCTACGCCGACATCGACACCCGGCCGGCGGTTGAGCTTTTTCACGAAGCGCAGCATCACCACAGCGAAGGCCTGTCCTTGTATGCGCTGGGCCAGCTCGATCTGGTCGGTCGCGCGCGCCTCGACGATCTGTTCTACGCGATCGCGCATGCGGTGCGTGCGCGCCTGACCTACGACGAGAAAAGCCATCGCGATCTGCTCGACGAACTCAACGAGCGCCTGGTCGACAAGTATTTCGTCAATTTCAGCCTGTTCGAATCGATGCCCGACGTGTGGGCGATCGATCAGGTGTTTCCGATCGTGCCGATCGAGCGCCTCGACGAAAAACCCGACCGCCGCGGCGTGATCGCCGACCTCACCTGCGATTCCGACGGCAAGATCGACACCTACGTCGAGAACGAAGACCTGCACAGCTCGCTGCCGCTGCACGGGCTGCGGTCGGGCGAACGTTATCGCATCGGCTTTTTCCTGCTCGGCGCGTATCAGGAAATCCTCGGCGACATCCACAATCTGTTCGGCGACACCGATGCGATCGAAGTGCGCGTCGGCGAAGACGGCTTCAAGGTCACCCAGCAACGCCGCGGCGACACCACCGACGTGATGCTGGATTACGTCGGCTACAAGCTCGACGACCTGCGCCGCATCTACCGCGCCAAGGTCGGCGCGGTAGATCTCAGCAAGAGCGAGGCCGCACGGCTCAACGAGGCGCTGGAGAACGGCCTGACCGCGTACACCTATCTCAGCGACGAACCGCTGAGCTGATGTGCGTGCTGCGGCGGAGTGCGACCGCCGTCGCGCTCGCGCCCCGTGCGCGGGCGTAGGATCGGATGGTCGCTATCGGCGGGATCACGCCGATGCGGCCGGACCGGAGCCGGCCGGCTCCGGTTCATCCCATCGACAACAAGGAGCGTGTCCCATGCAACTGAAAACTCTCGCACTTGCCGCGCTCGCGGCGTTCGCCTTCGGGGCCGGCATCAACGTCGCCCCCGCCGAGGCCGCCGGCAACTGCTTCGTCTGCCACAACAACTGCGACAGCCGTTACGACGCCTGCTTGGCCGCTGGCACCGACCCGGACATCTGCGTGACGCGCCTCGATACGTGCCATCGAAGCTGCGGCTGTCCAATTCCCTGATCTTCAGGCGATCGACCGATCCATCGCACAGGCCGGAGGCGATGTCCGGCCTGCGCGTAACGCCTGCATCGCATCGTCCACGCGCGCCGCTGTCGATTAAAGTGCGCCTCCCGATCAGCGGCAAGGCGACAGGCAGTGGACAGCGGCACCCGGAGTGATCACGAACACGCCGAGCATCGTGCCGGACGCCTGCCCGGCCTGGATCTGCTGCGCGCCATCGCGGTGGTGTGGACGATGCTCTTTCATTCGTTTCTCGTCGGTGGCTTGGGCGAAGACTGGGGCTGGGCGCAGCATTACGGATGGATGGGCGTCGATCTGTTCTTCGTGCTCAGCGGGTTCCTGATCGGCTCGCAGGTGTTGAAGCCGTTGGCGAACGGCAGCCGGTTTTCGTTCCGCGAGTTCTACCTGCGCCGCGCGTTCCGCATCCTGCCGGCGTTCTGGGCGGTGCTGGCGGTTTACCTGCTGTGGACCGGGTTCCGCGAGGCGCCGGGCATGGAGCCGTGGTGGAAGTTCGCCGGCTTCTTCATGAACCTTTCGATCGACTACGGCAACAACGCCGCGTTCTCGCATGCATGGTCGCTGTGCGTGGAGGAACATTTCTACCTCGTGTTTCCAGTGTTGGCGTGGCTGCTCGCGAAGCGCCCGTTGGTCGCTGGCTTCGCCGTGCTGTGTGTGGCAATCGTGATCGGTGGCATCACCCTGCGTACATCGCTCTGGCTGCATTTCGACTCACTGCAGCCGCCGCGCAACTGGTTCGTCGAAGACATCTATTACCCGACCTGGAACCGGCTCGACGGTCTGCTCGCGGGCGTGATCCTTGCAGTGTGGAAGACGTATCGCCCGGACAGTTGGACGCGCATCGCCGCACGCGCGAACCTCGTGATGCTGGGCGGATTGGCGACGATGGCGCTGGCGTTCTGGCTGTTCCGCGAACGCGCCGGCCTGCCCGGCAACAGCGTCGGCTGGCCGGTGCTGTCGCTGGGATTGGCGCTGCTGGTGTTCGCCGGCGCGCAGCCGGGCAGTTGGATCGGCCGCCGCGCGCTGCCGGGTGCGGGCTGGCTGGCGGCGGTCTCGTTCAGTCTGTATCTGGTGCACAAACCAGTCTACGGTCTGGTGGAAAGGCATCTCGGCGATGCGCTCGACGGTCGCGGTTTCGTGGCGTTCGCGGTGTATGGCGCCGCATCGCTGCTCGCGGCGGCAATCCTGTACTACCTAGTCGAGCGGCCGGGGCTGCGGCTGCGCGATCACTTGCTTGCGCGTCCTGTGCGTGCGATGGCGACTGCGCAAGCACAGACCTGAAGTTGTTGTCTGTCATCCCGAACGCGGGCGAAGCCTGCGGAGGGACCTGCTTTGAGTCTTCGGCGAATGAGCGGTCGTCGAAAAGCAGGTCCCTGGCATGCGCTCGGGATGACATTGGAAAGGTGTGTCGGTTCGGCAGCGTCGATCAAGCCTCGCGCGCGATCTGGAACCCCGCGAACGACTGCCGCACCGGCATCACTTCGATGCGGTTGACGTTGAGATGCGGCGGCAGGTTCGCGATCCAGAAGATCGTGTCGGCGATATCGTCGGCGCTGATCGGTTCTGCGCCCTTGTAGAGCGTGTTCGACGCGGCATCGTCGCCGCCGGTGCGCACCAGGGTGAATTCGGTTTCGGCCATGCCCGGTTCGATCGAGGTCACGCGCACGCCAGTGCCGTGCAGGTCGCTGCGCAGGCCCAGCGAGAACTGCGACACGAAGGCCTTGGTGCCGCCGTAGACGTTGCCGCCGGTATAGGGATAGGTGCCGGCGATCGAACCGACGTTGAGAATCGCGCCTTTGCGTTCGATCAAACCCGGCAGCAGCGCGTGGGTCAGGGTCACCAGCGCGGTGACGTTGGTGTCGATCATCTGTCGCCACTGCGCGAGATCCGCGCGCTGCGCCGGGGCGGTGCCCAGCGCGAGGCCGGCGTTGTTCACCAGCACGTCGATGGCGCGGAAATCTTCAGGCAATGCCTCCAGCGCGGCGTGCATCGCGGCCTCGTCGCGGATGTCGAAGGCGGCGGTATGCACGCGGTCGCGGCCGAGTTCGTTGGCGAGGGCGTCGAGGCGTTCGGCGCGGCGGCCGGTGGCGATCACGCGCCAGCCGGCATCGACGAAACGTCGGGCGGCGGCGCGGCCGAAACCGGAGGTGGCGCCGGTGATGAGGATGGTCTTGGTCATGCGGCGGATTCTAGCCGGGCACGACGCAGACCGATGCAGGGGGCATGCGGCTTGGGTCGCGCGGCTTGGGTCATGCAGCCTGTCTGAGCCGCAGGCTTCGGTGGGTCTTGCCCATGGTATGCGCCCGGGTTTCGCGATGCCGCGTGAGCATCGTCTCGGCCAAGGCCATGTCCCGTGCCAGCGCGCCGGCGCTGCGCGCGTGCGCGAGCTTCGCCTCCACCCGGCGCTCGTCGGGATGCGGCAGCAACAGTTCGCGGATCGCGTCGCGCAGCGCGGCCTCGCCGCCGCGTCGGAGTTGGCGCTGCCGGCGCTGGCGGAAGCGCAACAGCAGGGCATCGACGACAGGCTTCAGGGCGGGCCTGAACAGGGCGGCTTCGAGCGTCATGGGCGTTCTCTCCTGTTGGTAGAGGATTATGCCCGCGGGGCGTCTCAGGGCTTGCGACTCATGCCGTCTGCGATAGCGCATCGCTGTTGCGCCGCAACGGTCGGCGCTGTTGGAGCGATGCGCGTTTCTTCCGCAGCAGAAGTTGCTTCCGTGAGGACGCGACGGCTTACTTCGCCTTGATCGCCATCGCCGGCAGTCCGCCGCCGGCGAGTTTTCGCTTGGCTTCGGCCAGGTCGGTGGCGGTACCGTATGGCCCCATGCGCACGCGGTACACGGTCTTGTCCTGGATCTGCGCCGATTCGACCCGGGCGCTGAGGCCCAGGAACGCGATCTTGGCTTTCAGTGCCTCGGCATCACCGGATGCGGCGAAGGCACCGGCCTGCAGCAGGTAGCGTCCGCCGCTGCGCGGTTCGGTGGTGGCGACGGGCTTGGGTGTTGTCGGCGTGTCCACGGCGACCGGAGGCGTGGTCGCCGGTGTGTCGATCGCTGGCGGCTTCGCAGTGTCGGGCTTCGCGGGCTTCTGTTCGGCGGCGTCCGCGGCCTGCTGGCGTGCGGCTTCTTCGGCGCGTGCACGCTCGGCCAACTCGCTGTCGCTCAGCGCGGTCTCGTCACCCGGCAACAGGGTGTAGAAATCGTAGTCCTGCGGCTTGTCGGCTGGCTCGGTCGCGGCGGTCGCGCTGCCGTTGTCGGCGACGATGGGATCTTCGTCGTTCACCGCGTCCACCGCCGGCGGCTGTGCGTCGGCGTTGGGTTTCGGACGGAAGAAACTGTCGGCGCTGTCGCCGCCGAGGAATTTCGGCGCCATCAGGAACACGCCCACGCCCAGCGCCAGGCCGACCACCAGCCACGCCCAGCCGGGCATGCCGCTGCTGTTGCCGCCGCCGGTGTTGCGTCGCGCCTGCGATTTTCCGCGCTTGGCCGCCATTACGCGGCCTCCACTTTGTCGTCGAACAGCATCTGCACGGGCGCCGATACGCCGAGCAGCCCCAGCCCGTTCGCAAGCACCTGACGGGTCGCTTCGGCCAGCGCCAGCCGCGCGTTGCGGGTGTCGGCATCGTCCACGAGGAACTGGTGGTCGTTGTAGTAGGACTGGAAGGTCTGGGCCAGTTCGACGAGATAGATCGCGATCTGGTGGGGTTCCAGCTCCTTGCCGGCGACCTCGACGATCTCGGGGTAACGCGAGAGGTCGATCAACAGGTTGCGGATTGCGGTGTTGGCGATGTCCAGCGGCTGCGACAGCCCGGCATCGCGGTCGTAGGACAGGTCGCGCTCGGCGAGCTTGCGGCTAAGGCCGCAGATGCGCGCATGCGACAGCTGGACGTAGTACACCGGGTTGTCCAGCGACTGCGAACGCGCGAGGTCGATGTCGAACACCAGCTGCGAATCGGGTTTGCGCGCGATCAGGAACCAGCGCACCGCGTCGCAGCCGGCTTCGTCGATCAGATCGCGCAGGGTCAGGTAGCTGCCGGCGCGCTTGGAGAGCTTCACTTCCTCGCCGCCGCGCATCACCGTGACCATCTGGTGCAGCACGTACTCGGGCCAGGCCTTGGGAATGCCGCAGTCCAGCGCCTGCAGGCCTGCGAGCACGCGCGCCAGCGAGCCGTGGTGGTCGGCACCGAGTTCGGTGATCGCGCGTTCGTAGCCGCGCTGCCACTTGCTGAGGTGATAGGCCACGTCCGGCACGAAATACGTGTAATTGCCGTCGGATTTGCGCATCACCCGGTCTTTGTCGTCGCCGAAGTCGGTGGTGCGCAGCCACAGCGCCCCGCCTTCCTCGTAGGTGTGGCCGTGGGCGATGAGTTCGCGCACGGTCTCCTCGACCTTCTGGTCGCGATACAGCGAGGATTCGAGGAAGTACACGTCGAACGACACGCCGAACGCGGCGAGGTCGAGATTCTGTTCGCGGCGCAGATAGGCTACGGCGAAGCGGCGGATCGCGTCGAAATCATTTGCATCGCCAGCGGCGGCGACGCTCTGGCCGTCGACCTCTACCGAAGCGCCGTCGAGGTAGGTCTGGGCGACATCGGCGATGTAGTCGCCGCGATAGCCGTCTTCGGGCCAGCCGGCGTCGTCGGGCTTCATGCCCTTGGCGCGCGCCTGGGTCGACTTCGCGAGATTCTCGATCTGCACGCCGGCATCGTTGTAGTAGAACTCGCGCTTCACGTTCCAGCCGTTGGCGTCGAGCACGCGCGCGATGCAGTCGCCGATGGCCGCGGCGCGGCCGTGGCCGACGTGCAGCGGGCCGGTGGGGTTGGCGGAGACGTATTCGACGCCGGCGGTGCGGCCGCCGCCGCTGGCGTTGCGACCGTAGGCCTCGCCCTCGGCGTGCACGCTGCGCAGCTGGCGCTGCCACGCGGCGGCCGACAGCCGGAAATTCAGGAAGCCCGGCCCGGCGATCTCGACCGAGGCGATGTCGTCGTTGACGGGCAGGGCATCGATCAGCGCCTGCGCGATCGCGCGCGGGTTGCTGCGCGCCCCGCTTTTACTGATTCGCCCCGCAAGGGTCATTGCGGCATTGGTGGCGAAATCGCCGTGGCTGCGGTCTTTCGGGCGTTCGACCACGAAGTCCGGGGCGGCGAGGTCGGCGGGCAGGGTGCCCTGACTGCGGAGATTGGCGATGCCCTGTTCGATGAGGGCGCGGAGCTGGGATTTCACGGAGTATTTTCGCCAGAAAACGGCGGTGTTTCGAGGGTCGGGCATTGTAGCTGAGGGCGGTGCTGCGGGCGGTGGGAATCGGGGTGGTTGTGAATCCGGGGGTTGGGGTGGCCCAGGCCCATGGAGAGCCAGAATCTCTGTCATCCCGAACCCGGCGCAGCCGGGGAGGGATCTGCTGATCGCTTCATGGTGTCTCGAACCATTCCGAAGCCAAGTCATCCCATCTGGGATTGTTGGCCTCGATCAGGCGTATTTTCTTCTCGCGCCGGAGCCCTTTCAGGGTCTTTTCCCGTTCGATGGCCGCGTGAACATCCTCTGTCGTTTCAAAGTACACAAGCCGGTTGATGCGATATCGCGCAGTATGGCCGGGTACTGCATGGGTGCGATGCTGGTGGATGCGTCGCGCCAGACCAGAGGTCACCCCGATGTAGAGGGCTCTCGATCTGCTGGAAACGATGTAGACGGAATAGATTTTGGGTTCGCGCATGGTCTGCGGCATCTGCAACAGCAGATCCCTCCCCGGCTGCGCCGGGTTCGGGATGACAGGTTGAAAGGTGCGCCGGGTTCGGGATGGCAGGTTGAAAGGTGCGCCGGGTTCGGGGTGACAAATTGCGAGGTGCGTCGGGTTCGGGATGGCAGGTTGAAAGGTGCGCTGCGCTCGGGATGACAGTGAACTTTTGTCTGGCACAAACCGACTACACCCACCCCCGCGCCGCCAGCGACACCGGCGCACCGTCGCCGATGATGAAGTGGTCCAGCAGGCGGATCTCAACCAGTCCCAGCGCCTGTTTCAGGCGCAGGGTGATCGCGCGGTCGGCGGCGCTGGGCTCGCCGTTGCCGCTGGGGTGGTTGTGGCCGACGATCACCGAGGCGGCGTTGTGGACGAGGGCGCGGCGGACGACTTCGCGCGGGTGGACTTCGGCGCCGTCGACGGTGCCGCGGAACATTTCCTCGAAGGCGATCGAGCGGTGGCGGGTGTCGAGGAACAGCACGGCGAAGACCTCGTGCGGCAGGCCGCGCAGGCGCTGGGAGAAATAGCGACCGGCGGCCTGGGGGTCGGTCAGGGCGTCGCCGCGCTCCAGCCCGGCGGCGAGATGGCGGTTGCCCAGCTCCAGCGCCGCCAGCAGGGTGCAGGCCCGGGCGGGGCCGATGCCCGGCAGTTTCAGCAGCTGTTTCGGTGTGTGCTCCAGCAGGTTGCGCAGCGGACCGTGCTCGTTGAGCAACCGGCGGGCGCTGGTCACAACGTCGGAGCCTTGCGTGCCCGAGCACAGGAAGATCGCCAGCAATTCGGCGTCGGACAGCACCGCCGGGCCGCGTTTGAGCAGTTTTTCGCGGGGGCGTTCGTTGTCGGGCCAGTCGCGGATTTGCATGGTTGGGCGATCGCTGGAGGTATGGGCGCCAGCATCGCCGCGCGCCGGGCGCCGCACTGTCGGGGATGCCCGTGGCATCGGGTAAGCTGTGGGCTCGTTCTGGTGTAGGAAAACTCCCGATGGCGCAGACGCTGACCGGTCGCCGCATTCTGCTGTGCGTGTGCGGCGGCATCGCCGCGTACAAGTCGATCGAGCTGGTGCGCCGCCTCCGCGAAGCCGGCGCCGAGGTCCAGGTGGCGATGACCGCAAACGCCCAGCGTTTCGTCGGTGCCGCCAGCCTGCAGGCGGTGTCCGGGGTGTCGGTGCGCGATTCGCTGTGGGACGAGGCTGCCGAAGCCGCGATGGGCCATATCGAACTGGCGCGTTGGGCCGACCGGGTGCTGGTGGCGCCGGCCACTGCCGACATCCTCGCCAAGCTCGCCCACGGGCTGGCCGACGATCTGGTCAGCACGCTCTGTCTGGTCACGACCGCGCCGATCGCGGTGGTGCCGGCGATGAACAACCGGATGTGGCTGCATCCGGCCACCCAGGCCAATGTCGCCACCCTCCGCGCCCGCGGCGTGCAGGTGATCGGCCCGGACGACGGCGCCCAGGCCTGCGGCGAGTTCGGCCCCGGCCGGCTGCGCGAGCCGCCGGAGATCGTGGCCGACCTCGTGGCCGCATTCTTTGCCGAGCATGTCGCTGCCGACCTCGCCGGCCAGCGCCTGCTCATCAGTGCCGGCCCGACCTACGAAGACCTCGACCCGGTACGTTTCATCGGCAACCGCAGCAGCGGCAAGATGGGCTTCGCGATCGCCGCCGCCGCCGCGCGCCGCGGCGCCGAAGTGGTGCTGGTGGCCGGCCCGGTGTCGCTGCCAACGCCCGTGGGGGTGCGCCGTGTCGACGTGCGTTCGGCCGCGCAACTGCACGCCGCGGTCATGGCCGCGCTGCCGGCCGACATCTATATCGGCGCCGCCGCCGTGGCCGACTACACGCCGCGCACCGTGTCGGCGCACAAGATCAAGAAAACCGCGCAATCCGGCGAAGGCACCTCGACCGCCATCGACACGATGACCGTCGAGCTGGTCCGCACGCCCGACGTGCTGGCCGAAGTGGCCGCACATGCGCAGCGGCCGCGGGTGGTGGTGGGCTTCGCCGCGGAAACCAACGATGTCGAGCACTACGCCCGCGGCAAACTGGTGCGCAAGGGGCTGGACATGATCGCCGCCAACCAGGTCGGCCGCGCCGGCTGCGGCTTCGAGAGCGACGACAACGCGCTGACGGTGATCGATGCCGACACCGCGCATGCGCTGGGGCCGGGGCCGAAGACGGTGCTGGCGGATGCGCTGCTGGATCTGATCCGCGCGCGGTTGTAGCGGCTGGATTTCGATGCCAAACGAAAAAGGGCGCCGAAGCGCCCTTTTTCGTGTCTGTCGCCGATGAGGCTCAGCGCGCCAGTTGGAACAGACTCGACGACACCCAGCCCTTGTTGCCGAGTTCGTCTTCCACTTCCCACATCATTCCGTCCTTGTTGCCGGTCGGGTACAGCATCATGCCGGGGTCGAGGGTGCGGACGATCTTGCCGGTGCCCTTGGAGTTCTGGAACAGCCGGCCCGGCTTGCTCATCGACACCGCCTGCTGCGCGTTGGCCGCGGAGGCGTTGTCCGGCAGGCCGCCGAGCTGGGCGACGATGTCGGTGTAGGCCTGCAGGTAGGCGAGGGTGATGACCTGGCCGATCTCGGTGTTGGCGTAGCCGCTGGCGCCGCCGGCGCCGAAGCCGCTGCCGCCGAACAGGCCGCCGCCGGCGCCCCAGCCGATGTCGGTCTTCTTGGCGCTGCCTTCGGCCAGCGCGACCTGCTCGGTCGAACGCACGTCGGTGACTGTGAGCACCACATCGGCGGTCTTCTTCTGGAAGTTGAGGCCGCCGATGGCCGCGCCGGCGCGACCGCCGACCAGGCCGCCGATCAGGCCGCCGATGGCATTGCCGCCGGCATTGCTGTTGCGCGAGATCAGATCGGGGACCATCACGTAGTCGGCGGCCTTGATCTGGCCCTTGCCGACGTTGGCGCGGTTGCGCAGTTCGCCGCTGGCGCCCAGCGCGCGTTCGCGCTGCGCGGCGTCGAGGCCCGCGCCGCGATCCACCAGGGTGAAGCAGCGCGACTTGCTGATGAAGACCTTGATGAGCTTGGACGGGGCCGGCAACTGCTGGCCGCTCCACCAGTCGGTGGCGTCTTCCGGCTCCAGCACGCTGATCGTGCCCAGCGGCTTGGCGCAGGTCGGGATCTCGGCGGTCTTCTGCTTGCGCTGGTCCTGCGCGCTCTGGCGCTGGGCCTGGGCGGGCGCGGCCAGGACGGCGGTCACGGCGAGGGTGAGCAGGCCGGCATAGAGGGCGATGGATCCGCGGGATTGGTGGGTCATCAGTCGGTACCTTGTGGCTGTGTGCATGCGGAGGGTGTTCGGACAAAAACGGTGATCTGCGCCCGGGGCGGGGTCCGGCCTGTGGCTGCGGTCCGTGCGCGTATTGTCGCTGTCTGTGGACGATTAACGAAATCCGCCCCCGGCCGGGGACACCGCGACCGGTGCCGCGCGACCGGCCCGCATCCGCGCCACGCCCGGCCGGGTACACTGGCCGCTTTCCCAGCCAAGCCAATGCCATGCGCGCTTCGATCCTGGCCCTGCCCCTGCTCGCCACCCTGATGATGACCGCCTGCAAGTCCGAAGACACCGCGCCTGTCGCGTCCACGGCCAAGTCGCCGGCGGCGGCATCGGCGGTGGTCGACGAACATTCCTATGCCGAACCGGGCAAAGTCGTCATCAAGGATCTGACGCTCGATCTGAAGATCGACTTCGACACCAGGACCCTGGCCGGTGTCGCCACGTATCAGTTGGACTGGAAGGACGGCGCGGCGACCGCACTGGTGCTGGACACCCGCGAGCTGACCATCGACAAGATCGAAGGCACCGACGCCAAGGGCGCCTGGGCGCCGCTGAAATACACGCTGGCCGCGGCCGACCCGGTGCTGGGCAGCAAGCTCAGCATCGATACCCCGCAGCGCAATCCTGAAGTGCGCGTGAGCTACATCACCTCGCCGCAGGCCTCCGGCCTGCAGTGGCTGGAGCCGTCGATGACCGAGGGCAAGCAACTGCCCTTCATGTTCAGCCAGTCGCAGCAGATCCACGCGCGGTCGTGGGTGCCGCTGCAGGACACGCCGAGCGTGCGCTACACCTACAGCGCCCACGTGACCTCGCGCCCGGACGTGATGGTGCTGATGAGCGCCGACAACGACCCCAATGCGATCCGCGACGGCGACTACACCTTCAAGATGCCGCAGAAGATTCCGTCGTACCTGATGGCGATCGCGGCTGGCGATCTGATGTTCAAGCGCATCTCCGACCGCAGCGGCGTGTGGGCCGAGCCGGCCATGCTGGACAAGGCCGTGGCCGAGTTCGAAGACACCGAAAAGATGATCGCCACTGCCGAAGGCCTGTACGGCGCCTATCGCTGGGACCGCTACGACATGCTGGTGCTGCCGCCGTCGTTCCCGTACGGCGGCATGGAGAATCCGCGCCTGACCTTCCTCACCCCGACGGTGATCGTCGGCGACAAGACTTTGGTCGCGCTGATCGCGCACGAACTCGCGCACAGCTGGTCGGGCAACCTCGTCACCTTCTCCAGCGCCAAGGACGCGTGGCTGAACGAAGGCTTCACCAGCTACGTCGAAAACCGCATCATCGAAGTGCTGTACGGCGAAGACCAGGCGGTGATGGAGAACGTGATCGAGCGCAACGAGCTGAAGAAAGAGTTCGCCGAGATCGATCCCTCGCTGCAGGCGCTGGCGACTAAGCCCGGAGTGCTGAAAGACCCGGACAACAGCAGCAGCGCCACGGTCTATACCAAGGGCGCGTGGTTCCTGCAGTTCCTCGAACAGCGCTACGGCCGCGAGAAGTTCGACCCGTTCCTGCGCGAATACTTCGACCACTTCGCGTTCCAGAGCATCGATACCGGGCAGTTCGCCGGTTACGCCAAGACCCATCTGCTCGACAAGTACCCGAACGTCGTGACCCAGGCAGAGTTCGACGCGTGGCTGTACGACCCGGGCATTCCGCCGACCGCGCCGCAGATGCAGGCCCGTCGCTTCGGCGTGGTCGACTCCGCGCGTCTGGCCTGGCTGGGCACCGGTAAGCTGCCGCCGGTTGCCATCACCAAGCCCTGGACCACGCAGGAGTGGGTGCATTTCATCGAGAGCCTGCCGGACACGCTGAGCATCGCGCAGCTGACCCAGCTCGACGGCGCCTACCAGTTCACCGGCACCAGGAACGGCGAGATCGCCCAGCGCTGGTATCCGCTGGCGGTGAACAATGGTTACACCCAGGCCAACGACGCCATCGCCGCGTTCCTGCAGCGGATCGGCCGCCGCAAACTCATCATGCCGACCTACACCGCGCTGGTGAAGACCGAGGCCGGTCTGGCGCTGGCCAAACAGGTGTTCGAGCTGGCCAAGCCGGGCTACCACCCGATCACCACCGGTTCGGTGCAGAAGGTGATCGACGAAGCCAAGCCGGTCGCCGCGCCTGCCGCTGCTGCCGAGCCCGAAATGGCTGCGATCGCGCCAGCCGGGAATCCTGCCGACGCGTCGCAGCCTGCGTCGCCGCCGGCCAAGTGATGCGCTGAAACCATGGCGCTGCTGTCTCCGCGCAAGGCGCGCATCGCGAACGGGATCGCAGCCGCGATCCTGATCGCGATGGCGCTCGCGCTGTGGCTCGATCCGGGGCTGGTGATCCGCGGCGAGTTCGCCAAGCAGCGCATGCGCCTCGGGGCGACATCGCACGACACCGTGGTCGACGACCACCGCTGGACCTGGGTCGAACTGAAGGCCGACAAACCCGACGCGCCCACCATCGTCATGCTGCACGGTTACACCGGCAGCAAGGAAAACTGGTACCGGGTCGCACGCGCGCTGCGCGGCCGTTACCGCATCGTCATTCCCGATCTGCCCGGCTGGGGCCAGAGCGAGCGCAAGGACGGCGCCGACTACGGTTTCGTCGCGCAGAGCGCCCGCGTCGCCGCGTTCCTGCGCAAGCCCGAAGTCTCCGGCGGCCGGCCGGTGGTCTTGCTGGGCCACTCGATGGGCGGCGGCATCGCCGCGCTGACCGCCGCGCGCTATCAGAATCTGGTCGCGCGGATCGGCCTGCTCGACGCTGCCGGCGTGCGCTTCGAGGACAACCAGTTCGGTAAGGACGTGCTGGACGGCAAGAATCCGTTCGGCGTGAGCGATGACGCTACGCTGGAGCGCTATTTCGCCACCGTGTTCCACAACCGCGAGACGCGGCCGTGGCTGCCGTGGCCGGCGGCCGACATCTATGTCGCCCAGCGCAAACGCGATGCGGCGTTTGAACAAAGCGTGCTGGACAAGATCGGCCGCGGCGACGAACGCTTCCTGCCCGGCGCCGAAGCCGCGAACATCGCGCAGCCGGCGCTGTTGCTGTGGTGCAGGCAGGACAAAGTCATCGATCCCAGCGCGATGGGGTTGTACGCCGCGCGCATTTCGCACGCCACGCAGGTGATGCTGGAAGACTGCGGCCACATGTCGCTGATGGAGCGGCCGGGCGAATCCGCCGAAGCGGTGACGATGCTGATCGAACGCGGCCTGCCGGCCGGCCCGCACGGAGAATTGCCATGAAGAATGTCACGCTCCGGATGCTTGCCCTGGGGCTGGCTTGCGCGATGCTCGCCGGCTGCGGCGAAGACCCGGAAGTCGCCAAGGCCGCCGCCGCCGAACAGGCCGCGGCGCTGGAAGCCAAGGCGCAGGAGGGCGCCGCCGCGTTCGATGATGCGGTGAGCAAGGAAAACTGGGCGCTGGCGAAAGCGCAGGCCGATGTGCTGATCGCCCAATACCCCGACAGCGCGGCCGCCAAGCGCGTGCGCGGCGAATTCGACGCCGTGAAACAGAAGCTCGACGAGACCCGCGAAGCCAAACGCACCGCCGCGCTGTGGAGCTACGGCACCGAAAGCGTGAAGGGCGGCCTGCAGCGGTCCTCGGCGATCTACGCCAGGGACAATGTGGATGTCGATGGCCACGGCCCCACCCAGGTGCGGCTGATCTTCCGCGACCACCCGTCCTGGGGCCGCAGCAGCTACCTCGTGCTGCAGGGCGGCGACTTCAACTGCTACAGCGGCTGCCGGCTGCCGATCACACTCGACGGCAAGCCCGCGAAATCGCTGCCCGGCTCGCGCCCGGACACCGACGAAGCCATCGCCATGTTCATCGAAGACGAACGCGCGCTGTGGAAGATGGCGCAGGGCGCGAAAACCCTCGAAATCGAATTCCCGGTCAAAGGCCTGGGCAAACGCAGCGCGGTGTTCGAAGTCGCGGGGCTCGACCCGAGCCGCATGCCAGGGTGGTGACGCCGCGATGCGGCGCGGGCTGACCCCGCGCGGTCTTACGCGCTTCCGGCCGACCAACGCCGCACCCGCATCCGTGTCTGGCTCCGGGCTTGGGTTGCCCGCCCATCGCGCCCATAATTGCGCCTATGGACATCCATTCCGACCACCCCGATCACGGCTTCCAGTTCCCCGGCGTGTTCGAGATCACCGCCATGGGCCCCGCGGGCGTGGGCCTGGAAGAACGCATCCCGGAGCTGCTGGAAGCCATCGGTATCATTGTTCTGCGCGAAACCGTCGCCGCGCGCAATTCCTCGGGCGGCAAGTTCGTCTCGATCCGCCTGAGCTTCCACGCCGAAGATCGCGTCCGTTACGAAGCGGCCCACGAGGCGCTGCGCGCCGAGCCGAGGATCAAGTGGACGCTGTAGCCGTCCCGCCGGCGCAGGTCCGCGATCTGGGCCGTGTCGCCTACGAACCCGTGTGGCGCGCGATGCAGGGCTTCACCGACGCCCGCAGCGCCGACACCCCGGACGAGCTCTGGCTGGTCGAACACGACCCGGTGTTCACCCTCGGCCAGGCCGGCAAGCCCGAGCACGTGCTGGTGCCGGGCGATATCCCGGTGCTGAAGGTCGATCGCGGCGGCCAGGTGACCTATCACGGCCCGGGCCAGATCGTGGCCTACCCGCTGCTGGACCTGAAGCGGCTGAAAGTCGGCGTGCGCGAGTACGTCTGCAGGATCGAGCAGGCGCTGATCGATACCATCGACCACTGGAACATCTACGCCGAGCGCCGCGAGAGCGCCCCCGGCGTGTACGTCAATGGCGCCAAGATCGGCGCCCTGGGCATCCGCGTCCGCCGCGGCTGCACCTTCCACGGCCTGGCATTCAATATCGCCATGGACTTATCCCCTTTCCACCGCATCAACCCCTGCGGCTACGCCGGGCTGCAGGTGACCTCGATGCTAGACTTGGGTGGCCCTTCCAGCCTCGATGCGGTCAAGCCCGTGCTGCTGGAAAACCTGGCGGGGCAGTTCGGTCTGCAACTGCAGGCCGCGCCGCCGCCGGACCTGATCGCTTTCGCCGCACTGTCCCCACTTTCCGTCGCTGCCGCCGCAGCGGCGTATTGATTCGGAACGCATTAGTACTCAAATGAGCCGAATCACTACCCCCACCCTTGCCCTCCCCCGCGATGCGGGAGAGGGAAAACAGAAGCACTCAAATAAATTTTGAGTGCTGTATCCATAGGCCATTTCCGATGTCCACGCCGAACCCTTCCTCCGAGAAGCGCATCCCGCTCACCGTCGTCCTTGGCGATGCGCCCGCATCGCTGGAGCCGGGCGCGAAGCAAGTCGCCGGCGACAAGATCGCGCGCTCGCCGGTGCAGTTCGCCGATGCGCCGGTACTGCGCAAGCCGTCGTGGATCCGGGTGCGCATTCCGTCCGGCAACGCGGTGCAGAACCTCAAGGCCAAGCTGCGCGAAAACCGCCTGGTCACGGTCTGCGAGGAAGCCAGCTGCCCGAACATCCACGAGTGCTTCAGCCACGGCACCGCCACCTTCATGATTCTTGGCGAGGTCTGCACCCGCCGCTGCTCGTTCTGCGATGTCGCCCACGGCCGGCCGAAGCCGCCGGATGCCGACGAGCCGCTGAACCTCGCCCGCACCATCGCCGACATGGGCCTGAAATACGTGGTGGTGACCAGCGTCGACCGCGACGACCTCCGCGACGGCGGCGCCCAGCATTTCGTCGACTGCATCGCTGCAGTGCGCGAGCACAGCCCACGGACGAAGATCGAAATCCTCACCCCGGACTTCCGCGGCAAGGGCCGCATGGAGCGGGCGCTGGAGATCCTGGCGACCAATCCGCCGGACGTGTTCAACCACAATCTCGAAACCGTGCCAGAGCTTTATCGCAATGTGCGCCCGGGCGCGGACTACCAGTGGTCGCTGACCCTGCTGCAGCAGTTCAAGGCCCAGCATCCCGACGTGCCGACCAAGAGCGGCATCATGCTCGGCCTCGGCGAAACGATGGAACAGGTCGAAGGCAGCCTGCGCGACCTGCGCGCGCACGACGTGGACATGATCACCATCGGCCAGTACCTGCAGCCCAGCGCCCACCATCACCCGGTGATGCGCTACTGGACGCCCGACGAATTCAAGGCGCTGGAGGTCTACGGCATGTCCCTGGGCTTCACCCACGTCGCCTCCGGCCCGATGGTGCGCAGCTCGTACCACGCCGATAAACAGGCTGCGGACGCCGGTTTCGCCTGAGCCGGTCCTGATGCGCCTGCTCTAAAACGCACTGTCCTGCGGGCGACGATGCGTCGTCTGCGCCGCGTGCGGAAAGTGCCATGAATACCGGCGATCCTCGTTTACAAGATGAACGGCAGCCCGACCGGTCGTCGGGCAGAAGTATTCCGCCTGTCAGCCATGACCTTGGGCGGTGTGTACGCGCCGAAACTTTCGGTACTCTCCAGAGTCGTAGGCTGGACGCGCCGGTTTAGGCCGGGTGCATCCGCACATCGCATTCTCTTCGTTACATGATTTGTACGCTGGATCTCCACATGCTTGCTCCCACACGCTCGCTCCAACCAACGAGATCGCCGATGAAAGTCGCCAAAGCCCTTCCGGTTTCCATGCTTGCCCTCGCGCTCACCGTCCCCGTGGCGTGGCTCACGGCGCAAGCCGATGCCGGCAGCCCCAGCGCCGAGCAGGCCACCGCCGCGAAACTGGTCTACGGCGTGCTGTCCGACAGCCGCTACGCGTACCGCCCGCGTGCACTGGACGACAAGCTGTCGGCGGAGATGCTGGACCGTTATCTCGAATCGCTCGATCCCGGCAAGTTGTTCTTCACCGCCGTCGACATCGCGAAGCTCGATGGCTACCGCACCCGGCTGGACGACGCGATCAAGAGCGGCGAAGTAGCGCCGGCATTCGAGATGTTCGCCCTGTACCAGCAGCGCGTGAACGCGCGCGTCGTACACGCCCGCGCCCTGCTGGCGAAGGACATCTTCAGCTTCGAAGGCGAAGACCGCTGGAACTACGACCGCGAAGACGCGCCGTGGGCCGCCGATACCGCTGAACTCGACAAACTCTGGGAGCAGTCGGTGCGTAACGACTGGCTGCGCCTGAAGCTGGCCGGCAAGCAGCCCGAGGACATCCGCAAGACCCTCGACAAGCGTTACGCCAACATGGCCAAGGGCGTGGCCGAACTCAATGGCATCGACGCCTTCCAGACTTTCCTCAACGCCTACGCCACGTCGATCGATCCGCATACCGATTATTTCGACCCGCGCGCGGCCGACCGCTTCGAGCAGAGCATGAGCCTGTCGCTGGAAGGCATCGGCGCGCAGTTGCAGAAACAGGAAGACGTGGTGGTGATCCGCGAGTTGATCGCGGGCGGCCCGGCGATGCTCAGCGGCAAACTCAAGGCCGGCGACCGCATCGTCGGCGTCGGTCAGGGCGCGAGCGGGCCGATGGAAGACGTGGTCGGCTGGCGCATCGACGACGTGGTCGAAAAGATCAAGGGCGCGAAAGGCACCCAGGTGCGCCTGGACATCGTGCCGGCCGAAGCGGTGCTGGACAGCAAGCCGGCCCGGATCGTGCTCAATCGCGCCAAGATCCGCCTCGAAGAGCAGGCCGCCAAGGGTGAGGTGCTGAACGTGCCCGCCGTCGGCGCCGAGCCCGCGCGCCGCATCGGCGTGATCAAACTGCCGGCGTTCTATCAGGACTGGGAAGGCCGCCGCACCAACAGCAACGATTACGCTTCGGCCTCGCGCGATGTCGATCGCCTGCTGCGCGGCTTCCGCACCCAGAAACTCGACGGCGTGGTCATCGATCTGCGCAACAACGGCGGCGGCTCCCTGGCCGAGGCCGTGGAATTGACCGGGCTGTTCATCGACAAGGGTCCGGTGGTGCAGGTGCGCGAATCCGGCGGCCGCGTGCAGGTCGACAGCGATTCCACTTCGGGCGTGGCATGGGACGGCCCGCTGGCGGTGCTGATCAACCGCGGTTCGGCGTCGGCGTCGGAAATCTTCGCCGGTGCGATCCAGGATTACGGCCGCGGCCTGATCATCGGCGAAACCAGCTTCGGCAAGGGCACCGTGCAGAACCTCGTGGATCTGGACCGCTGGCCGATGAACGACGGCAAGCGTTTCGGCCAGGTCAAGCTGACCATCGCCCAGTTCTTCCTGCCGGGCGGCAGCAGCACCCAGAACAAGGGCGTGGTGCCGGACATCAAATTCCCGGTCACCGTGGACGCCAGCGAATTCGGCGAAAGCACCTACAAGAACGCGCTGCCGTGGACCCGCATTGCCGCTGTGCCGCATACCCGCTACGGCGATTTCGGCGCGCTGCTGCCGCAACTGGAAACCCTGCACGGCGCGCGCGTGGCCCAGGACAAGGAATTCCAGTGGTGGTCCGAGGACATCGCCCAGTTCCGCGAGGAAGTGGCGAAGAAATCGATCTCGCTCAATGAGGCTTCGCGCCGCGCCGAGCGCGACCGCGACGCCGCCAAGCGCAAGCAGCGCCAGGAAGCCCGCAAGGCCATCGGCCTGGATCTCGATCCGCTGAGCGACGACACCGACGACGGCCTCACCTCGGGCGAGCGCGACGTCGCCAAGGACGCCGCCCGCGAGAAGGCCGCCGAGAAGCGTCCGGACCCGCTGCTGCGCGAGTCGGCCGCGATTCTGGCCGATGCGGTGCAGGTGTTGGGCCACGATCAGCGGCTGTCGGCGCGGGTGCTGCCGGAGTCGAAGGTCTCGGGGCGCTGGACCGAGTAACGGTTCCCGTTCATGGGTGCGAAGCATCATGCTGTGGAGCATCGCGCAAGAATCGGATAGCGGGCGCCTTGTGCGCCCGTTAGCCTGTCTGGCATGAACACATTGCCTGCCGACAGATTGCCCATTCCGCCGCGCACGTCCCCGCCGGGCTTATCGCCACTCGAACGCGCCCGCGAACTGCTGGACGTCGGCGAACCCTCGCTGTCCGAACTCGCGGTGGCCGTCGGCCTCAGCGCCTCGCATCTGCAACGCCGTTTCCGCGCGCGTTTCGGACTGAGTCCGGCCGAATATCTTGCCCAGCGCAAGCTCGGCGCGTTCCGATCCGCGCTGAAGGACGGTCGCGATGTCAGCGCGTCGCTGTACGACGCCGGTTATGGCTCGCCGTCGCGGGTGTACGAGACCGGCGCCGCGAAACTCGGCATGACGCCTGCGCGCTATCGCGCCGGCGGCGAAGGCGAGGACATCCGCTGGAGCATCGTCGACACCGCGCTTGGGCAGGCGATCGTGGCCGCCACCGCGCGCGGCATCTGCATGGTCGAATTGGGCGAAGACCCCGATTCGTTGGCGCGCAAACTCCACGCCGAATTTCCGCGCGCGCGGCTGCAGCAGGTCGACGCCGGCCGCGATGAATTCCTCGCGCCGCGGGTGCGCGCGGTGGCCGATGCGCTGGCCGGCAAAGGCGCGGCGCCCGACCGGATTCCGGTGGATCTGATCGGCACCGCGTTCCAGAAACGCGTCTGGGATGCGCTGATGAAGATTCCGCGCGGCGAAACCCGCAGTTACGCGGAGCTGGCGGCGGCGCTCGACGCGCCCAGGGCCGCGCGCGCGGTCGCCAGCGCCTGCGCGCACAACCGCGTCGCGATTGTCGTCCCCTGCCATCGCGTGATCCGCGGCGATGGTTCGCTGGGCGGCTATCGCTGGGGTCTGGCGCTGAAGCAGCATCTGTTGGGCCGCGAATCCGCCAGCGCCTCGTCTGCGGTCGTCCCGTAGGAGGGCCTTCAGGCCCGAGCTTTTCGCCGTGATCGAGGCTGAAGCCCCTCCTGCATCATTCATCGCGGCTCCCGCCGCTCCACGCGACGATGGGCCGGTGATCTGTGGGAGCGGCGGGAGCCGCGATGAACAAAGGGAAGACTTTTGGCGGCCCATCGCGACTCCCGTCGCTCCCACAAAAATCGCGACTCGCGCCGCTCCCACAAAACCTGACAGCGCCACAGTGTTCCGTAATGCGCGTGAATCGGCAGGATCGTGCAAAGGAACTCGGGCGTAGAATGGCCCGGTCGCCGCGTTGCGACCATATTCCGCACGCTGCACGCGCCGCCAGCACTTCCCCGATTCCTCTCTTTCGAGCACTGCGATGGCCTCTCCATCCGCGGCCGCCCCACGGCCTGTCTCCGCATTCGCCATCGCGCTCGCTTTGGCGTCGGTGTATCTGGTCTGGGGCTCGACCTATCTGGGCATCCGTTTCGCGCTGGAAGGCGGCTGGCCGCCACTGCTGGCGGTGTCCGGCGGACGCATGTTGCTGGCCGGCGGCTTGATGTACGCGGTGCTGCGCTGGCGCGGCGTGGCGGCGCCGACGCGCGCGCAGTGGCCGGCGCTGGCGGTCATGGGCCTGCTGATGATGCTGCTGGGCAATGGCATGGTGGTGCTGGCCGAGGAACAGGTGTCTTCAGGACTCGCCGCCATCGCCATCGCCTCGATGCCGCTGTGGATGGGCCTGTTCGGCGCGATGTTCGGCCGCCATCCCAGCCGCGGCGAATGGCTGGGCATCGGCATCGGTTTTCTCGGCGTGCTGTGGCTCAATGCCGGCAGCAGTCTGTCGTCCGCGCCCAGCGGCCTGGTGATGCTGCTGGTCGCGCCCATCGCCTGGGCCTTCGGTTCGGTGTGGTCGCGCGGGCGCGATCTACCGTCGCCGTTCATGGCTGCTGCCGCGCAGATGCTCTGCGGCGGGGTGATGCTGGTGGCACTGGGTCTGGCGATGGGCGAACGACTGCCGGCCGCACCGACCACGCACGGCACGGCCGCGCTGATCTATCTCGCGCTGTTCGGTTCGATCATCGGTTTCGGCGCCTACGTCTGGCTGCTGAACCATGTGCGCCCGGCGCTGGCGTCCAGCTACGCGTATGTGAATCCGCCGATCGCGGTGCTGCTTGGGGCATGGCTCGGTAACGAGCATTTCAGCCTGCACGATCTCGGTGCGCTGGCAGCGATCCTGGTCGGCGTGGTGGTGATCAGCCGGGCGAAGTCGCGCGTCGAAGTCGTACCGACCGAGGCCGCACCACCGAAGTCATCGGACGCGTGATGCCGGGTCTCGATCGCAAGGGTCTGCTGATCGCCGCCAGCGCATTCGTGCTGTGGGGGCTGATGCCGCTGTACTGGCATCTGCTCAAGGCGGTGCCGTCGCTGCAGATCGTCGCTCATCGGGTGCTGTGGTGCGCGGTGCTGGTGGCGCTGTGGCTGCTGTGGTCGCAGGGCCGCGGCTGGTTCAAGGCGATCCTGGCGCAGCCGCGGCTCGCCGCGATGCTGACCCTCAGCGGGCTGTGCATCGGCGTCAACTGGGGCCTGTACATCTGGGCGGTGAACGCCGGGCATGTGGTCGAAAGCAGCCTCGGCTATTTCATCAACCCGCTGCTCAATGTGGTGATCGGCACGCTGTTCCTGCGCGAGCGCCTCAACCCGACGCAGTGGGTGTCGGTTGCCATCACCGCGCTCGGCGTGCTCTGGCTGACCTTCAACTACGGCAGCTTTCCGTGGATCGCGCTGGCGCTGGCGACCTCGTTCGGCATCTACGGGCTGATCCGCAAGCTCGCCGCGGTCGATTCGGTGACCGGGCTCGGCTTCGAGAACTCGGTGCTGCTGCTGCCCGCGCTGGCTTATCTGCTGTGGATCGAAAGCAGCGGGCAGGGCGGGTTCTTCAGCGGCTGGGGTGTTGGCGTGGATGCGCTGCTGGTGTTCGCCGGCGTGCTGACCGCGCTGCCGCTGATCGCGTTCTCGTTCGCGGTGCGCCGCGTGCCGCTGTCCACCATCGGCCTGATGCAATACATCGCCCCGACCATGCAGTTCCTGATCGGCGTACTGGTGTTCCACGAAAGCTTCGACCGCGACCGCGCGATCGGCTTCATCGTCATCTGGATCGCATTGGCGATCTTCGCGATCGACAGCCTGCGCCGGGCGCGGCGCGCCACGCCACTACCGAATGATGCTCATTGACCGCGTGTCGCGAGGTGCCATGAATCGCATGACGCTAGATGCTCTGGCTGCGTTCCCGGAACAACTGGAAGCGCATTACGCCGCGTTTCCGGCCGGTTTCGAGCACTGGTCGCCGGAGAGCTGGGAGGGCATCCCCAGCGAACATTTCACCGCGATCGAACAGGTCTGGCATGTGCGCGATATCGAGGTCGAGGGCTACCGCGTCCGCTTCGAGCGAACCTTGCACGAATCGACGCCGTTCCTAAGTTCGATCGAGAGCGAGGCGCTGGCGGTCGAGCGTGCGTACGCGCGTCGCGATGCCGCGGAAGCGTTGGCGGCGTTCCGCGTGGCGCGCGCCGGCACGGTCGCCATGCTGTCGGGCCTGAGTGCAGCGCAGTTGGCGCGCGGGGCGGTGTTCGAGGGCTACGGCGCGACGACGCTGCGCGGCCTGGCGCATTACCTGTGCAGTCACGACCAGCAGCATCTTGCAGGCCTGCAGTGGTTGTTGGGACAGATCGACGCGGTTCGATCCAGCGGCGATCGCGAGGCATAAGCCAGGCCGCGGTTTTTCCTGACCCCGAACGCGAACGAGGCGCCATTGCGGCGCCTCGTTCGCGTATCGCATGAGAGCTTGAACTCAGGCGCTGCGCAGCGCCGTGGTCACCGATTGACGCGCCGCCATCGCCGCCGGGATCAGGCCGCCGATGAAGCCGACCACGACCGAGATCAGCAGGCCGATGCCCACCAGGACCGGCGTGACCTTGAACGCGAACGCCACCTGGGTGAAGTTGGCGCCGATCGTCGAGACCGACATGTTGTTGAACAGCAGATAGGCGATCAGCGCGCCGATCAACCCGCCCACCAGCGCCAGGAACAGCGCCTCGATCATCACCGAGACCAGCACCGGGAAGCCGCCAAAACCAATCGCGCGCAGTGTGGCGATTTCCTTGGCGCGGGTGGCGACCGCCGCGAACATGCTGTTGAGCGCGGCGAAGATCGCGCCGAGGGCCATGATCGAGGTGACCACGACCGCCAGTACGCCGATGGTCTTGCGGAACTGCTCGGTCTGGGCGCTGAAGTATTCCTGCTGCGAGATCACGTCCAGGTTGAGCCGCGGATCGGCCTTCAGGGCCGCGCCCAGGCCCTTGAGCGATTGCTCGCTCTCCATTCCGGCCAGCACCGAGCTGTAGCCGTTGCGGCCGAAGCTGGACTGCGCGACTTCCACGTCGGTCCACAGTTCGCTTTCGTGGGCGTCGCCGGACTCGAACACGCCGACCACCGTCCAGTCCGAACCGCGCATGCGCAGGGTCTTGCCGACCTGCGCGTTGTCGTACTGCTTGCTCACGCTGCGGCCGACCACCAGTTCGCGCAGGCCCGGCTTGAACTGCCGGCCCTCGACGATCTTCAGCTTGGGACGCAGCGCGAACGCCGCCGGCTCCACGCCGCGGACGGTGAGGTTCGAGCCGTTGACGGTCTCGCCGATCTTGAACAGTTCGGCGATCACGATCATTTCGGCCGAGGCCAGCGGCTTGCCGTCCACACCCTTGCGGATGCCGGGGCCGAGTTTGATGAGGTTGGTCTCTTCGCGGCCCAGGCCCGAGTTCAGTTCGGTGGCCGAGCCGCCGCGCATCACAAGGGCGTTGTCCTTGCTGCCGGTGGCGGCGAGGGTGGCGCTGAAGCCTTCGCTCATCGCCAGCAGCGCGGTGAACACCGCGACCACGCCGGCCAGGCCGATGATGATGACCAGCGACGGCCCCCATCGCTCCGGGATGCTTTTGAGGTTGACGCCGGTAATGGCGAAGATCTGCGACAGCATTGGATTCTCTCCTGAAAGGGGTGCGGTCAGCGGCCCGCGAGGGCGTCGACGATCTTCAGCCGCTTGGCGCGCAGCGCGGGCAGCAGCCCCACCGCGACGCTCAGCAGCAGGATGGCGATGATGCCGGCGGTCCAGACGCGCCATTCCACGCGTATCGGAATCGGGATGCCCGACTGCGCGATGAACCAGCCGGCGACCGTGGCCAGGCCCAGTCCGATCAGGCCGCCGATGGCGCACAGCGCCACCGTTTCGGCCAGCACGAAGCCGAGCACGGTGCCGTCGGAGAAGCCCAGCGTCTTCAATACCGCCATCTCCGGCACGCGTTCGCGCATGCTCTGGGCCATGGTGTTGCCCACCACCAGCAACAGGGTGAAGAACACCGCGAACAGGATCCAGCGCACGATCAGGCCGATGTCGCCGAACTGCTTGGCGAAGCCGAGGTTCCAGTCCTTCTCGTTCTGGGTCTTGGTTTCGTCGGGCGAATTCTCGAACTTCGCGTCGATGATCCGCGCCACCTTCGCCGCGGCATCCGGATCCTTGAGCTTGATGAGGTAGATGCCGCCGGCGCCGCTGCCGAACTGGTTTTCTTCGTCGAAATAGCCGTGGTTGATCCAGACCTGCGTGGCCTGGCGCTTCCACTCCTCGTCCTTGCCGTCGACGATGCCCACCAGGTCGAACACCCAGTCCTTGCTGCCGTTCTTCTGCGGAAAGATATTCGAGCTGATCGGCACCTTCTGGCCGACCTTCCAGCCGTACTGGTCGGCCACCTTGCGGCCGGCGACCATGGCGGTGCGGGTTTCGGCGAACTGCTTCCACTGCGCTTCGGGCAGATCCCACTCCGGATAGACCGCGTGGAAACGCAGCGGGTCGACCGCGAGCGCGACCAGCTGGTCCTTGCCCTGCCACACGCCGCCGAACCACTGCGACTGGGTCACCGCTTCCACGCCCGGCACGTTCTCGATCTCGGCGCGCATGCGCATCGGCAGCGACTGGGTGAAGGACACGCGGGCCTGGGTGATGAGGCGGGCGGTGCCGAGGAAGTCGGCGCCGGCGCTGAACAGCACGTTCACCGACTGCAGCAGCCCGAACAGCAGGAACGCGGTGATGATGGACAGCATCGTCAGCGATGTCCTGGCCTTCTTGCGGAACAGATTTGCGATGACGAATCCGGTCTTGGTCATGTCGATCTCCCTGCGTCGGCTCAGGCCGTCGCGTGTGCCGCGGACGGGTCGGCGGACTCGAGCAGGCGGCCCTTGTCGAGGTGCAGGGTGCGGCTGGCGTATTCGGCGGCCAGCGGATCGTGGGTCACCATGACGATGGTCTTGCCGTGTTCGCGGTTGAGCGTCTGCAGCAGGGTGAGGATCTCGTCGGCGGTCTTGCGGTCGAGGTCGCCGGTGGGTTCGTCGCAGACCAGCAGGCTGGGGTCGGAGACGATGGCGCGGGCGATGGCGACGCGCTGTTCCTGGCCGCCGGAGAGTTCGCGCGGCTTGTGTTTGCCGCGGTCGGCCAGGCCCACCACCTGCAGCGCGACTTCGGCGTTGCGCTTGCGCTGCGCGGCGTTGAGCTTGGTCAGCAGCAGCGGCAGTTCGACATTGCCCTGCGCGGTGAGCACCGGCATCAGGTTGTAGAACTGGAACACGAAGCCGACGTTGGCAGCGCGCCACTGGGCGAGCTGGCCAGCGCCGAGGCTGTCGATACGCTTGCCGTCGATGTTGATTTCGCCGCCGGTGGGCTGGTCCAGCCCGCCGATCAGGTTCAGCAGGGTGGTCTTGCCGGAGCCGGAGGGGCCCATGAGTGCGACAAAGTCGCCCTTCGGGATTTCCAGGTTGATGCCGTGCAGGACTTCGACCTGCTGCTTGCCGCGGGTGTAACGCTTGGTGACGTCGCGGATGCTGATCAGTGCGGACATGGGCGATCTCTCACAGGGTCGGGCGATGGATTGGGGTGCGCCGGAGGCGCAGGGCGTGTCGGGGGAAGCGGCTGTTCGGGACAGCGTTGATTCAAAGCAGCGTTGATTCTGAAGAGCGATTACTCGGCAGTCTTCTCGACGATCCCGGCGCCGTCCTGCAGCGTCGCTGGCGGCGCGGTCACCACGGTGTCGCCGGGCGCGAGGCCGGACAGCACCACACGCTGTTCGCCGCGCACCTCGCCGGTCTGCACCGGGGTGATCACGGCCTTCAGCTCTTCGACCACGAACACGACATCGGTGTCCTTGCCATCGATCTGGCGCTGGGTGATGGCGTTGGTCGGCACCAGCACGCCGACCGGCTTGGGCGCGCTGGCGGCCGCGTTCGGCTTGATCTGGTCGAGGAAGCTCACCCGCACGCCCATGTCCGGCACGATCCGGCCGTCGCGCTGCTTGAAAGCGATGCGGACCTTCACGGTGGCCTTGCTGCGATCGGCAGTGGGGATGATCGCGATGACCTCGGCCGGGATCTTCCAGTCCGGGTAGGCGTTGAGCGTGGCTTCCACCGGCATCTTCGGCTGGACCTTGCCGATATAGGCCTCGTTGACGTCGACCTCGATCTCCAGCGAATCCATGTCGACGATGGTGCCGATGCCGGTGCGCGTGAAGCCGCCGCCCGCGGCCGACGGCGAGATGATTTCGCCCGGCTGCGCGGACTTGGCGATGATGATGCCGGCGAACGGCGCGCGGACCACGGTGTTGTCGACGCCATTGTCGGCGATGCGCAGCGAATCCGACGACACCTGGGTATTGCGTTGTGCAGTGGCGAGCTGCGCGCGCAGCGAGTCGCGCACGGCGACGGCCTGATCGTACTGCTGGCGCGAGACCAGTTTCTGGCCGACCAGTTGTCCGAGGCGGGATGCGTTGAGTTCGGCTTCCTTCAACTGCGCCTGCACGCTGCCGGCCTGGCTGCGTGCGGCTTCCAGCTGCGACATCGCGAGCGTGCGCGCCGAATCTGCGTCGATCGGATCGAGCGTGGCCATGATCTGGCCGGCCTCGACCCGCATGCCTTCCTCGATCAGGACTTCGCGGACTTTGCCGGTGACTTTCGCCGAGACGGTGGCGATGCGGCGGGGCACCACATACCCGGTGGCGTCCAGTACAGAGGCGGCGCCGCTGCTGCTGGCCGCGATGGGCGCGGCGGTGGCGGTACGCACTTCGATGCCGTCCTCGCCGCCGAACAGCGCCCAAACGCCTGCAGCGAGACCGGCCACGACGGCGACCGCGAGCAAACCGAGCCACAACCCGCGCCGCGAGGGCGGGGGTTCGGCGGAAGCGCTGCGGTCGATGCGGAGTTCCTTGAGCAGATCGGCGTTCGTATTCATTGTCTTCCTGAGCGGACTCTAACCCCGAAGTGTGACCGAAAACCGTAAAACAACCCACCGGCCCCGCTTCGGTCCTGCCTTCAGTCCATGGTCGTGCGCGCTGCGTCCGCAGCGCCGACGCGGCAAGAATAATGCCTCGGGCGCGCTTCGTCAGGTGACGAATGTCATGGTGGATGGCTGACGCTTCCGACTGCCGGCGGACGGCCCGGGCCCCTAGTCTGGCTGCATCGCAACCAGAGTGCCTGACGATGAACGCGCCCGTCCAGCCCCTCGCGCAACTGCGCGGCATCCATAAACGCTACGCCAGGACCATCGCCCTGGATGGCGTCGACCTGTCCCTGCACCGGGGCGAAGTGCTGGCCCTGCTCGGCGCCAACGGCGCCGGCAAGAGCACGGCGATCGGTCTGCTGCTTGGGCTGCTGGCGCCGGATCAGGGCGAAACGGCGCTGTTCGGCCAAGCGCCCGGCGCACTGGCCGCGCGCCGGCGCAGCGGGGTGATGCTGCAGTCGGCAGGTATCCCCGACAACATCCGCGTGGCCGAATTGCTCGACCTCACCCGCAGCTACTACCCGACCCCGCGCAGCGTGGCCGACTGCGTCGCCCTGGCCGGTCTGGACGGGTTGCTGGATCGCAACTACCGCCGGTTGTCCGGCGGCCAGCAGCGGCGGGTGCAGTTCGCGCTGGCGATCTGCGGCAATCCCGAGGTGCTGTTCCTCGATGAGCCGACCACCGGCCTGGACATCGACGCGCGCCAGCGGATGTGGGCGACGATCCGCACACTGGTGGCCGCTGGCACCGGAGTGCTATTGACGACACATTATTTAGAAGAGGCCGAGGCGCTCGCCGACCGGGTGGTGGTGCTGAATCGCGGCCGGGTCGCCGCCGCCGGCACGATGCAGGACGTGCGCGCGCTGGTCTCGCAGCGGCGCATCCGCTGCGTCTCGGCGCTGGACGCCGAACGGATCGCGACCTGGCCCGGCGTGCGCAGCGCGACCCGCGGCCACGACGGCGGCGGTCACAACGGTAGCTTGGCCCGCATCGAAATACTGACCGACGCCGCCGAAGCGGTGGCGCGGCGGATGCTGGTCGAGGACGCGACGCTGAGCGAACTGGAAATCCAGCGTGCCGGCCTGGCCGAAGCCTTTCTCGAACTTACCCGCGAACCCGCCGACGCCGCGACGCTCGACGCGACGACAGACCAGAAGGAAGCCGCATGAACGCCGTCCACCAAGTCGCCACCAATGCCGCGGCCGCCGCAGCCACCCATTCGTCGCTGCGCAGCTATCTGCTGGAAGCCAAGTACGAATGCCTCCGCCTGCTGCGCACGCCGTCGTTCGCGCTGCCGTCGCTGCTGTTCCCGCCGCTGTTCTACGTACTGTTCGGCGTGCTGCTGAACAAATCCAACGGCGACGCCGCGCGTTATCTGCTCGCCACTTACGGCGTGTTCGGGGTGATGGGTGCTGGTTTGTTCGCGTTTGGGGTTACGGTTGCGCTGGAGCGCGAGCAGGGCTTCCTGATCTACAAACGCGCGCTGCCGATGCCGCCGGGCGCCTATCTGTTCGCGAAAATGGCGATGGCGATGGTGTTCGCGATGCTGATTTCGCTGCTGCTGGCGACCTTGGCCGCCACCGTCGGCGAGGTCGAGCTGCGGCTGTCGCAGTGGCTGTTGCTGTGGATCGTGAACGTGATCGGCGTGCTGCCGTTCGCCGCGCTGGGCCTGTATATCGGCACCCTCGTCGGCGGCCAGGGCGCGCCGGCGATCGTCAACATCCTGTATCTGCCGATGGCCTTCCTGTCCGGTCTGTGGCTGCCGCTGAAACTGCTGCCGGCGTGGATCGCCCAGCTCGCGCCGGTGTGGCCGTCCTACCATCATTCGCAGATCGCGCTGAAGGTCATCGGCATGGATGCCGGCGGCAGTCTCGCCCTGCACTTGGGCTTGCTGTTCGGCGTCACCGCGCTGTTCTTCGTACTGGCCCGCCGCCGGCTGGGCGCTTGAGCCGCAAAGCGATCCGTTAAGGAAGGTCTGAATCATTCACCGCCGGGGTGACGAGTCATTCAGACTTTAAAGTTGTGAACCCCCTCCCTTCACCCGCACCCGCGAGGTCGACATGTCGCAACCGCTGAAGTCGCTGCCGCTGCGCCTGCGCGCGCGTCTGATTCCGGAAAGCCATGGCCACGGCTGGGTGCCGTTCTACAACCTCGGCTATCTGGTGTTTCCGTTCCTGCCGATCGCGCTGTCGCTGTTCGGCAACTCCAACCAATGGCCGGGCCCGGTGCGGGACATGCTCGGCCCGACGCTGCTGGCGATGGTGGTCTTCCTGCCGGTGTATTTCGCGGCGTATCGGGTAACCGGTGTTCGATCGCATCTGTGCATGCTGGCGATGGCCGGCATCGGTTACGCGCTGCTGCCGTTCAATTCCTTCGCCAATGCCTACACCATCTACGCGGTCGGTTTCGCGGCGATGCTGGGCGGCCCGCTGTGGATACGGCTGGCCTGGGCCGCGGCGATGCTGGCCGGCCTGCTGTTCGAGATCGTCGCGCTGCACTATCCGGTCTTCATTTTCCTCATCACCCTGATCGTGTCGGTGGCGGTGTTCTTCGGCAACCACCATTTCGTCGAGAGCACCCGCAAGCGCGCCGAGCTGAAACTGTCGCACGATGAAGTGCGCCGGCTCGCCACGGTCGCCGAACGCGAACGCATCGGCCGCGATCTGCACGATCTGCTCGGGCACACGCTGTCGCTGGTGGCGCTGAAAAGCGAACTGGCCGGCAAGCTGCTGCGCCGCGACCCGGATGCTGCGCACCGCGAGATCGTCGAAGTCACCCGGGTCGCGCGCGAGGCGCTGGCGCAGGTGCGCGCGGCGGTGACCGGCATCCGCGCCGCCGGTATCGCCGCCGAACTGGTCTCGGCGAAGTTGCTGCTGGAAAGCGACGGCATCGGTTTCGACGCCGCGGCTGCGGTGCGCATGCTCGAAACCGGTCTGCAGGACAGCGGCGGCCTGCCCGCGAGCGTCGAAAGCGCGCTGGCGCTGACCCTGCGCGAAGCGGTGACCAACATCCAGCGCCATGCGCATGCGCGTACGGCGCGGGTCGAGTTCGCGATCGAAACCGGCGAAGCGGTGCTGCGCATCGTCGACGATGGCCGCGGCGGCGCGATCAGCCCCGGTAACGGCCTCAGCGGCATGCGCGAACGCATCGAGGCGCTGGGCGGGCGGCTGCGGATCGATTCGCGCAAGGGCGAAGGCACGCGCCTCGACATCCGCGTGCCGCTGGCTGCACATGCGCACGATGTCGTATCAGAAGGAGTGTCGTCATGATCCGCGTGCTGCTGGCCGAAGACCAGGCGATGGTGCGCGGCGCACTGTCGGCGCTGCTGTCGCTGGAAAACGATATCGAAGTGCTGGGCGCCGCCGCCGACGGCGAAGCGGCGTGGCGCGAGTTGCAGCGGCTGAAGCCCGATCTGCTGGTCACCGACATCGAAATGCCGGGGCTCACCGGGCTGGAACTGGCGCAGCGGATCCAGCGCCAGGCATTGCCGATCAAGGTGGTGATCGTGACCACCTTCGCCCGCGCCGGGTTCCTGCGTCGCGCGCTGGATGCCGGCGTCTCCGGTTATCTGCTCAAGGACGCGCCGGCCGAGGATCTGGCCGAAGCCTTGCGCAAAGTGCATCGCGGCGGTCGCGCCATCGATCCGCAGCTGGCGCTGGAAGCCTGGTCCGAAGCCGATCCGCTCAACGACCGTGAGCGCCAGGTGCTGCGCCTCGCCGGCGAGGGGCTGTCCGCGGGCGAGATCGCCGGCCAGCTGAATCTGTCGCAGGGCACGGTGCGCAATTATCTGTCCGAAGCCATCGGCAAGCTCGGCGTCGGCAACCGGATCGAGGCGTATCGGCTCGCGCGGCAAAAGGGATGGCTGTGAATCCATCCTGCGTAGGGCGGGTCCCCCGGCCCGCCACCCCGGCCATCCGGATGCTACGGATCATCATTCTCATGAAAAGACGCGGTTTCGATCATCGTCTTTCAATGATTGATATCGCGTAACGGCGGGCCAGGGCCCGCCCTACGATGCTCTGAACGATCTTCTGCCGATGTGTCACATCGACGGCACGGCACCGTCTTGTCCCTCCATATCCCGCCCACTCCATTCATTCCTCCCAGGAGACATGCCATGAAACCCTGCACACCCCAGCGCCCAAGCGCCGCCATCGCGGTGGCCATCGCCATTGCGGTCGCCGCTTCGGTCTTCGGCGAGTCCCGCGCCGCCTCACCCGCCCGCGACAGCGATCCCGGCAACGACTTCATCCTCCGCAATGTCCGCGTGTTCGACGGCGCGCGCGTGCTGCCGAAGGCGCAAGTGCTGGTGATCGACGGTCGCATCGCCGCGGTCGGCGCCGGCGTGAAGGCGCCGCAGGGCGTCGCCGAGATCGACGGCAGCGGCAAGACCGTGCTGCCCGGGCTGATCGACGCCCACGCCCATAGCTGGGGCGAGGCGCAGAGCGACGCGCTGCGTTTCGGCGTGACCGCCGAGCTGGACATGCTCGGCGACTGGAACCGGCTGCCCGAACTCAAACGTCAGCGCGAATCGATGGCGCGCACGCAGCAGGCCGACCTGTGGAGCGCCGGCGCCGCGGTCACCGCGCCCGGCGGCCACGGCACCCAGTACGGCATGAAGGTGCCGACGCTGGATGCGGACGGCGACCCGGCCGCGTTCGTCGCCGGCCGCGTCGGCGAGGGTTCGGACTACATCAAATTGATCCTCGAAGATTTCAGCGCGCACAGCGACACTCGCCGCCTGCCGACGATCACCGCGGCGCAGGCGAAGATCGCGATCGCCGCGGCGCACAAGGCCGGCAAGCTCGGCGTGGTCCACGTCTCGCGCCTGCGCGACGGCAAGGCCGCGATCGATGCCGGCGCCGACGGCCTGGTCCACATGTTCGGCGAACCCGGCGATGCGGCTTTCGTCGCCGCCGCGAAAAAGCACAAGGCCTTCATCACCCCGACGCTCTCGGTGCTGGCCACCATGGCCCGCGCTGGCGAGGGCGAAAAGCTCGGCACAGACGTGCGTCTTGCGCCGTGGCTCGCCAAAGCGCAGTCCGACAGCCTCAAGGCCAGTTTCGGCCCGGGTACGCCGACACCGGCAATCCTCGCCGACGCCATCGCCAACGTGCGCGCACTGCACGCGGCCGGCGTCGACATCCTCGCCGGCACCGACGCCGGCAACCCCGGCACCACCCACGGCGCGAGCATGCACGGCGAACTCGAACTGCTGGTGCGCGCCGGATTGACGCCCACGGAAGCACTGGCGGCCGCGACGTCGGTACCCGCGCGTCGTTTCAACCTCGGCGACCGCGGTCGCATCGCCCCGGGCCAGCGCGCCGACCTGTTGATGGTCGACGGCGACCCGACCCGCGACATCCTCGCCACCCGCGCCATCGCGCAGGTGTGGAAGAACGGTTACGCGGTCGAACGCGCGCAGTCGAAGGCGGGGGCGGTCGCGACGCCGGTCGGCGAATCGCTGCCGGCCGGCACGCTGGTCTCCGACTTCGATGCCGAACTCGCCGCGAATGCGGCCGGCATGCTCCCGTCGACCTTCGGCGCCGGCTGGATGCAGACGACCGACCAGATGGCCGGCGGCGCTTCCGTCGTCACCGTGGCTCGCGGCGCAGGCGGCGCGAACGGTTCGGCGGGCGCGCTCGACGTGAAAGGCGAGATCAAGCCCGGCTTCGCGTTCCCGTGGTCCGGCGTGATGTTCTTCCCGTCGAAAGTGCCGATGCAGTTGGCCGATCTGTCGTCGCGCAGCGAACTGGTGTTCCACGCGCGCGGCGATGGCCGTCGCTATCAGCTGATGCTGTTCCACGGCTCGCAGCAGATGCCGAGCATGCAGACCTTCGAGGCCGGTCCGGAATGGAAAGAGGTCCGTGTGTCGCTGAAAGGTTTCAACGGCGCCGATCTGGCCCGCGTGCGCGCCATCGCGTTCACAGCCGGACAGCCGGAAGGCGCGTTCGCGTTCCGCATCGATCGCGTCGAGTTGAAATAAGGCGTCGCGCGGCGCGCGCGGCAAGCAATACCCTGTCGTTTTCGACAGCCCGCGAACCGTTTTTCGTGGGAGCGACGGGAGTCGCGACGAACAGCCGACGACATGGGGCGCAGATGGCGGCCGAACATAGCGGACGAACGCAGCTTTCGGCCCAATCTGCAGGCTCGTCCGCTTCCTGATGTCTGTCGCGACTCGCGTCGCTCCCACAAAAAACGGTTCGCGGGCGCTTGACATTCGACGCCGACAGGACGAACGTCCATTCGGCATCGAGCAACGGATAGCGCGCCCGCGTGGCGCGACAGGGGAAGGAACCCATGATCGGCAGTCGCCCACCTCCGGCAGTCTTCGGGATCCGTGCTGGTGCCGGCCCGCCCGTTGCTCTCCGATACGCATTTCACTGTTCCTGCGCTCCTGCCGTGCGCGCTCCGGCGGATACCCACTGCGCAGACGTCCGTTCGTCAAAACGCACGCTTCCCGTCAATCGCTCGCACAGGGGTACGCACCGTCATGGCCAAACCACCGTTCACCGTCGCCGACTATCTGCTCACCCGGCTGAAACAGCTCGATGTCACCGAGGTGTTCCAGATCCCCGGTGATTACGTCAAACATTTCACCCAGGCGCTCGAACATTTCGACGGCATCGAGACCATCGGCGCCATCAACGAGCTGGATGCCGCCTACGCCGCTGATGCCTACGCGCGCACCCGTGGCCTCGCCGCCGTTTCGCTGCAGTTCGGGGTGAGCACCGCCAGCGCGCTCAACGCCATCGCCGGCGCGTGGGTCGAGCGCAGCCCGATCGTGGTGATCAGCGCCACCCCCGGTGCCGACATGCGCAACATCACCGACATGTACGACGTGCTCTACCATCATTCCACCGGCGATCTCGACGCCGACCGCAAGATCTACGAGAACGTCACCGTCAAGGCGATCACCCTCAGCACGAATGTCGGCGCCGCCGAGCAGATCGACGATCTGCTGATCGAGGCGCTTACCCATCAGCGCCCGGTGTACATCGCCTGCTACAAGGAAGTCTGGGCGCAGCCCTGTCCGCCGCCGTCTAGGCTCGCGTTGAAGCCGCGCGTCGTCCGCAGCCCGGCGCTGGCGCTGGAGAATGCTGTCGAAACCGCATGGGCGCAGATCACCGCGGCGAAGAACCCGCTGATCTTCGCGGGCGTCGAACTGCTGCGCTTCGGCCTGTCCGATCTGCTGCACAGGATCATCGACGCCAGCGGCTTCCTCTACACCACCACCACCCTCGGCAAGACGGTGCTGGACGAAGGCGGCAAGAAGTTCATCGGCACCTATTCCGACGCTGCGTCGATCGATGCGGTGCGCACGATCGTGACCGAATCGGATTGCGTCCTGACCCTGGGCACCATCCTCACCGACGATTATCTGGTCTTCATCGAAAGCAAATACCCCGACATGGTGCTGGCGACCACGGCGGGTGCGCGCGTCGGTTATTTCAAATATGCCGACGTGACCATGCGCGACTTCATGGAAGCGCTGCTGGCGAAATTCAAAAGCGACAAGACCTATCCGATCAAGGCAGTAGCGCCGCCGCAGCCGAAATATCCGCAGCCGTGGGCCGCGAACGACGATCCGGTCTACAAGGACAAGCCGCAGCAGCTCACCTACAACCGCTTCTTCCAGCATTCGATGAAGTTCCTGCACGACCACGACATGCTGAAAGACATCGTGATGACCTACGGCGTCAGCTCGTCGATGTACGTGGCGACCAATGCCTATGGCTTGAAGCAGGGCAGCTTCGTCTCTTCGGCGGCGTGGCAGTGCATCGGTTTCGAGACCGGCGCGGCTGCGGGCGCTCAACTGGGTAGCGGCAAGCGCGCGTGGACGGTCGCGGGCGACGGCGGTTTCATGATGGTCTGCCAGTCGCTGTCGACGCTGGCCCGCAACAAATTGAACGCGGTGATCTTCGTGATGAGCAATCAGGTCTACGCGATAGAACAGGTCTACGTCGACATGAGCGCGTTCAAGCCGGGGCCGAAGCATACCTTCGACGCCTTCGACATCCTGCCCGACTGGGACTACCTGGCGCTGGCCAAGGCCTTCGGCGCCGAGGGCATCCGGGTCGAAACCGTGGATCAGCTCAACGCCGCGCTGGCGCGGATCAGGAAGATCAAGGACCGGCCCGTGCTGGTCGAAGTGGTCATTCCGCAGAAGGATCTGCCCGGACAGATGTGCCGGCTCGGCATCGAGTGAGGCCAAAGAATTTCCGCGCAAAAAAATTCCAATATCATCAAGGATCGATCCCATCATGAAGAACAAGACCTATTCGATTTTCGGCGCTGGTGCCGCGGGCCTCTACACCGCCTGGCGGCTGCTCAACGGCAAGGCCCGCAGCTCGAAATACGCCGCGAAGCAGCTGAAGAAAGGCGATGTGCTGGAGCTGTACGACTGGGGCAAATACGATTTCACCAAACAGCATCCCGGCACGCGCGCGGCCGGCGCCCGCATCTGCACATGGCATTACAAGAACGACAAGAACAACGCCTACGTCGAACTCGGCGGCATGCGCTATTCGTACTGGGACGATAAACCGTCCAAGGCGTTTCCGAATCCGAACGACGGCCTCGCGCCGGGTCATCGCGTGGTCACCAAGGTCATCTCGATGCTCGGGCTGAATGAATACTCGGTGCCGTTCAATGTCACCTCGAACCAGTTGTTCTATCTACGCACACGAAATTTCTATCTCAACGACATCAGCTCCAATCAGCCCGCGCCGTATGCGGTGGATCATTACGGCGCATCAACGACGCCGGACCAGGGCTTCACTACTGTCGAGAGTCTGGCGGTGACCAGCACCACCGGTCCGCAGACGCGCACCGAGTGGTGCGAGTTCTATCGCAGCGGGCGCATCACCGTGCAACTGCCGGAAACCTCGATCTTCCAGCAGGGCGATTTTCTGAAAGACATCGGCTACTGGAACCTGCTCTACGATCAGCTCGGTTCTGAAGGCTACGACTATGCCGCCGATGGCAACGGCTACAGCTCGAACGTCATCAACACCAATTCGGCGGTGTCATTCAACATGAACAACGAATTCACGCCGGGCAGCCAGTACCGCACGCTGTCGATGGGCTATTCCGGCATGTTCAACGCGCTGTTCGAGAAGATCCTCGCGTTGGCAAAGCAGAAGGGCATCGAGTTCAGATATCACCCGGACACCCGGCTGCATTCCATTCTCTGGAAGAACGACAAGGCCGTGTTCACGTATGCGGCGCGCAGCAATCCCAACATCGCCGCCGGCAGCCGCGAAGCCGATGTCGCGTGGATGGCGATGCCGCGCGCCGCCATCGATCTGGTCGCGCAGGCCACGCGTTTCCGC
Organism: Lysobacteraceae bacterium; assembly: GCA_046598445.1. GTDB lineage: Bacteria > Pseudomonadota > Gammaproteobacteria > Xanthomonadales > Xanthomonadaceae > Lysobacter_I. The sequence goes on from JBKJHV010000049.1 coordinate 55,098, forward strand.
AACCCGGTCGGCGGCGAGGTCGACGTGCTCAATCACGAGAAGGTCAACCTCTATCTCGAATCCACCATCATGCAGCCGTCCTACAAGGTCGGCATGTTCTTCGACCAGCCGTGGTGGGCGCCGGACGCAGAGAATCCCGCGCCGTATCCCGCACAGATCATCGGCTACGTCATCACGCCCGACGCGATCGCCGCACTCAGGAAACAGAAGTTCCCGGCCAAGGCGCTCAAGGCATTGGTGTCGATCATCGACGTGCCGTACGGCTCGGCCGCGGATCTGGTGGGCGCCATCGAGGACATCACCGAGCAATCGTTGACGGTGCTTCAGGTCAAGCAGCTCACCGCCGCCGCGCGTCGCGACACCATCGGCCCCAGCGTGACCAATTCGCCGGTGCGCATGGTGGTGTACTTCGGCAACAACGCGCCGAAACAGAATCCGAAGCAGAAGCCGGTGTACGGCATCCTCGCCAGCTACGACGACGAGGACAACACCACGTTCTGGCAGGAACTCGAACTCGGCGCGAAGCGCGAGCGCGTCATCCCGGCCTCCCAGGATACCCAGCCGCTGGAAGGCCCGCGCAAAGTGCCCGCGCGCATGGTCAAGATGCTGCGCAAGATGCTCGCCGAAATGCACTACGGCCCGAACTCGGATTACAGCGCCGTGCCCGAGCCGCTGGAATCGGCTTATGTCGACTGGTCGCTGCCGCCGTTCAACGCTGGCTATCACGAATGGGCGCCGCACTACGACATCGCCGACGTGCAGCGCAAGGTCCGCAAACCGTCGCAGCTGATGGAAAACACCGACGCCGAGATCTACATCGTCGGCGAAGCCTATTCCAACGATCAGGCCTGGGTCGAAGGCGCCTACTGCACTTCGGAATCGGTGCTCAACGATTTTTTTGGCATCGAACCGATCATCGACAACAAGTGCTACCCGTTCATTTGTCCGGAGTGACTACGGCTCTGTGCGCCGGACGAGGAGGATGCCCTCGTCCGGTTCTCGCTATGCCATTCCTCCCGGCCCGGAACGGCACATGCCGTTTCGGCGCCCCGCGCCTCAGGATGACGCTGCGGCAGACCGCCGAGAGGGAAAAAGCATGTCCGAGGTATCGACGTTCCGCCTGTATCTGCTGCGGGCGACCTATCTGCTGATGGTCGTAGGCCTGGGCATCACCAACTGGCCGATGATCGTGTCGCCGCCCACGGACCTGTCGCATATGAGCAGCGTGGTCCGCGCGGTGCTGGGCGCGGTGTCGCTGCTGGCGCTGTTGGGGCTTCGCTACCCGATCAAGCTGCTGCCGCTGCTGTTCTTCGAGCTGATCTGGAAGGCGATCTGGGTGATCGCATACGGGCTGCCGCTGTGGTCCGCCGGCAAGCTCGACGCCGGCACCGGCGAAACCATGATGGCCTGCGTGATGGGGCTGGTGATTTTTCCGCTGGCGATTCCGTGGGGCTACGCCTTCAAGCATTACCTGAAGGCGCCGGCGGATCGCAGAGTCAGGCGTGGTGGCTGATCATCGGGAAGCTGGTTACTGCGTTCAAGCGTATTCGGCTTCTTCGGCTTCCCATAGGCTTCACAGGGTGCCTGTTGCGCACCGATCATCACCACTTGCGATCAGATCGGTGCGCCATTCAGACCGGCGAAACCGGCCAGCCATGACTCTTTGTGACGATTACGGCACCAGAGCGGGGTCTTTGGTGGTTTCCACCGGGGGCTGGTCGGGCGTTACATCGCGGCCATTGCTCGTGCTGCATACACTTTCAAATGTGTCGATCCAACGCTTGTTGGGGCGCTTGACTGTTTTGTGCCACTTTCCGTCTCCATCGGAGACCCAGCCGTCTACGGGCATGCCGAGCTTGCAGAACAGGAAAGGGTTGTTGCCATAGGGCACTTTCTTGTAGACGGCCGCCTGTGTCGAGCCGGCTGCCGATGCGACCAGAACAGCGAGGATGAATGCGGTTTTCTTCATGTCCTTACTCCTTACTTACTGAGATATGTGGATTCCGAACGGAACTCTGATACTTGCCGGCGCACGACTTCATGGATTCTGATGCCGGGGGCCTGCCGATGAAGCCGAGCCCGGTTCGCGGGCCGAATGAGCCTGATGTCGATGGACCAAACCCCGTACTCCAGCCGATTGTTTACAGGACTGTAGTGATCGATTCAAGACAACGCCGAGGAGCGGTATGAGCCGCCCGGGGAACCCCGGAGGTCGTTTGGCTTGAGTCAGGCCGCATCTTTGTGCTCAGCGGCCTGCGCACAGGTCAAGCCGCTTCAGCCTCCCCGGCTGGGTGCCGATCGACGGCAGCCCCGCCATCGATGATTGGACCAGTCCGCCCGTAGGAACCGGCCGTCCAACCAACCCCCGTACCTGCCATCGGTCGTGTCCGCCCGGGATCGTAGCCCGGGTGCGGGATTGGTTCTTCATCCCGGGTCCCGCCTTCGGCGACACTTGGACTACGACATTTGTAGTCAGCCGCCGAGGTAATGGTCCGGAACCGGAATGCCCTGCAGCCGGAAGAACGACAGCTGGTCGAAGTAACCGCGCTGGAACACGATCTGGTCGTTGCGCACGTGGAAGAATCCGCAGCCGCGAAGGCCGTTCGGATCGCGCCATTCCAGGATCGCCCACTCGCCGTCGCCGAAGAGATTCTCGACGATGCAGGTCATTTCCGCGCGCCCGAACTCGATCTCGAACATCCGCCGGATGGCGTCGCGGCCGAGCAGCGGCGCCATGACCACCTGATGGTTGGTCGCGTCTTGGGCGTAGAGCGAAGCGAGGCCTTCGACGTCGCCCGCGTTGAAGCGGGTGACCCATTCGCGGACGAGTTCGGTTGGGAGCATGCGATGGCTTCCGATATTTGCGTGCGGCACGGTGTTGGTTTACCTGTCGGTTTCGCATCCGTCAATCCAAAGCAATGCCGCCAACGATGGCTTGTAGTGGAGTGCCGGTGTAGGGTGGAAACGCCGAAGGTGATTTGCCATCTTGAGGTCACGTTGCATCCGAATTCGGCAGAATCCGCTGCGCAGGCCCCCCCTACAGCTCTCCGCGCTACGCGTTTTTGGGCCTTGCCCAGTTGCAAAAGCGATGTGTCAAACGGGCATTTTCCGGGATGGTTTTACCTCCAACCCAGTACTGTTTGATGTGATCAAGCGCGGCGTCGTCTGTGGACTGAATGTGCTGCTTGCAAATGGCGCACGTTGGGTCAAGAGACATCATTTCTTCTTTCAATTTGAAAGAAAAACAACGAGTCTCTTTCTGATTTATTCCAACGATGGCCTGCAACGACGCTCGCCATTTATCAAAACGCACAGTTACAGCCTGAACAGAGCTGGTTGACAGCTCGATCGCGTCTACAAACTCTTGATCTTCAGTCATAAGGAAAATCAAAGCCTCCTTCACGGAGTCAAGGTTCTGATACACCTTGTTTTTGTCTTCTTTCGCGAAGGAGTACATAAGAATGTCATACAGCGAAGTGTTGAATTTATTCGGCTCCCAATAGCCGTTGGGCTGGCCATCTTTTCCTTTGTAGAATCTTTTAAATGCATTCTTCCCGAACACAGAGCGAATGATCTGGCAGGCGTTTTTGAACGCTGATTTGAGTTCGATAACTTCTTTATCAGATATTTCTCTTTTTTCGCTCGCTTCGGAATTAAGAAAATTGCGCATCGGCGCTTTATAGTTGAGGTATGTTTTGTGGTAAAAGGCACAGAAACGCAGCACCAGTTCCTTGTCTTTCATGCGTTTATCAGGAGCCTTGAGTCCGCAGATGGACATAAAATCAGAATCTTCAGCCATATCTTTGAGGGCAGCATTGAAGTTGCCCCGATATAGACAGTTACGCAATTCTTGGTCATTAAGTTGCACGGATCCTGTGTTGAGCCGTTCGAATATTTCGAACTTTAGATTTTCACTCGAGTCCTTCTGAAATGTAATGGCGCGTAACTTGTAGTAGCGAACCCTATCCTGTAGTTCGTCTGTCAGATCGCTGAACTTTTTTCCATTCAGCTCGGAATATACGTTCAAGCCGCTCAGCTTGAACGCCTTTCCATCTGGGAAAGCCCCGTCTATAAAGGAAAAAAACGATGTCAAACGCTGTTGCCCGTCAATCACGTACTCTTTTCCATCTTTCTCTTCAGAAAGATAAATAATAGGCAGCGGGATTCGAAGAATTGCCGACTCGATTAGTTTGCTTGCCTTTGCGGCATCCCATACATATTGTCTTTGAAAATCCGGCTGCAAAATTAGCTTGCCGCGCTTCTTCTTGTTGTGAAGAGACTCAATCTCAAGATCTCCACTCGATGTATGAATTCGACTGTCTTCCGGTGCGATCAGGACCTCTTCATCGCCACCTTCTTCGAAACTGAGATCGCTTTCTTCATCCGACTGCATGCTGCTGCCTCCTTGGTTGTCATGCGAGAAACTTGCTGTGCGATCTAGCTACGATGTACGCCCCGACTTTACCGTCGTCAACTAGAAATGGAGCAACTGGCGGCCTTCCCTGCAATGCGTGGCGCCCGCATCACCCACCCCAACCCCCATCCCTGCCATCAGTTGGGTCTCCCCGGCCTTGCATCCTCCCGGCGCTCCCCCAATATCAGCCTTTCGTCTCCCCCACAGCGACGCCCCATGACCCTGCATCCGGCTGATCTGCCGTCCCGCGACAGCGCCGAGACCGGCGCCCCTTCGTCCAATCCCCCCGCGCTCACGGTCGAAGGCCTCGGCAAGCGCGTGCGCCTGCCGACCAGTGAATTGACCATTCTTGAAGGCATCGGCTTCGAGATCGCGACCGGCGACAGTGTGGCGATCATCGGCGCCTCCGGTTCCGGCAAAAGCACGCTGCTGGCGCTGATGGCCGGGCTGGACACGCCCAGCGACGGCCGCGTGCTGCTGGACGGCGCGCCGCTGTCGACGCTGGACGAGGACGGCCGCGCGAAGGTGCGCGGCGAGAAGGTCGGTTTCGTGTTCCAGAGTTTCCAGTTGCTGCCCTCGCTGACCGCATTGGAAAACGTGATGCTGCCGCTGGAGCTGCGCGGCGACGCCGATGTCGACAGTCCGGCGCGCGAGATCCTGCGCAAGGTCGGTCTGAGCGAACGTCTCGACCACTACCCGCGCCAGCTCTCTGGCGGCGAGCAGCAGCGGGTTGCGTTGGCGAGGGCGTTCGTGACCCGGCCGGCGCTGCTGTTCGCCGACGAACCCACCGGCAATCTCGACACCCGCACCGGGCAGGCGATCATCGAACTGTTGTTCGGTCTGAACGCCGATGCCGGCACCACGCTGGTGCTGGTGACCCACGACGAGCATCTGGCGTCGCGCTGCCATCGCGTGCTGCGTCTGGACAGCGGCCGGTTGGTGTCGGCGTGAGTGCGGCCATGTGTATCGACGCGTCTTCGGCAGCGCATAAAGCAAATCCCCCCGTCGCCCGCTGCGCGGACGCCGACCCCCTTTTTCAAAGGGGGCGTGGCGACATGCTTCTTCTGAATAGCAGGGATGCTGCTTCCCCCCCTTTGAAAAAGGGGGGCAGGGGGGATTTGCTCTGTGCGGTTACGTCGTTTGGCATGGATTTCCGCCTCCGCGGGAATGACGAACAACCGCAGATACCATCGAGGTCGTCATGAAACTCTTCTCACTTGCCTGGCGCCAGCTGCGGCGCGACCTCGCCGCTGGCGACATCCGCATCCTGATCGCCGCGCTGGTGTTGGCGGTGATCGCGGTGACGTCGGTGGGTTTCGTGACCGATCGCGCCGGGCGTGCGTTGGCAATCGAAGCGAATCGCTTGCTCGGTGGCGACGCGGTGGTGCGCGGCGACGCGCCCATCGCCGGCAGGATCCGCGATGCGGCGCAGGCCGATGGGCTGCGTCGCACCGAAATCGTGGAACTGCCGACGATGATCCGGCTCGGCCGCGGCGACACTGCCCAGCTGAAGCTCGGCGAGCTGCGCGCGCTGGGCGAAGGCTTCCCGCTGCGTGGACAGTTCCGCATCGTCGATGCGAAGGGCGAACGCAATATCGACGGTGCCCCCGCGCCCGGCACGCTGTGGCTGAGCCGTGCCGGCGCCGATGCGCTGGGCGCGAAGCCCGGCGACAACATCGGCATCGGCAGCGTCGAGTTGCGACTGGCCGCGCTGGTGCTGCAGGAGCCCGATGGCGCCATCGATTATTTCAACGTCGCGCCGAAGGTATTCGTCGCGCTCGCCGATCTGCCTGCGACCGGTCTGATCCAGCCCGGTAGCCGCGTCGGTTACAAACTGGTGATCGCCGGCGACGCACCCGCGGTCGAAGCGTTCAGCAAGACCGCGCGTGCGTCGCTGGCGCGCGGGCAGCGCCTGGAAACGATTGCCGACGCGCGCCCCGAGATCCGTTCGGCACTGGATCGCGCGGGACGTTTCCTCGGCCTCGCGGCGCTGGTGTCGGTGGTGCTGGCGGCGGTCGCGGTGGCGATGGCCGCGCGTCGACACAGCGAACGGCATCTGTCCGGCGCGGCGGTGATGCGCTGCCTCGGCGCCAGCCAGCGCACGCTCGCCGCGATCCACATCGGTGAGTTGCTGATCCTCGGCGTCGTCGCCAGCTTCGTCGGGATCGTCGTTGCGTTCGCGCTGCAGTGGGCGGTCGGTGCGTGGCTGGCGAACGAGTTGCAGGTGGATATTCCGCCGGCCAGCGTGTGGCCGGCGCTGCAGGGCTTCGCGACCGGCATCGTCGTGCTGCTGTCGTTCGGTGCGCCGCCGGTGCTCGCGCTGCGCCGCGTGCCCGCGCTGCGCGTGCTGCGTCGCGACCTCGACGCGACCGAGCCCAGCGCATGGCTGGTCGCGCTGGCCGGTTTCGGCGGTCTCGGTGCGCTGCTGTGGTGGCAGGCGGGTTCGGCCACGCTGGGGTTGACGATGCTGCTCGGCATCGTCGCCACACTCGCGGCGCTGGCGCTGATCGCGTACGGACTGATCCGGCTGGTGCGGCGCATGCGTTCGCGGCTGCGCGGCAGCCTGCGTTACGGCTTGGCGAACGTCAGCCGCCGCGCCGGCACCAGCATCGCGCAGGTGTCCGCGCTGGGATTGGGGCTGATGGCGTTGCTGTTGTTGACCTTCGTGCGCACCGATCTGCTCGACCGTTGGCGGCTGTCGCTGTCGGACGACGCGCCGAACCGTTTCGTCATCAATGTGCAGCCCGACCAGCTCGACGGCGTGCGCGAGTACATGCTCTCGCAGGGCGTCGGCGCACCGAAGCTCTATCCGATGATCCGTGGCCGTCTGGTCGAACACAACGGCAAGCCGGTGACCGGCGATGCCTATGCCGCCGAGGGCGACCGCGCGCGGCGGCTGGCCGAGCGCGAGTTCAATCTGTCTTCGGCCGAAAGCGTCGGCGACGACAACAAGATCGTCGCCGGCAAACTGTGGCCGCCGAAGCGACTCGCCAAACCGGAAATCTCGGTGGAAGAAGAGTTCGCGGCATCGTTGAAATGGAAACTCGGCGACCGCGTGGCCTTCGATATCGCCGGCCAGCGCTTCGAGGCGACCATCACCAGCCTGCGCACGGTCGAGTGGGAAAGCTTCAAGCCGAATTTCTTCGTGGTCGCATCGCCCGGCGCGCTGGACGACTATTCCGCCAGCTACATCACCGCGGTGAAAGTGCCGCCGGAACGCGCGACGTTCACTGCCGGGCTGGTGCAGCGATTCCCGAATCTTTCGGTGATCGATGTCGATGCCATCCTCACCCAGGTCAAGAGCATCGGCGATCAGGTGGCAATGGTGGTGCAGGTGGTGTTCTGGTTCTCGCTGGCAGCCGGCGTGCTGGTGCTGTTGGCAGCGGTGAGCGCGAGCCAGGACGAGCGTCTGCGCGAAGGCGGGGTGATGCGTGCGCTTGGCGGCAGCCGCAGGCAACTGCGGATGGCGCAGGCCTCGGAGTTCGCGGTGATCGGCCTGCTGTCGGGCGTGGTGGCCGCGATCGCGGCGTCGATCCTGGCCGGCGTGGTCGCAGTGCAGGTCTTCGATCTGCCGTTCGAGATCAACTGGGGCATGGCCGCGGCGGGTGCCGGCCTGGGCATGCTTGCGGCATTGGCGGCGGGGCTGTTCGCGACCCGCCGCGTGCTGGATGCACCGCCGTCGCTGGTGCTGCGGGAGTTGGATGCCTGAACGCAGCGGAGCGGTGCGGCAGCGAACGCGCGGTTGACGCGTTCGCTGCCGGGCCTCTGGCGCGCTCAGGCGCCGTGACTCTGCCGCCACGCGTTCATCGCGGCCACGACATTTTGGATGTCCCGCTGCGTGTTGTAGATGTGCGGACACAGCCGGAAGGTCTGCGTCGCGGGAACGGGGCCGCCGCCGGAGCCGGCGAAGCGATGTGGCGATGCTGCCGAGTAGATCCATTCGTAAAGTGACGGGCTGCCCGCCCGCGCGGGCGCCTGGATCCGCACGATGCCCCAGCTCCGGTCCGGGTCGACCGGTGTGACCAGTTCCCATCCCGCAGCGACCAGCAACTGCTTGAGCCGGCTGGCGAGCTCCACGACGCGGTCGAACGGTCGCCGCCGCGCGGCGAGCGCGGTCCAGATCGCCTGCGTCGCATGCAGCGTGATGAGGTTGACGTCGTCGCGCTGGCCCAGCAGTTCGAAACGCAGCGCAGACGATGGCAGCGGCGCCCACTCGCCGATCTCGATCTTGTAGTCGTACGCGAAGATGGCCGGCTGGAACCGGTCCGCGTGCGCCGGGTCCACGTAGAGGATCGCGGTCTCTTTCGGCCCGAGGAACCACTTGTGCGCGCTCGACACGAAGCTGTGGCAGTGGTGGTTCGGCAGATCGAGGGCGCGCGCGCCCCACGACATGGTGCCGTCGACGTGGATGTGGCAATCCAACTGCTGTGCGTGGACATGGGTCCAGATCGCGGCCATGACGCTGTCCGGGATGCGGAAGCCGCTGCCGTTGCTGGTTTCGCTGTAGCTGACGAAGCGGGTCGTCGCATCGATATGCCGGATGAAGGCCCGGACGATCTCGGCATCGCTCGCGTGCGCGGGGAACTGGACCACGATCAGCTTGAACGGGTCGCTGTCGCGCGGTTTGGCATCGTCGGGCAGGCGCGTGCCCGCGTGCCAGTCGCGACGCAGTCGCCAGGCTTCGAGATTGGTCGGATGATTTTCGCTCCAGACCACAACAGTGTCCTTCCTGCCGCCCGGTAGCGACCATTTCCGGTAGCCGCTGGTGATCGCGTTGTTGCCTTCCGAACTGTTGCGTAGCAACGCCAGCGATTCGGGGTTCGCGATGCCGAGCGCATCGGCGATGGCCTTGCGCGCCGCGACGATCTGATCGACGCGCTGGCCGCCGGCCATGCGCATCTGCTGGGAAACGTTGGTGTTGTAGGCGACGCGCAGCAGGTTGGCGCAGTTGATCAGGGCGATGGGTTCGGGGCAAAGGTTCGCCGCGTTCATCGGTGTGATGATCGGGTTCGTCTGCGCGAATCCGAAGGCATTCTGGAACGCTGTCCAGAAGTCTTCGCCGCTGAGGTTGCCGTTGATCAGTGCGAACAGCTGTGCCAGCTCTGAGCAGACTGCGTCGCAGGTGTGGCGGTCGAGTAGTCCGGCGTCGACGTACGCTTCGAGGCTGCGGTTCAGCGCATCGGGCAATGCTTGTTTGGGGGCTTCGGCCTCCCCGGCCTTGGAATCGAACATACATGCTCCTTGCGGTGTTCTGATGGAATGTGTGGTGCGCTTGTCTGGCTTGAACTGTTCGTCAACGGCTGGCTTTGCCGCCTTGTTGCCTTGCCATGCACGCGACGAGCCGTGTTCCCTGACAGGGTCGTGATGCAGGGATACCAGTGTTGCACCGATTGAAGCGAATGTCTGTGTAGTGTCGAGCGTGCCGCCGGCAGGCCGGCGATGGCATGAAGCCGGCATCGCCACCGGATGCCGGCCCGTGCTCGACGGTGAGAGGTTATTCCTCGCTGTAGCGTTTCAACGCATCCAGTTCCGCCTGCGCTTTCAACAGGCTGCCGCCGGCGGCGCTGTCTTCGAGCTTCTTCCCGAACGCAGCGCGGCTGGGGTGCCGCGACCAGCGATGGAAGACCCAGGTACCGAACAGGCCCAGTACACCCGCGACGACACTCATGTCCAGCCAGTTCGTGAGCGGCGACGAGGCATTCGCCACGGCGTAGATGTCGATGCCGATCGCCGACATCGCGAGGGTCATGATGAAGGGCACCCACATCACCCACCACGGCAGGCCCACGCACATGCCGCTGATGAGGTAGACCTTGCGCAGTCGCGCGAGGCGGCGCTGCAGTTCGAGCACCGGCGCGGCATGGTCGATGCCGGCGATGCCGCCGCAGACGATGCCGCCGGCGATGACGGTGGCGACGCCATAGACGTGCATGACGAGGCCGGCGATCAGCAGGTGCGGCACGTCGCTATGCGAGGCCCATACATCGACGCCGATCAGGATCATCCACGCGCCGAACAGGATCTGGATGATCTGGCCCCACAGCAGCGGGCGCAGGCTGGATTTCATCTTGTCGATGCGTTTTTCGCGCAAGAGCTGGAATTGCATGGCGTTCTGCTGCTGCAGGCGCCGGTCGAGCGTCTGCCAGGCCTGCTTGAGTTCGTCGAGTTCCATGGTGGTTTCCATCGTTGTCTTGTTCCGGTGAGTGAGTTCTGTTGATGCGTGTTGAGTCGAATACGGATCAATCGAAGGCAGGGGCTGCGATCTGCTCGCGGATGCGTTGTTTCAGGCGGTTGAGCTTGGTCGCGACGTTGCTTTCGCTGATGCCGATCACTTCCGCGATCTCGCGCTGGCTGCGATCTTCCAGCCACAGCAGCAGCAAGGCCCGATCCATCGGCGATTGCCGGTCGATCACTGCGTACAGCGCGCGCAACTGTTGGTCGGCTTCGTGCTGCGCGGTGCCGTCGTCGACCGCGAAGCCGGGGTGGCTGTCGTGTGCTTCGAAGGATTCCTCGTCCAGCGACACCGCAGGCGCGCGGCTGCCGACGCTGCGGACGTGCGAGATCGCCACGTTCAGCGCGATCCGGTACATCCAGGTCGAAAACGGCCGTGCCGGGTCGTAGCCGGAGAATGCCCGCCACAGCTGGGCGGCGATCTCCTGGGCCAGATCCTGGCGGTCGTCGCGATGGCGGCAGTAGGTGGCCGCCACCTTGAACACGATGCCGCGGTGCTGTTCCAGCAAGGCGGCGAAACGGGTTTGCGGGGAATCCATGGCGTCTGCGGTGGCGATCACGGGCTGAAATTCTGGAGAGGATGCTCACATGATTCGCGGCGGGGCGGGAAACATCACAGGACTGGCATAAAATGCCGCGATGACATCTTCCCCGCTTTGCCGCCGAGGCCGCCGCGATGGCCGCTGACACCCGCGATCCCGCGCTCGAAACCCTGTTCATGCCGTTCGAGACCGGCCTGCTGAAGTGGCCCGCCGAGGGCGGCGCATTGTTCCTGCGCGCCCGCGACGGCTGGCCGCTGCGCCAGCAGCCGCGCCCCGGGCTGATCTGCGAGCAGAGCTTCAAGCCCGACGCCGAGGCGCTGGCGCGCTCCGGCTGGACGGTCGCCGAGTCGGGCGATGCGGCTTCGGATGTCCGTCATGCGCTGGTACTGGTGTTGCCGCCGCGACAGCGCGACGAGGCCCGCGCGCTGTTCGCGCAGGCGCTGCAGCGCTGTGCGCCGGGTGGCGTCGTGGTGGCCTGCATCGCCAACGACGACGGTGCGAAGTCGGGCGAGGGTGACTTCAAGAAGCTGTGCGGGCTCGACGGCAATCTCACCAAGCATCACTGCCGCGTGTTCTGGGTGAAGCGCGACGATGCGAAGATCGACGCAGCCTTGCTGGCGCAATGGTCGACGCTGGACGCCGTGCGTCCGATCCTCGGCGGACGCTTCGCGAGCCGTCCCGGCGTGTTCGCCTGGGATCGCATCGATCCGGCGTCGCAGTTGCTGGCAGAGCATCTGCCGGCGGATCTTCGCGGACGCGCTGCCGATCTCGGCGCGGGCTACGGTTATCTCTCCGATGAGTTGTTGAAGCGTTGCCCCGGTATCGCATCGCTGGATCTGTACGAAGCGGAGGCGCGCGCGCTGGAACTCGCGCGACGCAATCTCGCCGATGCAGCAGCACGGCTGCCGCTGCGCTATCTGTGGCAGGACGTGACCGCGGGGCTCTCCGAAACCTACGACGTCATCGTCACCAATCCGCCGTTCCACGCGCAGCAGAGCGCCGCGCGCCCGGACATCGGTCGCGCGTTCATCGCCGCTGCGGCCGCGGCCCTGGTGCCGGGCGGCCGCCTGTGGCTGGTCGCGAACCGCAATCTGCCCTACGAACTGGAACTCGACGCGAATTTCGGCAGCGTGCGCATCGTCGCGCAGCAGCAGGGCTTCAAGATCATCGAAGCGATCAAGGCGGTAGCTGCGACACCGCAGCGCGCGACGCCCGCGCCGGCCCCCAGGCACAAGAAGCGCGCGCCCAGTCGCGCCGCCGAAGCGCGCAGTTGGCGCGGCGACGCATGAAGCTGCTGAAGCTCATCGCCAACCTCGGCTACGGCAGCCGCAAACAGGTGGCCATGATGTTTCGCGAGGGCCGCATCGCCGATGCCGACGGCGAGCCGCTCTACACCGACGACGAACTCGGCGTGCATGCCGCATACGACGCGATCCGCGTCGACGGCGAACCGCTCGATCCGCCGCAGGGTCTGCTGCTGATGCTGCACAAGCCGGCCGGCTATGTGTGTTCGACCAAGGACAAGGGGCGGTTGATCTACGATCTGCTGCCGCCGCGCTTCCGCCTGCGCGACCCGGTGCTGTCCACCGTGGGCCGGCTCGACCGCGATACCAGCGGCCTGTTGCTGCTGACCGACGACGGCGCGCTGCTGCACCGGATCATTTCGCCGAAATCCGGATTGTCGAAGGTCTACGAAGCGACGCTCGCGGAACCGCTGCGCGGCGACGAGGCGGGAATTTTCGCCAGCGGCACGCTGATGCTGGAATCGGAGCAGAAGCCGCTGCTTCCGGCCGAGCTTGAAGTGCTGGAACCGCAGCGTGCGCGATTGACCCTGCACGAAGGCCGCTATCACCAGGTGCGGCGGATGTTCGCGGCGCTGGGGAACCACGTCGACGCGCTGCATCGTGTGTCGGTGGGCGGATCGACGCTGGGCGATCTGCCGATGGGCGAATGGCGCGCGCTGGACGATGCGGATCGGGTGCGGTTGTTCGCGGGGTGAATCGCGTCGCCGATACAATCCATAGGGTGCGCCTGTGGCGCAGCGTTCTTTCATCGCGCGTGGACACGACGGTGCGCCACAGGCGCACCCTATGACCAGATGATTCGGGATCGGTTATTCGGCCAGTAGCTTGCTGAAGCCGTCCAGCCCCAGCTTCGCCATCGTGTCGAGATTGCGCTCGACGATGACATCCGCGTCGGGATACGCGGCGACGGCTTTGTCCAGGCTCGCTTCGCGCAGCAGATGCAGGGTCGGGTAGGGCGCGCGATTGGTGCAGTTGCCCGGGTCGTCGGCCTCGCTGTCGGCGAATCGGTAATCGGGATGGAAGCTCGCCACCTGCAGTTCGCCTTGCAGATCCAGCGCCTCGATCAGCGCGTCGACGCGGTCGAGGAAATCGTTGTAATCGAGGAAGTCGGTCAGTACCCGCGGATGCACCAGCAAGGTGGTGTCGATCTCGTCCGCGGGCGTGTCGCGCAGGCGCAGCAGTTCTTCGGCGAGTTCTTCCAGCAGGTCTTCCGGCAGTTCGGCGTCGCTCAGCACGAAGCGCACCTGCTGTTTGACGTACACCGCTTTCGCGAACGGGCAGAGGTTCAGCCCGATCACAGCGCGCTCCAGCCAGCGGCGGGTGGCGATGAGTTCCTGAGGATCGTTTTCCTCTTGCCGAGTCATCACCGACTCAATCGCGGAAATTGTCGAACTGCAGCGGTCGTTCGAATTCCATGCCGCGCAGCAGGGCCATGGCGGTCTGCAGGTCGTCGCGCTTCTTGCCGTTGACGCGCAGCTTGTCGCCGTTGATCTGCGTATCGACTTTGAGCTTGGCGTCCTTGATCGCGGTCTGGATTTTCTTCGCCAGATCGCGTTCGATGCCCTGCTGCACTTTGATCTTCTGGCGCGCGCCGGCGAGGTTGGTCTCAATGTCGCCGGCGTCGAGGCAGCGGGCGTCGATCTTCCGCGCGATCATTCGCATCCGCAGGATGTCCTGCATCTGTTGCAGCTGGAATTCGCTGGGCGCTGTCAGTGCGACAGTGCTGTCTTCGAGCGCGAAGGTGGCGTCCACACCCTTGAAGTCGAAGCGCGTGGTGAGCTCGCGACTGGCCTGGTCGACGGCGTTGGTGAGTTCGTGCAGATCGACTTCGGAGACGATATCGAAAGAGGGCATGGCGGCGGCGTTGCGGTTGGGGTGCGTAGGTTAACCGATCGTGGTGCTTGCCCCGGACCGATCGTAGGGCGGGCCCTGGCCCGCCATTACGCCAATCAAGATTGCGAGGCGCTTGATCGCTTCGATCACTGCTCGATGCGACCGGGCACCTCGTAATGGCGGGCCAGGGCCCGCCCTACAGCTTCACCAATTCCACACGGCGATTCTTCGCGCGGCCGTCCTCGCTGGCGTTATCGGCCAGCGGCTTGTCCTGGCCGAAGCCCTTGGACTGCAGGCGCGTCGGGTCGATGCCCAGGCCGACCAGCGCGCCGAGCACGCTGCGGGCGCGGGCGGTGGACAGGGCCTGGTTGTGCGCGGGCGTGCCGGTGTTGTCGGTGTGGCCTTCGATCGAGAGCTTCAGCGCGGGGGTGCCGCCGAGCAGCTTGTTGATCTCCGCGATGGTCGGCTGCGCGTCGGGGCGCAGGGTCGCCTTGTCCACGTCGAAGTTGATGTACAGCGCCACCCGGCCGTCGGCGTCGATGGCCTTCTTCATCGCCGAAGCATCGAGGAAGCCCAGCGACTGCTTCATGCCTTCGCGCTCCAGCACGACGACATAGCCGTGCAGCGGAATCGCGCCGGTGCTGACCTGGATCCAGTATTCCTTGCCGTCCTGGCGGATCAGGTAGGTGTGGTTCTCGCAACCGTCGCTCGCGCAGGTGCCGAGGTAGTGCTTGTCGACGGCTTCGCGGCCGCCGAAGGCTTGCAGCACTTCGGCGGTGTACTGCGCCTGGCTGATGCGGACGCCGCCGAGATCGCGGATCGCGTTCTCGTAATTGCGCTGGAATTCGATCGCGCTGTACTCGCGCTGGTCCGGATTGGCGAGCTGGAACTGGTCGCGCACGATCTTGCCTTCGATCGCGACGACTTTGTTGCCGGCGATCATGTGCGTGCGGTCGAAGTTGATGTTGCGGTCTTTCTCGTCGAGCACGGTCTTCAGGCCTTCGGGGGCTTTGAAGAACGGGAACGGAGGCAGGCTCGCGGTGCTTTCCGGAACGCTGGCAGGGTCGAATTCGGCCGGAGTGCTCACGGTGGATGTCGCAGGGGCAGCGTCCGCGGCGGGTGCGGGCTCGGCGGACGCGGACTCGGTGGGTGCGGGTTCCGTGGCGGCGGCCGGAGTCCCGGTTGCGCCGCGGTCGCAGGCGCTCAGGCACAGGGCGAACAGCGGCGGCAGGCAGAGCAGGCGCAGGGCCCGGGCAGTGTAGTTCGGCATGTTCGGAGCCTCGAAAGTCGTGGGACGAATGCCCTACAAACGTCGAATCCTGGCGCCGCGGGTCACCGGATGCAACACGCTGTCGCGCGCGGCCGCTGGCGGCGGCCGGCGACTCCCGTCATCCTTGCCGCATGACCTTATCGAATCCCCAAGCCGCCGCCGGCGCACACCGCTGGCGCGCGGCGCTGTTCATGCTTGCGGCGGTCGCCCTGTTCGCGCTGATGGACGCCGGCCTGAAGCTGCTCACCGCGCACTATCCGCCGATGCAGATTTCCGCGATGCGCGGCGGCGCCTCGCTGCCGTTCGTGCTGGTCTGGGTGCTGTCGACGGTGAGCGTGCGCAGTCTGTTCCGCGTGCGCTGGCCGCTGCACCTGCTGCGCGCGGTGCTTGGCATCATGATGATGGCGCCTTTCATCTACGCCTTGCGCACGCTGCCGATGTCCACGGCCTACACCATCTTCTTCATCGCGCCGCTGCTGATTACCGCGCTGTCGGTGCCGATCCTCGGCGAACGGGTCGGGCCGCGGCGCTGGACCGCGATCGTGGTCGGCTTCCTTGGCGTGATGGTGGTGCTGCGACCCACCGGCGAGGGCGTCGCCAGTCTGGCCGGGCTGGCGGTGCTGTTGGCGGCGTTCGGGTATGCGGTGTCCGCGATCACGGTGCGGGTGCTGGCCCGCACCGACAGCAGCCAGTCCATCGTGGTCTGGCTGCTGGTGTCGATGGCGCTCGGCGCCGGCCTGCTGGCGCTGCCGCAGTGGGTGCCGATCCGCGCCGAGGATCTGTGGCTGATCGCCGGTGTCGGCATCGCCGGTGCGCTCGGTCAATACACCATCACCGAAGCCTTCCGCCGCGGCGAGGCGTCGCTGATCGCGCCGCTGGAATACAGCGCCCTGCTCTGGGGCGTCCTGCTGGATTTCAGCCTCTGGAACGTGCTGCCCGACGGCATGACCTGGGTCGGCGCGGCGATCATCGTGCTCAGCGGCCTGTACCTGCTGCGGCGCGAGCGCATTCATCTGGAAGCCGAGCACCCCTGATCGCGGCGCTTGTCCTCTGCGTTGGGTGTCCCGCGTTTTCTTCGGGTTGCAGCCCAACATCCCGGAGAACAGCACCATGCAGCGCAGTCATGTCCTTGGTTTGAGCCTGGCCATCGCGGCCGTCGTTTCCGTCGCCGCCTATGCCCAAAAGGGCGAATCGTGGCGTGAAGATGCGATCCGCGGCGTGTCCGCCGATGTGGTCAATTATCCGGAACAACGCTTGCTCAGCCCGCGTCAGGGCCAACGCGCCGCGCAGCCGGTCGCCAAGCGCGCGCCGGTCGCCGCCAAGCTTGCCGATCCGATCTATCCGGTGACCGAGGACGAGGTGTACGACGTCGACAGTTTCGGCCGCAACGTGCGCTGGCTGGGCCTCGCCAGCGCTTTCGTCTCACTCCAGCCTTCGTGTCCGAAGCCGACCTCGCCCGATGAGTACTGCGAGAAGATCGACCCGACGCCCGGCGTCTACACGTCCTTCAACTTCAACGACGCGGCGCGCATCAAACTGCCGAAATACGCCTCGAATTCACTGCTCTGCTACTGGTTCTCGCCGGTGCTGACCCTGACCTACCAGAATCCGACCGCGGCCCGCGTGACCGGCCGTTTCCGCTACAACCCGACGCTGACCATCGAAAATCCGGTGCTCTCCGATCCGTCGCTGATCGACCCGACCACCGGCGTGCCGTTCGGCGGACAGCTGTTGACCTCGATGACCTCGTCGGAGCGGTTCGAGGAGTCGCTGGAGCCCGGTGTGACCCTCAACGAGCGCAGCCGCGATTCCACGGTCTGCATGGCCGGTTTCATCAGCCACAAATCGCTGATCCAGAATTATGGGCTGACGCCCTCCCAGGCCGACGATTTCTTCGCCAGCCCGACCACGGTCCGCTTGAACATCAGCGGCAGCACGCAGTACGTCAGCAACGCCTCGCTGGTGTTCGGGCTGCGTATCGTCGGCGATTGATCGGCACGGTATCGACCGCCCGACATCGACAGCCCCGGTCGTGCCACGCCCGCCGGGGCTGTCCTGTCCTGGCGTCCGCGTGCGTTCTGTTCCGGTATCCGCACACCACTGGAGCGCACCACCATGCACCGCAAGCACGTTCTCGCTTTGAGTCTCGCCGCCGCAGCCCTGGCTTCGGTCGCGGTGTACGCCCAGAAAGGCGGCCCGTCGAAGCACGAAATCATCGAGGCGGTGTCGCCCGATCTGCACACCGTGAAGTCCCCGCAGCGGCTTGAACGCAAAGCCACCGCCGTCGCTGCCGCAAAAGCCGATGTCGGGATCGCGCGCGCGCCGACGCTCGAAGAAGTGGGCGATGTCGATTCCTTCGGCCGCAACGTCAAATGGCTGGGCCTGACCAGCGCTTTCATCAATCTCAGCGGCACCTGTCCGGTCGATCCCGCGAATCCGGACGAGCTGTGCCAGGTGCTCGCGCCGGCGCCGGCTTTCACCGGCTTCGTGTTCGAGGATGCGGCGCGCATCACCCTGCCGGGCAAGTCCGCCGATTCGCTGCTGTGCTACTGGTTCTCGCCGGTGTTGAACGTGGGCTACAGCAACTTCAGCGCGACCCGCGTGCTGGCGCGCTTCCGCTACACGCCGACCCTCACGGTCGAAAATCCGGTGCTCGACGACCCGACGCTGATCGACCCGACCACCGGTGCGCCGTTCGGCGGCCGACTGCTGACCAGCATGACCTCCAGCGAAAGCTACGTCGTGCCGCTGGAGCCGGGCGTGTCGTTCGCCGAGCGCACTCGCGATTCCGCGGTGTGCATGGCCGGCCTCATCAGCAAGCGTTCGCTGATCGAGAACTACGGCCTGACCGAAGCCCAGGCCAAACAGTTCTTCAAGAAGCCCACGACGATCCGCATGAACGTCAGCGGCAGTGCGCAGCACGTCGGCTTCGCGTCGCTGGTGTTCGGCCTGCGCGTGGTCGGCGACTGATTCGCCGCATTCACCGCGCGTTCGTGCGACCCGCAAAGCCCGGCCCCGTGCCGGGCTTTGTCGTTTCCGGGCGCCGGGTGGCGCTGCGATGCACGATGACGCGGTGCCGGTGAAGGTGTAGCGTCGCGATTCCGTCCTCGACACGCGCATCGAAGGTCTCCCAATGGTGTCCAGCGCCGCGAAAACGGTCGAAGCCTACCTCGCGGAGCTGCCGCCGGTGCGACGCGTGGTGATCGCGACGGTGCGCGATGTGGTCAACGCCCATCTGCCGCCCGGTTACGAGGAAACCATGAACTGGGGGATGATCTGCTGGGAGATCCCGCTGTCGCGCTATCCGGTCACCTACAACAAGCAGCCTTTGGGTATCGCCGCGCTGGCGGCGCAGAAGAACAGCTATTCGCTGTATCTGATGTCGGTGGACGCCAGCAGCGAGCGCGAGCAGCAACTGCGCACGGCCGCCGCGGCACTCGGCAGGAAGCTGGACATGGGCAAATGCTGTCTGCGCTTCAAACAGGCCGAGCATCTGCCGCTGCAGACCATCGGCACGTTGATCGCGAGCGTGCCGGTCGAGGCTTACATCGCGCAGTACGAGGCGGCGCGTGGGATCGTTCGCTAGCAGGCTGTTGAAGAGAGCCTGCCAGGGAAGCTCTGAATCACTGTCACCCTGGCGAACGCCGGGGTCCAGCTCCTCAGTCAATGATCGATAAGGCTGGATCCCGGCGTTCGCCGGGATGACGGCAGTGAATGATTCAGATCTTCACCTAATCAAGCCGCCGCTGAAAAGCAGCCGTCGCCGAGCCGCATTGCCGACATGCGCCGGAGTATGGCTGGTGTCTGCATACGTTTTCCCGTGGTGAACCCGGGCATGCGTGCATCCAGGTCCGGTGTCGTGGTTGGCGCGCGGCCCGTCCGCGGCCACAATAGCCCGATCCCTCCGCCCTCCGGCGCAGGCACGACCCCCAAGGCGCGCACATGACAGATCTGAAGGAAGCCCTCGTTCCCGATATCGGCGACTTCACCGGCATTCCGGTGATCGAGATTCTGGTCGCCGTCGGCGATACCGTTGCCAAGGATCAGAGCCTTGTCACGCTGGAATCGGACAAGGCGACGATGGAAGTGCCCGCGCCGTTCGGCGGCGTCGTCCGCGAACTCAAGGTCAAGCTCGGCGACAATCTGTCCGAAGGCAGTGTCGTCGCGATCATCGAAGCGGCCGATGCCGCTGCGGCCGCACCTTCAGCTGCAGCGCCTGCCGTGGCTGCGCCGGCCCCGCCTCCGGTACCTGCACCGACTCCTGCGCCTGTCGCCGCTGCGCCCACGCCGACTGCCCCGGCTCCTGTGAGTGCTGCGCCGATGGGCGCCGGCCTGCCGCCGGTGCGTTTCGAGGCCGACGCGGTGCTGCCCGATAAAGTCCCATACGCCAGCCCGGCGGTGCGCCTGTTCGCGCGCGAACTCGGCGTCGACCTGACCCGCGTCGCCGGCAGCGCCCGGGGCGGCCGCATCAGCAAGGAAGACGTGCAGCAGTTCGTCAAATCCGCGCTTGCAGGAGGGGCTGTAGGAGGGGCTTCAGCCCCGATGGGCAGCGGCCTCAACCTCCTGCCCTGGCCCAAGATCGACTTCTCCAGATTCGGCGAGATCGAAACCCGCGAACTGCCACGGATCAAGAAGATCTCCGGCGCCAACCTCGCGCGCAACTGGGCGATGATCCCGCACGTCACCCAGCACGACGACGCCGACATCACCGACCTGGAAGATCTGCGCGTCGCCTTGAACAAAGAGAACGAACGTACTGATAAGGGCGGGGCCGGCATCAAACTCACGATGCTCGCGTTCCTGATGAAGGCGGTCACCTCCGCGCTGCAGAAGTATCCCGACTTCAACGCCTCGCTGGACGCCGACGGCGGCACCCTGGTGCTGAAGAAGTATTTCCACGTCGGTTTCGCCGCCGACACCCCGAACGGCCTTGTGGTGCCGGTGGTGCGCGATGTCGACAAGAAGGGTGTGATCCAGATCGCGCAGGAAAGCGGCGAACTGGCAAAGAAAGCCCGCGACGGCAAACTCGGTCCGGCCGAGATGAGCGGCGGCTGCTTCTCGATCAGCTCGCTCGGCGGCATCGGCGGCACCAGCTTCACGCCGATCGTCAACGCGCCGGAAGTCGCGATCCTCGGCGTCTCCAAGTCGGCGATCAAGCCGGTCTGGGACGGCAAACAGTTCGCGCCGCGTCTGATCCTGCCGCTGTCGCTGTCCTACGACCATCGCGTGATCGACGGCGCGTCCGCCGCGCGCTTCACCGCATATCTGGCGCAGCTGCTCGCCGATATGCGCCGCGTGCTGCTGTAGGGCGGGCCCTGGCCCGCCATCGCGGGCACGGAAGCGACGATGACCATGGTGGGCCAAGGCCCACCCTACGAGAGATTTGGCCATGACGAACAGCATTGAAGTGAAGGTCCCAGACATCGGCGACTTCGACGGCATCCCGGTGATCGAGATTCTGGTGGCGGTCGGCGATACCGTCGCCAAGGACCAGGGGCTGGTGACGCTCGAATCCGACAAGGCGACGATGGAAGTGCCGTCGTCCGCCGCGGGCGTGGTGAAGGAACTCAAGGTCAAGCTGGGCGACAGCGTGTCGGAGGGCAGCGTGATCGCTGTTCTGGAGGTCGCCGAAAGCGCCGCCTCACCTCTCCCGCCTGCGGGAGAGGTCGTCGCGCGCAGCGCGGCGGGTGAGGGCAAAGCTGCGGAAGTTCCCCCATCCCAGCCTTCCCCCGCAGGCGGGGCAAGGAGCGAGGCGCAGGCTTCTTCACCTCTCCCGCCTGCGGGAGAGGTCGTCGCGCGCAGCGCGGCGGGTGAGGGCGCGCCTCCTTCCGGCCGCAAGGCCGACATCGAATGCCGCATGCTCGTCCTCGGCGCCGGCCCCGGCGGCTATACCGCCGCGTTCCGCAGCGCCGATCTCGGCCTCGATACCGTACTGGTCGAACGTTACCCCGCGCTTGGCGGCGTCTGCCTCAACGTCGGCTGCATTCCGTCGAAAGCGCTGCTGCACGCCGCCAACGTGATCGACGAAGCCGCACACGCGAAGGATTACGGCATCGACTTCGGCGCGCCGAAAATCGCGCTCGACACGCTGCGCGGCTACAAGGAAAAAGTTGTCGGCCAGCTCACCAAGGGTCTCGCCGGCATGTCCAAGCAGCGCAAACTGCGGGTGGTGCAGGGCGTCGGAAAATTCGTATCGCCGAATGAGTTGGAAGTGCAGGGCGACGCCGGCACCCAGCTGATCCGTTTCGAGCACTGCATCATCGCCGCCGGTTCGCAGCCGGTGAAACTGCCGGCGTTCCCCTGGGACGACGCACGGGTGATGGATTCGACCGATGCGCTGGAACTGAAGGACATTCCGAAGAGCCTGCTGGTCGTCGGCGGCGGCATCATCGGCCTGGAAATGGCGACGGTGTATCGCGCGCTGGGCAGCGCGGTGACCGTGGTCGAGTTCATGGACCAGATCATGCCCGGCACCGATACCGACCTCATCAAGCCGCTCGCCGACCGCCTGAAGAAGCAGGGCGTCGCGATCCATCTGAAAACCAGGGTCACCGAAGCCAAGGCGACCAAGGCCGGCATCGTTTGTGGTTTCGACGGCGCCAGCATTCCGGCGAACGACACCTACGATCGCGTGCTGGTCGCCGTCGGCCGCACGCCGAACGGCAACAAGCTCGACGCGGGCAAGGCCGGTGTCGCGGTCACCGAGCGCGGCTTCATCAACGTCGACCGGCAGATGCGCACCAACATGCCGCACATCTTCGCGATCGGCGACATCATCGGTCAGCCGATGCTGGCGCACAAAGCTACCCACGAGGGCAAACTCGCCGCCGAAGTCGCCGCCGGCGAAAAGAAAGAGTGGGTCGCCAGAGTGATTCCTTCCGTGGCCTACACTGACCCGGAAATCGCCTGGGTCGGCATCACCGAGACCGAAGCGAAGGCCAAAGGTCTGAAAGTCGGCGTCGGCAAGTTCCCGTGGGCCGCTTCGGGCCGCGCCATCGGCATCGGTCGCACAGAAGGCTTCACCAAGCTGATCTTCGACGAAGCCAGTCACCGCATCGTCGGCGGCGGCATCGTCGGCGTGCATGCCGGCGACCTGATCGCCGAAGTCACGCTCGCGATCGAGATGGGCTGTGAGGTCGCCGACATCGGCCACACCATCCACCCGCACCCCACGCTCAGCGAATCGGTGGGCATGGCGGCGGAGGTGTTCGACGGCACGATCACGGATCTGTACATCCCGAAGAAGAAATAGGCCGATGCGCACGCTCGGCCTGATCGGCGGCATGAGTTGGGAATCGACGCTGCCGTATTACCGCATCGTCAACGAACGCGTGCGCGAACGTCTCGGCGGTCTGCACTCGGCGAAGCTGGTGCTGCACAGCGTCGACTTCGCCGAAATCGAGGCGCTGCAGCATGCCGGCGACTGGGACGCGGCCGGCAAGCAACTGGCCGACGCCGCCCGCGGGCTGCGGTTGGCGGGCGCGGAGGCCATTGTGGTCTGCACCAACACCATGCACCTCGTCGCCCCGGCCATCGAGGCGGCGGTCGATATTCCGCTGCTGCACATCGCCGACGCCACCGCGCAGCGCATCCGCGCCGCCGGACTGACCCGCGTGGCGCTGCTTGGCACGCGCTTCACCATGGAGCAGACGTTCTATCGCGAACGTATCGAAGCGGCCGGGATCGCGGTGCTGACCCCCGATGCGCCGCAGCGCGAATGCGTCCACCGGGTGATCTACGACGAGCTGTGTCTGGGCCGCATCGTCGACGCCTCGCGCGACGACTACCGCGCGATCATGGCCGGCCTGGTCGCGCGTGGCGCGCAGGGCGTGATCCTGGGCTGCACCGAGATCGGTCTGCTGGTGGGCGAGGGCGACGCCACCGTGCCGCTGTTCGATACCGCCCGCATCCACGCCGAAGCCGCCGCGGACTGGGCGTTGGCCGGCTGAGGCCTGCGACCGGACAAGACGAAGCCCCGGCTGGAGGCCGGGGCTTCGGAACCTGCTGTCGCCGAGGGACGACGAGGAAGGAGCGTCGCAGGTGCATATAAAGGACCGGGGTTGCTTCACGGAAGTTCCCGGTTGGCGCTCAGGCGCACGACGGCGCGTCGCGTCCCGATCCGCGGCTGGAGCTGCTGCCGGGGACAATGAGTCGCCAGTCGCCGCCCGCAGCGGGTGACAGGGGTCGTTTTTTGCGACCGGATCGATGGTTTCACCTGTTGTCACCGCCTTGGTTCTGGGCGCGTCGCGGTTGCCCCGGAAAACCCCGGACTGTTATACTTTTGCGGCTTCGCGGGGTGGTTTTCGTTCACAAGCTCGATTTTGGAGCCGGCCACCCCGGCGTTCCCGCCAATCTCCGGGTGCCGCGTGTTGAATTCTGTCGCTGCCGGCCGCAGCGCCGCGTTACGGGCGGCGGTCTATCAGATGGCCGCTGTGGCGCTGGTGGCACTGATCTTTCTGGTGTCGGGTTGGCCTGCTTCGCTGGCGGTGCTTCTGGGCGGAGCCGGTGTGGTGTTGGGACATGCTCTGGCCGCGAATATCGCGCTGGGCGGCGGTGTGGTGACGGCGCGGACGGCGCTGTTGAAGCTGGTGCTGGGCACCGGTCTGAAGTGGGTGGTAGTCATAACGATATTTGCGATGGCATCGGGTGTTGGGCGCATGGCGCCGCTCCCGCTGCTCGCAGGCCTCGCGGTCGCTCTGATCGCGCAGCCATTGGCTTTGAACTTTTGTGCCAGGGTAGACCGTGAGCGCTGAAACTGCTTCGGGTGGCGGGGCCACCGAATACATCCAGCACCACTTGCACCATCTCCAGTGGCAAGTGGGAGAGGGCAAGTTCATGACCATCAACATCGACAGCGTGATATTCACGTTGATGTTGTCGGCGGTGTTCCTGTTCTTCTTCATCCGCACGTCGCGCAAGGCGACCGCGGGCGTGCCGGGCAAATTCCAGACCGGCGTGGAAATGGTCGTGGGCTTCGTCGACGGTCTGGTCCGCGAGACCTTCCATGGCCGCAGCAAGCTCATCGCGCCGCTGGCGATCACCATCTTCTGCGTCGTGTTCTTGATGAACTTCATGGACATGCTGCCGGTCGACTGGCTGCCGGGCGCCTGGGTCAAGGCCAACGAGCTCGCTGGCCACGATCCGCACCACGCCTATCTGCGCATCGTGCCCACCGCCGACCTCAACACCACGCTCGGCCTGTCGCTGATGGTGTTCCTGCTGATCCAGGTCTTCGGCATCAGCCACAAGGGTTTCGGCAAATTCTTCAAGGAAGCCTTCACCGCGCCGTTCCACGCCGAAGGCACGGTGATGAAGATCCTGCTCGCGCCCGCCAACCTGCTGCTGCGCGTGATCGAAGAACTGGTGCGCCCGCTGTCGCTCACCCTGCGACTGTTCGGCAACATGTATGCCGGCGAATTGATCTTCATCCTCATCGCACTGATGACCTGGAACGCAGCGATGTCCAGCGGCATGACCTACGTGATGGCGCCGCTGCAGTTCATTTCCGGCTTCGTCTGGACCGCGTTCCACATCCTGGTCATCACTCTGCAGGCCTTCATTTTCATGATGTTGACCATCGTGTATCTGAGCATGGCGGCGGAAAGCCACTGATTTCGAGTCATCCGGTTTCGAGTCATCCCATTTCGTTTCGCCCTTTCACCCTTCCTTTTTTCACCTCAATAGTTGTACGGAGAACACCATGGAAAACGTCGCCCTCTACGCTGAAATCGCGAAGTTCACGGTCATCGCGGCCGGCCTGCTCATCGGTCTGGGCGCGCTCGGCACCGCGATCGGCTTCGCCATCCTCGGCGGCAAGTTCCTCGAAGGCGCCGCCCGCCAGCCGGAACTCACCCCGATGCTGCAGACCAAGATGTTCATCGTCGCGGGCCTGCTCGACGCGGTGCCGATCATCGGCGTCGCCATCGCCCTGCTGCTGATCTTCGCCAACCCGTTCCTGTCCGCGATCGCGGGCTGATAAGCAATCCGGTCTTGGCTAGCGTCGGCGCCCAGCGCGCCGGCGTCAGGAGTACGCAATGGATATCAACCTCACTTTCATCGTCCAGGGCTTCGCGTTCTTCGCGGTGGCCTGGCTGGTGATGAAGTTCGGCTGGCCGAACATCATCGCCGCCATCGAAGAACGTCAGCAGAAGATCGCTGAAGGTCTCGCTGCGGCCGACAACAGCCAGAAAGCGCTCGCCCAGGCCGAAGAGAAGGTCAACGATGAACTGAAGCTCGCACGCACCAAGGCCAACGAGATCATCGATCAGGCCCACCAGCGCGCGAACCAGATCATCGATCAGGCCAAGAACGACGCCGTCGCCGAAGCCAACCGGCAGAAGGCGCTGGCCGAGGCCGACATCGCCGCTTCCGCCAACCGCGCCAAGGAAGACCTGCGCAAGCAGGTGTCCTTCCTGGCCGTGAGCGGCGCCGAGAAGCTGCTGAAGCGCGAGATCGACGCCAACGCCCACAAGGCGCTGATCGACGAACTCGCCGCCCAGCTGTGACGGGACGAATCGACCGATGACCCAGGCTCTCACCCTCGCACGCCCCTACGCCCGCGCCGCGTACGCGATCGCCCGCGATGCCGGCGCCACGCTGTCGTGGTCCGACTCGCTCGCCTTCGCGTCGCGCGTCGCCGCCGATCCTCGCGTGCAGTCGCTGCTCGGTCATCCGCAGCTCGATCGCGGCGACGCGGTCGCACTGCTGTCGCCGCCGGTCGGCAACAGCGTGGACAGCGCGGATCTGTTCGGCAACGACCTGTTCGGCAATTTCCTCGCGTTGCTGGCCGACAACCGCCGGCTGCCGCTGCTGCCGGAAATCGCCGGACTGTTCGAGGAACTGCGCGCCGATGCCGAACGCATCGTCAAGGCCCGGATCACCTCGGCCACTGCGATGCCGGCGGCCGAAGTCGAGAGCATCAAGATCGCGCTGAAGCGCCGCTTCGGTCGCGAGATCGAACTCGAAACCGCGGTCGACGCCAGTCTGATCGGCGGCGCGGTGATCGATGCAGGCGATGTGGTCATCGACGGTTCGCTCAAGAACAAGCTTTCGCGGCTGCAGACGGCTCTGGCGCAATAAACACGATTGTAGGGTGGGCTTCAGCCCACCACCGCGACAACAAACCTCTGCGATTCCTCGGGAATTCGTAATGGTGGGCACCACAAGGCCCACCCTACACAGGAAACAACCATGGCTACCTCCCAGCTCAACCCGTCCGAAATCAGCGAACTGATCAAG
>JBKJHV010000073.1:0-31575 GCA_046598445.1 Lysobacteraceae bacterium
GGCGATGAAGGTGCCGAGGGTGACGAAACCCATGTGCGCGACCGACGAGTACGCGATCAGCTTCTTCATGTCTTCCTGCACCAGCGCCACCAGGCCGACGTAGACCACCGCGATCAGGCTCAGGGCGATCACCAGCCAGGCCCATTCGTGGCCGGCGTCGGGCAGGATTGGCAGCGAGAACCGCAGAAAACCATAGCCACCGATCTTGAGCATGATCGCCGCCAGGATCACCGAACCTGCGGTGGGCGCTTCCACGTGCGCGTCCGGCAACCAGGTATGCACCGGGAACATCGGCACCTTGACCGCGAACGCGACCAGGAAGCCGAAGAAGATCCACATCTGCTCGGTCGAGCTGAGCTGCAACTGGTACAGGTCGGCCAGCTGCCAGCTGCCACCCTTCAGGTACAGGTAGATCAACCCGAGCAGCATGAACAACGAGCCGAGGAACGTGTACAGGAAGAACTTGATCGATGCGTACACCCGCCGCGGGCCGCCCCAGACGCCGATGATGATGAACATCGGGATCAGCATGCCTTCGAAGAACACGTAGAACAGCATCGCGTCGACGGCGGCGAACACGCCGATCATCAGGCCTTCCAGGAACAGAAACGCCGCGACGTACTGATTCACGCGCTTGTCGATGGAGCCCCAGGCGCCGATCAGCACCAGCGCGGTGGTCAACGTGGTCAGTACGATCAGCGCGACCGAAATACCATCGGCGCCAAGGTGGTACTGGATGTCGTAGGCGGGAATCCACTCGCGCTGTTCGACGAACTGCAGACCCGAGGTGAAATAGTCGAACCCGGTGAGCAGCGGAATGCTCAGCGCGAACGTCGCGACCGCGACCGTCAGCGCCAGCCAACGCGCGGTCTGCGGCCGCTGGTTGCCGAGCGCCAGCGCCAGCGCGCCGCCGACGATGGGCAGCCAGACCAGGATGCTGAGAAGAGGCCAATTGTGCATCGCGATTCGTTATCCGTCAGTTCGTATCGATTGACATCGAAAATCAGCGCCAGAACTTGATCAACACGGCCAAGAGAGCAATCAGGCCGAGAATCATCGCGAAGGCGTAATGGTAGAGATAGCCCGACTGGGTCTTGCGCAGCAGGCCGGAGAACAGGTCGACGATCCGCGCACTGCCGTTGACGAAGAAACCGTCAATCACTTTCTCATCGTGCTTGCGCGACAGTTTGCCGGCGAGGATGCCGCCGCCTGCGAAACCGCCGATCCACAGATCGTCCATACCGTATTTGTTGTTGAGGATCCGACCGATCAGCGCGAAGGGCGGGAACGCGCCGACCTTGGCCGGCAGCGACGGTTTCCACCAGTACATCACCGTCGCCAGCAGGAAGCCGCCGAAGGCCAGCCAGAATGCCGGCGCCTGGAACCCGTGCAGCGCGAACGCGACCGGGCCGTGCCACATATCGGCCTTGAGTTTGGCGATGACATCGTGCGCCTTATTCACATCGATAGCGCCCAGGAAGAACGGCAGTTGCTCGTGATGGCCGCTCCAGTCGGTACCGAACAGCATCGGCCCGACGGTGAGGAAACCGATCAGGACCGACGGGATCGCCAGCAGGATCAGCGGCACCGTGACCACCCACGGCGATTCGTGTGGGTGAACGGGGATTTCATGCGCCACTGGTGCATGCCCGTGAACGCCCGACCCTGGATGGTCGGGCTGGATGGCCGCGCCATGGACGGCTTCCTGCGAGTGCGCATCATGCCCGGCGTGGGCATCAACGGTGTGTACGTTGTGATCGTCATCGTGGTGATGACCATGGGCGAGCGATTCGTGGAAACGCTCCTCGCCGAAATAGGTCATGTACAGCAGGCGGAAGCTGTAGAACGAGGTCACGAACGCGCCCAGCAGCACCGCCCAGTAGCCGTAGGTCGCCACCCAGCTGTGCGACTCGTGGGCATGATGCGCGGCCGCCTCGATGATGGTGTCCTTGGAGTAGAAGCCGCTGAAAAACGGCGTGCCGACCAGCGCCAAGGTGCCGAGCACGCTGGTCCAGAAGGTGATCGGCATGTATTTGCGCAGGCCGCCCATCTTGCGCATGTCCTGCTCGTGGTGCATGCCGATGATGACCGAACCCGCAGCGAGGAACAGCAGCGCCTTGAAGAAGGCATGGGTCATCAGGTGATAGACCGCAGCCGAATACGCCGACACGCCCAACGCGACGGTCATGTAACCGAGCTGCGACAGCGTGGAATACGCGACCACGCGCTTGATGTCGTTCTGGACGATACCGATCAGACCAGTGAAGAACGCAGTGGTCGCGCCGATGAACAGCACGAAGCTCAGCGCGGTCTCCGACAGCTCGAACAGCGGCGACATGCGCGCGACCATGAAGATGCCGGCGGTGACCATCGTCGCGGCGTGGATCAGCGCGGAAATCGGGGTCGGGCCTTCCATCGAGTCCGGCAGCCAGACATGCAACGGCACCTGCGCCGACTTGCCCATCGCGCCGATGAACAGGCAGATGCAGATCAGCGTCGCGACCGACCACTCGTGGCCTTCGAAAATCGCGACCGTCTGGCCGCCGCCGATGGTGCTGGATGCGTTGGCGAACACGGTCGCGTAATCGAGCGTGTTGAACCAGAACAGCACGCCGGCGATCCCCAGCAGGAAACCGAAGTCGCCGACGCGATTGACCAGGAATGCCTTGAGATTCGCGAAGATCGCGCTGGGACGCTTGAACCAGAAGCCGATCAGCAGATACGAGACCAGACCCACCGCTTCCCAGCCGAAGAACAACTGCAGGAAGTTGTTGCTCATCACCAGCATCAGCATCGAGAACGTGAACAGGCTGATATAGCTGAAGAAGCGCTGGTAACCCGGGTCTTCGGCCATGTAACCGATGGTGTAGATGTGGACCAGCAGCGAGACGAAGGTGACGACCACCATCATCATCGCGGTCAGCTTGTCGACCATGAAACCGACGTGCGCATCGTAACCGGCGACGTCGAAGAAGGTGTAGAGGTTTTCGTTGAACGGCACGGCGCCCTGCGCGACCAGTTGCCACAGCACGTAGCAGGACAGCGCGCAGCTCGCGCCGACGCCGAGGATGGTCGCGCTGTGCGCGCCGACCCGGCCGATGCGACGGCCGAACAGTCCGGCCAGGATCGCGCCGAACAACGGCGCGAGGACGACCGCAACCAGGATGGATTTGGAGATTGCGTGCTCCATAACAGTGTGTTCCATGCCGGGTTCCGTCAGCCTTTCAGAGTGTCGATGTCAGCGACGTTGATCGTGCGCCGATTGCGGAACAGGGTGACCAGGATCGCCAGGCCGATCGCGGCCTCCGCAGCGGCCACGGTCAGGATGAAGAACACGAAAATCTGTCCGGCGACATCGCCGAGGTGGCGCGAAAACGCGACGAAGTTGATGTTGACGCTGAGCAGCATCAATTCGATCGACATCAGCAGAATGATGACGTTCTTCCGGTTGAGGAAGATGCCGGCCAGACTGATGCAGAACAGCGCGGCCCCCAACGCCAGATAGTGCCCGAGGGCAATCGGTCCCATCATGACTTCACCTCATCGCTCACCGCAGCATCGCCTGCCGTCGCCGGGGTTTCAGCCTTCATCTTGATCAAGCGGACCCGGTCCTGCGCGCGGACGCGCGATTGCTCGGCGGGGTTCTGGTGTTTCGTGCCGCTGCGGCGGCGCAGGGTCAGCATCACCGCCGCGACCACTGCGATAGTCAGAATGACTGCGGCAACTTCAAAGGGCAGCAGATAATCGGTGAACAATGCGCGCGCGATCCAGGCGGTGTTCGAGAGCCCCTGCACTGCGGCGGGATCTTCGCCGAACGTTGAGGCGAACTCCGCCTTCACGCCGATCAGGGTCAGCATTTCGATCAGCATCACCACCGCGACCAGCAGACCCAGCGGCAGATAGCGCACGAAGCCTTCGCGCATCGGCGCGACATCGACATCGAGCATCATCACGACGAACAGGAACAGCACCATCACCGCGCCCACGTAGACCAGGATCAGGGCCACGCCGAGGAATTCGGCGCCGGCGAGGATCCAGGTGCAGGCGACGGTGAAGAAAGTCAGCACGAGGCACAGCGCGGCGTGTACCGGATTGCGCATGGTAATCACCCCGCCCGCCGATATGGCGGCGATCGTGGCGAAAACCAGAAATGCGAGAGTGGTGAATTCCACGGCTGCCCTCAAGGATATGTATTCAACGAAGCGTGCTTATCGGTAGCTGGCGTCGGCGGTGCGACGTTCGGCGATCTCTTTTTCGAGACGGTCGCCGATGGCCAACAACTGCGTTTTGTTGACGATGTTCTCGCCGCGATTCTCGAAGTGGTACTCGTGGATATGGGTTTCCACGATCGAGTCGACCGGGCAGGACTCCTCGCAGAATCCGCAGAAGATGCACTTGAACAGATCGATGTCGTAGCGCGTGGTCCGGCGGGTGCCGTCGGCGCGCTGCTCGGAGTCGATGGTGATCGCCAACGCCGGACACACCGCCTCGCAGAGCTTGCAGGCGATGCATCGCTCCTCGCCGTTGGGATAGCGACGCAGCGCGTGCAGGCCGCGAAAACGCGGCGACTGCGGAGTCTTTTCCATCGGGTACATCAGCGTGTACTTGGGACGGAACAGATACTTGAACGTCAGCGCCATGCCCTGGAACAATTCCAGCAGCAGCAGGCTTTTCAGATAGGAGACGATCTTGGTCATTACACGCCCTTCTCGAACACGCCGAAGAACACCAGCAGAGCGGTGGCGAAGATCCACGCGATGGTGATCGGGATGAAGACCTTCCAGCCCAGACGCATGATCTGGTCATAGCGATAGCGCGGGAACGAAGCGCGGAACCAGATGAAGACGCTGGCGAAGAAGAAGACCTTCAGCAGCAGCCACGGCCAGCCGCCCTTCCAGATCCAGTCGACCCACGGCGACACGTCCGCCGTGATCCAACCCTGCAACGGGCTGAGCCAGCCGCCGAGGAAGAACAGCGCGGTCAGAAAGCTGACCAGAATCATGTTGGCGTATTCGGCCAGGAAGAACAGCGAGAACTGCGAACCCGAATACTCGACCATGTGACCGGCGACGATTTCCGACTCGCCTTCGACCACGTCGAACGGCGCACGGTTGGTCTCGGCCACACCGGACACGAAGTAGACGATGAACAGCGGCAACAGCGGGAACCAGAACCACTCGAAGAAGCCGGCATCACCGGATTGCGCGACCACGATATCGGTGATGTTGAGACTGCCGGCGGCCATCAGCACGCCGACCAGCGCGAAGCCCATCGCGATTTCGTAGGACACGACCTGCGAGGCCGCGCGCATCGCGCCGAGGAACGCGTATTTCGAATTCGACGCCCAACCCGCGAGGATGATGCCGTACACGCCCAGCGAGGTCATCGCCAGCAGATACAGCAGACCGGCATTAGCGTTCGAGAGCACGAGTTTGGCGTCGAACGGCACCACTGCCCACGCTGCGAGCGCCGGCACCAGCGCCAGCATCGGCGCGAGGATGAACAACGGCTTGTTCGCGCTGCTCGGCTGGATCACTTCCTTGAACAGCAACTTGAACACGTCGGCGAAGGCCTGGAGGATGCCCCAACCCACATACATCGGGCCGTGACGGACGTGCATCCAACCGATCAGCTTGCGTTCCCAGACCACGTAGAACGCGACGGCGATGATGACCGGCATCATGATCGCAAGGATCTTCAGCACGATCCACAGCAGTGCGCCGGTGGTGCCCATCGCGAGGATCCAGTCGCGCAGCGCATCGAACAACATGTTCATGCGGCGGCTCCGGTCGCTGCGGCACCAGTCACGCGGACACGGCCGCCACCGAGCGCGGCGGTCGCGCCGTAGCCGGATTCGACCCACGCAGCGCCCTGGGCGACGCGATCATCGACGACGACCTGCAGCGTTGCAGTGCCGACGCCGTTGTCGACTTTCGCCATCGCGCCGTCAATAAGCGACGAAGCAGCGGCATCCGCCGGATGCAGCACGATCCGCGGGCCTGCGTTGAGCGGATGCGACTGCAGGGCCGACGCACGACGGGTCACGCCATCGACGCGATAGATCGCCTGCGATACCGCAAGCTCAAGGCCTTCGCCGATGCCGAGGGACGCCGACGATGCGGCGACCGCAACGGCGCGCAGTGAAACGCCAGCACGGAGACCCGCCAGATCAGTGAATTCGAAGCCAGCCGCACCGAGTTCGCCACCGAGTGCACGCAGTACGCGCCAGCCCGGGCGGGCATCGCCCGGCAGCTTGCCGCCGGCGACCGCACGCTGGTCGCGACCATCGAGATTGGTGAGCGTGGCGTCGATTTCCGGCAGTGCGCCGATCGGCAGGATCACATCGGCGACCGCGCGCGTGGAGCGGCAGGCGAAGTGACTGAAGGCCACGACCTTCGCCGCACCCAATGCTTTGAGCGCATGCGCCTGGTCGGCGAAATCGAGACCGGGTTCGATGCCGTACAGCACATATGCGGCGCGAGCGTCGGCCAGCATCGCCTGCGCATCGCGCGCGGTCGGCAGCACGCCGATCTGCGCAAGACCAAGCGCGTTGGCGCCCTGCGGAATCCGGCACAGCGCGGCTTTGTTCGCAGATGCGAATCCAGCGGCAGCCTTGCGGATCGCGGCGGCATGAACGCCATTCTCGGCGACTGCACCGACGATCACGGCCACTTTAGCGGCGTTCTCGAGCTTGAAGTCCTCCAGCGTGGACGCGAGCTGCGACGGTGGCACGATGGTTTTCGACGCGGTCGGGAATGTGAAATCGAAATCGACCGGATTGATGACATGGATCTTCGTACCGCGCTTCGAGGCCTGGAGCAGGCGCTGATGCAGCAGCGGCACTTCGTGGCGCAGATTCGAGCCGACAATGACGACGGCGTCGGCGGTTCCGATCTCGGCGACCGACATCGCGAACTGCGCGGCGACCGCGCCGTCCGACAGATCGTGCTGTGCGATGCGATGGTCGAGGTTGCCGGTTCCCAGCGCGTCGGCGAGACGGGCGAGCAAGGCGCCCTCCTCGTTGGATGTCGATGGATGCGCGAGTACGCCCAGCGCGTCGCCGCGATGAGTGCGCAGGATCTCGGCAGCCTTGGTCAAGGCCTCTTCCCACGAGGCTTCGCGGAACACATCGCCGCCTTCGCTGTTTTCCACACGGATCAGTGGTTTGGTCGCGCGGTCTTCAGCGTAAAGACCCTGATGCGAATAGCGGTCGCGATCCGACAGCCAGCATTCGTTGACCGCTTCGTTGTCGCGCGGCACCGAGCGCATCACATCGCCGCGGCGCGCGTGCAGGAACAGATTGCTGCCGAGCGCATCGTGATAGCCGAGCGATTCCTTGGCGATGAGTTCCCACGGGCGGGCGCGGAAGCGGAAGACCTTGTTGGTCAACGCGCCGACCGGGCAGACGTCGATGACGTTGCCGGACAGTTCGGTGGTCAGCGGTTTGCCGTCGTAGGTGCCGATCTGCAGATTCTCGCCGCGCTGCATGCCGCCGAGTTCGTAGGTGCCGGCGATGTCGGCGGTGAAACGGACACAGCGCGTGCACTGGATGCAGCGGGTCATTTCGGTGGCGACCAGCGGCCCCATGTCCTCGTCCGCCACGGTGCGCTTGCGCTCCGAAAAACGGCTGACCGAGCGGCCATAGCCCAGCGACAGATCCTGCAGTTCGCACTCGCCGCCCTGATCGCAGATCGGGCAGTCCAGCGGATGATTGATGAGCAAGAATTCCATCACGTTGCGCTGCGCCTTCAGCGCCTTTTCGTTGCGCGTGAAGACTTTCATGCCGTCGGCGACCGGCGTCGCGCAGGCCGGCTGCGGCTTGGGCATCGGACGACCGCCCATTTCGGCGTCGACCAGGCACATGCGGCAGTTCGCGGCGATCGGCAGCTTCTCGTGATAGCAGAAACGCGGGATCGGAATGCCGGCCTTGTCGGCGGCATGGATGATCATCGAGCCCTTGGGCGCGAACAGCGACTGTCCATCGATCTCGATGGCGACATGGCCTTCGGGCACGACCGGCGCGACGGGAGCGTTCACGGTTTCGGTGCTCATGCCGCCACCTGCTCGACCGATCCAATCACGGTACCTTCGCGCTGATCGTCGACCAGGAAACGCTTGTTCACGATCGCGTACTCGAATTCGTTCCAGTAATGGCGCAGGAAACCCTGCACCGGCCACGCAGCGGCTTCGCCGAACGCGCAGATGGTGTGGCCTTCGATCTGACCGGCAGCGGCGCGCAGCATGTGCAGATCTTCCATCGTCGCCTGTTTCTCGACGATGCGGGTGAGCATGCGATACATCCAGCCGGTGCCTTCGCGGCACGGCGTGCACTGGCCGCAGCTTTCCTTGAAGTAGAACCGTGCGATGCGCTGGCAGGCACGGACCATGCAAGTGGTTTCGTCCATCACGATGACCGCGCCAGAACCGAGGCCGGAACCGGCCTTCTGGATCGAGTCGTAATCCATCGTGCAGGCGAGCATCGCTTCCGCCGGCAACACCGGCATCGACGAACCACCGGGGATCACGCCTTTCAACTTGTGGCCGTTGCGCACGCCGCCGGCCATCTCCAACAGATCAGCGAACGAAGTGCCGAGGCGGACTTCGTAATTGCCCGGTTTCGCGACATGCCCGGAGACCGAAAAGATCTTCGGGCCACCGTTGTTGGGCTTGCCGAGATTGAGGAACCACTCGGCGCCGTTGCGGATGATCGCCGGCACCGAGGCGTAGGTCTCGGTGTTGTTGATCGTGGTCGGACGGCCATACAGGCCGAAATTGGCCGGAAACGGCGGCTTGTAGCGCGGCTGGCCTTTCTTGCCTTCCAGCGATTCCATCAACGCGGTTTCTTCGCCGCAGATGTAGGCGCCGGCGCCGAGCGCGTTATGGATGTCGATATCGATGCCGCTGCCGAGCACGTTCTTGCCCAGCCAACCGTGCTTGTAGGCCTCGGCGGTGGCTTCTTCCAGATGCTCGAACGGCTCGTGATGGAACTCGCCGCGCAGATAGTTGTAAGCGACCGTCGAACCGGTGGCGTAGCAGGCGATGGCCATGCCTTCGATCACCGCATGCGGGTTGTAGCGCAGAATGTCGCGATCCTTTGCGGTGCCGGGCTCGGATTCGTCCGAGTTGCAGAGGATGTACTTCTGCATGCCGGTGCCCTTGGGCATGAAGCTCCACTTCAGGCCGGTGGGAAAGCCCGCGCCGCCGCGACCGCGCAGCCCGGAGCCCTTGACCATGTCGATCACCTGGTCCGGCGGGATCTTCTCTTCGATGATCCTGCGCAGTGCGCTGTAACCGCCGGTTTTCAGGTAGTTCTCGTACGACCACGGCTTGTCGAAGTGCAGCGTGGTGTAGACGACCTGATGTTCCTTCGGCGCGGGGCCGACGGGACCGGTGTGGGTGTCGTGATGAGCCATCTCGTCGCCCCGCCTTACTTCAGACCATCGAGCAGCGCGTCGACTTTCGCGACGTCCAGCTGTTCGTGGTAATGACCGTTGATGACCATCATCGGCGCGCCGCAGCACGCAGCGAGGCACTCTTCCTCGCGCTTGAGGAACACGCGGCCGTCCGCCGACGATTCGCCGAGTTTGCAGCCGAGTTTCTTCTCGGCGTGAGCGACGAGGTCTTCGGCGCCGTTGAGCCAGCAACTGATGTTGGTGCAGAACGCGACGTTGTGGCGGCCGACCTTCTCGGTCTCGAACATCGAGTAGAAGGTCGCGACTTCGTATGCCCACACCGGCGGCAGGTCGAGATACTTCGCGACTGCGGCGATGAGTTCGTCGGTCAGCCAGCCTTCGTTCTGTTCCTGTGCGGCGTGCAGACCCTGCAGCACCGCCGAACGTTTGCGATCCGGCGGGAACTTGCCCAGCCAGTGATCGATGTGCGCCCGCGTCTTGTCGCTCAACGCGACCATCGGGTCGACGTTGCGGCAGGCTTCAAAATTTCCGGTCGCTTTCATTCTCTCTGCACCCTTAGCGATCGATTTCGCCGAAGACGACGTCGTAGGTACCGATCATCGCCACCACGTCGGCCAGCATGTGGCCCTTCACGATCGTGTCCATCGACGACAGATGCGCGAAACCCGGCGCGCGCAGATGCACGCGGAACGGCTTGTTCGCGCCATCGGACACCAGATAACAGCCGAACTCGCCCTTCGGCGCTTCGACCGCGCAGTAGGTTTCGCCGACCGGCACGCAATAGCCTTCGGTGAACAGTTTGAAGTGATGGATCAGCGCTTCCATATCGTCTTTCATGGATTCGCGGCTGGGCGGAGCGACCTTGTAGTTGTCGATCATCACCGGGCCGGGATTGGCTTTGAGCCACTTCACGCACTGCTGGATGATGCGGGTGGATTCGCGCATCTCGGCGACGCGGACCAGATAACGGTCGTAGCAATCGCCCGCCACGCCGACCGGGATGTCGAAATCCACTTCCGCGTATTTCGCGTAAGGCTGCTTCTTGCGCAGGTCCCAGGCAATGCCCGAACCGCGGATCATCGGGCCGGTCATGCCCCAGGCAAGCGCCTGTTCCGGCGGGATCACGCCGATGCCGACGGTGCGCTGTTTCCAGATGCGGTTGTCGGTGAGCAGGGTTTCGTATTCGTCGACGCGTGCCGGGAAGTCCTTGGCGAACGCTTCGATGTAATCGAGCATCGATCCTTCGCGCCATTCGTTGAAGCGCTTGAGCTTGCCGCCCTTGCGCCACGGCGATTCGCGGTACTGCGGCATTTTTTCGGGAAGATCGCGATAGACGCCGCCCGGACGATAGTAGGTCGCGTGCATGCGCGCGCCGGATACTGCCTCGTAGACGTCCATCAACTCTTCGCGTTCG
Source organism: Lysobacteraceae bacterium (assembly GCA_046598445.1). Taxonomy (GTDB): domain Bacteria; phylum Pseudomonadota; class Gammaproteobacteria; order Xanthomonadales; family Xanthomonadaceae; genus Lysobacter_I. The sequence goes on from JBKJHV010000073.1 coordinate 10,828, forward strand.
CGGAACGCGTAGAGAAACACCGCCATCGCGCCGAGATCGAGCGCGTTCGAGCCGATCCACATCAGATGATTCAGAATGCGGGTGATCTCGTCGAACATCGTGCGGATCCACTGCGCGCGTTCCGGCGCTTCGATCTGCATCAGGCGTTCGATGGCAAGCACGTAGGCGTGCTCGTTGCACATCATCGACACGTAGTCGAGGCGATCCATGTAACCGATCGACTGGTTGAACGGTTTGGATTCGGCGAGTTTTTCGGTGCCGCGATGCAGCAGACCGATGTGCGGATCCGCGCGCTGGACGATTTCGCCGTCCATTTCGAGAATCAGACGCAACACACCGTGCGCGGCCGGATGCTGCGGGCCGAAGTTCAAGGTGTAATTGCGGATTTCCTGGCGCGCTTCGGTGACGTTGCTGGCGAAGGCTTCGCTGGCTGGGTGCGCAGTGGTCATTTCGGAGACTCCGCCTTGCGCGCCGCCGACTCGCCCGAGGCGGTGGCGTAGCGCGCATCGTCGCGGATCACCCGCGGCACGCCGACGCGCGGTTCGACCGAGGTCACGGGTTCGTAGATCACGCGTTTCTTCTCTTCGTCGTAACGCACTTCGACATTGCCGATCAGCGGGAAATCCTTGCGGAACGGATGACCGATGAAGCCGTAATCGGTGAGGATGCGGCGCAGGTCCGGGTGGCCTTCGAAGATGATGCCGAACAGATCGAACGCCTCGCGCTCGAACCAGTTGGCCACCGGCCACAGGTCGGTCAGCGACGCCACGATCAGCAGATCGTCATTCTGCGCGAACGCCTTCACCCGCACGCGGCGGTTGTGCTGCACCGACAGCAATTGCGCGACGGCGGCATAGCGACGCTGCGGAACAGATTCGATGGTCTGGCCTTCGAGCCCCTCGGTCTGCTGGGTGGTGCTTTCGCCGTACTTGAAGCGGCCGACGCCGCGGCCTTCGACGCCACGGCTGAAACCTTCCGAAGACACATCGGTGTCCCACTCGTCGCTGCCGTAGCCGAGGTAATCGACGCCGCACAGGTCGACCAGCGACTCGAAACCGAACTCGTCGCGTAGCGTTTCGCAGCCGGCATGCCAGTCGCCGTCCGGGAATTCGATGCCGACCTCACCGCGCGGTTCCGCGACAGTGACAGCCGCGGCTGGAAAACGTGCGCGCAGGCGCTCGACGAAGGCGTTGTCGGCCATGTCAGCGGACACCCTGGATGTTGTCGCCGAAATTGGTGCCGCGGCGAATTTTCTTCTGCAGTTGCAGAATGCCGTAGACCAGCGCTTCGGCGGTCGGCGGGCAGCCCGGGACGTAGACGTCGACCGGGACGATGCGGTCGCAACCGCGCACCACCGAATACGAATAATGATAATAGCCGCCGCCGTTGGCGCAACTGCCCATCGAAATCACCCACTTCGGGTTGGGCATCTGGTCGTAGACCTTGCGCAGCGCCGGGGCCATCTTGTTGACCAGGGTGCCGGCGACGATCATCACGTCGGACTGGCGCGGCGATGGGCGGAACACCACGCCGTAGCGATCGAGGTCGAGACGCGCGGCGCCGGCGTGCATCATTTCCACGGCGCAGCAGGCCAGGCCGAAGGTCATCGGCCACATCGAGCCGGTACGCGCCCAGTTCCAGAGCACGTCGAAACTGGTGGTGACGAAGCCATGTTCGAGCAGCGGATTGCCATCCTCGGACAGCAGGCTCTCGGGACGCAGGATGTCGTCGAGCCGCCCTTCCGGAATCGGATTATTGGCGAAGTCCGCGATCTTCTGGATCGAGTTGATCACGCTCATCTCAGCAGTTCCCCACGTCAGCGCATGGATCGGCACAGGGATGTGCCGCCGCGGCGAAACCGCAGGCTTTCGTCGCGACAAGCGAACGCGGCTTGGCCGTGGGCGCTTGTGCAGCGGTCGCGGCAGGATGCCAGATCCGGCGCATGGGTAACGAAATCACTCCCATTCCAGCGCACCCTTCTTCCAGACGTAAATGAAACCGATCAGCAGCAGCCCCAGGAACACGCCCATTTCGATCAGACCGAACACGCCGAGCTCGCGGAACACCAGCGCCCACGGATAGACGAAGGCGATTTCCAGATCGAAGACGATGAACAGGATCGCGATGAGGTAATAGCGCACGTCGAAGCGCATCCGCGCGTCCTCGAATGCGTTGAAGCCGCACTCGTAGGGCGAAAGCTTTTCGGCGTCGAAACGCTTGGGGCCAAGGAAGTTGCCGACGACGATCAGGGCGATGCCTATGCCGGTGGCAACGATCAGAAACAGCAGGGTCGGCAGATATTCGGCCAGCACTTCAGTTCTCTCGGCGTTGGGTTGTGTCGACGGATCGCCTGCGACCGAATCGCGTTCCCGTTCCCCGAAAAAAACCGCACGAGGAGTGTGCGGGCGTTCGTGGAACCGGATGTCGTTTCCCTGACATCGCCCCATGCGTCCGTGCATGAGTTTCGGTAACGGTGATGCTGATTGTTGCTGCGATCTGGTGCCCAAAGGGGGACTCGAACCCCCACGACTTACGTCGCTACCACCTCAAGGTAGTGCGTCTACCAATTCCGCCATCTGGGCAATATCGCAGTTTCGCGCCGTGCGGCGCGCGAAGCCTGACTATTGTAAAGGATGCTGCGCAAAAGTCGCACCCTTTTCGATACGAACCGGGATGATGCACCGGTATCGGGATCGTTCGTCGACGCATTCGCGATGCGATGCGTCGAAGCGACTTCAGGCGCGGACGGAGCCGCACCCGGGAAACGCGTTCAGCCTCCCTGCGGCGCCGGTTTGGCCGGAGCCGTTGCTGCAGGCGCCGTCGGCTGGCCGGCGGGCTTCACCGGAGCCGTCTGCGCGGGCGCTCCCGGAACGGGCTGCGGAACAGGCGGCTGCAAAACAGGCTGAGGCACAGCACCGGGAATCGGCTGCGCCGCAGGCGCCGTCGGAACGGCCGGGGCTTTCGGATCAGCCTTCGGCACAGCGGTCTGCGACATCACGCCGAGATCCTGCTCGATCGCCGTCTTGGGTTTCGCGCTATGGGTGGCATGCCACGCCATGAACAGAGCCACCGAGAAGAACAGGATGGCCAGCCACTTGGTCGACTTCGACAGGAAGTTCGACGCGCCGCGCGAGCCGAACACCGTGGCCGAGGCGCCAGCGCCGAAACCCGAGCCCGCCGACGCACCGGCGCCGCGTTGCATGAGGATCAGCGCGATCATGGAGAGCGCGACCAGGACATATAGAACATTGAGGATCAACAGCATCGTTGGCGCTCGTAGGAGAAGGTGCGGGGCTGCCGGAACGAGGTCCGCGCGGGCCAGCATCCCGGAATACATTCCGGAGGATCAGGCCCGTGCGGCCGCGACGATGGCGAGGAAATCGGCGGCCACCAGCGAGGCGCCTCCGATCAATCCGCCATCCACGTCCGGCTGTGCGAACAGCTCGGTCGCGTTGTCCGGCTTGCAGCTGCCCCCGTACAGGATGGGCAGCGAGCCGGCGATTGTAGCATCGCGCGCCGAAACTTCGCCACGGATGAAGGCGTGGACGGCCTGGGCCTGGGCCGGCGAGGCGGTTCTGCCAGTGCCGATGGCCCAGACGGGTTCGTAGGCGATGACCGCACCGGCGAAGGCTTGCGCGCCCGCCGCCTCGAAGATCGCGGCGAGCTGGGTCTCGATCCGGTACTCGGTCTGCCCCGCCTCGCGTTCATGCAGCGACTCGCCGACGCACAGCACCGGCACCAGCCCGGCCTGCTTGGCGGCGAGGAATTTGCGGGCGACCATAGCGTCGCTCTCGGCGTGGTATTGACGGCGCTCGGAATGTCCGACCAGGCCGTAGCGGGCGCCGATGTCGACCAGCATCGCGGCCGAGACTTCGCCGGTATAGGCGCCTTTCTCGTTGGCGCTCACGTCCTGGGCGCCGAACAGCACGCCGCGCGCCTCGAAGGTTTCGATCAGCTCGCCGATGTACGGCAATGGCGGCATCACCACGACATCGACGCCGGCCGCCGGCAGTCCTGCGGAGATGGCGGCCACCAGATCGGTGGCGAAGGCGCGGCTGCCGTGCAACTTCCAATTTCCGGCGACGATTTTGCGGCGCATGTGATGCTCCAGAACGGTATCGGCACAGGATAGCCGATGGCGCGCCCTCGCCGTTGAGGCAGGTATGCTTGGCGGCTGGGCCGGCCTCGGCGAACGCTGCGAATGGAAAGGACAAGCGAATGAATGCGAACAGCAGTGGCCACACACCTGCCAAGGGCTACGCGCTGGTCACCGGCGCTTCCAGCGGCATCGGCGCCGCCATCGCCCGCGAATACGCCCGCCGCGGCGTACCCGTGATCCTGACCGCGCGCCGGACCGAGCGTCTGCAGGCCTTGGCCGACGAACTCCGGCCCCAGGTCGACGTGGTGACGCTGGCGGCCGATCTGGCCGACCCCGGCGCGCCGGCGGCGCTGCATGCCGAGATCGCCGCCCGCGGACTGCACGTGGCGCATCTGGTGAACAACGCCGGCTACGGCGTGCCCGGGCGCTATCTGTCCGCCGACTGGAAGACCCACGCCGATTTCCTGCAGGTGATGATCGTCGCCGTCTCCGAGCTGACCCATCGCTTCCTGCCGGCGATGGAAGCCGCGGGCTACGGGCGGATCATCAATGTGGCGTCGCTCGCTGGACTGGTGCCGGCATCGGCGGGGCATACCCTGTACGGCGCCGCCAAGAGCTTCCTGATCCGTTTTTCGGAAGCGTTGGCGCTGGAAGTCGCGGAACGCGGCGTCAACGTGTCCGCACTTTGCCCGGGCTTTACCTACACCGAATTCCACGACGTCAACGGCATGCGCGAGCGGGTGTCGAAGCTGCCGAAACTGCTCTGGTTGGACGCTGCGAGCGTGGCCCGGCTGGGCCTGGATGCGGTGGAACGCGGCCAGACCCGCTGCATCACCGGCCGCACCAACCGGGTGATCGCCGGGATCTCGAAATATCTGCCGGATGGCCTGGCGCGTGCGCTGGTGGCCAGCCGTAGCAAGGAGTTCCGGGACGCTGATTGAATGCGCGCCCATGCAGGAGGGGCTTCAGCCCCGATAACGGCAGGATGAAACAGTCAAGAGATCGGGCCTGAAGGCCCTCCTACGGGGTTCTGCGATTACTTCAGCTTGATCTCGCGCAGCCGCTCTTCCAGATAACCCTGTGCGGTGATCGGCTCCGGGTAACGACTCGGTTTGTCGGCGCTGACGCACGACGGCAGCACGTCGATCAGGAAATCCGGGTTCGGATGCAGGAAGAACGGGATCGAATAGCGCGGTTTGCGCGCCTGCTCACCCGGCGGGTTGACCACACGATGAGTAGTCGAGGGATACACGTGGTTGGTCAGGCGCTGCAGCATGTCGCCGATGTTGACCACGATGGTGTCGGCGTCGGAGGTGAACGGTACCCACGCGCCCTGCTGGGACTTCACTTCCAGGCCTGCGGCGCTGGCGCCGACCAGCAGGGTGATCAGATTGATGTCTTCGTGCGCACCGGCGCGGACGTTGGGGATGTCGTCGGCGGTGATCGGCGGGTAGTGGATCGCGCGCAGGATCGAATTGCCGGAGTCGGTCTTGTCGGCGAAATAGGTTTCCGGCAGGCCAAGATGTAGCGCAAGCGCGGAAAGTACCCGCGATCCAAGCGCGTCCAGCGCCTGGTACAGGGCGTAGCCGCGTTCGCGCATATCCGGGGTTTCAGGCGGCCACATGTTCGGCGGCATGACTTCGCGATAGCCGGAATCGTCCGGGATCTCGCGGCCGATGTGCCAGAACTCCTTGAGATCGAAATGCTTGGAATCCTTCGCGGTTTCCACGCCGAACGCGGTGTAGCCGCGGGCGCCGCCGGTGCCGGGCAGGTGGTAGCCCATCTTGGTGTCGGTGGGCAGCGCGAAGAAACGCACGAACGTGTCGTAGGCGCCGTCGATCAGATCCTGCGGGATGCCGTGGCCGCGGATGCCGGCGAATCCCCATTCGCGGTAGGCCGCGCCAAGTTCGGCGACGAAAGCCTCGCGATCAGTGTCGTAGCGGCGGATGTCGAGGGTCGGAATGTACGGGGCGGAAGCCTGGGTCATGTCGTTCTATCGTCCTGGAATGCTTCGTCAAGATTACCGCTGCCGGGCCGGGCCGGCATAGGCGATGCGGAATTTCGGCAGGTCGAGGCGCGCGCCGACCGGAGTCAAATCGCGGCGCGAACCGCGTCGGCCAGCCGATCGAGCGTGGATTGCATCAGCTGGGCGTCGTCGGCTTCCACCGTCACCCGCACCACCGGCTCCGTGCCCGAGGGACGCAGGAACGCGCGGCCCCTGCCCTGCACCGCCACCTGGGCTTCGGCCAGCGCCTTTTTCACGCTTTCGGCCTCGGCCGGCTTGCTGCCCGCCGCCACCTTTACATTCACGGTCTTCTGCGGCGCCTTGCCGAAGCCGGCCAGCACCTGTTGCAGGCTCAGGCCACGCCGGCGCAGCACTTCCAGCACCTGCAGGGCGCTGATGATGCCGTCGCCGGAGCTGACCCGGTCCAGGCACAGCAGATGACCGGAGGTTTCGCCGCCGAGGACACCCTCGTGCTCCAGCAGCGCCTGATGGACGTAGCGGTCGCCGACCTTGGTGCGCATGAATGCAATGCCGCGCTCGCCGAAAGCGCGCTCCAAGCCGTAATTGGTCATCAGCGTGCCGACCACCGGGCCGCGCAGGCGACCGCTGGCCTGCCAGTCGGTGGCGAGTACGTACAACAGATCGTCGCCGTCGCGCACGATGCCGTCGCTGTCGACGAACAGCAGCCGGTCGCCGTCGCCGTCGAAGGCGATGCCCAGGTCCGCGCCGCTGGCCAGCACGCGCGCGACCAGCGCGTCCGGATGCGTGGAACCGACGCCATCATTGATGTTGACGCCGTTGGGATCGACGCCGATGGCTTCGACCTGGGCGCCGAGTTCGCGCAGCACCAGCGGGCCGATCTGATAGGTCGCGCCGTGGGCGCAGTCGACGACGATCTTCATGCCGCCCAGATCGAAACGCCGCGGCACCGAGCTTTTGCAGGCTTCGACATAGCGGCCGATGGTGTCGCGGGTGCGCACGGCCTTGCCGAGCTGGTCGGACGCAACCGTGCTGAAAGGTTTGTCGAGCGCAGCCTCGATCGCCAGTTCGGTGGCGTCGTCGAGCTTCTCGCCCTCGGCGGAGAAGAACTTGATGCCGTTGTCGTAGTGCGGGTTGTGCGAGGCGCTGATGACGATGCCGCCGTCGGCGCCGAGCGAACGGGTGAGATGCGACACCGCCGGCGTGGGCATCGGGCCCATGAGTTGCACGTCCACACCGGCCGCGACCAGTCCGGCCTCCAGCGCGGCCTCGAACATGTAGTTGGAAATCCGGGTGTCCTTGCCGATCACTACCATCGGCTTGCGCCACTCACCACCGCGCTTCTCGTCGATATGGCGCACCGCCGCGCGCAGTGCGTGGCCGTAGGCGTTGCCCAGGCGCAGCACGAAGTCAGCCGAAATGACGCCCTCGCCGACCCTGCCGCGGATGCCGTCGGTGCCGAAGTATTTTCTTGTCATTGAAGAACGCCGTGGAAAGGTGATCGGGAAGACGGGAAAAGCACTCGAATCCCGTCATCCCGCGCAAGCGGGGACCCGGCAATCATCGATGATCCCGTCCGGATCCTCGCCTGCGCGAGGACGACGTGTATTTTCGAGCACCGGCAAGTCCGTGCGCCGTCGATACGCCCCGCTCCGCGGCCCTCAGCCTTCCGCCACCAACTCGTCTTCCGGCATCGGCTGGCGCATCAGCATCGCGACCAGATGGGCGATGCGTTCGCGCAGTTCGCGGCGGTCGCAGATCTGGTCGATGGCGCCGTGGTCGAGCAGGAATTCGGGGCGCTGGAAGCCTTCGGGCAGGGTTTCGCGCACGGTCTGCTCGATCACGCGCGGGCCTGCGAAGCCGATCAGCGCGCCGGGTTCGGCCATGTTGATGTCGCCCAGCATCGCGAATGAGGCGGAAACGCCGCCGGTGGTCGGATGGGTCATCACCGAGATGTACGGCAGCCCGGCCGCGCGCAGGCGGCCGAGGGCGGCCGAGGTCTTGGCCATCTGCATCAGCGAGAACAGGCTTTCCTGCATGCGCGCGCCGCCGCTGGCGGAGAAGCAGACGAAGGGCGCGCCGATGTCGCGGGCGCGCTCGGCGCCGCGGGCGAAGCGTTCGCCGACCACCGAACCCATCGAGCCGCCCATGAACGCGAAGTCGAACGCGGCCGCCACGATCGGACGCTGGCGCAGGGCGCCTTCCAGCACGATCAGCGCGTCGCGCTCACCGGTGGCCTTCTGGCTCGACTTGATGCGATCGACGTATTTCTTCTGGTCCTTGAACTTCAGGACATCGGTCGGGCCGAGATCGGCGCCGATCTCGATGCCGGTGCCGGGATCGAGGAAGGACGCCAGCCGGGCGCGGGCGCGCACCGGCATGTGGAAGGCGCATTTCGGGCAGACTTCGAGGTTGTCCTCCAGTTCCTGCCGGTACAGCACAGCGCCGCAGCTGTCGCATTTTTCCCAGAGCCCTTCGGGCACGCTGCGTTTCCGGGAGACGCCGCTTTCCGTGCGGATTCGGGCGGGCATCAGTTTTTTGAGCCAGGACATGCGTTCGGGTGTCTTCTTCTGGTGGGGGCCGCCTCCATCCTGGAGGTCCGAGCGCGCCAGTCTAGCAAGACTCAAACGTCCGCTCCGTTCGCCCCCGCATGGTTGGGAGCGGATGATGGATTCGTGACAGTGACGCGGTCAGCCGGCGTCGAGCGCCGCACGCAGCGGCGCGAGGAAGGCCCGGGCGCGCGTGGCGGCGTCGGTCGGGTCAACCGATTCCGCGAGGGCCGCGACCAGCGCGCTGCCGACCACCACGCCTTCGGCCGAGCGGGCCATGGCGGCGGCGCTGGCGGCGTCCTTGATGCCGAAACCCGCCACCACCGGCACCCCGGCACGGGCACGGATCGTGGCGAGATGCTCGCTGGCGTCGCCGGTGTCGAGGTGGTTGGCGCCGGTCACGCCGGCGTAGCTCACGTAATAGAGATAACCCTCGGCATCGGCGCAGAGCCGGTCGAGCCGCGCGTCGGGCGTGGTCGGCGACGCCAGCAGGATCAGCGACAGGTCGTGGGCGCGCATCGCGATGCGCAGGTCGTCGGCCTCTTCCGGTGGCAGATCCACCACCAACAGCCCGTCGACACCGGCCGCGGCAGCCTCTTCGGCGAAACGCACGTAACCGCGGATCTCGACCGGATTCAGATAGCCCATCAACACCACCGGCGTGTGCGCATCGACCGTCCGGAACTGGCGCACAGCCTCGAACACGAAGGTGAGCCCGGCGCCGCGCGCCAACGCGCGCTCGGAGCTGCGCTGGATGGTGGGACCGTCGGCCATCGGGTCGGAAAACGGCACGCCGAGTTCGATCACGTCGGCGCCGGCCTCGACCAGCGCGTGCATCACCGGCACCGTGGCCTCACGCGAGGGATCGCCCGCGGTCATGAACGGCACCAGCGCCTTGCGGCCGGCGGATTTGAGCTTGGCGAAACGGGTGTCGATGCGGTTCATGCGTTCATTCGGCAACGGCGGCAAGGACAGATCGCCCTTGTGGGAGCGGCGGGAGCCGCGAGGGAAAGGTTGCAGCGCCTGCAGTCGCGGCTTCCGCCGCTCCCACAATCAGAAAATGATGCCTTCGCGGCTGGCGACGGTATGCACGTCCTTGTCACCGCGACCCGAAAGATTGCACAGCACCAGCCCGTCCTTCGGCAGTTCGCGGGCGAGCTTCATAGCCTGGGCGATGGCGTGGCTGGATTCCAGCGCCGGCAGGATGCCCTCGGTGCGCGCGAGCAGATGGAAGGCTTCCATCGCTTCGTCGTCGGTGATGCCGAGATAATCGGCACGGCCGCGATCCTTCAGGAAGGCGTGCTCAGGGCCGACGCCCGGGTAATCGAGGCCGGCCGAGATCGAATGGGTTTCGATGATCTGGCCGTCGTCGTCGCACAGCACGTAGGTGCGGTTGCCGTGGAGCACACCGGGACGGCCGGCGGCCAACGAGGCCGCATGCAGACCGCTGGCGATGCCCTCGCCCGCCGCTTCGGCGCCGACCAGGCGCACGCCGGCATCGTTGAGGAAGGCGTGGAAGATGCCGATGGCGTTGCTGCCGCCGCCGACGCAGGCGGTGACCACGTCCGGCAGGCGGCCGTAGTCGGCCAGCATCTGCGCGCGCGCTTCGCGGCCGACCACGGCGTTGAAGTCGCGGACCATGCGCGGATACGGGTCGGGGCCGGCGACGGTGCCGATGATGTAGAAAGTGTTGTGGACGTTGGTCACCCAGTCGCGCATCGCCTCGTTCAGCGCGTCCTTGAGCGTGGCCGAGCCGCTGGTGACCGGCACCACGGTCGCGCCGAGCAGCTTCATGCGGTAGACGTTGATCTTCTGGCGCTCGATGTCGGTCGCCCCCATGTAGACCACGCATTCCAGCCCCAGCCGCGCGGCGACCGTGGCGCTGGCCACGCCGTGCTGGCCAGCGCCCGTCTCGGCGATGATCCGCGGTTTGCCCATGCGGCTGGCCAGCAGCCCCTGGCCAATGGTGTTGTTGATCTTGTGCGCGCCTGTGTGGTTCAGGTCTTCGCGCTTGAGCAGGATGCGTGCGCCCCCGACTTTCGCGCTGAGCCGCTCGGCGTGATAGATCGGGCTGGGACGGCCGACGTAATGTTTCAGGTCGCGATCGAATTCGGCGATGAACGCCGGATCGACCCGCGCCGTGTCGTAGGCCGCCGCGAGTTCCTGCAGCGGACCGATCAAGGTTTCGGCGACAAAACGGCCGCCGAATCTGTCGAAATGGCCCTCGGCATCGGGAAAGGCGTTGAAATCGGTCTTGGTGTCGAGCATGGCGGCGTTGGCGTGGTCGAGCGGCGGCGATGCTTCAGTTTATCGCAGACCGGCGGCGGGCAAGCGTTATAAAATCAATCGAACTCGTTACGAAAACTCACACTTCATGATCCGGAACCTGCCACCACTGAACGCCCTGCGCGCCTTCGAGGCTGTGGCGCGGCTCGAGAGCGTCAGCCGTGCCGCGGCCGAGCTGCACGTCACCCACGGCGCGGTCAGTCGGCAATTGCGCGTGCTGGAAGAGGCATTGGGCGCGGCGCTGTTCGTCCGCCAGGGACGCGGAGTCGCGTTGACGCCGCTCGGCCATCGCCTGCACGGCGCGGCGGCAGCGGCCTTCGACCCGCTGCGCGCGGCCTGGGCGGAATTGCGCCGCGGGCCGCAGCAGGCGCCGCTGGTGCTGGGCTGCCCGGGCAGCGTGCTGGCGCGCTGGATCATCCCGCGACTGGACCGGCTGACGCGCGAACGGCCGGATCTGCAACTGCATCTGTCGGCCACCGGAACCTCGCCCGACGCGCAGCTGAGCGGCCTGGACGCCGTCCTGCTGATCGCGTCGCCGCCGTGGCCTCAGGAGTGGCAGGTGCATATCCTCGCCGCGGAACGGATCGGCCCGGTCGTCGGCCCACGCTGGCCGGGTGCCGAGTCTCTGCAGGGTGCGCCGCCTCAGGCGCTCGCGGCGCATGCGCTGCTGCACACCGCCTCGCGTCCGCAGGCGTGGCGCGACTGGGCCGCGCGCGTCGGCGTGGATGTCGACAGCCTGCGCATGGGCACCGGTTTCGACCATCTCTACTACTTGCTGGAAGCCGCGGTCGCGGGCCTGGGCATCGCCATCGCGCCGGAACCGCTGGTCGCGGACGACATCGCCACCGGCCGGCTGCTGGCGCCGTGGGGCTTCGTCGAAACCGATGCGCAGTGGGTGCTGTGCGCGCCGAAACGCGCGGCCAATCCGCGGATCGAGCAGCTCGCCGAGTGGCTGAGGGATTCGTTGCGGACGCGGGCATTCTGAGAGTCTGCTCAAATTGTGTCGATCACACCTGTAGAGCGGACTTCAGTCCGCTGCTTTGCTATGAGGGAACAGGAGCGGACTGAAGTCCGCTCTACAAGCCCGGATTGCGTGCGCTGCGTGGATCAGGTGTCGACGCTATCGGCGCGCAGCACTTCGCGGACGAACCGCCGCATCCGCGCCGCGTCCTTGATTCCCGGTGCAGACTCGATGCCACTCGACACATCCACGCCCCAGCAGCCGGTGGCGCGGATCGCGTCGAACACGTTGTCCGGATGCAGGCCGCCGGCGAGCAGATAGGGTTTCGCGAAATCGCCCGGAATCCGCGACCAGTCGAAGGTGTGGCCGCTGCCGCCGGCCTGGCCGCTGGCATTGCTGTCGAACAGGAAACCGGCCGCGCGCGGATAGCGGCGCAGCAAGGCGGCGCCGTCGACGGCAGCGTCCCCGCCCATGGCGATGGCCTTGAGATACGGCATGCCGAAAGCGGCGCAGAACGCGTCGTCCTCGTCGCCGTGGAACTGCAGGATCGTCGGGCGCACGGCGGCGATGACGTCGCGCACCTCGTCCGCGGGGTTGCCCATGAACAGCGCGACCGCATCGACGAACGGCTGCAGACCGTCGCGCAGGTCCGCGGCCGTCGCGGCCGACACCAGACGCTTGCTGCGCGCGGCGAACACGAAGCCCACGGCATCGACGCCGAGCGTGCAAGCTTCGGCCACATCCCCGGCGCGGGTCAGGCCGCAGAATTTGATGCGGGTGCGGCGAAGCTCAGACATCGAGCATGCCCTCATCGAGGTTGCTTTCATCCAGCGTGCTCTCACCCAACAAGACCTCTTCGGGCAGGGGCCATGTGCGCGGATAACGCGGACCGACGAACACCAGTCCCTGTGCGAACGCCGTCGGGCCCGCGAGGCTGCGATCGCGCGCCGCCAGCAATTCGGCCATCCATGTTTCGGGGCGTTCCCCGGCACCGATCATCAACAGCGAGCCCACGATATTGCGGACCATGTGATGCAGGAACGCATTGGCCTGCACGGTCACCGTGACGATATCGCCGTCCCGTACGACTTCGATGAACTGCAGGTCGCGGCGCGGATGCGCGGCCTGACAGTGCACCGTACGGAAAGAGGTGAAATCCTGCTCGCCCAGCAGACTTTGCGCCGCGCGGTGCATGGCGTCGGCGTCCAGCTTGCGGCGCTCCCAGGCGAGGTATTGCCTGCCCAGCGCGGGTCGCACCTGATGATTGAGCAGGCGATAGCGATAACGCCGCGCGCGCGCCGAAAACCGGGCATTGAAGTCGCCTTCCACCGGGACGCACCAGCGCACCCGCATCGCGGGCGGCAGGCGCGTGGTGGTGCCCAGCACCCACGCACGCGGGTCGCGCTGCGCATCGCTGTCGAAATTCACCACCTGGCATTCGGCGTGCACGCCCGCATCGGTACGCCCGGCGCAGATCACTGCGACGGGGTGGCTGGCAACACCGGACAGGGCGTCTTCGAGCGTGACCTGCAGCGTGCGAGGCCCACCCTGCTGGCCGTAGGGCGTGAGCCGCTGCCAACCTTTGTAATTGCTGCCGTCGTATTCGACGCCAAGGACATATCGCATCGACGGATCCGGACGGGCCTCAGCCCAGTTCCTGAAGGATGCGTGCGGCTTCGCTGCGGACCGCTTCGGTATCGCCGCGCGCGACGATTTCGTCCAGCAGGGTGCGCGCGGTGTCGCGGTCGCCCATGTCCAGATAAGCCTTGGCCAAGTCCAGACGCACCTGTCCCGGCTGCGACGGGTTCGGCGCACCGCCGCCGTCGACACCGCCGGCATGCCAGGTCGGCACGCCGCGCGTCGGCGCCGCCGGTTTGGGCGCTTCGGGCTCCGGCGGTTTCGCCAGACGGTTCCAGGCCGGTTCGGCCGGCAGCGGCGCTGTGGTTCCCGGTGCTGGCGTGGTCGATTCGGCGGCCGCTTCGTCCACGCCCGATGCACTGTCCGCAACGTTGTCCGCGGCCGCGCCTTTCGATTTGGGCATGGCGGCGGCGAGCCGCTCGAAATCGCGCTTCGGTGCGACCTCCACCGGCTGACGGCGGCGCAACCACCACCAGACCAACAGCCCCATCAGCAGCAGACCCGCACCCACGCCGAGCCACGGCCCCATCCCGGAGGAGGCCGGCGCAGGCTGGGCGGCGGCCTGGGTGTTGCCCAGACGCTGCTGCGCGGCCGCCAGCTCGCTGTCCTTCAGCGCGATCAGTTCGTTCTGCTTCTGCTGCAGTTGTTCGAGTTCGGCGACGCGCGCCTTCAACTCCTCCACCTCGGCAGCGCGCGCGACCAGGGTTTCGTTGGCTTGCAGTTCCTGTTGTCGCAACATGTCGCCCTCACCGCCGGCACTGACGCCGGATCGCGTCCCCGCCCGTTTCGCGTCGTTCGCGGAGGGCGGCACAATTTCGAGTCGCGCCTGCGCACTGCCGCGGCCTGCGGCGGGACGCCGCGCGGGCTGGGCGGGTGCGGCGGCGGCAGAGTCTCCAACCGGCGTGCCGACTACCGCCGGCGGCTGCGGCAGCGCACGGCCAGTACCGCGCCATTGCGCCGCCTGCTCACGCACCACCACGGCGGCCTCGTCGGGCGTGTACTGGGCGATGCCGGCGTTGTCGGGAATGCGCAGCACCGCGCCGGCCCTCAGCCGGTTGGCATTGCCGCCGATGAAGGCTTCGGGATTGGCGCGCAGCAGCGCCAGGATGGTCTGATCGAGGCTGAAACCACGATCGAGGCCGGCAGCGATGCCGCCCAAGGTTTCGCCCTGGCGCACGGTGCGGGTCTCGTCACCGGTGATGACTTCGATCGGCGTAGCGGTGGCGTCTGAGGATGCGATTTCTTGCGGCGGCAGCGGGATCGCGACCGGCTCCGGAGACGTCAGCGGATCGGGTACGGCGGCGGTCTGATCGCGCGGCGGCAGCGGAATTGCGGTGGGCTCGGTCGCCGTCAGCGGCGCGGCCGGCACGGGATCGGGCAGGCGCACCACGGTATTACCCGGATCGACGGTCGCTTCCTGGATCGGTGGCTGCACCGGTGCGGCGGCGGTCTGCGGGGTGTCCAGCAGCGCGGAGTATTCGCGCACCAACCGGCCCTGCCCCCAGTCCACTTCCAGCAGGAAGGTCAGCAGCGGCTGCTGCACCGGCACGGCGCTGGTCACGCGGATCACCGGGCGGCCGCGTGCGTCCAGGGCGACCGAGAACTGCAGATCGGAGACGATGCCCTGCGGCGGCGACAGGCCGATGCGGGCGAAGGTTTCGGGCGACGCCAGGCGCGCCTGGAGTGCTTCCAGCTCAGTGGAATCGTTGGAAATGACCGGAATTTCGGCCAGCAATGGCTGGTCGCGCTGCGACAGCACCTTGATCTGGCCCAACCCGAGCGCCCACGCCGACAGCGGCGACACCAAGGCCGCCACTGCCAGTAGCACACTAACTGTGATCCGCAAGTGTTTGATCACGCTTGTCCCCAGAGACGACCCCGAGACTCTAGCCGCCTGCCCCAGGCTTCGCAACTTCCGGGGTTCGCAACGGTTGTCCTTGACTCTCGTCTTCAACCCTCAGCCGCGACCAGCTCGGCGATCTGCACCGCATTGAGGGCGGCGCCCTTGCGGATGTTGTCCGAAACGATCCACAGATTGACCGCTTTAGGGTGTGAGATATCGTCGCGGATGCGGCCGACGTAGACCGCATCGCGGCCCGAGGCGTGAGTGACCGGGGTCGGATAGCCGGCGGGCTTGCGCTCGTCGACGATCTCCACGCCCGGCGCGGTCGACAGCAGCGTGCGGACCTCCTCGGCGGTGATCTTCTCGCGGGTTTCGACGTTCACGGCTTCGGAGTGGCCGTAGAACACCGGCACCCTGACCGCGGTCGGATTCACCTGGATGCTGTCGTCGCCGAGGATCTTGCGGGTTTCCCAGACCAGCTTCATTTCTTCCTTGGTGTAGCCGTTGTCGAGGAAATCGTCGATCTGCGGGATCAGGTTGAACGCGATCTGCACCTGGAAACGCTTCGGGTCCGGATCCTTGAAGCTCAGCAGCGCGGCGGTCTGCTTGGCGAGTTCCTCGGGGCCGGAACGGCCGGCGCCGGACACCGACTGGTAGGTCGCCACGTTGATGCGCACGATGCCGACCTTGCGATGGATCGGACCCAACGCGACCATCATCTGCATGGTCGAACAGTTCGGGTTGGCGATGATGCCGCGCGGACGCTGTTTCGCGGCTTCCGGATTCACTTCGCTCACCACCAGCGGCACATCGTCGTCGTAGCGGAAGGCCGATGAATTGTCGATCACCACCGCGCCGGCCGCGGCGAATTTCGGCCCGTATTCCTTGGAAATGGAGCCGCCGGCCGAAAAAAGCGCGATATCGATCCCGGTCGGGTCGAAGGCGGCCAGATCGCGCACGATCAATTCCTGATCGCCGAACGTCACCGTTCCGCCGGCCGAGCGTTCGCTGGCCAATGCGTGGATCTGCCCCACCGGAAATTTGCGCTCGGCGAGGATCGACAACATCACTTCGCCCACTGCGCCCGTCGCGCCGACCACTGCCACGTTGAACTGCTTGCTCATCATGAATGCCCTTAAGTCTGTTGCAGGAGCGCCGGAAGGCGCGATAGTCGCCAGCCGGCGTTCTGTCGCGCCTTCCGGCGCTCCTGCAGGAATGGTTTTGTTCGATCGGTGATCGCTGCGGCGCAGTCGCTGCCTGTGGGGCGTGGATTCGGCGACTGGCCGCTATCGTTTATCGTCGGTTTTTTTGGCGGTGTCTTTATCGGTGGCTTTGTCGCCGGCCGCTTTGGCGGTCGCCGGAATTCGCGGCGAAATCTCGCCGACGTCGCCGCACTGCGCGCGATGGCGCAGCGCCTGGTCCATCAGCACCAGCGCCATCATCGCTTCGCAGATCGGCGTGGCGCGGATGCCGACGCAGGGGTCGTGGCGGCCGATGGTGACCACCTCGACCTCTTCGCCCAGCACGTTCATGCCGCGTCCGGGCAGGCGCAGGCTCGACGTGGGCTTGAACGCCACCGAGCACACCACCTGCTGTCCGCTGCTGATGCCGCCGAGAATGCCGCCGGCATGGTTCGACAAAAAACCTTCACGGATCATTTCGTCGCGGTGGAAGCTGCCTTTCTGCGCGACCGACGCGAAGCCGTCGCCGATCTCGACGCCCTTGACTGCGTTGATCGACATCATCGCCGCGGCGAGGTCGCCGTCGAGCTTGCCGTAGATCGGCTCGCCCCAGCCAGGCGGCACGCCGTCGGCGACCACGGTGACGCGCGCGCCGACCGAATCGCCGGACTTGCGCAGCGCGTCCATGTAGCTTTCGAGCGCCGGCACCTGTGCGGCGACCGGCCAGAAGAACGGGTTCTCTTCGACCGCGCTCCAGTCGAAGGCACCCAGCGCGTAGTCGGGCAGCACTTCGCCGAGCTGCGACAGATGCCCACGCACTGTCACGCCGTAATGTTCGGCCAGCCATTTCTTGGCGATCACCGCCGCAGCGACCCGCATCGTGGTCTCGCGCGCGCTGCTGCGCCCGCCGCCGCGCGGGTCGCGATGGCCGTATTTCTGCCAGTAGGTGTAATCGGCGTGCGCCGGACGGAACTGCGCGGCGATGTTGCCGTAGTCCTTGCTGCGCGCATCCGTGTTGCGGACCAGCAATGCGATGGGTGTGCCGGTGGTGCGGCCTTCGTACACGCCGCTGAGGATCTCGACCGCATCGGTTTCGTGCCGCTGCGAAGTGTGGCGGCTACGGCCGGTGGCGCGACGCTGCAGGTCCTGCGCGAATTCTTCTTCCGAAATCGCCAATCCCGGCGGGCAGCCGTCGATCACGCAGCCGATCGCCGGCCCGTGCGATTCGCCGAACGTGGTGACGCGGAGCAGGTGGCCGAAACTGTTCAATGCGTTGCCTTGGGTGCTCTAAATGAAGCTGCCTTTACCGCTTTTCGCTCGTCATCCCCGCGAAGGCGGGGATCCATGCCTGTCTACTATCCGACGATATCGGACCACAAGTCATTCCATCGCGGATTCGATTCCTGGATCAAACGCAACTTCCACGCCCTGTTCCACTTCTTGATCTGCTTTTCCCGAAGAATCGCAGCATCCATGGAACCATGCAGCTCATACCATACCAACATCGTAACGTTGTATCGCTTTGTGAAGCCATCGACGACATGCTCGCGATGCTGACATGTACGCGCGACGAGATCGCTGGTGACGCCCGTGTACAACGTGCCATTCCGTTCGCTGGCCAAGATGTAGACGGCGGGTTGTTTGATCGGAATTTCTTATCGTCCGGAAATGCTACTGTCCCGTCATCCCCGCGTAGGCGGGGATCCATGCCTGTTGCGTCCCGATAGGCACCGGAAATCTTCTAGTTGTCAGCATAGCGCCTGCAAAACATCATATTCCATGGCGTCCCCGGGCATGGATCCCCGCCTGCGCGGGGATGACGGGCACATGAGGTTTCTCGTTACTCCCTCAGAACAAGCCGGCAGGCGCGGGTGCGCGCAGCGCGGGATCGCGGGCGTCGGCGAGCTGGCGGATGCGCGGGTGGTAGGTGACGAGGTCGCGGCATTCGGCCACGAACACGCCCATCTGCCCGACCTTGAACTCGACCCAGGCTAAAGGAAGCTCGGGCAGCAGGCGGCTGAGCGCGCGTTCGGATTCGCCGACTTCGCAGATCAGCAGGCCGTCTTCGGTGAGGTGCAGCGGCGCATCGCGGAGGATGCGCAGCGCCAGATCGAGGCCGTCGTCGCCCGCGCGCAGGCCCAGGTCGGGCTCGAAGGAGTATTCCTTCGGCAGCGCGTCGGTCTCGTCGTTGGTGACGTAGGGCGGATTGGTGACGATCAGGTCGTAGTGCTCGCCCTGCAGACCGCCGAACAGGTCCGACTTCACGAAATGGACGTTTTCGGCGTGCAGGCGGGCCTTGTTCTCTGCGGCGAGTGCAAGCGCATCGTCGCTGATATCGACGCCGTCGACGTGCCACTCGGGGTTGTGGTGGCCCATGGCGATGGCGATGCAGCCCGAACCGGTGCACAGGTCCAGCGCGCGGCGCACCTCGCGGCCGCCCAGCCAGGGCTCGAAGCCGGACTCGATCAGCTCGGCGATCGGCGAACGCGGTACCAGGGCGCGGGCGTCGGTCTTGAAGCTGAGGCTGGCGAACCAGGCCTCGCCGGTGAGGTAGGCGGCGGGGATGCGTTCTTCGATCCGGCGCAGGAACAGCCCCAGCACGTCTTCTTTCTCGGCCAGCGTCACCCGCGACTGGCCGTAGACCGGCGGCAGATCGTGCGGCAGGTGCAGCGCGTGCAGGGTGAGTTGGGTCGCTTCGTCGAGGGCGTTGTCGTAGCTGTGGCCGAAGGTCAACCCGGCCGCGTTGAAACGGCTGGCGCCGTAGCGGATCAGGTCGATGATCGTCTGGAGTTCGTCGGTCATGTCGGCACGGCGGGCGCCCAAGGCGCGGAGTGACCGCGAAGTATAACGGTCGCGCGGTTATCATGACCGAACCTGATGCCATGTCCTGATGAAGAAGCCGCCGCGATGTTCAACCGCACCACCCTGCTGATCCTGCTCATCGCGCTGGCCACCGGCGCCGGCCTGTGGGCCGCCGAATATGCGTTCGACCACAGCGCATCCACCGGCCCCGAGCTGCAGGCCATGCGCCGGCTGTCGACGCCGCGGGAATTGCCGGGCTTCACCCTGCAGCAGTCGGACCGCACCCAACTGGTCCCCGGCGAGCTGCGCGGACACTGGACCGTGGTATTCCTCGGCTTCACCTACTGCCCGGACGTGTGTCCGACCACCCTGGCCGAACTGGCGCAGGCGCAGAAGCGCTGGGCCACGCTGCCGGAAAGCACACGCCCGCGGGTGCTGTTCGTTTCGGTGGATCCGGAGCGCGACACCATCGAAAAGCTCGGCGAGTACGCGCACGGCTTCCACAAAGACACCCTCGCCGCCACCGCCGACGTGCCATCGCTGGAAAAATTCGCGAAATCGCTGTCGCTGGTGTTCCTGAAGAAGCCGCTCGGCGACGGGCCGGGCCAGTACACGATGGATCACTCCGCCGCCCTCGTCGTGCTCGACCCGCAGGGGCGCATGGCGGGCGTGATCCAGCCGCCCTTCGTACCGAAAGCCATCGCCGACGATCTGATCGCGTTGACCGGAGCGGCGAAATAATGGGTCTGATCACCACCCTCACCTACGCCCTGCCGCACCGGCTGATGTCGTCGGCGGCGCGGAAGCTGGCCTATTCGCGCAATCCGGCGATCAAGCAGTGGCTGATCGACACCGTGACCCGCAAGTTCAAGGTCGATCTGGACGAGGCCGCCGAGCCCGACCCCAACGCCTATCCGACCTTCAACGCCTTCTTCACCCGCGCGCTCAAGCCCAATGCGCGGATCGCCGACGCCGACCCGCGTGCGCTGCTGATGCCGGCCGACGGCCATATCAGCCAGTGCGGCGACATCGAGGCTTTGAACGACCGTGACGGCCGCATCTTCCAGGCGAAGGGACAGTCGTTCACCGTGTCCGAGCTGCTGGGCGACGAAGCCGCGGCCGCGCCGTTCGCCGACGGCCTGTTCGCGACCGTCTACCTGTCGCCGCGCGATTACCACCGCGTGCATATGCCGTGGGCGGGTACGCTGCGCGAAACCGTGCATGTCCCGGGACGGCTGTTCAGCGTCGGCACCGATGCGGTGAAATCGGTGCCGCGTCTGTTCGCGCGCAACGAACGTCTGGTCTGCCATTTCGATACCGACTTCGGACCGATGTGCCAGGTGATGGTCGGCGCGCTGCTGGTCTCCGGCGTGGAAACGGTGTGGAGCGGCGTCGAGATCCCGGC
>JBKJHV010000097.1:0-57959 GCA_046598445.1 Lysobacteraceae bacterium
CGCGGAGGGTGAGGGCGCGTGCGCGGCATGATGGCATGCCGGCGCGGGCCCTGCATGTCAGCCTGAACGACGACGGCCCGCCGAAGCGGGCCGTCGAGCATGCCGCGAATCGACAGCGGTCAGTTCTGCGCCGGGGTGTTCTCGGCGAAATATTCGTGACTGTCGGCGTTGTCGAGCGCCTGGGTGGGATTGTTGATCGCGAGATTCTGCGCCAGCCCCTGGCCGTAGGCGTGATCGTCGGTGTCGGCGACCACGGTGAAGTGGCTCATCTCGTGGATCAGCGTGCCGGCCTTGGAATCGGTGCCGACCAGCGGCGCGGACCAGAAGGCGTTGCAGACGTAGATCTGATAGTGGTCGTTCTTGTAGACGTAAGCATAGTAATTCTGGGTGCAGCCGCAGTTGATGGTGACCTGGCCGCTAGTCTGGTCCAGCGCGCTGTCGATGGTCGCGAAATGCTGTTGTGCGGTTGCATAACGGCCGGAAGTGTAGGCGCCGAACCAGGTGGTGTAGCGCGCGCCGGTAGTGCCGGCATTGAGATAGCCCTTGGCCCGTTCGGAATAGGTGCGCGCCGACAGCACGGCATTGCCGATGGTGGTGATCTGCGAAGCGCTGCAGGCGACGGTGCTGATGCCGATGACATCGGACAGCTCCGGATTGGCCGGCAGCACCGGGCTGATTCGGCCGCCGTTGGGAAACGTGGCCCGCTGCTCAGGCATGCTCCGATCCAGCACCAGCCGGATCGGCGCGCCCTGCGCGACCATCGGCAGCCCGTTGCGTTGCTGCAGGCGGGCCCCGCCGGAGAGCGAGGCGTACTGCAGCTGTGCTGCGTAGGTCACGGTGTAATGTCCGGCTTTCGACAGATCGTAGGCGGTGCCCAGTTCGACGATGCTTCGGTAGCTGCGGCCCGCGCGCAGGATCGCGAAATCCTCGGCGGTGGGAACGCCGCGTTTGATCATCGCGCCCTCAAAACCGACTTCAAGACCGTCGCGGGTGATCCGGAACAGGTTCGAGCGCTGTACGTCGATGGGCAATTGCCATTTCGGGATGCGCAGGGTCTTGCTGCTGGTATTGGTGACGGTGACTTCGACCTTGTCTGCGCCGAGCGAGATCACGCTGACCCGCAGGGGATTGGTCTGCGGTCGCTGTTTCAGCGTCGGCGCGGCCAGAGCGACCGCGATGATTCCAGTGGAAAGTGCGCCGGCGGCGAGCGCGCCGAAGGCGAGGGCGCTGCCGGTAAGCTGGGTGGATTTGAGCGACATGGATGGTTCCCCCTGTGCGGACACGGGTCCGCAGCGACGAATCCGCATGATATCGAGGTCGCGCTGTCGCCGCATCCGGCCGGGAAATGCAGCGGCACATTCAGGAAAGCACTTGTCAGCGCAGGATGTCGCACAAACATGAACGGCCCGCCGAAGCGGGCCGTCCGGTGACTGGCGATGCCGATGACTCAGTTCTGAGCCGGGGTGTTTTCGGCGAAATACTCGTGGTTGTCGGCGTTGTCCAGCGCGCGGGTGGGGTCGCTGGTCGCCAGGCTCTTGGCGGCGCTCTGGCCGTAGGCGTGGTCGTCGGTGCCCGCCACCACGTTGAAATGGCTCATCTCATGGATCAGCGTGCCGGCCTTGGAGTCGGTGCCGGTGTTCGGCGCGCTCCAGAAGGCGTTGCAGACGAAGATCTCGTACGGCCGGGTCGGGTAGACATAGGCGTAATAGTTCTGGGTGCAACCGCAGTTGATCTTGATCTGGCCGCCGCTCTGGTCCATCGCGCTGTCGATCGTCGCGAAATGCTGCTTCGCGGTGGCGTAGCGGCTGGAAGTGTAGGCGCCGAACCAGGTGCTGTAGCGCGGGCCGGTCTTGTTGGCGTTGAGATAGCCCTTGGCGTTTTCCGAGTAGGTCCGGGCCGAGTTCACGGCGGTGCCGGCTGTCGTCGTGCGCGCGCTGGTGCAGCCGACGTAATTCACGCCGTTGACCACGGCGGAGGTCGTGACCGGCTTGGCGGCCGCGGAAATCCGCATGCGCTGTGCCGGCGTCGCGTCGCCGCCTTCCACCCAGACCTGGATCGGTGCGCTCTGGGCGATCATCGGCAGGCCGTTGGCCTGTCTCAACATTGCGCCGTCCGACATCGACGCAAACTGCAGGTGCGCACCGAAGGTGATGTTGTAGGCGCCGGCCTGCGAGAGGTCGTAGGCCTCGCCGAGGTCGATGGTCGCCTTGTGGCTCTGGCCGGCGCGCAGGATCGCGAAATCCGCCGCGGTCGGCGTGGTGCGCTTGATCATGCGGCCCTCATAGCGGACCTCTTCGCCGTCGCGACTGATCGCGAAGAGGTTGGATTCGGCGATCGTCGACGGCAGCTGCCACTTCGGGATCCGCGCGGTCTTGCTGCTGGCGTTGGTCACCATGACTTCGACCAGACCATCGCCCAGCGACATCATGCTGATGCGTAGCGGGTTGGCCTTTTCCACTCGCGGTGCGGCTTCGGCCGCGGCGAACACGCTGGCGATGCCAGCGGCGAGGACCGTTACTGCACCGATAGTGCTTAAAATGTTTCGATTCATTCCGTTGCCCCAGAAGTCAATGAAAAGCCCGCGGATGCAGGCGACTCTGAGCATAGGCGGGGCGGTATCTGGGCGCACGCTGCTGTGCAGCAACGGGGCGGGGGCGCCGCATGAGCGCCCCCGAAGCGCAGTCAAGCTTTCAGCGGAAGTCCTGGTGACAGCCCTTGCAGCTTTCGCCGATCTTGGTCGCGACCGCATTCACGCCTTCGCAGTTGATCGGCGGCGCCGACAGCGCGCCGTCGAGCGCGGCGCGCATGCCGCTGGCCTGTTTGACGAAACGTTCGTCGTCGCTGAGATCCGGGAAGGCATGCTCCAGGTCGTCGGCCATCGTCCGCAGGCCTTTGAGATGGGGGATGATGTCGGTGGCGTTGCAGCGGTTTTCGGTGGCCTTCGATCCCAACTGTTTCAGATGCCATGCCTGTACGTGCATCACGCTGTCTGGGAAATGGTCGCGGCGTTCGTCGAGGGTGCGCATCAGCATCACCACCGCGATGGCGCCGAGCACGAGGCCCAGAATGAAGACGAAGAAATAGCGCCCGAAAGCGGAAGATTTGGGACGGACTTGCTCGGGCGTGGTCGACATGCGGCGGCTCCTGGC
The DNA here is from genome assembly GCA_046598445.1 of Lysobacteraceae bacterium. Classification (GTDB taxonomy): domain Bacteria; phylum Pseudomonadota; class Gammaproteobacteria; order Xanthomonadales; family Xanthomonadaceae; genus Lysobacter_I. The sequence goes on from JBKJHV010000097.1 coordinate 3,150, forward strand.
GGGTAGACGAAAACATAGCATGCCGGGCAATGCCTGCCGTTTTGCCCGTCCGGGTCAGGGGCTCCGCTAAACTGCGCGGATGACCGAAAACCTGCCTTACGAAAGCCTTGCCAGCGAAAGCATTCCCCAAGCAAGCGTGCTCAACGAGCGCTGGACCGAACGATTCGCCGGTATCGACCGGCTTTACGGGGCGGGTGCACTGGCGCGTTTCGCCGGCTGTCACGTCGCCGTGGTCGGCCTGGGCGGAGTCGGCTCCTGGCTTGTCGAGGCGCTGGCGCGCAGCGGGGTGGGCCAGGTGACCCTGATCGACGCCGACGACCTCTGCGTCTCCAACACCAATCGCCAGTTGCCGGCCTTGGCCGGGCAGTACGGCCGCAACAAGGCCGAGGCGATGGCCGAACGCTGCCGCGCGATCAATCCGGAGATGAGGGTCGATCCGGTCCTGAGTTTCCTCACCCCGGCCAATCTCGAAGACCTGCTCGGCCGCGGCTACGACCTGGTGATCGACGCCTGCGACAGCTTCCGCACCAAGGTCGAGGCCATCGCCTGGTGCCGGCGCCGCAAGATTCCGATGATCACCATTGGCGCAGCCGGCGGCCGGCTCGACCCGACCCTGGTGCGCGTGCGCGACCTTTCGCGCACCGAGCACGACGCGATGCTCGCGCTGATCCGCAGGAAACTGCGCGGCGAATTCAATTTCCCCAAGAATCACCAGCGTTATTTCGGCGTGCCCGCGATCTATTCGCTGGAGAACGTGCAGTACCCGCAGGCCGACGGCAGCGTGTGCGGGCTGCGACCCAAGCTGGGCGCGGATGCCGCTTTGAAACTCGACTGCGGCGCAGGTCTAGGCGCCGCGACGCACATTACCGGCGCATTCGCGTTCGTGGCGGCGGGGAAGGCGTTGGAGATGTTGTTGAAGGGACGAACGGCCGGGAAGTGAGCCGCGGCGGGTTCAATGCCGGATGCGGTGGCTCGAAAAGGTCGTCATCCCGGCGCAAGCCGGGATCCGATCTTTGATTTGACGTCGAATAGCGAAAGCGGAGAGATGGGTCCCGGCTTGCGGCGGGATGACGGCTTTTTATATGTCGTATCAAATCATCGATTGCGGCATCAACCCGAACAACCGTTCCGCATTCGCCGAAGTCGCTTGGGCGACGACTTGCGGCTCGACCCCGCGCAGCGCGGCGATGGTCTTGCAGACCGTCGTCAATCGCGCCGGCTCGTTGCGCTGGCCGCGATGGCCGCTGTCGGGTTGGTCGGGCGCATCGGTTTCCAGTAGCAGGTATTCGATCGGAAGCTGCGCGGCGAGCGTGCGCAGGCGGTTGGCGCGTTCATAGGTGACCGGGCCGCCGAGGCCGATCAGAAAGCCGAGGTCGTACAGCCGTTTTGCCTGATCGGCGCTGCCGGAAAAGCTGTGCACCACCCCGCGCAGCGGGCCGAACCGGCGAACCGCCGCCATCACCTGATCGACAGCGCGGCGCGCATGCACGATCACCGGCAGATCGAAATCGCGCGCAAGCCGCAGCTGCCCGTCGAAATACAGCGATTGTTGTCCGGCATCGAGATCTTCGACGAAGAAATCCAGCCCGCACTCGCCCACCGCCACCGGGTGTTCGCGTTCGATCCAGTCGCGCAGTTCGATCAGATGTTCGGGGCGGTGTTCGGCCAGATACATCGGATGCAGTCCATACGCGGGATACAGGCCTTCTTCCGCTGCGCATATTCCGCGTAGTTTCGACCAGCCGGCAGCGCTCACCGCCGGCACGATCTGCCGCGTCACGCCCGCGTCGCGGGCGCGCGCCAGCACCGCATCGCGGTCGGCATCGAATTCTGGAGCGTCGAAATGCGAGTGGCTGTCGAAGAGCATGCGGTCGAAAGGCATGCGGTCGAAAGGCATGCTGTCGAAAAGCATCTTGTCGACGACGGGCATGCGGTCGTTATTGCGCGCGTTCGCCTTCGATCGGCGGTTTCTGCAAGGGATCCTGCGAATTCACTGCAGGATCCTTGCGCTTGCGGAAGCTCGCCAGCAGCAGTGTGCCGATGCCCAGCAGCAGTTCATCGATGAACGGGATGAAGTCGGGGATCACCATGTCCAGCGCCCACAGCGAGGCTGCCAGAATGAAAAGGCGCGGAAAGCTCAGGCGACCCAGAAATCCGATGATCGGTGCGACGAGCGGGTTGGCCATGGCAGCGACTCCGGCGATGAAGAATGTGCGAACGCTAGCACGCACTGCGCATTCTGCGGGGGGCGGTTCAGGGTTCCGTCATGCCCGGGCGGCCGGGCTGGGGTCTTGTTCAGCTGACCGATGCTGCAATCCCTGCCGACAGCAATCCCTGCGAGAGCAATTTCTACGACAGCTGGATTCGTCCAGCGGAGGTTTCACATGAACAACAACACTTTGGCCATCGCACTCGCTTCGCTGCTGGTGGGTGGTGTCGCCACCGCGGCATATATCAACAACCGTGCGCCCGCATCCGCCGATGCGTTGGTGGAAGCGGATCTCGCACAGCCGGCGTCTTCGACGATGATCGAAGATGATCGTCTGGTCGACGAGTCGGCGATCCCAGCCTCCGGCAGGCTCGAATACGCCGAGGTGATCGCCGCGAACCCGATCACAAGGAACGAACAACTCTACGCCACGGTGATCGGCACCGACCCCATCCGCGAGACCGTCAACGGCACCGCGCCGCGCGAAATCTGCGAAGACGTGGCGGTGCAGGACCGCATGCCGGAACGCGATGGCAACGTTGGCGGCACCGTGGCCGGCGCGCTGATCGGCGGACTGGTCGGCAATCAGGTCGGCGACGGCAACGGCCGCAAGGCCGCGACCGTCGCCGGTGCCGCCGCCGGTGGTTATATCGGCAATCGCGTCGACCGCAAACATGTGGGCGGCAAAGTGATGACCCGCACCGAGCGCCAGTGCCGCACGGTCTCCGAGGCCACCAGCAGCAGCCGTACCGTGGCCTGGAACGTGACCTACCGCAACCCGGACGGCACCACCGACACCATGCGCACCGACCGCAAGCCGGGTAGCCGCATTCCACTGGGAACCGGAAAGACCGTCGTCGGCTACGACGTGACGTATCGCTACAAGGGTCAGGAACAGCAGTTGCGGATGGACGAGAAGCCGGGCGCGCGACTGCCGGTGATCGATGGACAAGTAGTCACCCAGGTCGCCGCAGCGGGTGGTTCCGACCGGGGCTGACTTTTCAGAGGCGCTTCGCGTCCAATCCCTCGGCTGGTGGCGATTCAGGGCGGGGCCGGAGCTATCCGGCCCCGTCTTTTTTGGCGTCTTTTTCGGCGTTAGGCGAAATCGCGTCCTTCAGGCAGGAAATCGGCGTTTCGCCGCACCGGGCTGGACAGTTCGCAGGTACCGTCTGGGCAGGATGCAGCCTTACAATGGCGGATTGCCCAAATCGGTTCCGAAGCCATGGCCCTGCACCCTTACGATCTGTACGACATCCGTTCCATGCTCAGCGAAGAAGAGCGCGCGGTGCAGGACACCGTGGCCCGCTTCACCGACGAACGGGTGCTGCCGATCATCGGCAAGGCCTTCGACGATGGCCGTTTCCCGCATGAACTGGTCCCCGAAATCGCCGAACTGGGTCTGCTCGGTTCGTCGCTGCCGGAACAGTACGGCTGCGCCGGCCTCAACGCCGTCAGCTACGGCCTGATCTGCCAGGAACTCGAACGCGGCGATTCGGGCATCCGCAGCTTCGTCAGCGTGCAGTCGTCGCTGTGCATGTATCCGATCTACGCCTACGGTTCGGAAGAGCAGCGCCAGCGCTGGCTGCCGGACATGGCCGCAGGCAAGAAGATCGGCTGTTTCGGCCTGACCGAACCGCACGGCGGCTCCGATCCGGCGAACATGAAAACCCACGCCAAGCGCGATGGCGGCGATTGGGTCATCAACGGTTCGAAGATGTGGATCACCAGCGGCAACCTCGCCGACGTGGCCATCGTCTGGGCGATGACCGACGAGGGCATCCAGGGCTTTCTGATCGAAAAAGACATGCCGGGCTTCACCGCCCAGGAAATCAAACACAAGATGAGTCTGCGCGCTTCGGTCACCAGCGCGCTGTTCTTCGACAACGTGCGCGTGCCGGATGCCAGCCGCCTGCCGAACGTCAAGGGGCTCAAGGGTCCGCTCGGCTGCCTGACCCAGGCGCGCTACGGCATCACCTGGGGCCCGATCGGTGCCGCCATCGCCTGTCTCGATGAGGCCCTGCGTTACAGCAAGGACCGCATCCTGTTCGATCGCCCGCTGGCTGCCAATCAGGCGGTGCAGCTGAAGTTCGCCGACATGGCCCGCCGCATCACCATGGCGCAGCTGTTGTCGCTGCAGCTCGGGCGTTTGAAGGATGCGGGCCAGATGCAGCCGACCCAGGTGTCGCTGGCGAAGTGGAACAACTGCCGCATGGCCATCGACATCGCCCGCGAAGCGCGCGACATCCTCGGCGCCGCCGGCATCACCACCGAACACTGCCCGATCCGTCACGCGCTGAATCTCGAATCGGTCATCACCTACGAAGGCACCGAGACGGTGCATCAACTGGTGGTCGGCCGCGAGCTGACGGGTATCAACGCGTTCTGATCGAAAGATAAGTCCGGCGGTCGCGATCGCTGTCTTCCCTCGCTTCGCCCGGGATGACAGCGGGATTGCCGATCCTCGCTGATGTCCTGACGGGGCCCGCACGTATGTCCACTGCGCAGATCCAACTCGAAACCGAACGCCTGATCCTGCGGATTCCGCGGATCGAGGATTTCGAGCGTTACGCCGAACTCCTGGCCGACGAGGAGGCCTGCCGGTACATCGGCGGACACATGCCGCGTTCGGCGGCGTGGCGCCGGTTCCTGCAGATGCCGGGCGCGTGGATGGTGCAGGGCTATGCGATGTTCTCGATCATCGAGAAATCCTCCGGCCTGTGGGCCGGGCAGCTCGGTCCGTGGCAGCCCGACGGCTGGCCGGGCACCGAGGTCGGCTGGGTGCTGCACCGCGACGCCTGGGGCAAAGGCTATGCCTGCGAAGGCGCGACCGCCGCCATCGACTGGGCTTTCGACACGCTGGGCTGGACTGAAGTCATCCACTGCATCGACGCCGACAACGTCGCGTCGCAGGCGCTGGCGAAGCGCATCGGCTCCTCGATCCTGCGGCAGTCGAACATGCCTGCGCCGTACGAACACGTCGTCGTCGATGTCTGGGGCCAGAGCCGCGAAGCCTGGCGTGCGCGTCGCGCGGGAGCGGCCGCATGATGACCGTCTACGGTTTCTCGCCATCGGGCAATTGCCACAAACTGCGCCTGCTTCTGGAACAGCTCGGCAAGGAATACCGCTGGATCGAAACCGACAGCGCGCGCGGCGAAACGCGCACGCCCGAATATCTCGCGAAGAATCCCAACGGCAAGGTGCCGATGATCGAGCTGGAGGACGGTCGGGTGCTGGTCGAATCCAACGCGATCCTGCACTGGTTGGCAGAAGGCACCGGCTTCCTGCCCGACGACCGCTGGCAGAAGGCGCAGGCGCTGAGCTGGATGTTCTTCGAGCAATACAGTCACGAGCCCTGCATCGCCGTGGCCCGCTTCATCAGTGGCTGGACGCCGGCCGATTCGCCGCGCCGCGCCGACCTGCCGCGCCTGCGCGAACGCGGCCACCAGGCCCTCGCGGTGATGGAGCGGCATCTGTCCTCGCATGCGTGGTTCACTGGCGAGCGTTACGGTATCGCCGATATCGCGCTGTTCGCCTACACCTGTGTCGCCGACCACGGCGGCATCGCGCTCGACGCTTACCCGGCGATCCGCGATTGGCTCGCGCGCGTCGCGCTTACGCCCGGCTTCGTGCCGCTGCCCGCGCCGGACGCCACCGCGGCCGCGCTGATCGCGCAGTCCGCCTGAGCCGCGACCCGCCATCCCCCTTCCCGAACCGAATTCCTTTCCGAGTCCGCGATGTCCATGTTCGCCGCCGTACCCAATCCGATTCCCGCCCGCATGAAGGGCCTGAACCGCGCCGAGATCTGCGACGTGAACTTCCAGGAGTTCGTGCGTGGCTGGAGCGGCACCGCGCAATCGAAGCCGGCGCCGACCGAGAGCATTCTCGACGGCAGCGCGCTCGATGCGCAGGGTTTCCGCGAACTGTTCGGGTCGCAGCTCATCAGCCGTCACCTCGATCTGATGGCGCGCGTGCTGCGCGTGCAGAACAAGGTGTTCTACACCATCGGCAGCAGCGGCCACGAAGGCAATGCGATGGTCGCGCGGCTGACCCGCCACACCGACCCGGCGTTCCTGCACTACCGCTCAGGCGGTTTCATGGCCGAGCGTTTCCGCAAGATTCCCGGAATGGATCCGATCATGGATTCGGCGCTGTCGTTCGCGGCCAGCGCCGACGACCCGGCCAGCGGCGGTCGCCACAAGGTCTGGGGCAGCAAGCCGCTGTGGGTGTTGCCGCAGACCTCGACCATCGCCTCGCATCTGCCGAAAGCGTTGGGCACCGCGGTCGCGATCGACCACGCCCGCCGCATCGGCCACGCGCTGCCGATTCCCGATGACAGCATCGCGATCTGTTCGTTCGGCGACGCGTCCAGCAACCACGCCACCGCGCAGACCGCGTTCAACGCCGCGGCGTGGACGGCCTACCAGAAGCTGCCGGCGCCGGTGCTGTACGTGTGCGAGGACAACGGCATCGGCATTTCGGTGAAGACGCCGGACGGTTGGGTGGCGCGTAATTTCCGCACCCGACCGGACCTCGATTATTTCCATGCCGACGGCCTCGATCTCGCCGCCGGTTACGGCCAGGTGCAGGCCGCGGCGGAACACTGCCGCCGCACCCGTCGCCCGACCTTCCTGCATCTGCGCACGATGCGGATCATGGGCCACGCCGGCACCGACTTCGAGATCGAGTGGCGGAATATCGAAGAGTTGTGCGCGGTCGAAGCCGGCGATCCGCTGCTGCGTAGCGCCGCCATCGCGCTGGAATCGGGGCTGATGTCGAAGGACGAGATCCTCGCGCTGTACGAAGAGACGCGCGTGAAGTGTTTCGCCGCCGCCGAGGACGCCGACAGCCGTCCGCGCCTGACCTCGCTGGAAGACGTGATGCGGCCGCTGGCGCCGTACACGCCGGGCAAAGTGCAGGCCGAGGCCGCGCGCTTCGATTACGCCGACAAGCGCATCGCCGCGTTCGGTGGTGAAGCCAAACTGCCCGAGAAGCAGCCAGCCAAGCATCTGGCGATCCAGATCAATCAGGCGCTGCACGATCTGTTCTGCAAATACCCGGAAACCCTGCTGTTCGGCGAGGACGTGGCGCAGAAGGGCGGCGTTTACACAGTCACCAAGGGCCTGCACAAAGCCTTCGGCAACAAGCGCGTGTTCAATACACTGCTGGACGAAACCATCATCCTCGGTCTGGCGCAGGGTTACGCCAACGTCGGCATGCTGCCGATGCCGGAAATCCAGTACCTCGCTTATTTCCACAACGCCTGCGACCAGATCCGCGGCGAGGCGGCGAGTCTGCAGTTCTTCAGCAACGGCCAGTACCGCAACCCGATGGTGATGCGCATCGCGTCCCTGGGTTACCAGCGCGGCTTCGGCGGTCATTTCCACAACGACAACTCGATCACCGCGCTGCGCGATATCCCGGGCCTGGTGGTCGGCTGCCCGTCGCGCGGCGACGACGCCGCGACGATGCTGCGCACGCTGATGGCGCTGGCGAAAGTGGATGGCCGTGTCTGCGCCTTCCTCGAACCGATCGCGCTGTACATGGCCAAGGATCTGTACGAACCCGGCGACGGCCTGTGGCTGACCGAGTACCCGTCGCCGGAGGAGGCGATGACGCTGGGCGAGGGCCGGGTTTATTCCGCCGAAAGCGCAGGCGAAGACGACGACCTGGTGATCTTCAGCTTCGGCAACGGCGTGCCGATGAGCCTGCGCGCTGCGCGCCGCATCGAACAGAAATACGGTTGGAAGGTCCGTGTGGTCGATCTGCGCTGGCTGGTGCCACTCAACGATGCCTTCATTCAGGCTCAGGCGGCCAAGGCCAAACGCGTGATCGTGGTCGATGAAGGCCGCCGCAGCGCCGGCGTGGGCGAGGGCGTCATCACCGCACTGGTCGAAGGCGGGCATGGCGACAAGCCGCTGCGCAGGGTGGTGGGAGCCGACACTTTCACCCCGCTGGCCGGCGCCGCCTTCCTGGTGATCCCGGGCGACGACGACATCGTCGCCGCCGCCGATGTGCTGGCCGGCTGATCGAGCTGGGCCGGTCACCGTTCAGGCCGCCCGGGTGTAGTATCGGCCTTGCCGACAGGCCCAAATCCGGTTCGCCGGGCCCGGAGACCCGTAGATAGAAGGAGTCCAGCGATGAAGTACGAGCCGAAATATCCGTCCGATCCCGGGCACCCCGACTACGACCAGTACATGTCGATGAAAGGGATGGTCGACAAGATGCACGGCGAGAACGGGATCGACGTGAGTAGTGCCGACATCAATCACCGCGCGTCCGCGGCGATGTTGCGCGCCCTCAAGGCTGAAACGGTCAGCGACAATGCCAAGCTCGACCCGAAAGAGCCTATCGACGGCGTGGTGCTCAGCCGCAGCAATGACCGTTTCGACGATGTCGGCGGCCGCTACGCGATCATGTATCAGGGCGACCCGAACAACCCGACCGTGCGCACCCTCGCGGTGCCGACCGATCAATTGACCCAGCCGGCCGAGCGGAACTTCGAAGAAGTGAACCGCATCAACGACCAGCGTCAGCAGATGGGGCAGACCCAGGAACGCCAGCAGACCCAGCAGCAGGCTCAAACCCAACAGCAGAATCAGCAGGATCAGGATCAGCCGAACGTGGGCTCGCGTTCGCGGTTCTGAGCGAGGGCTTCAGCGCGCCAGTCCGGCGCGCAGCGGCTGCATGTCCCACGAAGACATGGCACACGAAGCCCCGTCTATGGCGGGGCTTTCGTTCGTCTGCGGCATGGCGTTCTGCAGATCGAGCGACACCACCGCCAGTGCGGTATCGCCAGCGACGCTCACAACGGTGCCGACCTTCGCATCGCCTGAAATCAGTTCAGCGCCGGCCGACAGCGACGCGGCCGAACGGATCAGCGCCAGTCCGCGCTTGGCCTGCCCGAGGAAATGCGTGCGCGCGACGATTTCCTGCCCCGGGTAGCAACCTTTCTTGACGCTGTAGGCGCGCAGGCGCTCCAGCGACAGCTGCTGCGGGGTCCATTGTTCGACCTGGGACGCTTCGAGGCGCGGCCAGCCGTGTTCGAGATCGGCGCGGCGCCACTGCTCCAGATCGAGTCTTTTCAGATCGGAGTGTTCCAGTTCCGAGTGATGCAGATCGATGCCGTCCAACGCTGTTTCGACTGGAGTTACGATCCGCAGGCTGCGGCCCGGATGATGGGCGTCGAGGTCGCCGCTCAGGTCCAACTCGATCGTTTCCCGGGGCGTGCCGATGAAATGCCCCGTCGAAATGTGGCGGACAAAGTGGTTGCCGGAGGCCAGATCGGAGGCCCGCAGCCTGCCGATCACGCGCAGATCGTCACGTAAAGCGATCGCGACCTTGCTGCGGAAGACGAAACGGCGCAGTTGCGCGACGAATGCGTCGGCATCCGCATCCGGAAGCAACAACCACAGCGTATCGGCATCGAGACGCAGCAATGCGAACAGGGCGATGACGCGCCCTTTCGGCGTCAACCAGCCATTCCAATGCCATTCCCCGTCGCTCAGTGCGGCGACATCGTTCATCGTCTGGGCGTGGGCGAATGCGACCGCATCGCGTCCGGTGAGCGCCACCAGACGATGGTCGGAGAGGGGAAACCAGGGTGTCTTCGGTGTTTGCGGGTTGTCCGGCATGGGGGTGGGACTTAAACTACCGAGTTGAGGATTCCAGCCATGATAAGCGAAACCATTCTCATTCCCGAGCCCGGCCTTCCTGGGCTTCGTCCCGATGCGGCGCCAATCGAGCCGTCCGCGCCGGAGCAACGCACCGACGCCAGGGAAATCGGGGGCCGAGAAGGTCTCGATCCCACCCGTTACGGCGATTGGGAAAAGAACGGTCGCTGTATCGATTTCTGATGATGTCGTTTTCACATTACACAACAGGGCGCAACTGCAATGCCTAACCGCGAACGACCCTTGTCTCCTTTCATGCTGGGCACGCTGTATCGCCCGCAGATCACCAGCGTGATGTCGATCCTGCATCGCATCAGCGGCATCGTCCTGTCCTTTGGTGCGTTCGTCTTTGCCTGGTGGTTGTTGGCGGTCGCGCAGGGCGGCGACGCTTATGCGACTGCCGCGGCATGCCTGGCGTCGCCGTTCGGCAAGCTGGCGCTGTTCGGTTTTTCGTTCGCGCTGATGTATCACCTGCTCAACGGCATCCGTCATCTGCTGTGGGACATCGGTTGGGGTTTCACGCTGCCGCAGGTCTATCGCTCCGGTTATACGGTGGTCGCGTTGACCGTTGTCTTTACTGCAGCGATCTGGTTCTTCGCGATGCGGGGTGGCGCATGAGCAAGTCTTCAACCCCCGATTACCGCACTCCAGTCGGCCGTGCTTACGGTCTGGGCTCGGCGAAGTCCGGCACCGGCCACTTCTGGTGGCAGCGGGTCACGGCCGTCTTCTTGCTGGTGCTGTCGCCGTGGATCCTCGGCATGCTGGTCGCGTTGGCTGGTGCCGATCACGCCCAGGTGCAGGCCGCGCTGGCGAAACCGGCGAACGCGATCGCGCTGGCGCTGTTCGCGATCAGCCTGTTCTGGCATTCGCGGCTCGGGCTGCAGGTGGTGGTCGAAGACTATATCCACCATCGCCCCACCGAAATCTTCCTGCAGTTGCTGATCAACTTCGCCTGCGCGCTCGGCGCTCTGGCTTCTCTCTACGCGATCGGACGGATCGCGCTTCTGGCCTGACGCATCCTTCCAAGAGCAGCCATGACTTCCGCATACAAGATCACTGAACACAAATACGACATGGTCGTGGTCGGCGCCGGCGGCGCCGGTCTGCGCGCGACCTTCGGTCTTGCCCACAAAGGTCTGCAGACCGCGTGCATCACCAAGGTCTTCCCGACCCGTTCGCACACGGTCGCGGCGCAGGGCGGCATTTCCGCCGCGCTCGGCAACATGAGCGAAGACGACTGGCGCTTCCATTTCTACGACACCATCAAGGGCTCCGACTGGCTGGGCGACCAGGATGCGATCGAGTACATGTGTCGCGAAGCCATCCCCGCGATCATCGAACTCGAGCACCAGGGCGTGCCGTTCTCGCGCACCGAAGAGGGCAAGATCTACCAGCGCCCGTTCGGCGGCATGACCACGCATTACGGCGAAGGCCCGGCCGCGCAGCGCACCTGCGCCGCCGCCGACCGCACCGGCCACGCCATCCTGCACACGTTGTACCAGCAGTCGCTGGCGCACAACGCGCGCTTCTTCATCGAATACTTCGCGCTCGACCTGATCATGGACGAGCAGGGCGTCTGTCGTGGCGTGCTCGCGCTCGACATGGCCGAAGGCACGCTGCATCTGTTCCGCGCCCAGGGCGTGGTACTGGCCTCCGGCGGCTATGGCCGCGCGTATTTCTCGGCCACCTCCGCGCACACCTGCACCGGCGACGGCGGCGGCATGGCGCTGCGCGCCGGTATCGGCCTGCAGGATATGGAATTCGTGCAGTTCCACCCGACCGGCATCTATGGCGCCGGTTGTCTCATCACCGAAGGCGTGCGCGGCGAAGGCGGCATCCTGCGCAACAGCAAGGGCGAGCGTTTCATGGAACGCTACGCGCCGAACGCGAAGGATCTTGCATCGCGCGACGTCGTTTCGCGCTCGATGACCATCGAAATCCGCGAAGGCCGCGGCGTCGGCGAACATGCCGACCACATCCATCTCGATCTGACCCATCTCGATCCGAAAGACATCCACGAAAAGCTGCCCGGCATCGCCGAAAGCGCGAGGATCTTCGCTGGTGTCGATGTGGAGAAGCAGCCGATTCCGGTGCTGCCGACCGTCCACTACAACATGGGCGGCATTCCCACCAACTATCACGGCGAAGTCGTGCAGTTGAAGGACGGCAACCCGGATGCGGTCGTCCCCGGTCTGTACGCCATCGGCGAAGCCGCCTGCGTGTCGGTGCACGGTGCGAATCGCCTGGGCTCGAACTCGCTGCTCGATCTGGTGGTGTTCGGCCGTGCGGTCGCCAACCGCTGCGCCGAGACGATCAAGATCGGCGCGTCGCACAAGACTCTCGCCGGCGATGCCTGCGACAAGGCGCTCGCCAACCTCGACAAGCTGCGCAACGCCAACGGCGGCACGCCGACGGCGGTGATCCGCGACAAGATGCAGCGCACGATGCAGAACGACGCCGCGGTATTCCGCACCGGCGAAACGCTGTCGGACGGCGTGCGCAAGATCCGCGAGATCCACGCATCGTTCGCCGACGTGAAAGTCAGCGACCGCTCGATGGTCTGGAACTCGGACCTGGTCGAGACCTTCGAATTGCAGAATCTGCTCGGTCAGGCGCTGACCACGATCGTGTCGGCCGAGAACCGCAAGGAATCGCGCGGCGCGCACGCCCGCGAGGACTTCCCGGATCGCGACGATGCGAACTGGCAGAAGCACACGCTGTGCTGGGTCGACGATGCCGGCAACACCCGCATCGACTATCGCCCGGTGCACATGTACACGCTGAGCGATGAAGTTGCGGTCGTTCCCGCCAAGCCCCGCGTATATTGATTTTTTTATCGAACAAGTGCGTATCACTCGTATGTATCAATCGATCGCCACTGACGGACTGTAACGATGGCTGAGTTTTCGCTCCCCAAGAATTCCAAGGTCCACAAAGGCAAGCGTTTTTCCGCGCCGGCCGGCACCAAGCGTACGCGCGAGTTCAAGGTCTATCGCTGGAGCCCGGACGACGACGAAAACCCGCGCACCGACACGTACGAGGTCGATCTCGACAGCTGCGGGCCGATGGTCCTCGACGCACTCATCAAGATCAAGAACGAGATCGATCCGACGCTGACCTTCCGCCGCTCCTGCCGCGAAGGCATCTGCGGCAGCTGTGCGATGAATATCGACGGCACCAATACACTGGCCTGCACCAAGGCGATCGACGACTGCAGCAAGAAGGAAGTGCCGATCTATCCGCTGCCGCACATGCCGGTGATCAAGGATCTGGTCCCCGACCTGACCCATTTCTACGCGCAGTACGCTTCGATCAAACCTTGGATCCGCACCCAGAGCGCGCCACCGCCGGACAGGGAACGACTGCAGTCCAAAGAAGATCGCGCCAAGCTCGATGGTCTGTACGAGTGCATCCTCTGCGCCTGCTGCAGCACCAGTTGCCCGAGTTACTGGTGGAACGGCGACCGTTATCTTGGCCCGGCGGTCCTGCTGCAGGCGTATCGGTGGATCATCGATTCGCGCGACGAAGATACCGGCGCGCGTCTGGACGATCTGGAAGATCCGTTCAAACTGTATCGCTGCCATACCATCATGAATTGCGCGCGGACTTGCCCGAAAGGCCTCAATCCGGCGCAGGCGATCGGCGAAATCAAGAAGCTCATGCTGGCGCGGCAGGTCTGAGGCCTGCACGCCACGTAACGGAATTCCGACTTCGACAAGGCGGTAGTGATACATGGACAACAATACGCTTGCGTCGAACATCATCGAATCGCTCGCATGGCCGGTGACGGCTTTGATCGTATTGGCGCTTTTCAGGAAAGAACTGTCGTCTCTTTTCGGAAGGATCAGGAAAGGCCAGTTCGGCGATGCGACGGTCGAATTCGAAGCTGCGGTCGCCGCTGTCGAACAGAGAGTCCAGGAGAAGAGCGGCTTCAAAAAGGCTGCGCATGTTCCTGCACGGAGCGAAGATCTGGGCCTTGCTGCAGCCGATCCTAGGGCCGCTGTGATCAAGGCCTGGTTGGATGTCGAGCATGAGGCCAGAAGTGCTCTGCACAGGAAAGGCGTGCTCGATACCAGCATCGCGCATGCGCCGGTCAACGTGGGACTCAACGCGCTCGCCAAGCTGTCCGATGATCTGGAAGATCAGGATCTGATGGTGTTCAGAGAACTGCAGATCATCCGCAACAAGTCTGTGCACGAGCGCGATTTTCGACCTTCCGCCGAATCAGTCCTTGCTTACATGACGCTGGCGAAGGATTTGAGCGAAACTTTCAGAACCATCGCTTGATGGCCCGACACTCATCGCTCGCATGAACCAGGGTGCTGGTCGATTGCGGACGCAACGGAACAACCATGACCCATTCAACGATCTTCCTGCCCGCGCTCGCCATGGTGGTGCTGACCTTCATCGTGCTCGGCGTGATGTTCAGTCGCCGGGTCGCGGAGATGAAGCGCGACCGCATCCATCCGCAGAAAGTGTCGACGTCGACCCAAGCCTCGGCGCTGTATACCGATGTCGCGCCCGCCGACAATTTCCGCAATCTGTTCGAGACGCCGGTGCTGTTCTATCTGGCGCTGGTGGTCGCGGCCCTGACCGCACAGGTCACCCCGCTGGTGCTGGGGCTCGCTTGGGGCTATGTCGCCGCGCGCGTGCTGCACAGCGCGATCCATTGCACCTACAACAGGGTCATGCATCGCTTCCGCGCGTTCGCGCTCAGCTTGCTGGTGTTGCTGGTGCTGTGGGCGGTGTTGGGCTATGGATTGATCGCGGGATGACTGAACCCGGTCCCGATGCCGTCGAACTGCAGCGGCTGCGCTGGCGTTGCCGGCGGGGGATGCGGGAACTCGACCAGCTGTTCGGGCGTTATCTGGACCGCAGCTGGGCCGGTGCTTCCGCGGAACAACGAGTGGTTTTCGAGCGACTGCTCGGCTGCGAAGACGACCGGCTGTGGCGCTGGTTCCTCGGCTACGAAAACAGCGAAGACGCTGAACTGCATGCGCTCGTCGAACACATCCGCGCACTGCCGGTTTGAGCTGCGGCCCTCGCGTGCGCTGGCCGGTGTGATGCTGGCGCTGGCTGTGCTTGTGCCCTGGGCGGCCTTGTCTTCGCACCTGCCGGTCTGGGCCGGTGGGCCTTTGGCAGCGTTGGCGATGTGTTTCGCGCTGGGACTGGCGGTGCGCGAGCTTCGCAGGCGCACACATGAAGTCGTCATCCACGCGTCGGGCGGAGTCACGGTCGATGACCAGGCCGTCGAGGCGTTCCGGATCGACTGGCGCGGCACACTGGGATTCGCGTCCTGGCGCGATGCCGCCGGACGCATCCATCGCCGCAGCCTGTGGCCCGATACGCTCAGCCCGGCGCTGCGTCGTGAACTGCGGCTGGCCGTACCCGCACCCGGTGCTGTGCGCGGCACCGACTCGATGTCACCATAGCCGGCATTCGTTGCCTGGGCCGTCATGTTCAAACCCATCCCCGTCGCCATCGGCCTGCGCTATCTCCGCGCCAAGCGCCGAAACGGTTTCATTTCCTTCATCTCTCTGGCGTCGATGCTGGGTATCGCGCTGGGCGTGGCCGCGCTGATCACCACCCTGGCGGTGATGAGCGGGTTCCAGCGCGAGATCCGCGACCGCATGCTGCAAATGGCGGCCCACGCCACGGTCAGCGCGGATGGCGAGCCGCTGCAGGATTGGGCGCAGGCCATCGTCGAAGCGCGCAAGGATCCGCGCGTCGCCGGTGCCGCGCCGTACGTCGAACGCCCGGTCATGCTGCAGGGGCCGCGAGAAGAGGGCGCGCTGCTGCGCGGCGTCGACCCCGCGCGCGAGGGCGATGTGTCGGTGCTGGCCGAGAAGATGGTCGATGGCACTTCGCTGAAATCGCTGGTGCCCGGCAAGTTCAACATCGTGCTGGGGCGCGAACTCGCGCTCTGGCTGGGCGTCGCCGTCGGCGATACGGTCATCGTCTACACCCCGGAATTCCAGAGCACACCGCTCGGTGCGGTGCCGCAGATGAAGCGGTTCACGGTCACTGGTCTGTTTGAAGTCGGTCATCAGGAGTTCGATCGCAATCTCGCGGTGATCCACCTCCAGGATGCGCAGCGCCTGCTGCGGATGGGCGAGGGAGTGACCGGCGTTCGCCTCAAGCTGCACGACATGGATCTGGCCTGGCAGGTCTCGCACGACCTCGGCAACCGTCTGGCGGAGCGTCTGCGCGAAAATTTCCGGGTCAGCGACTGGACCGGCGACAACGCCAACATGTTCCGCGCGCTCAAGCTGGAAAAAACCATGATCGCGATCCTGCTGTCGTTGATCATCCTGATGGGCGCGTTC
This sequence comes from Lysobacteraceae bacterium, assembly GCA_046598445.1. Lineage (GTDB taxonomy): Bacteria > Pseudomonadota > Gammaproteobacteria > Xanthomonadales > Xanthomonadaceae > Lysobacter_I. The sequence continues at coordinate 19,355 of JBKJHV010000097.1, forward strand.
ACCCTGGTGAATTCGCAGGTGATGCTGGTCACCGACAAGCAGGCCGATATCGCGATTCTGCGCACGCTCGGCCTGACTCCACGCGGGGTGATGCAGGTCTTCATGGTTCAGGGCTCGCTGATCGGCATCATCGGCACGCTGACCGGCGTGGCCAGCGGCATCCTGTTGACGCTGAATCTCGAACGCATCCTCAAGCTGATCGAACGCATCTTCGGGGTGGTGCTGATGCCGGCCGACGTTTACTACATCACCGGTCTGCCGACCGAATTGAGGGCCTTCGATGTGACCGTCATCGCTCTGGTCGCCTTGGCCATGGCGTTCGTGGCCACGCTGTATCCGGCGTGGCGAGCGGCGCGGACCGCACCGGCGGAGGCGCTGCGCTATGAATGATCCCCGCTCGATTGAACATGGCACGGCTGGACAAGGCGCGACCGATGAGGTCGTGCTGCGCGCCGAAGGTCTGGCGATGACCTATGCCGAGGGCAAGCTGTGTACCCCGGTGTTCGCAGGTCTGAATCTGCAGGTGCAGGCCGGCGAGACCGTCGCCATCGTCGGTGCCTCCGGCGCGGGCAAGAGCACTCTCCTGCATCTGCTGGGCGGCCTGGATATGCCCACCGACGGTGAGGTGTATGTCGCCGGCCACAAGATGAGCGCGCTTTCCGATGCGGAGCGCGGACGTCTGCGCAACCGCGCGCTCGGCTTCGTCTATCAGTTTCATCATCTGCTGCCCGAATTCACCGCGCTGGAGAACGTGATGCTGCCCGTGTTGCTGCACGGGGCGTCGGTGGCGGAGGCCACGACCCGTGCCCGGACCCTGTTGGAGTCGGTCGGGCTTGGGCATCGGCTCGAACACAAGCCAGGCGAACTGTCCGGCGGCGAGCGTCAACGCGCCGCCGTCGCGCGCGCGCTGGTCAATCGTCCGGCCTGCGTGCTCGGCGACGAACCTACCGGGAATCTCGACGAAAAAACTGCGATGACGGTGTTCGAGTTGATGCTGGAGCTGAACCGCGAGCACCGGACCAGTCTCGTCGTGGTCACCCACGACCATGGATTGGCGCGGCGGCTCGACCGGGTTCTGGAATTGCACGAAGGACGGCTGCGTCCATTGGGCTGAATCCTGTTTCGCGCTTTCAGGGCGGGCGCCCCGGTCAACATGACAGTTGCAATCTCTGCATTGCGTCACGTTTTCGCGCGAATCGACCGGCCGGGACGGATTTTCGTAATTACAGGCAAGATTCGTTCCAGTTTTCTTGACCAGTCGCAGGTGATCGGGCTATGTTCACCATACGCAGTGTAAGGGGCGTGTCCCAAGCTGCAGGCGCCGCGAACTGTCTGAACTGTCGGTCGCGGGTGTCGGGGAAGCTCACTGGGTTCAACAAAAGGACGTCGCAGCGGTTCGCATCACTAACGAATGGCTGACGACGACGATCGGTGCGAGAGGGGGCCTGATCTGTCGTGACAACAAGGATTTCCACAGGCCGAATTCGGCCACACCGTGACCGGTGCTTTTTCCTGAAGCAGACTTTTCCGATGGCGCTTGGCCGTCTCGGACGGGCATCCGGCTGCATCCGTACACAACATGCGTTCGCTCCGACCGGCTCAAGCCACGGGGCGGCGTCCGTTTCACTCAATTTCTCCGATCTTTCTCCGGGTGGCGTGTGAAATATCCAATCTCGATTCTCTCCAAATTCCTGCTCGGCGCCGCGCTCGCGATGGTGCTGTCCAGTTGTGCCACGCGTCCGGCTCCGGATTTCGGTGGTCGCTGGAAGACCGTCAACCGTTTCGCGGAAGAGACGCAGGCGCTTCCGTTGCAGGAGGCATATCTTTTCTACGCATCGCCGATGGACCGCACGCTCAAGAACATGCTCGAACGCTGGGCGGAAGACTCCAGCATGGTCCTGACCTATCGTCATCCGATGGACTACACCCTGCATACCGCGGTGGCCGAGATCCGCACGCCGAGTCTGCAGGAGGCGCTGTCGCAGTTGAATGCGGCCTATTCCACGCAGCAGGTGTCCATCGGTGTGAGCGGCAATGAGATTGTCGTGCGCATTTCGTCGGGCGATGCCGGCGGGGGTTCCGGCCGCTGACGGTTCCGGCCCCTGAAGTTCCGGCCTTGCCGCCGGACGCAGGGTTCGGGCAGCTCCCGTCGGATTTAGTCCTCTCCCCAACTTCCGGAATACAGGCTCCAGCATGTTAGGCAAGAAGAAAGACTCCCCACACATCGATAACGCATCTGCAAAAGGCATCAATTTCGAGGTCAGCATCGCGGACATCGCACGGCGCAGCGAAAAACGCGCGTGGATGATCGCTTGGACATCCATTTTCATGGTCCTCGTCATGCTCGGTGGTTTCGCCTACATCCTTCCCCTCAAGAAGGAAGTGCCGTATCTCATCATGGCCGATGCCTTCACAGGTCAGGCGACCGTCGCCACCCTGCGTGGCGACTTCAGCAGCAAGAACAGCATCACCCAGAGCGAGGCGTTGAATCGCAGCAACGTCGCCCAGTACATCACCGCCCGCGAATCGTTCGACGTGGCGCAGATGAATCTGCGCGACTGGGACCTGGTGAACGTCATGTCCGGGCCGAACGTACGCGCCGGCTACGGGGCCATCCACGCGGGCAATAATCCGGAGAGCCCGTACAAGCAATATGGCAAAGAGCGTGCGGTGCGAGTGAAGATTCTCAGCATCCAGCTCGCGAAAACCGGCCAGGGCGAAAGCGTGCGCAACAGTGCCACCGTCCGCTATCAACGCGTGCTGTACGACAAAAAAAGCGGTGAGACAAGACCCATCGACAGCAAGATCGCCCGACTCGAATACACCTACAATCCGAACCTCGAGATGGAAGAAAAGCAGCGGTACAACAACCCGCTCGGTTTCCAGGTCACGGAATACGCGATCGACAACGATTTCGCGGCATCACCGCCGGTCGAGAACATCGTGCAGGCACAACCGCAGGCTCCCGCGGCTTACCCCGCGCAGCCAGGCGCGCAACCGTATCCGGGTCAGGCCGTTCCAGGTCAGCCGCCGGTACCGGGCCAGCCCGTCGTTCCTGGGCAACCTTATCCGGCCGCCCCCGATTTCGGTGCGCCGACGGGTCCCGCGCCTGCAGGTCAACCGCCGTACCCACAACAAGCAGTCCCCGCCGGCACGGTGCCGGCTGGTCAGCCCCAGGCTCCCGCCCAGGCGGCCCCCAATCAAGTCAATGGAGTAGGCAACAGATGAGCCGCTTGCATCGCTCTTGCTATGCAGTCCTGCTGTGTGTACTGGCGTCGATGACGCTGGCGATGCCGGCATTCGCGCAGGTCATCGTCGAGTACGAGTACGAGCCTGACAGAATCTACGAAGTCCGCACCGGTCTGGGTATCACCACCCAGATCGAGTTGAGTCCGAGCGAGGATATCCTCGACTACAGCACCGGCTTCAATTCGGGCTGGGAACTCAATCGCCGCGACAACGTCTTCTACCTCAAGCCGAAGAATGTCGACGTGGACACCAACATGATGGTGCGCACGGCAACGCACTCCTATCTCTTCGAGCTGAAGGTGGTTGCCACGGACTGGACGGCGCTGGAGCAGGCCAAACGGGCCGGCGTTCACTACAAGATCACCTTCAGTTACCCGAACAATTCGTTGTTTTCGCCGTCGGCTCCGGCTGACGCCAAGGGCGCGCCGAAGCCGAGAAGCAGTGAACTCGATATCGGGCTAGACAAGACCCGGGCCTACTATTTCGATTACTCGTACTCGACCCGCACCAAGAACAAGTGGCTGATCCCGGTCAACACCTACGACGACGGGCAGTTCACCTACATCCGGCTCAGCAACGTCAATCGTTTCCCCTCGGGCGATTTCCCGGCTGTCTATGGCCGCCAACGCGAAGGCGGAGAAGATTTCCTGGTCAATACCACCGTCGAGGAGAACACCCTCGTCGTCCATGGTACATATCCCTTCCTGGTCATCCGTCACGGGAAGAACGTCGTCGGTCTGCGTAGGAACAAGCAAAAGTGAACCAGAATCTACCGCCGAACCCGCCGGGGCAGTCCGGTGACTATCCCTATGACGACAACCAGGGCCAAGGGAACAATCCCTACTATGCCGCGCAGCAGCAGTCGACCTCGCAGCAGGCCGATCTGGATGCGGGCGCGCCGCAGCTGAAGTCGTCCGACTCGCAGCGCGTGAATCGCAAGGCGTTGTTGTTCCTTGCCGGCATCATCGCCCTGTTGGTCCTGATGACTTTCATCGTCATCAAGAACGCGTCTTCCAGCAAGGAAGACGAGGTCAAGAAACCGAAAGAAGAAAAGGTCGTCATTCCCGACCTGCCGAAGGGTGCCGGCCAGCCCGGTGGTCCGGATTTCGCCGAGTTGCAGCCGGAACCCCAGCCGGTTCCGGTGCAGGAACTGCCGCCGTTGCCGCCGGAAGAACCTGCGCGCGGCGGCGACAACAACCGCCAGGCGCAGCGCGACGATTACCGGGACAACGCTCCCCAGGAACCACAGGGGCCGACCTTGGCCCAACGTCGCATGGGTATGGACGGCGGCGCGTACGGTGGCGGTAGCGGCGCTGGCGGGCAGAGCAACGATCCCGTGCTCAACGCCATGATGGGCAACCTCCAGAGCGCCCAGCAGCAGGCTGCGGGTGGTCCTCCGACAGCCGCAGCGGCGGCGGCCCCCGCCGAAAACGGAAACAAGATCAGCATTGCGCAGTACCTGCGCAATCCTGAGACGCTGATGGTGCGTGGCACCTACATCCGCTGCGTGCTGGAAACCCGGATCATCACCGATGTGGATGGTTTCACCTCCTGCATCGTTACTGAGCCGGTGTACTCGGTCAACGGCCGCAAGCTCCTGCTGCCCAGGGGCTCGAAAGCCTTGGGCAAATATCAGGGTGAGCCCACAGGGCCGCGCGTCGCCGTGATCTGGGACCGCATCACCACGCCGACCGGACTGGATGTCCTGCTCGAAGGTCCTGGCATCGACAATCTGGGTGGCGCTGCGCATCCAGGCGATTACAACGGCCACTGGGCCAGCAAGATGAGCGCGGCGCTGATGATCAGCCTGATCAGCGATGCGTTCAAATATGCGGCCGCAAAGAATGGCCCGGAAACCACTTCGATCACCAGCGGCGGCTTGGTTACGGTCCAGCCCTTCGAGAGCAATACCGCGAAGACGATGGAGCGGGTCGCGAACCAGGCGTTGAGCAAATCGTTGGGACGGCCGGCAACGGTCACGATCAACCAGGGCACGATCCTGTACATCTACGTAGCCAAGGATGTCGATTTCTCCGGCGTCATCTCGCGCCGCTGACCCTAGACCACGCAGCCTTCGACCCGTCTCCATGGATATCGACAACTCACCGATCGCCAACGTTTCCAACGACTTTCTTGAATATCAGTACAGTGTTCTCGGCATTCTCGAGTACATGAGTTCCCCTGAAGTCACGGAAATCTGCATCAACCGGCCCGGTGAGTTGTATCTGGAAACCAGCAAAGGTTGGCAGCACATCGAAGTGCCGTCGCTCACTTTCGAGCGGGCCCGGCAGTTCTGTACCGCGGTGGTCAACGAGAGCAATACCGGCCAGCGCATCACCGACGTCGATCCGGTGGTGTCGCTGACCTTTCCGACCGGCCAGCGCGCCCAGTTCGTGATTCCTCCGGCCTGCGATGCCGGCAAGACCTCGATCACCATCCGACTCCCGGCGAAGCGCAATTTCACGCTCCAGAGCTACGAGGAAAGCGGCTTCTTCAAGCAGATCCTCGAGGGAGATCCGGAAGTCAGCGATCACGACAAAGAGTTGCTCGAATTGCGCGCCGAGCGCAATTACGCCGAGTTCTTCAAGAAATCGGTCATGTACAAGAAGAACGTGGTGGTCGCCGGCGCCACAGGCAGCGGCAAAACCACATTCATGAAGTCGCTGGTCGGCCATATTCCGCATGAAGAGCGGTTGGTCACCATCGAAGACGCCCGCGAGCTGTTCATCGAACAGCCGAACATCGTGCATCTGCTGTATTCGAAAGGCGGCCAGAGCGCGAGCAACGTCACCGCCAAGACCTGCATGGAAGCCTGTCTGCGCATGAAGCCGGACCGGATCATCCTCGCTGAGCTTCGCGGCGACGAGGCGTTCTACTTCATCCGGAACTGCGCGTCCGGTCATCCAGGCTCGATCACCAGTTGCCACGCGGGCAGCACTTCGCAGACCTGGGATCAGCTCGCGCTGATGGTCAAGGCGTCTAACGAAGGCTCCGGTCTGGAATTCGCGGTCATCAAACGGCTGTTGATGCTGACCATCGATATCGTCGTGCATATCAAGGCGCATGCGGGCCGTCGTTACATCACCGGCATCGACTACGACCCGAAACGCATGCTCGGTCTTTGATGCGCGCGTATTTCATGCCGCGCCGCGTTTGAAGTTTTTGAAGCCTGGTCAGTAGCGCGTTTCTTCGAGCTTCGCTGCGCCGTTCCGGTCGATCCGTATCTCGATCCACCGATCGTATTCGTCTTCCCGCACCGGTGTGACCGCGCATCCGCACAGGGCGCCGGCGATGTCGGCGACGGTATTGCTGTGGCCGACGACCAATACCACTCCGTCGCTATGCGCACGACGCAGTTGCGCCGCGAAACCGGCGGCAGGTTGCGCGGCGTCGTAGATCGTCACTTCGAGCCCATGCGCCTGCGCGGTCTTCATCGCGGTCATCTGTGTGCGTCGATAGCGGGTGGCGTAGGTCGCGATCACGCGCTCATCGGCGAGATGTGCGCTCGCGCGGTGCGCTCGCGCTTGGCCGATCTCGCTCAGCGAAGGATCTTTCGGGTCGTCCAAGCCTTTTTCGGCGTGACGGACAATCACGAACGTCGTCGTCGTGGCGGTCATTTGCGGCGCTTGTGCGACGCCTGCATCGCGCGACGCACAGCCGCTGCCGACTGCGGAAATCGCAGCGGCCATCAGCAAGCTGTGCAGCGGACTCATCGTCATGTCGTTGGCCTCAACGTTGTGAGCAGGCCGCGCGCCGCTTGCAGCCGCGCGGTGGCGTCGGGCAGATCGAGTTTGATCCGGAGCTTGTCCGGCCCCTCCATCTGATAATGCTTGGGTTGTCCCTGGATCAGGCGGATCACCGACATCGGATCGACATCGGGCTTCGCTGTGAACTGGATGCGTCCGCCGCCTGCGCCGAGATCGAATTTGTGGATACCGAGTGCGGTGGCATCCAACTTGAGTTCGGCGGTGGCGAACAGATGTTTCGCCGGTTCCGGCAGCAGGCCGAAGCGGTCGATCATTTCCACCTGCAGTTCGCGCAGATCTTCGACGTTGCGCGCACTGCTCACGCGCTTGTACAGCGTCAGGCGCGTATGCACATCGGGCAGATAATCCTCGGGAATCAGCACGGGTATGTGCAGATCGACCTCGGCGCCGCGATGATCGTGCAGATCGAGGCCGAGCGCATCGACGCCCGGCAACTTGCCCTGTTTGATGCTGCGCACCGCGCGCTCCAGCAGTTCGGTGTACAGCGAGAATCCGACCTCGGCCATCTGCCCGCTCTGGTCTTCGCCGAGCAGTTCGCCGGCGCCGCGTATTTCCAGGTCGTGCGTCGACAACGTGAAGCCGGCGCCGAGTTCGTCCATCGACGCGATCGCTTCCAGCCGCTTGCGCGCGTCGGCGGTGATGCTGCGGGTGTCCGGAATCACCAGGTAGGCGTAGGCGCGGTGGTGCGAACGACCGACGCGGCCGCGCAGCTGATGCAGCTGCGCGAGGCCGAATTTGTCGGCGCGGTTGATGACGATGGTATTGGCGTTCGGAATATCGATGCCCGACTCGATGATCGTCGAACACAGCAGCACGTTGAAGCGCTGTTTGTGGAAATCGAGCATCACCCGCTCGAGTTCGCGCTCCGGCATCTGCCCGTGGGCGATGCCGATGCGCGCTTCCGGCACCAGCGCTTCGAGTTCGCGCTGCATGCGGCCGATGCTTTCGACATCGTTGTGCAGAAAATAGACCTGGCCGCCGCGCGACAGCTCGCGCTGGAAGGCTTCGTGCAGCTGCGCGTCGTCCCAGGGCACCACGAAGGTCTGCACCGCGAGGCGATGCGCGGGCGGCGTGGCGATGATCGACAGGTCGCGCAGCCCGGTCATCGCCATGTTCAAGGTGCGCGGGATGGGTGTGGCGGTGAGCGTCAACAGATGCACGTCGGCGCGCAGCGCCTTCAATGCTTCCTTCTGGCGCACGCCGAAGCGTTGTTCTTCGTCGACGATGACCAGGCCCAGATCCTTGAACTTCACGTCGCCCTGCAGCAGGCGATGGGTGCCGACGATCACGTCGATCTTGCCTTCGGCGAGTTTCTCCAGTTCGGCCTTGATTTCCTTGGCCGATTTGAAGCGCGACAGCACTTCGACCTTGAGCGGCCAATCGGCGAAACGGTCGCGGAAATTGCGGTAGTGCTGTTCGGCGAGCAGGGTAGTGGGCACCAGTATCGCGACCTGCTTGCCGGCGATGGCGGCGCCGAACGCCGCGCGCACCGCGACTTCGGTTTTGCCGAAGCCCACGTCGCCGCATACCACGCGGTCCATCGGTCGTGATGAGGCCAGGTCGCGCAGCACCGCATCGATCGACGCCAGCTGATCCGGGGTTTCCTCGAACGGGAAGGTTGCGGCGAAAGGTTCGTAGAGGCTGCGATCGATATCCAATGCCAGTCCGGCGCGGGCGTGGCGCTTGGCCTGGATTTCCAGCAGTTCGGCCGCCACGTCGCGGACTTTTTCGGCGGCTTTGCGTTTGGCCTTGCCCCAGGCTTCGCCACCCAGCGAATGCAGCGGCGCGGTGTCCGGCGATGCGCCGGAATAGCGACTGACAAGATGCAGTTGGGTGACCGGCACGTACAGCCGGTCGCCCTTGGCGTATTCGATGTCGAGATATTCGCCGGCCTGGCCGCCGGCTTCCAGCGTCACCAGTCCGCGATAGCGGCCGACGCCGTGGTCTTCATGTACGACCGGCGCGCCTTCGCTGAGCTCGCCGAGGTCGCGGATGATCGCTTCGGGCTCGCGGCCCGCGCGTTTGCGCCGACGCGGCTGCGCGGCGCGCTCGGGAAACAGCTGGCGCTCGGTGACGACGACCCACGGCGCTGCACCATCGATGCCGAAACCGTTGTCCAGCGGCGCTACCGCGATGAATATGCGCTCCGGCGCATTGTCGTTCGCGGCATCGAGGAATTCGGGGAACGCAGCGACTACGCGCGGGCGGATGTCGGCGGCGTGCAGTACTTCGAGCAGCGCCTCGCGACGTCCGGCGGAATCGGCGGCGATCAGCAGCCGGCCCGGGTAGGACGATAGGAACGCCTTGACAGCTGCCGCGGGCTCCGCGTCTTTCGCCATCAGCGGCAGATCCGGCGCGGGTTGCGTGCCGATGGATAGCGCCTCGTCGCGGCGCGGATGGACTTCACCGCAGACTTCGATACGGCGGCCGAGATTCAATTGTGTCCGCAGCGCGTCGGGCGGCAGATACAGCTCGTCCGGCGGCAACAGCGGTCGTTCGATGTCGTGCCGCCGCTGTTCGTAGCGTTCGCCGGTGGTGCGCCAGAAATGATCGGCCGCATCCTGCACGCCTTCGCCGAGGATCGGTAATGTGTCCGCGGCGAGATAATCAAACAGCGTCGCGGTTTTCTCGAAGAACAGCGGCAGGTAATACTCGATGCCGGCCGGCGCATGGCCCGCCTTCAAGTCCTGGAACAGACCGCTGCGCCGGGTGTCGATGTCGAAACGGTCGCGCAGCGTATCGAGCGCGCGTTGCAGCGATTCGCCTTCCAGCGGCACTTCGCGGCCCGGCAGCAATTGCACCGACGTGTATTTTTCCAGCGACCGCTGCGATTCGGGGTCGAACGCGCGGATGGTGTCGATTTCGTCGTCGAGCAGTTCGATGCGATAAGGCTCGTCCGAACCCATCGGATAGATATCGAGCAGGCCGCCGCGCACTGCGAAATCGCCGGGATCGAACACCTGCGGCACGTTGCGATAACCCGCGCCTTCGAGACGACGTTTTTCGGCATCCATGTCCAGCCGCTGGCCGACGCTCACGTCGAAGCTGCCGCCGACGAGGTGCGACAGCGGCGCCAGTCGCTGCATCAGCGTCTGCACCGGCACCACCACCACGCCGCGACGTAGCGACGGCAGGCGGTGCAGTGCGGCCAGTCGCTGCGAGACGATGTCCGGATGCGGGCTGAACCGATCGTAGGACAGGGTTTCCCAGTCGGGGAAAGGCACGACCGGCAGCGCGGGATCGGCGCCGATCAGGGTGCGGAGGTCATGCTCCAGCTGATGTGCGGACTGGTTGTCGCGTACCACCGCCAGCAGTGGGCCGTCGTGCGCGCGGGCGAGGCGCGAGATCGTCCATGCCAGCGCGCTCGCGCTCGCGGGCGCACGCCACCAGGCGCGTGTCTGGCCGGCTTTGGGGAGCAGTATTGTCAAAGCGTCGGATGCGGGCACGGGGCGGGGCAAGGGCGGTGGGCCGCTAGGTTAGCCCCGGCGGAACGCGGCGTCACCCGCTCTGTCCGCAAACGTGTGGACGAGGGTCGCGTTTCGCGGCGAAAGCCGCCGCTATGATGATCTTCTACAACACGGCTCCGATCGCGTTTCCGGGCCGATGGACGCTGGCGGCGGTTGCTAGTGGCTGTCCAGCATGCCTGTCGACCGTGAAAGTGTTGTAGCGCAATTTTCCCGCAATTCTTTAAGGAGGAAGACTCATGAATCGAATCACCCGCAAGTTCGCGTTTCGCCGTCCTGCGATGATGGCCGCATTCCTGGCCGCCATGGCGGTATCCCTGTCCGTTTGGGCCTACTCGCCGTGGGAAACGATCTACGTGACCAGTCACTACGATGGCAACGGCTCGCTTGTCGGCGTCGAAGCGGTCGGCGCCTGCGGTTTTCCGCTGATCGGCGAAACCGGCACGAGTACGACCCAGCGGGCGTACTACTGCAGTCAGCTCAATGAGATCGAAATGCCGTTCTGATCGCGGGCGAAGGCGATACCGGCGCGTGCTTCAGGGCATCGCCGGTATCGTCGTTCAGTATCGTCGTTCAATCGCCGTGCGGCGCCTTTGCGAGGTCCAGCGTGATTCGCGCCAGCCCCGGGCTGTCGGAGGTTTCGCGCCGGAAGCCCAGCGACTGCGCGAGGCCGAGCATCGCGGTGTTGTGCTCCAGCACGTCGCCGTAGAGCCGGGTCAGTTGTTTGCGACGCGCCCAGCGCACCAGGCGCAGCATCAGATGCCGGCCCAGGCCCATGCCGCCGATGAAATGACTGACCAGGATGGCGAATTCGGCCTCGCGGGTTCCGGGTGTGATCGCGATTCGCGCGACCGCGCCGATCAGGGCTTCGCCCGGCGGTTGCGGTTCGGCGGCGACCAGTGCGAATTCCTGTTCGGGGTCGGGGCGAGTGAGTCGCGCTGCCGCTTCCGGGGTGAGTTCCTTGATCGCGTACAGGAACCGCTGGCGGATCTCTTCGGGGCGCAGCAGGCTGAAGCCGGCTCTCAATGGCTCGGCATCTTCCGGGCGGATCGGGCGGATCAGCACTTCGCGGCCATCGAGAAGCCGTTTGTATTCGTGCCAGGGCGGTAGTCGTTCGCGTCTCACCTGGCCATCTTGGCACAGGCGAGTAGAGGGTATGCTCTGGCGATGAAGCCTGAAGGCCGGCCCAGACGCGCGTTCAGCCGGCTTCGACCGTCTTCGGCTTGCGCAGCCTGGACACCACAGTGGCCGCAGCGACCACGATCGCGCCAGCGACGATGCCCACCGCGGCGTCGAACAGCATCGACACCAGCCAGCCGAAACCGCCGGCCTTGAAGGGTTCGATGAAGTGATGCAGCGGCGCGATGCCGTGGACGAGGATGCTGCCGCCGACCAGGAACATGGCCGCGGTGCCGGCGATCGACAGGAATTTCATCAGCCACGGCGCGCCGACGAGTATGCCGCGGCCGATCCTGGCCTTGAGCCCGGTGCCGGCGCGCGATAGCGCCAGGCCGAGATCGTCGAGTTTGACGATGCCGGCGACCAGACCGTACACGCCGACGGTCATGATCAAGGAGATCGCCACAAGCACGGACATCTGCCGGCTGAAATCCTGGCCCGCGACCGTTCCCAACGAAATGACGATGATTTCGGCCGAGAGAATGAAGTCGGTGCGGATCGCGCCTTTGATCTTGTCCTTCTCGAACGCGACCATATCGACATTTTCGTCGACCACGGCCTGAACCAGTTCCTTGTGGTGCTGATCGTCTTCGTTCTTGCTGTGCAGGAACTTGTGCGCGAGTTTTTCCACGCCTTCGTAGCAGAGGAAGGCGCCGCCGAGCATGAGCAGCGGCGTGATGAGCGGGATGTTGATGCCCTGGCCGTGCAGCCAGGTCTCCAGCGCGCTGATCGCCAGTGCGGCGGGCACCAGGATCGCCTTGTTGATCATCGAACCCTTGGCCACCGCCCAGACCACCGGCAGTTCGCGGTCGGCTTTGACGCCCGAGACCTGCTGCGCGTTCAGTGCCAGATCGTCGCCGAGGACGCCGGCGGTTTTCTTGGTGGCGACCTTGGTCATCACCGACACGTCGTCGAGCAGCGTGGCGATATCGTCAAGGAGGGCGAACAGACTGGAACCGGCCATGGGATGCGTCAGGACAATGGGGACGTGGATTTTCGCATGGATGCCGCATCGCCGCTTTCGGCCGGTCAAGCACCGTTATTCAGGCCGGTTTATGCAGCCATTCCAGCCGTGAGGTGGCCCCCGGCTCGCCCAGCGCCTTGCGCAGCGCCGTCACGCTTGCGTGGAGCCGCAGATCGAACTGCCACGGCGCATTGAGCACCAGCAGGCCGCTGCCGTTCATGCGCAGCGGCGAGTCGTCGGGACGCACCAGCAGCTCGCAGATGAGGCTGGATTTCGCCTGCATGTGGTTGAGCTTGCGGTAGAACGGCATCAGCGCGACGCGGCGCTTGATCGGATACCACAGCACATACACCGCCTGCGGCCAGCGGGTGATGGCGTCGCGCAGGGCCGACAAAGCGGTGTCGAATTCGTCGAGCTGGGCTTCGTAGGGCGGATCGATCAATACCAGCCCGCGCGCGAATCTGGTGTCGCCGATCTTCGGCGGCAACAGCGCGTGCATTGCGGCATAGCCGTCGCGGGACTGCACCGCTATACGCATGTCGCGGCCGAGGTTGTGCTTCAGCAGTACCGCTTCTTCCTCGCGCAGCTCGCAGCAGGCGATGCGGTCCTGATCGCGCAGCGCGTGCGCCAGCAGCCAGGGCGACCCCGGGTAGGCGAGCGGCTGGCCGGTTTCCGCGCGACAGGTGGCGACCGCGGCGAGATAGCGCGCGATCGCGGGATCCTGCGGCGGCTTGGCCAGCAACCGACCGATGCCGCCAGCGGCTTCAGCGGTCTTCATCGACTCTTCGCCATCCAACAGGTACACGCCCGCGCCGGCATGAGTGTCCAGCGCGAACAGCGGCGCCGGTTTTGCGGTCAGCGCATCGCACAGCGCCAGCAGGGCGACATGTTTGAGGACGTCGGCATGATTGCCGGCATGGAAGACGTGGCGATAGTTCATGCGGCGTAAGTCATGCGAAATCGCGGGCGCGGGACACTCATGGTATGCGAATCCCCTGCCGTGGACCGCCTACAATGTCCGACGCCGCCTTTCCGACGCCCGCCATGGCCTCTACGCCCGCCATTCTCATCGCCGAAGACGAAACCGCGATCGCCCAGACCGTGCTGTATGCGCTGCGCAGCGAGGGCTTCACTGCCGAACACGTGCTGCTCGGCAGTGAGGTGGTGCCGCGGGTGCGCGCCGGTGGCGTCGATCTGGTGGTGCTGGATGTCGGATTGCCGGACATCACCGGTTTTGAAGTCTGTCGCGCGCTGCGCGCCTTCAGCGAAGTGCCGGTGATCTTCCTGACCGCGCGCGACGGCGAGATCGACCGCGTGGTCGGGCTGGAACTGGGCGCCGACGATTATGTCGTCAAGCCATTCTCCCCGCGCGAGCTGGTGGCGCGGGTGCGTGCGCGCCTGCGCCGGCGCGTCCAGGCCGAGGCCGCGAGCTGGCAGATCCACGGCGCATTCGAGATCGACCGCGACGGCAAGCGTATCCGTTACCACGGCCGCGCCCTCGACCTCACGCGCTACGAATACGGGTTGCTTGAAGTGCTGATGCAGCGACCAGGCGCAGTACTGTCGCGCACACAGTTGATGGATCGGGTCTGGGCCGATGCGCTGGAGAGCAGCGATCGCACCGTCGACACCCACATCAAGACGCTGCGCGCAAAGCTGAGAACGCTGGACGAACGCGACGACGAGCACGATCCGATCCGCACTCACCGCGGGCTGGGATATTCGCTCGAAGTGGGCGACGGCTGATTCGTGCATGAAAAGCCAGGCATGAAAAGTCGACCATGAAAATCGGTCTGCGCATCCTGCTCGGCTATTTCCTGATCGTGGCATTGGCCGCGCTGTTGCTGGGCCGCGTGTTCCTGCAGGAAGTGAAGCCGGGCGTGCGTCAGGCGATGGAGGACACCCTCGTCGACACCGCCAATCTGCTGGCGGAACAGGCCAAGGACGATCTGCTGGCCGGGCGCATCGACGATGGCCGCTTCGCCGCGCACGTCCGCGCACTGACAGATCGCGATCTGGGCGCCGAAATCTGGGGCTTCACCAAGCGCAAGGTCAGCACCCGCATCTATGTGACCGACGCACGCGGCATCGTGGTGTTCGACTCCGATGGCCAGGACCTCGGCAAGGATTATTCGCGCTGGAACGATGTCTATCTCACGCTGCAAGGCCGCTACGGCGCGCGTTCGTCGCGCAGCGACCCCAACGATGAAGCCAGCTCGGTGATGCACGTGGCCGCGCCGATCACGGTGCACGACGGCGACAGGTCGCGGATCATCGGCGTGCTCACCGTCGCCAAGCCCAATCAGGCCATCGCGCCGTTCATCGCCCGCAGCCAGAGCGTGATCCTGCGCTGGGGTTTCGTATTGCTGGGTGCGGCGCTGATGATCGGGCTGCTCGCGGCGTGGTGGCTGTCGCGCCAGCTCGGCGCGCTGCGCCGCTATGCCGATGCCGTCGCCGCCGGCGAACGCGTCAGTCCGCCAGACAGCGCAGGCGAGTTCGGCGACCTTGGCCGCGCTCTGGAAACGATGCGCGCCAAACTGGAAGGCAAGCAGTACGTCGAACAATATGTCCACGCGCTGACCCATGAGTTGAAAAGCCCGCTGGCCGCGATCCGCGGCAGCGCCGAGTTGCTGCAGTCCGCGGATGGCGCCGCGCCGATGCCCGATGCAGATCGCGCGCGTTTCGTCGCGACCATCCGCGCCCAGAGCGAGCGGATGTCGGAGATGATCGACAAACTGCTGGCGCTGGCGGCAGTGGAACACCGGCAGCGCATCGAGCAGCCGCAGCCAGTCGATCTGCGCGTCATCGCCGACGAGGCCGCCGAGCGGATCGCGCCGAAGTACGCGCAGACAGATTTGCGATTGCGAATCGTCGAAGATGATGATGCGCGCAGGCTGCGGATATCGGGCGACCCCTTCCTACTACGGCAGTCGCTGCTCAACCTGCTGGACAACGCCGCGGATTTCGCGCCCGCAGGCAGCGAGGTGGAACTGCGGCTGCGTCGCGACACCGGCGCTCTGGTGGTGGAAGTGTTGGACCGCGGCCCTGGCGTACCGGACTATGCGCTGGATCGCACCTTCGAGCGTTTCTACTCGCTGCCGCGTCCCGACGGCGGTAGCCGCAGCAGCGGCCTGGGTTTGTGTTTCGTCGCCGAAGCCGTGGAACTGCACGGCGGTCGCGTCGCGCTGGGGAATCGCGAGGATGGCGGCGCGGTGGCGAGAATTGTTTTGCCTTTGACTTGATCGTGTTTTCGAATTGTCATTGCGGACCCCGTTCTTCGGGGTGAGGGATCTGCTTCATTGTCGCGCGATAAAAACAGTTCCCTCCGCAGACTTCGTCTGCGTTCGGGATGACAGGTGTGATGTCCAGCGCTGCTACTTCACCCCGGCTTCACACAGCCGCCATCGCCGCCCCGCAAGCCCTGTCGACACTGGCGCCATCCACAACGCCGGAGTTCGACATGCGCCTGCTCTTGAAAATCATGATGATGGTCGGCTTGACCATCGCCATCCTCGTACCACTGATGATGATCCGCGGCACCATCCAGGAGCGGCAGATGTATCGCCGCGAAGCGGTGCAGACCGTCGCGCGCAGTTCGGCGGGCGCGCAGGCGTTTTCAGGCCCGGTGTTGTTGGTGCCCTACACGGAGCTCGTGGAAGTGGAAGAGAAGGACAACGCCGGCTTCACCCGCAAAGTGCAGCGTGAAGAAGCCAAGCAATGGATATTCTTCCCGGAAACGCTGGAGGCTGATGGCACGATGAAGCCGGTCGTGCGCAAGATCGGTCTGCACGCAGTGCGAAAATACGAGTTCGATACTAAACTCGACGCGCAATTCCGCGTCAATGTCCCCAGCAACGCCAACGCACTCGCGCCGCGCAAGATCGGCCAGCCTTACCTGAGTTACGCCATTGCCGATGTCCGCGGCGTGGTCGGTCTTCAGACCTTGACAGTCAACGGCCAGAAGCCCGAGCTGCTGCAGGGCCCGGGCAGCGGCGACGGCGGCGGTTTGCATGCGCGCCTGCCCGCCACTACCGCCGGCGCCGCGATCGTCCTCGACACGCGTCTGAAATTCACGCTTGAGGGCACTGAATCTCTGGCGATCGCGCCGCTGGCGAAGCGTAACGTCATCAGGATCGCCTCACCATGGCCGCATCCACTCTTCAACGGCGACTTCCTGCCGCGTAAACGCAGCATCGATGACAAGGGCTTCCGCGCCGAGTGGGAAATCTCGTCGCTGGCCACCAATGCGCAGGCGCAGTACCTCGCTGGTGCGCGCGTGCCAGGCATGGCGCCGGCCGGCTCGGTAGACGCCGAGCATATGGATCAGGCGGTGACGGGTCTCGACGCCATCGGCGTATCGCTGGTCGAACCGGTCAACATCTACACCCAAGCGGATCGCGCCAGCAAGTACGGCATCCTGTTCGTAGTGCTGACTTTCGTCGGTTTCTTCATGTTCGAGCTGATCAAGCAACTGCGGATCCACCCGATCCAGTACGGTCTGGTCGGCCTGGCGCTGGCGATCTTCTTCCTGCTGCTGGTGGCGCTGTCCGAGCACATCGAATTCAGCCGGGCCTATCTGGTGGCCAGCATCGCCTGCATCGGTCTGCTCGGCTATTACGTCAGCCATGTGCTGCGGTCGTTGTTGCGCGGCCTCGGTTTCGCGTTGATGCTGGCCACACTCTACGGCGCGCTGTACGGCTTGCTGATCTCCGAGGACAACGCGATGGTGCTGGGCGCCGGTCTGCTGTTCCTGATCCTGGCCGCGATCATGATCGTGACCCGCAAGATCGACTGGTACAGCGTCGGCTCGATAGCGCCGCCGCCGTTGCCGAAGGGCTGATGATTCGGATGTGATCGAAACGCCGCAGGCTTCGCGCCTGCGGCGTTTTCTTTGCTTTAGACTCGGCCGATGACCTCGCACGCTACCGCCTTTCCCCGGATCCAGATCCGCCGCTGCACCGGCGCCGACGACATTCGCCGTTACCTCGATGATGTCGCCGCGCTGCGCATCGAAGTGTTCCGCGACTGGCCCTATCTCTACGACGGCGATAGCGCTTACGAGCGCGAATATCTGGATGCCTATGCCGCTTCCGACGACAGCGTGTTCGTGCTCGCTTTCGATTGGGAAACGGTGATCGGTGCGTCCACCGGGTTGCCTCTGGCCGACGCTTCTGTCGAATTCCGCGCACCGTTCGAGGCCCGCGGTCTCGATGTCGGCAAGGTGTTCCATCTTGGCGAATCGGTGCTGTTGCCGGCCTATCGCGGCTGCGGCATCGGCCATGCGTTCTTCGATCATCGCGAAGCGCATGCGCGTGAGATCGGTCGCTTCGATAGCACGGCGTTCTGTGCGGTGGATCGCGAAACCGACGATCCGCGTCGTCCGGCGGAGCATCGTGGCAACGAAACCTTCTGGGACAAACGTGGCTACGCCCGCCAAGCGGGGATGACGATGAAACTCCGCTGGAAGGAGATCGATCATGATGAGACCGAGCATGCGTTGACATTCTGGACGCGGCCGTTGGCGGCGGAAGGCGAAGCATGAAGATCGCGGTCGCGAAGTATCCGATCGACGCGCCCCTGCGCTTCGACGATTTCGCCGACAAACAATCGCGCTGGCTGCATGAAGCAGCATCTGCCGGCGCCGCCATTGCGGTGCTGCCGGAATATCTGTCGCTGGAGTTGGGCGCGATTTTCGGGCCCGGGATCCGTGGCGATCTGCATGGGTCACTGGCCGCGATCCAACGGTATCGCAAGGCATGGCTCGATCTCTACGCGGGGTTGTCGCGCGACACCGGGCTGCGCATCGTCGCCGGCACCTTTCTGCTCGATGTCGGCGGAGGCCGTTACCGCAACCGCGCCGATCTGTTTTCGCCCGATGGCAGCCACGTCTGGCAGGACAAACTGCAGCTCACAGGATTCGAGAAGAAGACCGGCGTCATCGAGGGCGGCGATGCGCTGAAGGTATTCGACTTTGACGGCGTGCGCGCCGGCATCGCGATCTGTTACGACATCGAATTTCCGCTGCCGGTGCGCGCGCAGTGCGAAGCCGGCGCGCAGGTGTTGCTGGTGCCCAGTTGCACCGACACCGCTGCCGGCGCCACCCGCGTGCGCGTGGGCTGTCTTGCGCGGGCGCTGGAAAACCGCTGTTTCGTCGTTCAGGCGGTGACTGCTGGTGAAGCGGATTGGAGTCCCGCGCTGGATATCAACACCGGTGAAGCCACGGTCTACGCGCCGATGGATGTCGGCTTGCCGGCCGATGGGATCGTCGCAGTCACGTCCGCTGCATCGGGTTGGGCGTATGCCGCGTTCGATCCGCAGCGTTTGCGCGATAGCCGCGCGGACGCGCAGGTTGCGAATGATCGCGATTGGTCTGGGCAGTGGGCGCCGACATTACAGCGGGCGAAAGTTGAAATTTTCGGGTAGGGCAGGTCAGGCTCGCAACTGTAGAGCGGACTTCAGTCCGCTCTACAAGAGCAGGTTGGTGCTGTCGCGCAACCAGATCGAACCCAACGCCAGCGCGCTGCCGATGCCGGTCGCGGCCAACACATCGCTGGGGTAATGCAGGCCGAGTACGACCCGCGACACCGCAACGCTGGCCGCGAAGGGAATCAGCAGCCATGCCAGCGAGGGCACGTACGACAGCGTCACGATGGTGAAGCCCACCGCATGCAGGGTATGGCCCGAGGGGAAACTGAATTCGTCCAGCGGCGCGACCCAGGCGCGGATGCGCAGATCGGCGGCGCAGGGGCGCGGGCGCCGCGTCCAGCGTTTCAGGGCTTTGTAGAGGATCAGCGACACCAGGCCGATCGTGGCTAGATGCAGCGCGGCAGCGACACCGTTACGCCCGCCGAACACCACCAGCGCGATCATCAGCGCATACCAGAACACACCATCGCCGAGCCGGCTGATCAGCGCGAAAAAGCGTCGTGTCGCCGTTCGCCCGCACAGCGCGTTCGCGCGCAGGCACCAGTCCGATTCATTCGTGCGTAACCGGCGACGCAGCAATCGGTTGCTCATTGCGTTTCCCCGCGAGGGCCAGGCGTTGGAGGATGGCGTCGAAATCGGCGGCGACCTGTTGCGGGCGCAGCTCGGACACCGCATCGCGCGCGGCGATGCGCATATGCGCGCGCAGGCTCGCATCCGCAGCGATGCGTACCGCAGCGCGGACGAAAGCGTCATCGCTGTCGGCGGTGCCGTCCGCGACCGCTGCACCGTGCTCGCCGTCGCGCAGACATTCGTGCGCGGCGCCGTAGTCGAAGGCGACGGTCGGTACGCCGCTGGCCATCGCTTCCAGGGTCACGTTGCCGTAGGTTTCGCTGCGGCTGGGAAACAGGAACAGATCGCTGCTGGCGAAATGTCGCGCCAGCGCTTCGCCGCGCTGGATGCCGCAGAACACGAAATCGGGGTTGTCCTTCGCCAATTGTTCGCGCGCCGGGCCGTCGCCGACCCAGATGAAGCGCGCATCCGGACATCGCTGCTGGATGTTGCGGAACGCGCGCACCGCCAGGCCGAGATTTTTCTCCGGGGCGATCCGGCCCAGATGGATCACCGCGAGGTTTTCCGCGCGCAGACCCCAGGCGGCCCGCAACGCGTCGTCGCGGCGTGCCGGGTGGAACAGGACATTGTCCACCGCGCGCGGCAGGCGCGTCGCATGCTGGAATCCCATGCCCCGCAGTTCTTCGCGCAAGGCTTCGGTCGGCACCAGGGTCGCTTGGGCGCCGTTGTGGAAGCGACGCATCCAATGCAGCGCTACCGACTGCAGGAAAGATACGCCGTAGTCGCGCATGTAGAGGTCGAAGCGGGTATGGAAGCCGGTCGCGGCGGGGATGCGCAGCGCACGCGCCGCGCGCAGTGCAGACCACCCCAATGGGCCTTCCGTGGCCACATAAATCGCATCCGGGCGGTGCTGGTTCCACAGAGAGATCAGTTTTCGTGTCGCCGGCAGGCCGAAGCGCAGGCCCGGGTAACGCGGTAGCGGCACACTTGCGACAAGATGTTCATGCGGCACCGATGTGCTGGCAGGCGACTGCCGCGGCCGGATCAGGCCGACGGTGTGGCCGCGTTCGCGCAGGCCCAGTTCGAGACTCTGGACGGTGAGCGCGACGCCGTTGATTTCCGGTGGGTAGGTCTCTGTGACGATCGCGTAGCGCATCGGCATCGCTCTTCGGTTTGAAGAAGCATGACGACGGCAGATGAAAGCGCGGTGGCGTAGCGGTGACAGCGCGATGACGCACCTGGAATCATGGCCATCTCGGCCAATTTCCAGGCAAACCGTGCGTTTTCGCGGCGCGGATGCGCCACAGGCGTCACACGTCGAGATGCAGCTCGATGCCGAGTCCGGCGAAGCCTTCTGGTTCGTGCTCCAGATCGGAACGCAGCAGCGGCCGCCGGTCGAGCCAGTTCTTGGAGATCGAAACGGCGATGGTGTTGCCGGCCAGACGCAGCCCCAGTTTCGGAATCGTTTCGGCCTCGTGAGAACGGTGCAACAGCACCGCCAGGCGCAACAGTGCGGCGCAGCGTCGGACCGGCGCCTGCAGGCGGTCGGGCAGGGCGTCGAGCGATTTGTTCGAGATATTGCGGCGGTGATTGCGCACCAGCGCGGCCAGGAACAGTTGTTCCTGACGCGAAAAACCTGCGATATCGGAGTGTTCCAGAATGTAAGCGCCGTGGACGTGATACTGACTGTGCGCGATAGCCAAGCCCAGTTCGTGCACGCGCGCGGCCCAGACCAGCATCCGGCGGTCGTCGTCGCCGAGGTTCCAGCGCGCGGCGACCTGTCCGAACAGCCGCAGTGCGGTGTCTTCCACGCGCTTGGCCTGCGCACGGTCGATGCCGTAACGGTGCATCAACGCGTCGATGGAAATGTCGCGCGGGTCGTCCACGCCGCCGCGGCCGAGCATGTCGTACAGCACGCCTTCGCGCAGCGCGGCCTTGCTGACCATCATCCGTTTCAGACCGAGGGTCTCGAACGCGGCTTCGAGGATGAGGATGCCGCCGGCGATGATCGGTTTGCGGTCGTCCGGCAATCCAGGCAGGTCGATGGCGTCGATGCGGTCGGCGGCGAGCAGGCGATCGCGAACGATCGGCAGGGCTTCGGCAGTCACTGCGCCCTTGGTCAGTTTCATCGCCGCGCAGATTTCGCCGATGGCCTTGTTGGTGCCGGAAGAGCCGATCGCTTCCTGCCAGCCGAGCCCGCGATACAGGCCGGCGAATTGCTGGAATTCGGCTTCGATTTCGGTCAACGCTTCTTTCCAGCGTTTCTTCGTGAGTTTGCCGTTGGGAAAGAAACGCCGGGTGCTGGCGACGCAGCCGATCTGCAGGCTTTCGCGTTCGATGGTGTCGAAGCCGGAACCGATGATGCACTCGGTGGAGCCGCCGCCGATATCGATCACCAGCCGCCGCTGCTGCGGTTTCGGCGGTTGCGCGTGGGCGACGCCGAGATAGATCAGACGCGCTTCCTCGCGGCCGGACACCACTTCGATACCGTGACCCAGCGCGGATTCGGCGGACGAAAGAAAGGATTGCGGGTCGCGCAGCGCGCGGACGGTATTCGTCGCGATGGCGCGCACGCGATGCGGCGGCAGGTCGCGGATGCGCTGGCCGAAGCGCGACAGGCAATCGAGCGCACGCTGCCGCGCTTCTTCGCTCAAACCACCCTTGCCGTCCAGACCGTCGGCGAGACGCACGGTTTCGCGCAGCCGGTCGATCACCCGCAGTTGGCCCAGCACGTTGCGCGCCACGACCATGTGGAAGCTGTTGGAACCGAGGTCGATGGCGGCCAGCGATTCGCCGTCCTGCAGCGGGGCGGCGGGCACGTGTTGCGGGGGAGCGGATCGATTCAAGCGGTGTTCCTGGCGCGGGTCGGACGCTGTGGCGGCGAATGCCCGCGCAGCCTATCAACATGGACATGCAAACGGAACGGTTGTGGTGGCGGTGCGGAAGTTTTGTCGGCAGGACACATGTAGTGCGGCCTTCAGGCCGCTGAGATAACAGCAGATCCCTCACATTCGTTCGGGATGACAGGAATCGCGGCCTTCAGGCCGCTGCATTTGCGTTGGACGCAGGGCAGCGGCCTGAAGGCCGCTCACATGTGCGGGCTCAGCCGCAGAGTTTGGCCAGCAGCGTCGCCTGCGCAGAATGCGGCATCGCGTCGCCCTCGGGCGCGAGCCGTTGGTAGCTGCCATCGGCCTGCAATTCCCAGGCATTGAGGTTGTCGAGCAGATAGTTGTCCAGCGACTCTTCCTTGACCCGCGCGGCGAGGTCCGGGTCGATGATCGGGAAGCCGATTTCGACCCGGCGCAGGAGGTTGCGCTCCAGCCAGTCGGCGCTGGAACAGAACAGTTCCGGGTCGCCGTCGTTGCCGAACCACCAGATCCGGCTGTGTTCGAGGAAGCGGCCGACGATCGAGCGCACCCGGATGTTCTCGGACACGCCGGGCATGCCCGGGCGCAGGGTGCAGGCGCCGCGCACCAGCAGGTCGATCTGCGCGCCGGCCTGCGAGGCTTCGTAGAGCGCGCGGATCACCTGCGGCTCGTTCAGGGCGTTCATCTTGGCGACGATGCGCCCAGGGTTGCCGGCTTTCGCGTGTTTCGCTTCGCGTTCGATCCGTTTGAGCACGCCCGCATGCAGCGTGAACGGCGATTGCAGCAGGCGTTTGAGCTTGATCGCAGGCGCCAGGCCCGAGATCTGCTGGAAGATCTGATGCACGTCGCTGCCGATGTCGGGATCGGCGGTGATCAGGCCGAAATCGGTGTACGCGCGCGACGTGCCGGCGTGGTAATTGCCGGTGCCAAGATGGGTGTAGCGGCAGAGTTTGCGGCCTTCGCGGCGCACGATCAGCAGCATTTTCGCGTGGGTCTTGTAGCCGACCACGCCGTACACCACCTGCACGCCGGCGTCCTGCAGGCGGTCGGCGAGGCGCAGATTGGCTTCCTCGTCGAAGCGCGCGCGCAGTTCGATCACTACGGTCACGTCCTTGCCGTTGCGCGCGGCCTGGATCAGATGCTCGACGATCGGCGAATCCTTGCCGGCGCGGTAGAGCGTCTGTTTGATCGCAAGCACGTTCGGGTCTTCCGCCGCCTGCTTGATCAGCTCAAGCACCGGCGTGAACGCGTCGAAGGGATGATGCAGCAGCACG
Source organism: Lysobacteraceae bacterium (assembly GCA_046598445.1). Taxonomy (GTDB): domain Bacteria; phylum Pseudomonadota; class Gammaproteobacteria; order Xanthomonadales; family Xanthomonadaceae; genus Lysobacter_I. The sequence continues at coordinate 43,115 of JBKJHV010000097.1, forward strand.
TCGCCCGCGGCGGCGCGCTCGAAGATCGTCTCCACGTCCTGCAGCTTGCGCTGCTGATACGGTGGGAATTTCAGGTCCGGGCGCTGCACCATGTCGTAGATCTGCGCGGCGCGGTTGAGGTTCACCGGGCCCTGGATGCGATAGACGGCGTTTTCCGGCAGCTCGAAATTCTCCAGCAGCGTGCGCACGATCGGTTTCGGACAGTCGGAAGTGATCTCCAGCCGCATCGCGCGCAGATAGCCACGGCCGACCAGTTCGTCGCGCAGCGCGAGCGCGAGGTTCTCGACTTCCTCCTCGTCGACGATCAGCTCGGAATTGCGGGTGACGCGGAACTGATAGGCTCCTTTGACCTCCATCCCGGGGAACAATTCGTCGACGAAGGCCGACAACACCGCCGACAGGAACACGAAGTCGTGCTCGCCGCCCGAGGCGCGCTCGGGCAACTGGATGATGCGCGGCAGCGAACGCGGCGCGCGCACGATGGCGAGGTGCCCGGCGCGGCCGAACGCATCCTTGCCTTTCAACACCACCACGACGTTGAGCGATTTGTTGAGGATTTTCGGGAACGGATGCGCCGGGTCCAGACCCAGCGGCGACAGCACCGGCATGATTTCGTCGCGGAAATACGCGCGCAGCCAGCGCGTCTGGCGCGCGTTCCAGTCCTGCCGGTGCAGCACGCGCACGCCGGATTCGCTCAGCGCCGGGCGCAGCACTTCGTTCCAGCAGCGGTACTGGGCGTCCACCAGTTCGGCGGCGCGGTCGTGGATACGTTTGAGCAGGGTCGCGTGCGGAATGCCGTCGGAGGCCAGCGGCATGCCGAAATCCTGCGCCTGGCGCACGGTCGCGGCGCGGATCTCGAAGAATTCGTCGAGGTTGGTGCAGGAGATGCACAGATACCGCAAACGTTCGAGCAGCGGCACCGCGGCGTCCTGCGCGTGCGCCAGCACCCGGAAATTGAAGTCGAGCTGCGACAGTTCGCGATTGAGATACAGCGCTGGATCGCGCTGCGGATCGGCATCCTGCGGCGCTTCCGGCAGCGGGCGGGGCTGCGTCGGCACGCGTCCGGAGGCGCGCGCGGACTTGTGCGCCGGAGAGCGTTTTGCAGGGCGTGCGGGCGTAGGTGTGCTCATTCGTGATCTTCTGGATAAGAGTCGAGGTCGCGCTCGCGGATGCGTTCGCGCCCGAAGCGGCAGGCGAAACGGCTGCCGCGGCCCACCTCGCTTTCGATCTCCAGCCGCGCCTGATGCAGATTCAGCACATGCTTGACGATCGAGAGACCGAGGCCGGTGCCGCCGCTTTCGCGGGAACGGCTGGTGGACACGCGGTAGAAGCGTTCGGTGATGCGCGGCAGATGCGAGGCGGGAATGCCGTAGCCGGTGTCTTCCACCGACAGGCTCACGCCGCCGTCGCGTTCGGACGCGAAGCGGATGTGGATGCTGCCGCCGGCCGGGGTGTAGCGGATCGCGTTGCCGACCAGATTCGAGAACGCGCTGTGCAGCTCTTTGGTCGAGCCCCACAGGTCGACGCCGGCCAGATCTTCGGCGGTGATCGTATGCCGGCGCTGGCTCAGCGCATCGGCTTCGCGCTTCAGCGTCGTGAGCATCGGCGCCATCGAGACGGTTTCCTCGGGCAGTTCTTCCTGCGCTTCCAGCCGCGACAGCATCAGCAGATCTTCGACCAGTTGGGTCATGCGTTGCGACTGACGCTGCATTTCGTAGAGCATCGGCGCCCATTCCGGCTGCTCGGCGGGGTCGAGCATGTCGAGATAGCCGTGGACCACGGTCAGCGGCGTGCGTAATTCGTGCGAGACGTTGGCGACGAAATCGCGGCGCATCTGTTCCAAGTGCATGAGTTTGCTGACATCGCGCGCGACCAGCAGCCACAGTTCATCGGAGTAGGGAATCAGGCGCAGGCTCAGGCGCAGATCCGGCTGCACCGGCGACGCCGCATCGAGCAGCGGTTCGGCGTGGCGCCCGCCGGTCAGCCAGTGCGCGATCGGCAGCGGTTGCAGGCGGTCGCTGAGTGCGGCGCCGAGATCATTCGGATAGCGCAGTCCCAGCAGCCGGGTCGCTGCTTCGTTGAACCACAGGATGCGCTGATTGTTGCGTTCGACCACGACGATGGCATCGGGCAGCGCGGCGGCGGCGGCGCGGTAGGCGCGCAGCATGTCGATCAGCCGGCGCTTGCGCGCGCGCATCTCGCTCTGGCCGCGATAGAGCAGGCGGTCGAGTTCGTTCCAGACCCCGGGGCCGGTGGACGGCGTGAGCCGCTGTCGCGCGGTGAGCCGCATCAGCAGCTTGCGCAGTTTCCAGTAATGCCAAGCGACCACGCCGACCGCTGCGATGGTGACCACCGGCCAGACATGGCCAAGGGCGAAGCCGAGCGCGAGCGCGACGACAAGCACCAGCGCGAGCTGGCCGAGGGTCTTGAACCATGCGGATCGAGCGTCGTTCGGCATCCGCTGAGTCTATGGGAATCGTCTGGAGATGGTTGGATCAAGTCCGCGCCGACGGCGTGGCGCTCAAAGCGTGGCCGAGAAGCGATAGCCGGCGCCGCGCACGGTCTGCACCATGCCGTCCAGCACCACCGGTTCCAGTGCGCGACGCAGTCGGCGGATATGCACGTCGACGGTGCGCTCCTCGACGTAAGTGTTGCCGCCCCAGACGTGATCCAGTAATTGGTTGCGGGTGTAGACGCGTTCGGCGTGGGTCATGAAGAAATGCAGCAGCCGGTATTCGGTCGGTCCGATCTGGATCTGTGCGTCGCCGGCATAGACCCGGTGCGATGCACCGTCGATGCGCAGACCGCCGACCTGGACGCTGCCGTCCTCGTCGTCCTCGCGCGAGCGGCGCAGTACCGCGCGGATGCGGGCGAGCAGTTCGCGGGCGGAAAAGGGTTTCACCACGTAATCGTCGACGCCCGCTTCGAGGCCGCCAACGCGGTCGTTCTCTTCGCCGCGCGCGGTAAGCATGATGATCGGGATGTCGCGGGTGAGGGCATCGCGACGCCAGCGCCGGGCCAGTTCCAGACCGCTGGTGCCGGGCAGCATCCAGTCGAGCAGGATCAGATCGGGGACGCGTTCGGCGATGGCCGCCTGGGCCTCGCGGGCGTCGCCGGCGTGGATCGGCTCGTATTCGCCCTTGCGCAGGGCGAAGGCGACCATATCGCGGATCGCGGGTTCGTCGTCGACGATCAGGATGCGCTTCTGCATGACGTGGCTCTGCGTGGTGCCCGCGGTGCGGGCGGCTCGGCGGGCCGGCTGCGGCCATTCCGGGGAGCGGGCACAGTAGACGACATTTTTATGACTGAACCGTGACTGCGGACATGTCTGTCGCATCGCGGCCGCGGAATCTCGAAACCTTCGGAAGAATGCGGATCAGGCCTCGATCAAATCCGCGACATCCGCATGCAGTGCGGCCAGTCCACGGTCGAACGTCGCCAAACGCCCATTGCGATGGCGTGCGAGCGCAGCGAGGTAGCTGTCGGTGACCTGGCGATGGCCCAGCACACCGGCCCAGGAAATCTTGGTGTAGCCCAGATCGTCCGGCCAGAACGTGTGCCGGGCGTGGCTGGTCAGACGTACCAATACCGCGACCGCAGACGGCGCGTCGGCCACCGCGCCGAATCGCAGCAGCATCCGCATCAGCGTGCCTTGGGTGATCGGGCAGGTGGCGAACGCGCCGACGTCGGTCCCGAACCAGTGCACCGCTGCCGGATGATGCACATGCGAGCGATCGATCAGCGCGATCAGCACGTTGCCGTCGAGCAGATGGGTCACGGTTCGTCGTCCAGCGCTTTGACGTCGTCGCTGGTGATCGGCTGCTGAGATGCCACCACCGGCAGACCGGTCTGCGGATGGACGATATAGGACGCCGGTACATCGGCGACCCGGCCGACATCGGCTGCCAGACCACGACGCATGAGTTCGGCCACCGTCTGGCCGAGGCTGCGGCCGGTATGGTGCGCAAGGCCGGTCGCGATCCGGTGCAGATCTTCGGGAATGTCGATGGTGGTTCGCATCGTATCATCGTGATGCGTTGATGCGGAGATGTCAAGTTGGTGTTGCCAAGACATCCTCAACGCCGGTCGAGCACCTCATCGCGCACGCCTTGGCTGCGCAATTCCAATACGGTCGGGGTGATCGCTGCGATCCGCGCCTCGATCCGCGCCCGGGCGTAGTAGTCCAGATCCGGGCGCTTGAGCAGGGTGTTCAGCTGGATCAGCGCGCGTTCCGGCCGGCCGTTCAGGTATTCGGCCTCGGCGTAAGCTTCACCGGCCCTGTCGGGTTCACCGGCGACTTCACTGGCGCGTGCGAAGGTCTGCTGGAAGACAGGGTCTTCCTTCGCGGTGACCAGCATCGGCCGCAGCACCGCCTGGGCGCGCTTGCCGGCGCCGATGTCGTTGCGCTCGGCCAGCAGCTGGGCATAGCTCAGTGCCGCGGCGCGATGGTTGGGACTGCGCTGCAGGAAGGCTTCCAGCCGCGTGTCCGCGCCGGCGAGATTGCCGCTGCGGGCCTCGGTTTCGGCCATTGCGATGACGATCCATGGGTCCGCAGGGTACTTCGCCAGCAGGGGCGCCAGTTCTTTCGCGGCGAGGGTGTATTCGCCGTTGCGCGCGCGCGCGACCGACAGGCCGTAACGCTGGGCGTCGGTCAACGGCTTGGCCCGGCTTTGTTTCTCGTACTCACGGATCGCATCGACGGAGGTATTCGCGCTGAAGACGCGGATGCGTTCCCGGGCCCAGCCGAACTGCACGTTGTCGTTGGTCCGCACCGGACCGGCCACGCGCAGACTGGAGGGAAACAGCGGATTTTCGCTGGTGATCGTGCTGCCGGGATCGAAGGCCGGGGCTTTCGTCGCCAGATCCGCAGCGCGCTGTCTGGCTTCGCTGATGCGGGTGGTGTTGACCGGATGGCTGCGGAGATAGTCGGGGGTGCGTTCGCGTTCGCCGCCCTGGTTCACCCGCGAGAGTGACTGCATCCGCGTGAACATGCTCGCCATTGCATCGGGATCGTAGCCGCCGCGGGCGAGCGTCTGGATGCCGAGGCGGTCGGCTTCGGATTCGTTGGAGCGGGTGTAGTCGATCTGCCGCTGGATCATCAGCGCCTGGGCCGAGGCCAATGCCGCCATCGACGCGTCGTCGGAAGAATTGCCGCCCGCGGACTGCGCGATCGCGATCGCGCCCAGCATCGCCAGCAGGATCGGGATGCTGTCCTTCTGCGCGCGCTCGACGCTGCGCAGCACATGGGTCTGGGTAACGTGCGCGACCTCGTGCGAGAGCACGCCGGCCACTTCGTCTTCGCTTTCCGCCGCCAGCACCAGCCCGGCATTGGTACCGATATAACCGCCGAGGGTGGCGAAGGCGTTGAACTGCCGGTCCTTCAGCATGAAAAACGTGAACGGCTGCTGCGGTTTGTCGCTGGCGGATGCCAGGCGATGACCCACCGATTGCAGCCAGCCGTCGATCAGCGGGTCGTCCAGCACGTAGCCGTAATGCCGCAGCTGGCTGAGCATCATGCTGCCGTACTCGGCCTGCCTGGTCGGGTTGAGCAGTTCGTTGGCCGAGGAGCCGATGTCCGGCAGCCGGTTGTCCTGCGCCGGGGCCACGAACGCCGCAAGCGTGAAGGTGAGGGCAGCGATGGCGGCCAGCAAACGCATGGGCAGGATTCTCGGGTGCAGATTCGTGGGACAGCATGCCGCTTATCGGCGGGATGGGCGTGAATGCGTTGTTAAGCCAGACGCCGCGGACGCTTCGACCGCGCGGCGCCGGCTTCGTTCCGGGCATCGCAGCGTTGCGTGCGAAGGGTGGAAAAGGCCGGGTGCGGCCCTCATCATGGTGCCCTCATTATTATTGCCTCACATGTCCGGACAGCCCGCGCAGCCGCGCGACGAGGAGACCGTTTTTGAGCGACACCGCCCCCCAGACACCGATCGTCATCTACACCAGCGCGATATGCCCGTATTGCGTTTCGGCCAAGAACTTCCTGAAAAGCAAAGGCTTGAGCTGGTCCGAGATTCGGATCGATACCGACCCGGCCGAGCGCGAGCGGATGATGGCGCGGACCAGGCGCACCAGCGTGCCGCAGATCTTCGTCGGCGACGTCCACGTCGGCGGCTTCGACGACATGATGGCGCTGCACCGCGCCGGCAAATTCGAGCCGCTGTTGAACGGAGAGGGCGCATGAGCGGCGGCAACGACAGCGAGAACGACCGCATCGCTGAGTTCACCGACTTCCGCAAGCGCATGAACGAGCGGATTCTGGCCGAACCCAACCAGGTCGTCCGCCGCTTCTTCGCACTGGACACCCAGACCTACCAGGCCGGCGCGCTCGACGTGAAGACCAAGGAGCTGCTGGGTCTGGTGGCGTCGATGGTGCTGCGCTGCGACGACTGCATCAGCTACCACGTCGCCCAGTGCCGCGAAGCCGGCGTGAGCCGCGACGAGATGTTCGAAACCTTCTCGGTCGGGCTGGTCGTCGGCGGTTCCATCGTCATCCCGCACCTGCGCCGCGCGGTCGATTTTCTCGACAAACTGGAGCAGGGCGACGCCACGGCCGCTGTGCCGGCCCACGACCACGGCTGAACCGCCGATCGACCCGCGCAGCCGCACTCCGGCGCGGCATTCGACCATGGTCTGAACGCGGCGTTCGAGCAGGATGAACGCCGTTACGGCATAATTCTGCGGTTCTACGCGCTGATCGCTTCGATTTGCTGCTACATGGTTGGCAGAAGACATCCAAGCGGCCTGCGCGCCGTACGCTCCCGAATCACGCTCACGAACCCGGCCCTGCGCGCTGCGCCGGGCCTGCCTGCACAGGCCTGTCTGTGCGTGCTTGCTTGGAACCAAGATCATGACCCAAACGATTACCGTCATCCGCGGCGATGGCATTGGCCCCGAAATCATGGAGGCCGCGCTGTCCGTGCTGGACACCATGAACACCGGGCTGCAGTACGAAGAAGCCGACGCCGGCATGGTCGCGCTGGAGAAACACGGCGAACTGCTGCCGCAGTCGACCCTGGACTCGATCCGCCGCAACCGCATCGCGCTGAAAAGCCCGCTGACCACGCCGGTCGGCGAAGGCTTCAGCTCGATCAACGTCGAACTGCGCAAGCGTTTCGACCTCTACGCCAACGTCCGCCCGGCGAAGTCGTTCCCGAACACCAAGTCGCGCTTCCCCAGCGGTGTTGATCTGGTCACTGTCCGTGAGAACACCGAAGGCGCCTACATCGGCGAAGGCCAGACGCTGTCGGAAGACGGCGAAACCGCGATGCTGACCCAGAAGATCACCCGCCGCGGCTCCGAGCGCATCGTCCGCTATGCCTTCGAGCTGGCCCGCAAGACCGGCCGCAAGAAAGTCACGGTGGTCCACAAGGCCAATATCCTGAAGTCGACCTCGGGCCTGTTCCTGCGCACCGCGCGCGTGGTCGCCGCCGAATATCCGGACATCCTCTGCAACGAGATGATCGTCGACAACACCTGCATGCAGCTGGTGATGCGTCCGGAGCAGTTCGACATCATCGTGACGACCAATCTGTTCGGCGACATCATTTCCGACCTCTGCGCCGGCCTCGTCGGCGGCCTGGGCCTGGCCCCGGGCGCGAACATCGGTACCGAGGCGGCGATTTTCGAGGCCGTTCACGGTTCGGCGCCGGACATCGCCGGCAAGGGCGTCGCCAATCCCTGCGCGCTGCTGCTCGCGATCGGCCAGATGCTCGATCACGTCGGCCAGCCCGACAACGCCGAGCGCCTGCGCAAGGCCATCGTCGCCACGTTGGAAGCCAAGGATTCGCTCACCCCGGATCTCGGCGGCACCGGCAATACGATGTCGTTCGCCAAGGCGATCACAAGCCGGCTTTGAAGCTTCGGCCGGGCTACCCGGGCGGTTTCCGACGCATAAAAAAACGGGGCGCCTGAAGCGCCCCGTTTTCTTTTTGTTCGCCGGTCCTGGATTCTCTGGTACTGGATCAGTTCCGCGACTGCAATTTCGAGAGCAAGCGCAGCAGTTCGAGGTACAGCCACACCAGGGTGACCATCAGGCCGAAAGCGCCGTACCACTCCATATATTTCGGTGCGCCGGCTTCGACGCCGTTTTCGATGAAGTCGAAGTCGAGAACCAGATTCAGCGACGCGATCACCACCACGAACAGGCTGAAGCCGATGCCGAGGAAGCCGGATTCGTGGATGAACGGGATCTTGATGCCGAACAGGCCCAGACCGATCGTGGCCAGATAGATCAGCATGATGCCGCCGGTCGCCGCGGCCACGCCGAGCTTGAAGTTCTCGGTCGCCTTGATGAGTCCGGAACGGTAAGCGAAGAGCAGGGCGAACATGATGCCGAAGGTCAGCATCACCGCCTGCAGCACGATGCCCTGGAACTGGGCGTTGTAGATCGCCGAGATCGAGCCGAGGAAAAAGCCTTCGATCAGCGCATACAGCGGTGCGGTGACCGGCGACCATTCCTTCTTGAAGGTGGTCACCAGCGCCAGCACCAGGCCGCCGATGGCGCCGCCCCACAGATAGATCATCGCGCCGGGGGCGACTTCGCCGGTCGGCGTCATCGTCTGCGACCAGGCGAAGGCTGCGGTGAGAACCGTCAGCAACAGCAACAGGCCGGTCTTGTTGACCGTGCCGTTGAGGGTCATCGTGCCGGCCTTGCCGGGATACGAGACGCCGCTGCTGAGATCGAGGAAAGTGGAGTCCTTGAGGACCGGGTTGCCGCTGCGCATGGTGTCTCCTTCGAAAGGCGGTTGGCGTATGGAATCGATTCAGGAGGAAAGCATACCTCCTGAGGCGGTGCGCTGTACTCGTTGACAGCGAGGCCCGGGGTTTGGACAATGCTCGGCCTGCCGGGGCATTGGGTCACTCTTCGTCCCGGGCGCCGCTCTTCGGCGGGGTATAGCGCAGTCTGGTAGCGCGCCTGCTTTGGGAGCAGGATGTCGGGGGTTCGAATCCCTCTACCCCGACCATCCCCGGCTTTTCGCAGGCATGCTCCGCTCTTTTCGTCCGGCTATCATGCGCACATGCGCCCGTAGCTCAATCGGATAGAGCACCGGCCTTCTAAGCCGGCGGTTGCAGGTTCGAATCCTGCCGGGCGCGCCAATGCGGAATGAGACAAGGGCTCGACAGGATGATCGGGCAGTGGGAGCCTCGGAGGCGATCCCACGAATTTTCAGGTTCCAGTGACAGACGTATTCAATGGTGGATGTAGCTCAGTTGGTTAGAGCACCGGATTGTGATTCCGGGGGTCGCGGGTTCAAATCCCGTCTTCCACCCCATATCGAAAAGCATGCAGTGGGTTCCTGACGCCGCTGCGAGTTGTTACAATATCCAGATAGTTTCAGGGCTGTTAGCTCAGTTGGTAGAGCAGTTGACTCTTAATCAATAGGTCGAAGGTTCGAATCCTTCACAGCCCACCAGCTTCAGAACCACCAGTTTCAGGAAACGCCCGGCTCGCGCCGGGCGTTTTTCTTTGGCGCCGCGCATCGCGCCGACCGTCGTGCCTTAGAATGCGGCCCATGCGAGGGTGGCGAAATTGGTAGACGCAACAGATTTAGGTTCTGTCGCCGAAAGGTGTGGGGGTTCGAGTCCCCCCTCTCGCACACGCCGCAGTGGACATCCGCTGCCGCGAAGATGAACAGGCCGTAGTGGGGGAAGCTTCGATACCGGTTTCCCGGCCGCCTCCGGCGTCATTCCACGAAACTGGCGGGAAACGCCGTAATCGGCGAAACTACTCCGTTCCGCTGGAATGGTGCGTCCCGGATGTACCGGCGGGCCGTTCCGACCATCCAGCCTTCCACCACAACAACAACCATACGGGCCGCGGGCGTGCGCGCGGCAGCAGGAGTCGTCAGCAATGCAAGTTTCAGTCGAATCCGTGGGTAACCTCGAGCGCCGGATGACCCTGCGCGTGCCGACCGACAGCGTCGAGAGCCAGATCGGTGGCCGCCTGCGCGAAATCGCGCGGACCGCCAAGATCAAGGGCTTCCGCCCGGGCAAGGTGCCGGCCAAGGTCATCGAACAGCGTTACGGCGCCCAGGTGCGCGGCGAAGTCGTCGACGACCTCCTGCAACAGGGCTTCGATCAGGGCATCCGCGAGAACGCGCTGCGCCTTGCCGGCGCGCCGCGCATCGAGCCGTCCGAGGCGGGCGAGGGCGAACTGGCCTACGTCGCCACCTTCGAAGTGGTGCCGGACTTCGGCGACATCGACGTGTCCGCGCTGCAAGTGGTGCGCCACACCGCCGAGATCGCCGAAGACGATATCGACCGCATGATCGAGAATCTGCGCCTTCAGCGCCGCAGTTGGACTCTGGTGAACCGCCCGGCCCAGGCCGGCGACGCCGCCGACGTGGAAACCTGGTCGATTGTCGACAGCGAGCGCCTGCCCGCCGAAGGCGCCGAGCGCGGTGTGACCATGATCGGTTCGGGCGCCATGTTCGCCGACATCGAGCTTGCTCTGATCGGCATGAGCGCCGGCGAAGACAAGACTCTGACCGTGAACTTCCCGGAAGGCTGGCGCGTGCCGCAGCTCGCCGGCAAGCAGGCTGTGGTCAACGTCAAGATCGAACAGATTTCCGAGCCGGTGCTGCCGGACGTCGATGCCGAATTCATCAAAAGCTTCGGCGTGAAGTCGGGCGAAATGGCCCAGTTTCGCACCGAAATCCGCAACAACCTCGAGCGCGAGCTCAAGGGCGCGCTGATGGGCCGCCTCCGTCGCGAAGTCGGCGAGCAGCTGATCGCCACCTACGCACACGTCGAGATGCCGGCACGGGTCGTCGAAAGCGAAGCCCGCGCGATGCTGGCCCAGGCCGTGGAGCAGTCCCGCCGCCAGGGCCGTCAGGTCGAAGCGCCGGCCGAGGCCTACCTCGAATTCGTCGATTCCGCCCGCAAGCGCGTCACCGTGGCCCTGCTGGTCGGCGAAATCGCCCGCCGCAACGAGCTCACCCTCGACGCCAAGCGCCTGAACGAAACACTGCGTCTTATCGCTTCCACCTATGAAGAGCCGCAGCAGGTCATTGATTTGTACCGCAACGACCGCCAGCTCATGTCGGGTCTGCAGAATCGCGTGATGGAGGAACAGGTCATCGACTGGATCGCCGAGCGCGCCGTGCATACCGACAAACCGCTCAGTTTCCAGGAAGCGATCGCCCCGCAGTGACCTGCGTCGGTGATTCGCTGCAACGGCAAGAGTTTCTCCCCCGCAACGGGTTGCGCAGACATGCGCGACCTCCCCACAACAGGTGCCGTGACGCATGAACAGTCTTGAGACCAGAGCCTTGAATCTCGTACCGATGGTGGTCGAACAGACCAGCCGTGGCGAGCGCGCCTACGACATCTACTCGCGGCTGCTGAAAGAGCGGGTGATCTTCCTCGTTGGCGGTATCGACGACTACATGGCGAACGTGATCGTCGCCCAGTTACTGTTCCTCGAAGCCGAGAATCCCGAGAAGGACATCAGCCTCTATATCAACTCGCCGGGCGGCATCGTCACTTCCGGTATGGCGATCTACGACACCATGCAGTTCATCAAACCGGACGTGAGCACGATCTGCGTCGGCCAGGCGGCCAGCATGGGCGCGCTGCTGCTTACCGCGGGAGCCAAGGGCAAGCGTTACGCCCTGCCGAATTCGCGGGTCATGATCCATCAGCCTCTGGGCGGTTTTCAGGGTCAGGCGACGGATATCGACATCCACGCCCGCGAGATCCTGGGCATGCGCCAGCGCCTGAACGAGATTCTGTCGCACCACACCGGCCAGTCGCTGGATACCATCGCCCGCGATACCGAGCGCGACAATTTCAAGAGTGCCGAAGCCTCCCGCGACTATGGCCTGGTCGATCACGTCCTCGAACGGCGTCCTGAAGACTCGATTCAGCCTGCCTAAGAAATTGATTTCAATCAGAATTCTGGCCCCCTACGCAACGTGCTTGCGGCCGGGGGCCCGGATGCTATCCTCCCAACATCCAGCGCAGATACCGACAGCAGCATGAGCGAAGACCGGCAAGGCCGCAGTGGCGACAGCAACAAGATCCTGTATTGCTCGTTCTGCGGGAAAAGCCAACACGAAGTCCGCAAATTGATTGCGGGCCCGAGCGTGTTCATCTGCGACGAATGCGTTGAGTTGTGCAACGACATCATCCGCGAGGAGTTGGAGGAGAAGGCGCAGGCAACGCGCAGTCATCTGCCCAAGCCGCGCGAGATTCTCGATGTTCTCGACCAGTACGTGATCGGCCAGCCCCGCGCCAAGAAAACCCTGGCGGTGGCGGTCTACAACCATTACAAGCGGATCGAGAGCCGGCAGAAGAACGACGACATCGAGCTGGCCAAGTCCAACATCCTGCTGATCGGCCCGACCGGGTCGGGCAAGACGCTGTTGGCCGAAACCCTGGCCCGGCTGCTCAACGTGCCGTTCACCATCGCCGATGCCACCACGCTCACCGAAGCGGGTTACGTCGGCGAGGACGTCGAGAACATCATCCAGAAGCTGCTGCAGAAGTGCGACTACGATGTCGAGAAGGCGCAGCAGGGCATCGTCTACATCGATGAAATCGACAAGATCTCACGCAAGAGCGAGAACCCGTCGATCACCCGCGACGTGTCCGGCGAAGGCGTGCAGCAGGCGCTGTTGAAGCTGATCGAAGGCACCGTCGCCAGCGTGCCTCCGCAGGGCGGGCGCAAGCACCCGCAGCAGGAATTCCTGCAGGTGGATACCCGCAATATCCTGTTCATTGTCGGTGGCGCATTCGCCGGGCTGGACAAGATCATCCAGCAGCGCAGCAGCGACTCCGGTGGTATCGGCTTCGGCGCCAAGGTGAAGAGCTCCGAGCGCAAGGCCGACATCGGTCAGGTGCTCGCGCAGGTGGAGCCGGAAGACCTGATCAAGTACGGCCTGATCCCCGAGTTTGTCGGCCGCCTGCCGGTGGTTGCAACGCTGGAGGAGCTGGACGAGCCGGCGTTGATGAAAATCCTCACCGAGCCCAAGAACGCCATCACCAAGCAGTTCAAGAAGCTGTTCGAGATGGAAGGCGTCGAGCTGGAGTTCCGCCCGGATGCATTGGCTGCGATCGCCAAGAAGGCACTCAAGCGCAAGACCGGCGCGCGCGGCCTGCGCACCATCGTCGAGTCGGTGCTGCTGGACACCATGTATGAGCTGCCGTCGCTGGAGAACGTCAGCAAGGTGGTGGTCGATGAATCGGTGATCGAACACAAGTCGGAGCCGTACCTGATCTACCAGAGCACGCCCGCGCCCGTGCCTGCGTTGCCAAAGGTGGCTTCCGCCGACTGATCGGTTTGCTGGTGTCTTGCAGGAAGCCGCCCGCGAGGCGGCTTTGCTGTTTTTCGCCTGCCTCTTTCGTCGTCGTGCCGGCAAGCAAACGGGCGGGGCGGCCGCGAACTGCTTGCATCCTGTGGCGCGCAACCCCATAACCTTCGGGAGGCCGACGCAACCTGCCAAGGCCTGCACATCTGGAGTCCGCATGACTGTCCCCACCATCGAATCAGAACGCCTGGTCCTGCCGGTGCTGCCACTGCGCGACGTGGTGGTGTTCCCGCATATGGTGATCCCGCTTTTCGTCGGCCGCGACAAGTCGATCCGTGCGCTGGACATGGCGATGGAAGGCGACAAGCGAATCCTGCTGGTCGCCCAGAAATCCGCCGAGACCGATGACCCCGGCGCGGACGACCTGCATCCGATCGGCACCCTCGCGCAGGTCCTGCAACTGCTGAAGTTGCCGGACGGCACCATCAAGGTCCTGGTCGAAGGCCTGACCCGCGCGCGGGTGGACGAAGTCTCAGAACGAGACGGCGCGCTCTTCGGGGCGGGCGAGGTGGTGGAATCGGCGGATGGACGAGAGGCGCGCGAGGTCGAGGCGATCGCGCGATCGCTGATGTCGATGTTCGAGCAGTACATCAAGACCAACCGCAAGCTGCCGCCCGAATTGCTGCAGACGCTGTCGGGCATCGAGGATTCCTCGAGGCTCGCCGACACCATTGCCGCGCACCTCGGCGTGCGCCTGGGCGACAAGCAGAAACTGCTGGAGACGCTGGACACGGGCGAGCGCCTGGAACTCCTGGTGGGCCTGGTCGATGGCGAGATCGACGTGCAGCAGATGGAAAAGCGCATCCGTGGCCGGGTCAAGGGCCAGATGGAGAAGAGCCAGCGCGAGTACTACCTCAACGAGCAGATGAAGGCGATCCAGAAGGAGCTGGGCGACCTGGACGACGCGCCGAACGACATCGACGAACTCGCCAAGCGCATTGCCGCTGCCGGCATGCCGAAACCGGTTGAAACCAAGGCCAAGGCCGAATTCGCCAAGCTCAAGCAGATGTCGCCGATGTCCGCCGAGGCCGGCGTGGTGCGCAACTACCTCGACTGGCTGCTGGGCGTGCCGTGGAAGAAGCGCAACAAGGTGCGCAAGGACCTCAAGGCCGCTGAGCAGGTGCTCGACGACGATCATTACGGCCTGGAAAAGGTCAAAGAGCGCATCCTCGAATACCTCGCGGTGCAGGCGCGCGTGAAACAAATGAAAAGCCCGATCCTGTGCCTGGTCGGTCCGCCCGGCGTGGGCAATCGACTCCGCCAGGGACGTTTTACCGACCCCTGGAGGACCGACCAGGCACAACACCGGGCCGCGAATTTTCTTCACGCGTTTTTGCACGGCGAGGTATTCGAGGATCCGCTCTTTGACTTCTTCCAGGCCATAGTGGTCGGCGTCGAGGATGTCTTCGGCGCGGGCCAGATCCAGGCGAACCTTGCTCTGGGCCTTCCACGGCACCTGCACCAGCCAGTCGATGTAGGAACGCACCACGGTCGCTTCCGCCGACATCGGCGACATCTGCTTGAGCTTGTTC
>JBKJHV010000040.1:0-6797 GCA_046598445.1 Lysobacteraceae bacterium
TCCAACACGGCTGCACTCCACACTTGGATACTTGTCACCCAACGACTACGCAACGAAACTGAAGCAAGCCGCTTGACCCTGTGCTTCTTGGCGTCCGGGAATGGGGGGCAGGTTCACCGCGACTGATCGAGATCGAAAGCCCCGGGTGCGGCCTGCCGCCTTACCCGGGCTACTTGCTGCTTGGATAGGCCCGTAGGAGGGCCTTCAGGCCCGATGGATCTTTCCGTGACGACATGCCCTATCGCGGCTGAAGCCGCTCCTACGAACAGCGGGGCAGTTGGGTGGCGTGCGGCGATGGTCGCGCTGTGTGTAGGAAAATCCCTACCCCCCATCGCGGCATCCACCGACATCCACTCCGCCATCGTTCCGCGATGCTGCCTGCGCCCCGGGAACGGTCCCGGGCATCAACAGGAGGATCGAGGGATGACACAGAACCTGATGTCGTTGGCGTTGAGCGCCGACGATCTGGATGCGATCGACGCGGCGCTGTCGGCGCTGGAAGTGCGATTGACAGGGCTGGTGGCGCTGCAGCCGGACGAGCGCCGCGGGCTGACCAAGATGGGCGACAAGTCGGAGGCGTTCTGCCGACAGACATTGACGGTGCTGCAGCAGAACCCGCAGGTGATTCCGCCCAGCTTCGATCTGGTCGAGGCGCGGGCGGATCTGGCGGCGGTGGATGTGCTGCGGCCGCGGCTGGCGCGGCTGCGTCGACTGACCGAGCGCGCCGAGGATTCGGAGATGGCGCTGGGCAGCGATGTGATGAACGCATCGCTGGAAGGGTATGCGTTGCTGAAGGTCTCGGGCCGCAATCAGGGCCTGGAAGGGTTGCGGCAGGCGCTGTCGGCGCGGTTCGGCAAGACCGCGCGACGTGCGGAGCCGCCGGTGCCGGCTGGCGGTTGATGGGTTGGCGTTCCGGGCTGCGGATGCGCCGCCTGGAGCGTTGTCGGCGGGGCTTGGATCTGCGGCGTCGGGGCGGAAAGCGCCGGCGCCGGTGTTCGACAGCATCGCCGATGAGGCTGCGAGCCGCATCGATGGTGAAAATTTCATCAATCGTTGTGCGATGGTGCTGCGGCGCCGGGGCAAACAGCCTCGGCGTTGTGGTTCGGTAGCCACGCGCGCGCGGCTTCGAGCCGCGGCGATGGTGAAATTTTCATCGATGCCGGTGTGTGGGCACTGCGGCGTCGGAGCGGATCATCCCGACGTCGCTGCTCCGGATGCGGCGGACGGAGATGCGATGCCGTTGCGATGCACGTTGTAGGAAGGCGATGTTGTGGGAGGGGCTTCAGCCCCGAGCTTTGGAAGGGTTGCGGCGGTTGCTCGGGAAGAGCTCGGGCCTGAAGGCCCTCCTACGAAACGCAACAGCACGTTCCTCAACGGGCTGCGCCCTCGTTCGGCATGACAGGGATTTGCGATGCTGTTGATAGCGCTTTGTAGGAGGGCCTTCAGGCCCGATGGTTTTCCGTTGGATGGGCAATGTTCGAAGAGGTTGAAGGCATTGCCGATACTCGGCATGGGCAAAATGCAGCTCTTCTATTGCACCGGTCGACGCTTTCAGTGCTTCAAGTTCAGCGATGCGGGTCTTTGTTCTATCAAGCCTGCATGTTTCGGCGAGATTCTCGGACTCGCTCCGCGCCATGCCCTGCGCGAGCGGCTCCAGCGCGCATTGCGCGTCGCGGTATGCACGCCAGGCGGTGTTCGCTTCCCGTGAATGTGCGGCGAGGTCATCGAGGTATGCCGGATCGTCATTGATATAGCTGCCATACGCCTGCTGCGCGGATTTCATGAGGTCGGCTTCCGCCTCCTGTAGCGCTTTTTCTGCGAAATGCATCTCGCGATAGGGTTTGCAGGATATGGGGCGCATGCGTTCGCATTTATCGATGAAAACATCGGACTGTTCCGCAAGACAGGCGCGTTTTTCCGGGAGTGTGGAGGCGGCGAAGCAGTCGGCGTCTTCCAAAGGCACATGTACCGGTTTGGCGAGCGGCGTTTCGGCGCATGCGGCGAATGGAAATGCCAGCATGGCGATGATCAAGCCTCGGAAAACGTCGTAGGCATGAGTCGGAAGGATGGCAGGGGTCGTGTTGGTTCGCATCGCACATCCGGTGTTCGTGGCCAAGGGCAGAAGCTCGGGCCTGAAGGCCCTCCTACAGGGGTGGCGCATCTTTGAGACGCGATTGCCTACAGCCACCGCACCTTCTTCAGATACCGATACAGCGCGAAGCATACGGTGGCGACCCCGCCGATCAAAAAGGCATAACTGTATTTCCCGTGCAGCTCCGGCATGAATTCGAAGTTCATGCCGTACCAGCTTGCGACGAGGGTGGGGGCGGCGAGTAGAGCGGCCCAGCCGGCGAGTTTCTTCACCACTTCGCCCTGGTTGATGGTGACCAGGGAGAGGTTGACGCTCATGGCGGCGCTGAGCATTTCGCGCAGGGTGTCGATGATGTCGTTGAGGCGGACGACGTGGTCGAGCACGTCGCGGAAGTAGAGTTTGGCTTCTTCCGTGACCTGGGTCATCTGGGTGCGGGTGAGCTGGGCGAGGATGTCCTGCAGCGGGGCGACGGCGAGTCGCAACTGGGTGAGTTCCTTCTTGAGTTCGTAGAGTTTGACGATGGTGTCGCGGCGGAATTCGGCGGCGAAGATGTCGTGTTCGAGGGTGTTCAGTTCGTCGCGGAATTCGTTGACGATGGGCTGGTAGTTGTCGACGACGAAATCGAGGATGCCGTACAGCGCGAACGCCGGGCCCTGCGCCAGCAGTTCCGGTTCGCGTTCGAAGCGGGCGCGGACGTGGCGGTACGAGAGCGATGCGCCGTGGCGGACGGTGACCAGGAAACGCGGGCCGACGAAGGCGTGGGTTTCGCCGAAGCGCACATGGCCGTCGAGCAGCTGCGCGGTGTGGACGGCGAGGAACAGCGAGTTACCGTAGGCCTCGATCTTCGGGCGCTGGTGCGCGTGCTGGGCGTCCTCGATGGCGAGGTCGTGCAGGCCGAATTCTTCCTGCAGCTTGTCGAGCAGGGTTTCCTCGGGCTCGTACAGGCCGACCCAGACGAAGCTGCCGTCGTCGATGGCGAGGGCGTCGCTGATCTGGTCGAGGCTGATGTCGGTACGCTCGCCGTTGCGGTAGACGGCGCAGTTGACGACGCATTCCGGCAGCGCCGGTGCGGGGGCGGGGTTGTTCATGGCGGGCAGCTTGCCGGGATGGGGCGGGCGGGGCAAGCGGCCGCACGATCGCCGTGCGGCTGACGTAGGAGGGCTTCTCATGTAGGAGGGCCTTCAGGCCCGAGCTCTAAAGGGTCGCGTCGAGCGTGGGGAAAAGCTCGGACCTGAAGGCCCTCCTACGGATGCGGGCCGCCTGAATACGGGTAGGCGGATGGTGTGTCGACCAGGCCGGCGCGCACGGGGTTGTTGACGATGTAGTGCGCCACGGTCGGTACGTTCTCTTCGACGCGTAGCGCATGATCGTGGAAACTGTTCTGCCAGACGGGCCCGATGTGCGGATGACGCTGGCCCAGGAGGCGGGCGCTGGCGCCTTTGAGTCTGCCGATCACTTGCGATAGCGCGATATCGGTATCGAGCTGGATCAAGCCATGCCAATGATCGGGCATCAGTACCCATGTCATGAGATGTGCGTCGGTCCAGTGTCGGGGTTCGAGCAGGGCGGCCACGGCATCGGTGGCGATGTCGTGATCGCGGAAGATCGGTTTGCGCGCGTGGGTGCAGAAGGTGACCAGGTAGATCTGGCCCGCTTGCGACACGCGCCCTGTGCGGAGTTGGTGGTGTTTGTGGTTCATCCGGGCAGGATGTGTGGATGCCGGGATGCGTGGAATCAGGTGAAGCCGCAGCGGGAGGTAGGCGTTTTCCGAATGTCGGGACGCTGTCGTATGAGGGGCTTCAGCCCCGAGCTCTTTGGGGATTGCGGTGATCGTTGCGGAAAGCTCGGGCCTGAAGGCCCTCCTACGGGCGCGGCGGGGGGCTGCGCAGCCAGGCGATGCCGAAGGCGGCGTGGATCGGCAGCAGCATGGCGATCCAGTGAGCGTTGGCCTGTGGGACGGTGGCGGACCAGTGCAGGAACGTGGCGAGGATGGCGAGTACGACGGTCGCGATGAGCACAACCCGGAACAATGTCCCCGCGGCCCGGCCGCGCGCCAGCCGCCAGCCGCCGGGCAGCAGCAGCCACGACAGCGGGCTGAGCAGCATCAGGTTGTGGTTGGCCCAGCCGAAGCGGTGTTCGGTGCCCAGCCAGACGAAGGCCATGACCGTGCCGAGCAGCCCGGCGACGCCCCAGAACGCCAGCGCGATGGCCGCGGCGGACCTGGGATGGCGCGACTGCAGCCACGACCACAGTGCGGCGATCGCGAGGCCGGCGAGCAGCCAGCGCCACCAGGCGCGCTGGAATTCCGGCGGTTCGGGAGCGATGCGATGCGGCGCGACCTGTTCCTCGCGGGCGATCAGCGGGCGACCGTCGGCGAGCTTCGCTGCGCGCAGGCTGGCGGCGAGGCGCATCGGCACGTAGGCCTCTTCCCAGCGCGACATCGGCGGGTCGGACGACGGGCCGAGGCCGATGTCGAAGCCCAGCCACATCCACGTTGCGGGTGAGGCCAGGCGCACGGCTTCGCTGCGGAAGCTGTTGCCCTGCGAACGCGCGGTGAGCTGCGGTTTCAGGGTGCCGCCGAGGCTGCGGTCGATGGCGTCGCGCACGCGGGTGGCGCAGTTGTCGATGAAGTAGTCGTAGCGGTAACGCGCGTTCTCGGGCTTCGCGTTTTCGGCCAGTGCGGCGGCCATCTCCTCGGCCTGCGCCGGGTACAGATCCAGCCACTGGATGCTGACGCCGCGGCCGCTTTCGAGGTAGTACTGCAGATCGTCGCGCCACGGCAGGCGCGCGAGGTAATAGCGCATGTCGCCTTTGACGAAGCGGCCCATGAAGTCGGGCTCGTTCATGTCGAAGAAGCCGAAGTTGTACGACAGCGGTTCGCCCAGGGCTGGATCGTCGACCACGATGGCGTTGTGGCCGAAACGTTCGAAGAAGATCTCGCCCGGCTGCATGGTGGCGATGCCGATTCGCGGGGCGGCCGAAACCGTCCATGCGATCGCCGACAGGCAGCAGGCCAGCACGCAGATCAGGAAGCGCAGACCATGTCGCCGGCGTGTGGTATCTGCGGCGCGTGGAAGAGGGGTGTTGGTGTCGATCATGGCCGTGCACTATGCCATGCGCCGGACCGGCTGCATCGTGTCATCGGCGACGGATCGGGTATGGAATCAGGCGCGGAACGAGAGCCGGAGGCGGGAGGATCGCCGCGAACCGGGTGGACCGGATTCGCGGCGATCTCCACGACAGGTGGGACGCGGAGTTACAACTGACCGTTGCGCCAGGCTTGATTGAGTTGCGCCAGCGTCACGCGGACGTTTTCGAGGCTGCCCACTGCGATGTAGGTCGTGTAGGACAGGGTGGTCCCGGCCGCGACCGGGCCGGTGCGATAGACCGCATTCCATTTCATCGTCGCGTTGGATTCGATCTGGGACGGGAAGCGGAACTGGCCATAACCAGCACCGGGCATCTGAGGCAGCGTCGGTGACCAGACGCCCATTGCGTGACTGCCGTTCTGCGTCGAGAGCACCAGCGGCTTGCTCTGTTCGCCCATGGGCAACGTGTTCGGGAGTTGCGTCAGCGATTGGGTCGCGTCGTCGTAGGTGTAGAACGCAGTCATGTCCCCGGTCAGATAGCCGGTCGGCGCTTCGATCGTCAGGCTGTTGACCGCTTCGGGGATATACACATTCGTCACGAAGCGGATCGCATGCCGCATGCTGCTGACGCCGACCTGCACTGCGGTATTCGTCCGGTATGTGGAGCGCACGGTCGTATTGACGACGTTGCCGCAGTTGGGGTCTGTGGTGAACGGCGCCAGCCAGAATGCCGGTAGCGTCTGCGTGGAAAGCAGTCCATGGCTGGCCGATGCCGATTCCAACAGGCTGCTGGTACCTGCGCTGATGCCATCGGGCGCGCTGCCGGCGAGGGTCGGGTTGTAGCATTCGCCGAAACCGTTCTTCGAGAGCGCTGGTTGCAACTGGCGGCCGTGATCGTAGGAATTGATGAATTCCTTGCCGTTCCAGAACAGGCTGTCGATCGCACCGGCGACACGTCGCGACGTGGTGACGGAAATGATGTCGTTGCGTGCCGTCCAGCGGCCGTAGGTGCCGTTGGCCTCGTTCGGGCCGTAGCCGATCCGCCCCTCGCCGATGCCGTAGATCAGATAATGCCGCAGCGCAAGCGCGTGATCGCTGCCGTAGGCGGAAGTCAGGTCCGGATAACGGCCCAGATATTGCATGGAATGGAAATTCGGGTGTGCTTGCCTGCCTTCGCAGAGACCATAGGCCCGCCAGTGGTTGCGAGCGCCGATCGCGGAATTGATACCCGATGCGCCGAGATCGGCGTTCTGGTTGAGGTAGTACTGCCAGTCGAATGTCCGTGCGTCGTAGATATCGACGCCGGTCGCGTTGTTCGGATTGCATGCGGCGTTGGCGTGGCCGCAGATCAGCAGCGCGAACATGGCGATCAGTGTTGCGATCAATGTCTTCATGTGAAACCTCCGTGTAAGTTGTGGATTGCATGCCGGGGCGGGTGGCTGGTGGCCGTGCCGACGGGGTAGTTGTCTGCGCGATACGCAGGGATAGAACGATGATGGCCGACGCCGTCGAAGCGGCTCATTCAACTGCGGGGACGGCTTCGGGGCTTGTCGGTGTGCCAGTGCATTCGACCAGGCGCTGTTCGCGCCCGATCATTTGCCATGCACGCTCACGTG
>JBKJHV010000080.1:0-21515 GCA_046598445.1 Lysobacteraceae bacterium
GTCGGTCAGCGCCGCTGCCGGCCAGGCCGCCAAGTCGCGGATCGAGCAGATCACCTCGGACGTCGAGCCGGGCCGCATCTACGAGGGCAAGGTCGCCAAGCTGATGGACTTCGGTGCGTTCGTCACCATCTCCCCCGGCAAGGACGGTCTGGTCCACGTGTCGCAGATCTCCAACGATCGCGTCGAGAAGGTCAGCGACGTGCTCAAGGAAGGCGATATCGTCAAGGTCAAAGTGCTGGAAGTCGACAAGCAGGGCCGCATCCGCCTGTCGATGAAGGCGGTCGAGGAAGGCGAAGGTCCTTCGGCCGAGTAAGCAGCACCTCGTAAGCAACACGATCGGCCGGGATGCGTGATCCGGTCGCAAAGGGTGGAAATGGTCGAGCACGCTCGATGATTTCCACCCTTTTTCGTATGCGTTTCGTGTCGCCGGCGGCTGCCGGTCGCCGTTGATCGGATGCTTCGCTGTGCAGACGCGGGCGTCGAAGGGTGTGGTAAAGTTTGGCGGTCGTCGCAGATGCAATGTGACGGAATTGGCCGCAGGAGTGGCCTGAGCGTTCAATCATGGATGAGGTGCGGCATGCACGACTCGGGACCGGACGCACTACCCACATCGTTGTTCGTGCTGTCGTTGCCGCGCTCGCTGTCCACGGTGGTCTATCACGCCGCATGCTTGTCTCTGGATTTGAGCCAGCCGGCATGGACGACCGACGGCGAACTTCTGAATTCGGATCGTTTCGCGCGGCCGCCCGGCGATGCCGGCGAGCCGGGCAGCAAATTCACCCTGCGCGAACGTGCCCCGGAATTCTTCGATGATCTCGGCCGTTTCCTCGACCGGACAGTGGCTCAGAAGGGTTACGGCTACAAAGACGTCGTACATCCGTTTGTCTGTTCGGCGTGGCTGGCGGATGGACGCTATCCCGTCATCAAGCTCCGACGCGACCCTGCCGAAGTCGCGATGTCGATGCTGGCGCGATCGTGGCATTACCCGGCGACAGTAGCCTCGCCTGGCCGTGACCTCGATGTCGCAGTGATTGAAGGCCTGTTGCGCGCCTGGCGCGCGATCGATGCGGTGCCCGGGGTGACGCTGGATTACGACGCCGTGATCGCCGATGAAGACGCGCTGCTCACGGCGCTCGCCGAGCTGTATCCCGCGGCCGCGCCGCGCCGCGTCCGCTTCATCGACAGCGCGTTCGGCGCTTATCGCGACCGTCAACTTGCCCGGCGCGAAACCGGCGAGTATCTCCGGCTGTCAGCGATTGTCGACAGGGTTGCCGATGCGCTTCGGCGCGATGCCGAGGTTGCACCCGATCCGATGCAAGCGATCGCGTAGTCCAATCATCGTCACGACATGAGAAGGGGGTGCCACCGCAGAAACGCACGCAGTTCGATCTTGCGATACAGGAAGGTTCATTCAATCCACGGAATATCCAATCAAGGGAAAAAAGATCATGAAGATCATCAACAAGACCAACGATCGCCTGTATTACCTGGTGACGCCGAGCGGCACCACGCTGTCCGGTTCCCAGGTCATCGCATCGGGTGTGGTCGACAAAGGCAATTCGCTCGAATTTCCGCTGCCGGCAGGCAAGAGCCCGATCGTCTATGTGAAATCGATCGGCCAGTACGACCAGGGCTATTTCTCGGCGCAGCCGGCCGACGACAACAGCACCGTCACTATCGCGATCGTCACGTCCTGACACGCGCTTCGCCGCGGGTCGCGGGCTTCCGCAGATTCCTTGGCAATGCGTCGAACGCAGCCCGGTCTCCGGGCTGCGTTCTCCGAAAGATCGCAGAAAACCGCAGAAAAATCGCAAGGATCAGCATGAACGCAATTTCCCCGGCAACATCCCGCACCCCGGTCCTGTTCGTCGGCGATGCCGTGGCCGCCACCGGCTTCGCGCGGGTGATGCACAGTCTGTGCGAAGCCTTGCAGTCCGATTATGAGATCCATCAGATCGCGATCAACTATCACGGCGATCCGCACGATTGCGACTGGCGGATCTATCCGGCGAAGTTGGGCGGTGATGCGTTCGGCGTCAACCGCCTGCTGCCGCTGGTCGAAAGCGTGCGCCCGGCGTTGATCTTCCTGCTGAACGACATCTGGATTCTCGCCGACTACATGACGCAGTTGCGGACATTGCCGGCGTTGCCGAAGGTCGTGATGTACTGCCCGGTCGATGCCGGGCCGATCGAGCCCTCTGCCATCGAACGCCTCGAAGGCGTCGAAAGATTCATCGTCTATACCGAATTCGCCAGGCGCGAAATCGAAGCGGCGCTGGCCGGTCTGCGCCAACGACGTCCCGATTTCGCATTTCCGATCATCGAAGTCATCGCGCACGGTGTCGACAGCGTGCTGTTTCATCCATTGTCTTCGGGAGACGTAGGTGAACTTGCCTCGGAGGGTCGTCGACGCGCGATCCGTTCGATCTTCGGTGACGACCCAGAGATGGAAGACGCTTTCATCGTGCTGAATGCCAACCGTAATCAACCACGCAAGCGCATCGATCTCACTGTGAAGGGGTTCGCGCAGTTCGCGCTTGGAAAGCCGGCGAACGTCAAGCTGCACCTGCACATGGGGGTGGAGGATGCGGGTTGGAATGTCGTCCATCTGGCGCGTCGCTATGGCATCGATGAGCGGATCATCCTCACCACCAACGGCGACAATCTGCCCTCGGTGCCGATCGAACAGCTCAATACGATCTACAACGCCGCATCCGTTGGCATCAACACATCGATCGGGGAGGGCTGGGGGCTGGTGAGTTTCGAGCACGCCGCGACCGGTGCCGCGCAGATCGTGCCGCGTCATTCCGCCTGCGAGGAGCTGTGGCAGGGCGCTGCGCTGATGGTCGAACCGGTGATGAGCCTGACCACCGAGGCCATGCTCACCGAAGGCCATTATGTGTCCCCCGAAGGCGTGGCCGCCGCATTGCAGCGGCTTTACGGCGATCGCGAATTGCTGCGCGAGATGTCGCAGGCCGCCTATCGCAACGCGACCCGGACCGAGTACCGTTGGTCGGTCATCGCGGGTCAGTGGCATCGGCTGTTCCAGGAGGTGCTGCACGATAGAAGGCCTCTCGGAGAACCGTCGATCGAAGCGGTCTTGCACGAGGAGGCATTGAGCCCAGCGGCGTAAATCGGATCGAGGTTCTGTGCAGAGTCTGTGCTGCATGTGCAAAAATCCGCGCATGCGATTACTCCTGCTCGCGATCATCATGGGTTTGCCGGCCGTCGATGCCCGGGCGCAGGCGTCGGTACCGTCCGCACCGGCATCGAATCGCGCGACCGACGCGGAAACGCTGGATACCGTGACGGTGACAGGCGCGCCGCGCAGCCTGCGCCAACTGCCGGGCAGCGTTTCGACGCTCGATGCCGAGGCGTTGCGCGACGGTCAGCGCCAGGTGAGCTTGTCGGAGTCGTTGCAGCGGGTGCCAGGCTTCACCTCGCTCGACCGGCAGAACTATGCGCAGGATCTGCAGATCCAGTCGCGCGGGTTCGGCGCGCGTTCGACCTTCGGGATTCGCGGGATCCGCTTGATCGTCGACGGTATTCCTTCCAGCGCCGCCGATGGGCAGGGACAGGCGGCGGCGTTTCCGCTGTCCTCGCTCGATCGCATCGAAGTGCTGCGCGGACCGCTGGCTTTGCAATACGGGAATGCAGCGGGTGGCGTGATTCTGGGCCTGAGTGAACTCGATGCGCCACCGGGTCCGTCGTTGGACGCATGGATCGGCAGCGACCGCAGTCGCCGCGCGAATCTGCGTATCGATGGCGGCAGCAACGATGATGGAAGCCGCGACGATGCCTGGCGTTGGCGCGCCACCGGCAGCACGTTCGCGACCGATGGTGCGCGCCGGCACAGCGCGGCGCGCCGCCACCAGTTCAATGCCATCGGCGAATGGTCGCCTCGGGGCGGCGAGCGTCTGCGCGTGGTCTACAACGGCCTGCGCCAGCCCTTGGCGCAGGATCCGCTGGGGCTGACGCGCGCAGCGTTCGCGCGCGACCCGGACAGCACCGACGCCGTGGCTTCATCGTTCGATACGCGCAAGACCGTGCGCGAGGATCAGTTCGGCACGCAATGGCGTCGCGATCAGGCTGGCGCTGTCGAACTGCGGGTCGCGGCCTACCGCACGAATCGCGCGATCGAACAGTTTCTCGCGGTGCCGGCTGCGGCCCAGAACGCGCCGGGCAGTGCGGGCGGGGTCATCGACCTGCATCGTGCATCCACCGGTGTCGACGCTGCCGCGCGCTGGCGCGGTGCGCACGGCTCGCTCGCGTTGGGCGTGGAGGCCGTGCGTCTCGACGAAGACCGGCGCGGGTTCGAGAATTTCGTCGGCAACCGGTTTGGCGTGCGCGGCCGTTTGCGTCGCGACGAGAACAATCGCGTCGATGTCGTCGATCTGTACGCGTCCGCGGATTATCGTTTCGCCGGGGACTGGACCGCGCTGTCGGGCGTGCGGCGTTCGCGGCTGCGCTTCGACAGCGACGACCGCTATGTCGCGAACGGCGACGACAGCGGCGGGACGAGCGACGCGAATACGGCGCTGTCGTTCGGCGTGGTCCGCGCGTTCGCGAGCGGAGAAGTCTATGCGAGCTACGGTCGTGGTTTCGAGACGCCCACCTTGAACGAAATGGCGTATCGGCCCGACGGCGCGGCCGGATTCAATCGCGATCTCGAGGTGTCCCGCAACCAGGCCTACGAACTTGGTGCGCGCTGGCGATCCGCCGATGCGTCGCAGCGGATCGAAGTGGCGCTGTACCGCGTCGATGGCGAAGACGAGATCGTGCCTGCGCTCAATCGCGGCGGGCGCGCGAGTTTCGCCAATGCCGGCGCAACACAACGCGAGGGCATCGAGTTCGGCGCATCCGGCGATGTCGGCGCGCACTGGCGCTATGCCGTTGCGGCGAGCTGGATCGATGCGCGTTTTGTCGAGGGGTTCGCATTCGTCGCCCAGAACCAGACCCGCATCGTCGATGCCGGCAACCGCATTCCCGGCGTGCCGCGCAGCGATGCGTTCGCGGAACTCGAATGGCGTTCGGACGACGGCCGCTGGTCAAGCGCGCTGGAGTCGCGGATGGTCGGCGCCATCGCGGTGGACGACCGCAACACCGATGCCGCCGAACGTCGCGCGCGCATCGCATGGCGTGGGCAGTGGCGCGCGCGCGACAGCGGCTGGCATGCGTTTCTGCGCATCGACAATCTGTTCGACCGTCGCTACGCCGGTTCGGTGATCGTCAACGAGGCCAACGGCCGGTATTTCGAGCCGGGTGCAGGCCGTGGCTTCAGTCTTGGCCTCGGCTGGACGGGGCGGCGCTGAGCTGGTGTATTTCCATTTCCACCATCGACCGAACTGCGCAAACGAACCAGATAAATCAGCCGACATGCAAAAGCTCTTGCTCGTCATCCCCGCCTTCGCGGGGATGACGACTGCGGGGGGATGACGAATAAACCCAATTCGATTACGACAATCCGATGGCAGCCAACAATCGCTTGAACCAGTTGTCCTGATCGCGTTGGCGCGCCCGCACCGCGCGTGAACTTTCGCCCAAGGATTCGCCGAACGCCGGTTGCGGGTTCGCGGGCAGATTTGCCATGACCTGGGTCTGTCCGGTGGCCACGTACTGCGGCGCGATGTCGGTGCCTTGGAAGATGCCCATCGGCGTGTAGCCGGTGTAGCCGGGGAAGACATTGCCCAGCTTGTTGTTGCCCATGCGCCGGATCATCAGTTCGGAAAACACCCGACGGAAATCGGTGGTCACCGGCACGTCGCCGAAATAGGGCGACAACACCTGCGGGTCCAGGCCCAGCCATTGCCCGTAGAAGTTCCGACCGTTGACCGGGCCGCCCAGCACCAGCAGTGGATTGCCGTAACCGTGGTCGGTGCCGCCGCTGCCGTTCTGGCGCACGCGGCGACCGAATTCCGACTGCACGATCACGGTCACGCGCGCGGCTTCGCCGCCGGCGTTGAGGTCGTTGTAGAACGCGGTCAACGCTTCCGACAGTTCAGCGATCTTGTTCTGATAATAGTGATAGCCGCTGCCGGCCGTGCCCTGGCCGTCGTGGGTGTCCCAGCCGCCGAGGTCGACCGTCGCGAAACGCAGGCCCAGGTTGAAGCGCACCGACTGCGCGACCGTCCACAGCTGACGGGCGAAG
This sequence comes from Lysobacteraceae bacterium, assembly GCA_046598445.1. Taxonomy (GTDB): domain Bacteria; phylum Pseudomonadota; class Gammaproteobacteria; order Xanthomonadales; family Xanthomonadaceae; genus Lysobacter_I. Next base: position 6,149 of record JBKJHV010000080.1, read on the forward strand.
TTGGTGGTGGGCCAACCGGCAGGCAACGTCGAGGTGTAAGCCTGCGCGCCGATCACGCGCAGCGCCGCGTCGGCCCGCAGGCCGCTGCTTTCGACACCGGTCTGACCCGACCACATCGAGGCGAGGGTCTCGTTGAGTCCCTTGGTGCCCGCGGGCATGCCGCTGCGGAACTGTTGCCACTGGTAGGCGCCGCTGTTCAGCGAGAAATCGGTGGGACTGGGCATCGACAGGGCTTGGGTCGAACCGAGCAGGTTTGCCGGCTGACGGCTGTTCACTGCGACCACCGGCAGGACCGGGCTGCCGACAACGCCGGGCTGGGTGTTCCAGGCGCGGGTGAGCCAGCCGGTGCCGGTGCTCTGCTGCCCGGGGGTGCCGAGATCGCAGTACAGCTGGGCGTCGAAATGACTGCGGGTGACGGTGGTCGGCATGCCGCAGCTGTGGACGATGGCGAGCTTGCCGGCGTCCCAGAGACCTTTCAGACCCGTGGCCGATGGATGCAGGCCGAAGCCGGTGGCGCTGCCGTTGGCCAGCGTCAGCGGCAGTGCGCCGTAGGTGCCGGAAGCCGCGACATTCAGCGACGGCCGCGCTTCCTCGTAATACGTGCGGTCGTTGCCTGCGATCGGCGGGACGAGATTCAAGCCGTCCATGCCGCCGCGCAGGAACACCAGCACCACGGTGTCGTAACTGTTGACCGCGGCCTGGGCTTCGCTGGAAAACAGCAGGCCGGGGCCGGCGGCGCCGACGGCGGCAGTGGCGCAGGCGCCCTTGAGGAATTCGCGGCGATCGATATGGAGATCGGACATGTCAGCGGCTCATGAATTCGGGGGACATCAGGATGAGTGCGACCATGCTGCGCAGCCGCTGCTGGTTGTAATGCACTTTCGGATTGCTGGCCGCCCAGGCATCGGTGTCGGCGATGACTTCGGTCGCCGCGCCGTTCTGCGCCATGAACGCGACCAGGGTCTGCCGACGCGACGCGACCGGGATGTAACCGAGCACGCGCTGGCACCAGAAATCGACGAGGTTGTTCGCGGTCCAGCTGGCCACGCCGGTGCGGGTGGTCGCCAGGATCGGCGCCATCGGCACGCTTGCTTCGCTGGTTTCGCTGATCCAGTTCAGGATCTTCCAGGTCATCGCGTAGCTGTTGGAGCCGGACCAGGCGACGCCGACATCGGGGTAGCCGTTCGGCGCCGGCCATTCGTAGGGCGAGTTGCCGGTAAAGCCCATCCGCCAGAACAACTCCTCGCTTTTCGGGTCGGCAAGGCGTGGGGTCCAGTCCGAGCCCAGCGCGCGTAGCGCTGCGGCGGTCACTTCGAACGGGCGGCGGTTTTTCTGGCCCCAACTATGGATGAAAGCGTTGGACAGCAGGATATGGCGCAGGGTCAGCGAGATCTGATTCGGGTTTTGCCAGTTCTGGCGGAAGATCGCCGCGGCGCTGTCGACCAGCGCCTGGTCAGGCTTGTCGGCGACGAAGCGCCGGATCAGTTTCTTGCAGATGAATTTCGCGACGCGCGGATGGCTGGCGATGCGGTCGAGAATGTCGCGGCCATCTTTCATCGCCGGCTGTTCCGGGTTGAGGAATCTGCCGAGCACGAATTTGGGGCCGGCGTCGTGCCAGGCCTGACGATAGACGAAAGTACCGTCGTCCTCGGTCGGATACTGCCAGTGCCCGTCCTTGATCGACCAGCCGGTGAACGCCGAAGCGGTTTCGTACACGTCGACGTCGGTGTAGCCGATGGGATAAGCAGGATCTTCCGGGCACGGCGGCACCTGGAATGGATCCATGAAGCCCAGGTAGTTTTCGGCGCCGAACGTGTGCAGCTCCAGCAACTCGCGCGCGAAGTTCTCGTTCGGACCGGAGCGCGTATTCGAGGCGTTGTCGAGGAAATACATCATCGACGCGCTCTGCGCGACCGCTTCGAGCATGGTACGGAAATTACCGAACGCGTTCGCGCGCATCACGTCGCGGTGGTAATGCACGTAGACCGGTCCAGCCGAAAAATCGTTGAGCGCGACGTTGAAGTGGTTGTGCCAGAAGCCGACCATCACTTCCTGCAGTTGTCGCTTTGAATGCACCGCACGCACCAGCGTCGAGCGCTGGACTTCCGAAGAAGGGCGCATGCGGATGTCGTAGGCGGGATCGGGTGCGACGTGGTCGGCCCACAACTGCAGCAGGCTCTTGCCCAGGGTGGTGTAACCGGCGTTCGTAAGACGGGCATCGAGCGCGCTGTCGTTGATGGCGGACGGATTGAGCTGCTGGTCGACGAAGGCCGTGAGCCGTGCGGTGTCGTTCGCGCCGAGCGCGTTGAACTCGGCGATGGAGGCCGACGTGGCGCCGTACGTGAGGTGATTGAGCGCGCGCACCGCGAACGGCGCACGCTGCAGCGTGGTCAGTTCGGCCTGCGAGATGTTTCCCGTGGAAGGCCCCGCCATCGACGGTCCGGCCATGCGCGGCACGCCGTTGTTGGCGGCAGCGGAAGCGTCGACGGGAGCAGCGACCGCGGGTTCCGGCGTGCGTGGCGGGGCGGACTGGAAGCGAATCGGTCCCTTGATGCCGTGGCGCCGCGCGAACACGGCATACATGGCATTGCGCCGTGGGTTGGGGAGGATCGGTCTGGGCATGGTCTCGCTCCGGTGAGTCTGTCGGCCGTCAGGCGGCGCGCGTTGATGGTGTCTGCCGGATTGCGTCGGGCGCCCGCGATGACGCGGGCCGTCGATGGCATTCCGGATGAAGCATTACGACAGACCCAGCGCCGCCAGCAGGCGCCGGAGCCAGTGTTGTTCGTCGCGCGCACGTGCACGCACGGTTCGCGAGCTTTCGCGCAGCGAGCTTTCACGTAACGAGCTGCCATAGACCGGCTGCGGATTGGCGGGCAGGTGGGTCATGATCTGGCCTTGTCCAGAGCCGGCCACGTACTGGGGTACCAGATCGGTGCCCTGGAAAATCCCAAGCGGCGAATAGCCGGTGTAACCCGGAAAAATCTCTCCCAGCTTGTTGTTGCCCATGCGCCGGATCATCAACTCGCTGAACACGCGGCGGAAATCCGTGGTCGCCGGGATGTCGCCGAAGTAGGGCGACAGGATCTGTGGATCGAGACCCAGCCATTGCCCATAGAGGCGGCGGCCGTTGATCGGCCCGCCCAGCACCAGCAGCGGATTGCCGTAGCCGTGGTCGGTGCCGCCGCTGCCGTTCTGACGCACGCGACGGCCGAATTCCGACTGCACGATCACCGTCACCCGGCCCATTTCGCCGGTGGCATTGAGTTCGTTGTAGAACGCGGTCAGCGCCTGTGACAGCTCGGTGATCTTGTTCGAGTACAGACTGTTGCCGGTGGTGCCCTGGTTTTCGTGCGTATCCCAACCGCCGAGATCGATCGCGGCATAGCGCAGGCCCAGATTGAAACGGACCGACTGCGCTACCGTCCACAGCTGGCGCGCGAAGGTGGTGGTCGGCCATGTCGCGGGCAGTGTCGAGGTGTAGCCCTGCTGCGCGATCAGCCGCATCGATGCGTCGGCGCGCTGGCCCGAGAATTCGACGCCGCTCTGGCCGGCCCAGAGGCTGGCGATGGTTTCGGTGACGCCCTTGGTCCCCGCCGGCATGCCGCTGCGGTAAGCCTGCCACTGCGGTGCGCCCGAGGTCAGCGCGAAATCGCCGGGGCTGGGCATCGACAGCGATTGGGTGGAGCCGCGCAGATTGGCCGGCTGGCGGCTCGCCACCGCCAGCAGCGGCATCGCGCCGCTGGCGCCGCCCGCGGGCTGCGTCTGCCAGGCGCGGGTCATCCAGCCGGTGGCGCTGTTCGGATTGCCGGGCGTGCCCAGATCCAGGTAGGCCTGCGCGTCGAAATGGCTGCGCGTGACCACGCTGGGCATGCCGCAGGATTGGACGATGGCCAGCTTGCCGAGGTTCCACAGCTCGTGCAGGCCCACTGCGGACGGATGCAGGCCGAAGCCGGTGTCGGCGCTGTTGGCCAGGGTCAGCGGCAGTGCGCTGAACTCCCCGGTCGCAGGGATGCGCAGACTGGGCCGCGCTTCCTCGTAGAAACCGCGGTCGTTGCCGGCGGTCGGCGGCACCAGATTCAGTCCGTCGATGCCGCCGCGCAGAAACACGACGACGACGGTGTCGAAAGGATTTTCGGCCGCATGGGCTTCGCGCGAGAACAGCATGGCCGGGCCGGCCGCGCCGATCGCTGCGACAGCGCCGCAGCCCTTGATGAATTCGCGCCGGTCGAGACTGGGCGTGTGCATGGGCATCTCCTCAGCGGCTCATGAATTCGGGGGAAATCAGGATCATCGACACCATGCTGCGCAAGCGCTGCTGGTTGTAATGACGCTTGAGATCGGTCGTCGCCGAAGTGTCGGTATCGGTGATGACGTAGGTCGCCGGGTCGCCGTTCTGCGCCAGGAACGCCACCAGCACTTGGCGGCGCGATGCGATCGGCAGATAGCCGAGGATCCGCTGGCACCAGTAATTCACCAGATTGTTCGCCGTCCAACTGGCGACGTTGGCGCGGCTCTGCGCGAGGATCGGCAACAGCGGGGTCAGCGCGGCGTCGGTATCGACGGTTTCGGTCAACCAGCTCAGCATCTTCCAGGTGGTGACCATGTTGTTGGAACCCGCCCAGGTCACGCCCACATCGGGATAACCGTTCGGCGCCGCCCAGTCGTAGGGCGCATGGCCGGTGGTCGCGAGCCGACTCATGAAGTCGTTGCTGCGGCTCTCGCTGATGCCCTTGATGGTCCAGTCGCTGCCGCAGGCGCGCAGCGCTGCGGCCATCAGCTCGAACGGGCGCCGGTTTTTCTGTCCCCAGCTGTAGATGAACGCGTTCGACAGCAGGATGTGGCGCAGGGTGAGCTTGAGCTGGTCCGGGTGCTGCCAGTTGCTGCGGAAAATCGCTGCGGCGCTGTCGATCAGCGCCTGATCGGGCCGGTCGGAGACGAAACGGCGGATGAGTTTCTTGCAGATGAACTTCGCGACCCGCGGATGGCTGGCGAGGCGGTCGTAGATGTCGCGACCGTCCTTGAGCGCCGGCTGTTCCGGATTGAGGTACATGCCGAGCACCAGCTTCGGACCGGCGTCGTGCATCGCTTGGCGGTAGGCGAACGTGCCGTCGTTTTCGGCCGGGAAGCCGTTGCGGCCGTCCTTCACCGTCCAGCCTGTGAAGGACGCGGCGGTGTCGTACACGTCCAGATCGGTGTAGCCGATGGGGTAGTTGGTGTCTTCCGGGCAGGGCGGTACCTGGAACGGATTGACGAATCCCAGATAGTTCTCGGCGCCGAAGGTGTGCAGTTCAAGAAGTTCGCGCGCGTAGTTCTCGTTCGGGCCGGAGCGCGAATTGCTGGCATTGTTGAGGTAGTAGAGCATCGCGGTGCTCTGGCCCACCGCTTCGAGCATCGTGCGGAAGTTGCCGAAGGCGTTGGCGCGGATCACGTCGCGGTTGTGATGCACGTAGACCGGCGCGGCGGACGAATTGGCGATCGCGACATTGAAGTGGTTCTGCCAGAAGTCGACCATCACTTCCTGCAACTGGCGGCGCGAGTAGACCGCGCGCACCAGCGCGGCGCGTTGGGTTTCGCGCGCCGGGGCCGAGCTGTCGGTGGTGATGATGCGGTGATCGGCCCACAGCTGGGTCAGCGATTTGCCGAGCGTGGTGTAGCCGGCACCATTGAGCCGGTTATCCAGCACACTATCGTTGATGCTGGCCGGATTGAGCTGTTGATCCACGAACGCGGTGAGCCGGGCGGTGTCGCTGCCGCCCAGCGCGTTGAATTCGACGATGGATGCGGAGGTCGCACCGGCGGTGAGATGATTGAGCACGCGTACCGCGAACGGTACCTGTTGCAGCGTCACCAATTGCGGTTGCGAACTGTTCGCCGTGCCCTGTCCGGCCATGATCGGCACGCGCGGTGTGCCCGTGCCCGGAGCGGGCGTGGATGGTGGCGTGGCAGCTGTTCCTGCATCCGGCTCGTGCCGGATCTGCTGCATCGGCTGGAACCGGATGCGTCCCTGGATGCCATTGCGGCGCATGATCGCGGCGTACAACGCCTTGCGACGGGAAAACGAGAGCATTCTTGGCATCGGGGGCTCCAAGCTCTTGCCTGAACGGCAGAGTAGTGAAGGCACTATAAGCCTGATGCGCGTAGCAGAATGCGTTGTTGTTGCGTCGAAACTGTGACAGAGACCACGGCACTGAAAAGTGCCTGAAATGTCGCGGGGACAGGTTTATTGCGCGGTCCAACCGCCATCGATTGGGAACGAGGTGCCGGTCACGTTATGCGCTTCGCGTCGACACAGCCACAGCACCATCGAGGCGATGTCTTCAGGCAGCGACATGCGCAGGCTCGGCTGTTTTTCCGCGACCAGTGCGCGCACGCCATCGTCGCGCGTGCCTCCATTGCGACGGGCTTCGATCTGCGGTTCGATCAATGCCGTCTCCACCCAGCCCGGGCAGATGCAGTTGACGGTGACGCCGCCGCTGTCGCGGCTGCCTGCGGCCGCGTATTCCAGCGCGGCGACCTTGCTCAGGCCGACGATGCCGAACTTGCTGGCCACGTACGGCGCCTTGTTCACCGAGGCCACCAGTCCATGCACCGACGCGATGTTCACCACCCGGCCGTAGCCGCGCGTCGCCATTCCCGGCATCGCCAGACGCATGCTGTGGAACGCCGAGCTGAGATTGATCGCGAGGATGTCGTTCCATTTCTGCGTCGGCATCTCGGCCAGCGGCACCGCGTGCTGGATGCCAGCGTTGTTGACCAGCACATCGACCGGCGACCACGCGTCGATGTCGGCCATCATCGTTTCGATCTGCTCCGGGTCGCGCAGGTCGGCGCCGAAGTGGCGGACCTCGGCGGCGCCGGCATCGCGCACGGCCTGCAGTGCGGCGTCGATCTGCTCCGGCGTGCCGAGGCCGTTGACCGCGATCTTCGCGCCGGCCGACGCCAGCCCGCAGGCGATGGCCAGACCGATGCCGGAGGTGCTGCCGGTGACGAGGGCGGTGCGGGGAGCGAGGAAACGGTCGGACATGGGCGTCTCGGCGGAAAAATCTAGGGAAAGCGCCATCGCGCTGAGGGGATTATGCGACATCGTACGTAGGGTGGGCCCTGGCCCGCCATTACGGTGTTTCCGATCGCAGCGCGCGATGATCGAAATCGCTTTCGATCATCTCCACTTTCAATGGATAGTTCGCAATGGCGGGCCAGGGCCCGCCCTACGTGCGATTAAACCAACCCGGTCGCATAGAACGCAGCGATAATCACGAACACCGCTGCAGTCTTGATGAGCGTGATCGCGAAAATATCCTTGTAAGCCTGACGGTGCGTGAGCCCGGTCACCGCGAGCAGCGTGATCACCGCGCCGTTGTGGGGCAGGGTGTCCATGCCGCCGGAGGCCATCGACGCGACCCGATGCAGCACGTCCATCGGAATGTTCGCGGCGTTGGCGTTGGCGATGAAGGTCTCGGCCATCGCCGCCAGCGCGATGCTCATGCCGCCCGAGGCCGAACCGGTGATGCCGGCCAGCGCGGTGACGGTGATCGCTTCGTTCACCAGCGGATTGGGGATCGAGCCCAGCGCGTTCGCCACCACCAGAAACCCGGGCAATGCAGCGATGACCGCGCCGAACCCGTACTCGGATGCGGTGTTCATCGCCGCCAGCATCGCGCCGCCGATGGCGTTCTTCGCGCCTTCGGCGAAGCTCGCGGTCACCGGCTTCCACGCCAGCACGATCACGCTGAGGATGCCGACCAGCAGTGCGCCCTGCACCGACCAGATCGCAGCGACTTTCGAGACTTCCTGCACCACCGGCGCGGCGCTGCCGATCACCGCCGGCACGAATTCATGACTGGTGCCGTAAGTTTTCGGAATCCAGATCGTCAGCAGCTTGTTGACGATGCCCACCAGCAGCAGCGGCGACAGCGCCAGCAGCGGATGCGCGAGTTTGCTTTCGGCGAACGGGGCGGGTTCGTTGAGCAGGGTCGCGGCGTCGCCGTAACCCTCGCCGTTGCGCTTCGCGGCGCGCCGTCGCCATTCGAGATAGCTCATACCCAGTATCAGGATGAATACCGCGCCGATGCTGCCCAGCCACGGCGCCGCCCAGGTGGTGGTTCCGAAGAACGAGGTCGGAATGATGTTCTGGATCTGCGGCGTGCCCGGCAGCGCATCCATGGTGAAGGTGAAGGCGCCGAGCGCGATGGTGCCGGGGATCAATCGTTTCGGGATATCGCTCTGGCGAAAGAGTTCTGCGGCGAACGGGTACACCGCGAACACCACCACGAACAGCGACACGCCGCCGTAGGTGAGCACTGCGCAGACCACCACGATCGACAGCATGGCGCGCTCGGCGCCGAACAGTTTGATCACCGCGCTGACGATGGATTTCGAGAAGCCGGAAAGCTCGATCAATTTCCCGAAGATCGCGCCGAGCAGGAACACCGGGAAATACAGCTTCAGGAACCCGACCATCTTGTCCATGAACAGGCCGGTGAACATCGGCGCGACCAGCGAGGCGTCGGTCAGCAGCACCGCGCCCAGCGCCGCGATAGGCGCGAACAGGATCACGCTGTAGCCGCGGTAGGCCACGAACATCAGGAAGGACAGCGCCGCCAGCACGATCAAAAAGGACATGTGAAGGCCGCCATGCAGGGATCCCGGGAATGTAATGAGTACGACGGAAGAACGATGCCGACCCTGCGCAGGCTGGGACGGCGATGGCGGCCAGTGTCGGCAGACGTCGATGCGCGGCCCATTGTCCGAAGGTACAAGTGCCGCCGAGGGCGGCGATGCCTAGTCTTGCCGCAATGTTCCCGTCGCAGCCGGCCGGCCAAGCCCCGGCTGCCCGCCTGTTGTGCCCGCTCTTGTTGTGCATGCGCGTTGTGCTTGCTCTGCCGAGCAGGCTTCGTTGAGCACCACCCTTTAACGCTCCACCCTATTGAGGACCAGATCGATGCGTCGTACGAATCCCGTCGCCCTCCTGACCCCGGCCGCGCTGCGTCGCGCCGCCCTGAAGCACAGCAGCCTGAGCCTCGCCGTGGCGTTGGGCCTGTGCGCGCCGCTGGCCTACGCCCAAGAGAGGCCGGCCCAGGAGACGTCCGCAGAGGCTCAAGCCGAGCAGGGCACCCTCGATGCGATCGTGGTCACCGCGCGCAAGCGCGAGGAAACCATCCAGGACGTGCCGGTCGCGGTCACCGCGTTCACCGCGGACTCGCTGGACAAGCTCAATATCGAAGACCTCAGCGACCTCGATGCGCAGGTGCCGAACCTCACCATCTACGCCGCGCGCGGCTCCAGCAGCACGGTCACCGCCTACATCCGTGGCGTCGGCCAGTCCGATCCGCTGTGGGGTGTCGATCCGGGCGTGGGCATCTATCTCGACGATGTCTACATCGCCCGTCCGCAGGGCGCGCTGCTCGACGTGTTCGACGTCGGCCGGGTCGAAGTGCTGCGCGGCCCGCAAGGTACGCTCTACGGCAAGAACACCATCGGCGGCGCGATCAAATACGTGTCCAAGCCGCTGCCGGAAGAGCTCGACGGCTTCGCTTCGGTCACCGTCGGCAATTACAGCCAGCTCGACGTGAAGGCCGCCATCGGCGGCTCGCTGTTCGGCCAGGACAGCGGTCTGCGCGGCCGCATCGCGGTCGCCAGCCTCAACCGCGACGGCTTCGGCGAGAACGTCACCAACGACCAGCCGGCCAGCGACAAGGAAATCAATGCGCTGCGCATGAATCTCGGCGCGTATTCGTGGGACGATTTCGACGTGCAGTTCGCGTTCGACTGGATCGACGACAAGTCCGGCGTGCGCGCTGCGCGGATGCTGGCGCCGAACCGCTTCGCGCCGACCTTCACGCCGATGGAAGGCCGTTACGACGTGCGCAACGGCATGCCCAACATCAACAACACCGAGATCAAGGGCGTGTCCGCCACCGTCAACTGGCGCCCGAACGACAGCTGGGCGTTCAAGTACGTGGTCGCCAAGCGCGAGTCCGACACCGAAACCAATATCGACTTCGACACCCTGCCGAACAAGATCGCCGACGTGAAGGCGTTCTACACCGATGAGCAGACCACGCACGAAGTGCAGCTGAACTACGACGGCGGCGGTCGTGCGCGCGGCGTGGTCGGCGTCTACAAGTTCGACGGCCGCGCGGGCGGCCGGGTGCTGAACAACTTCTTCAATTTCGTGTTCGGCGACACCCAGGGCAATGTCTTCACCAACAGCGTCGCGGTCTACGCCGACTGGACCTTCGATCTGACCGATCGCCTGAAGCTGGATGTCGGCGCGCGTTACACCGACGAAGACAAGCGCGCCGACGTGCTCAATCGCTTCTACACCAACGCGACCTACACCACTCTGCGCCCGGTCGCGCCGATCGCCGCCGATTTCGACAAGACCATCAATTTCAAGAACACCTCGCCGAAGATCTCGCTGGACTATCAGGTCAACGACGACATCATGATCTACGGCCTCGCCACCCGCGGCTTCAAGTCCGGCGGCTACAACATCCGCGCGCAGGCCACTGCGGTGCCGCGTTCGGCCGAACCGTTCGACGACGAGCAGGTCGACAGCTACGAGATCGGCAGCAAGATGTCGTTCCTCGACCAGCGGCTGTTCCTGAATGTCTCGGCGTTCCACAACAAATACAAGGACATCCAGCTGTCGGTGTTCACGTCGTACGACAGCAACGGCGACGGCACCAACGACGCGTTTTTCGGCGATTTCACCAACGCCGGCGAAGGCACGGTCAACGGCCTCGAAGTGGAGTATCAATGGCTGCCGAGCGCGCAATGGCTGATTTCGGGCAACTTCGCCTGGCTCGACGCCAAGTACGATCGTTTCATCTACACCGGCATCGATATTTCCGACGAACAGACATTCACCAACGCCCCGGAGTTCTCGGGCGCGCTCAACGTGGAATACCGCGCCGATCTGGGCAGCATGGGCAATCTCTCCGCGCGCCTCGGCTACAGCTATCAGGACGACGTGGTCGCCACCACCGAGATCGTCCGCAGCGGCGCGGTGCCGATCACCCAGGACGGTTACGGTCTGGTCAATGCCGGCCTGATCTGGAAGCCCAACACGACGTGGACGGTCTCACTGCAGGGCAGCAATCTCGCCGATGAGGAATATCTGACCACCGGTTACAGCCTCAACGCCGCGCTGGGCGTGTTCACCGGCTTCTACGGGCCGCCGCGCCAGTACACGCTGTCGGCGCGCTACGACTTCTGACGACGCCTCCCCCTGTCGTGTGCGTGAGTGGCGGTGGACGCGAGTCCGCCGCCATTTTTTTGTGGAACACCGGGAGGCGCGAAGCCCGCGCCCTGATGATCGCGACGAGACTGCCTTCATAGGGTGCGCCTGTGGCGCACCGGCTTTGTTCTCGTGCGATTCAAACAGCGGTGCGCCACAGGCGCACCCTATGAAGTCTATCTCATGCGATTCCGCCGCTTTTTTGTGGGAGCGACGCAAGTCGCGAAGCCCGTGCCGATGCCGCCATGACGAAATCTGCAATCCAATAGCGTGCGTTGGGTGTTGGGCGGTAAATATCGTGATCGTTGAAGGGGTGCCGGTCTCGCGACTTGCGTCGCTCCCACAAAAAGCAGGGCGCCCATCGCGGATGACTATCTGCGATATCCTGCCGAATCGAGCGGGATCGGACGTAACCGGGATATGTCGCAGACCACCACACAGGCCGGAACGATGAACACGCCGCTATGAGCATGGCGCGATGCTGAACAGCGGTGTCGTGATCTTCGCCGGCCTCGCGTGGCTCGGCATGATGTTCGCGGTCGCGGTCTACGGCGAGCGCCGGCCGCAGGCGTTCGCGCGACGCTGGCCGGATATCTACGCGCTGTCGCTCGCGGTCTACTGCACGTCGTGGACCTTTTTCGGCACCGTCACCCAGGCCGCGCGCTATGGCTGGCCGCTGCCGCCGACCTTCATCGGCACGATTCTTCTGTATGTATTCGGCATCGGCCTGTTGATGCGGCTGGTGCGTCTTGTGCGCGAGAGCAACAGCACTTCGGTCGCGGATTTCGTCGCCAGCCGGCTGGGGCAGGACGGCTGGCTCGCCGCTGCGGTCACCTTCGTCGCGGTGCTCGGCATCGTTCCGTACATCGCGCTGCAGTTGAAAGCGGTGGCGATGAGTTTCGCACTGCTGGTCCACGATGATGCTGCGCAGGTGCCGGCGTGGCAGGACAGCGCGCTGTACGTGGCGCTGGCGATGGCCGCGTTCGCGATGCTGTTCGGCACGCGCAGCGCCAGCGCCGCCGAGCACAACCGCGGGTTGATTCTCGCGATGGCATTCGAGGCGCTGCTGAAGCTGGGGGCGATGCTGGTCATCGGCGTGTTTGCGTTCCGTCTGCCTGCGGCGCCGTCCGCGACTGAATTGTTGCGGCCGCAGGCGGGCGATCTGTCCGGTTTCGCACCGCTGGTGCTGCTGGGCGTGCTGGCGATGTTCACCCTGCCGCATCAGTTCCACGTCGGTGCGGTCGAATGCCGCGACGAGCGCCACGTGCTGCGCGCGCGCTGGCTGTTCCCGCTGTATCTGCTGTTGATCGCGATTCCCATCCTGCCGCTGGCGCGCGCGGGCGATGCCTTGCTCGGCGCGCAGGGCGTACCGTCGGATCTGTACGTGCTTGCGCTGCCGCTGTCGCAGGGGCGTGAAGACCTCGCACTGCTCGCGTTCCTCGGCGGCCTGAGCGCCGGCACCGGCATGGTGATCGTCAGCACGGTGACGCTCAGCCTGATGATCGGCAACCACTGGCTGACGCCGCTGTGGCTGCGCGGTGTGTGGGCGCCGCGTCGCGGTCGTGCCAAGGCGGCGGCTTCCGGTCGGCACGGCTCTGACCAGCACGACTCCGATCAGCCCGATCTGCGCGGCGCGGTGCTGGTGCAGCGGCGCATCGGCATCCTCGCCATCGTGTTGCTGGCCTGGGGCTACAGTCGTTTGATCGCCGGTAACGACGCGTTGGCCGATGTCGGCGCGCTGTCGTTCTCCGCGTTGGCTGCGCTCGCGCCCGCGCTGGGCTTCGCGCTGTGGCGGCCGCAGACGCCGCCGCGCGCGGTCATGCTGGGTATCGCCGCCGCGGTCGCGCTGTGGATGTGGCTGTTGCTGGTGCCGGCGCTGGTGGAGGCGCGCGGGCTCGATACCGCGTGGCTGCGTGAAGGCCTGGGTGGTTGGTCGCTGTTCGCGCCGGATGCGTTTTTCGGTTTGACCGGCTGGAGTCGGCTCGGGCGCGCGGTGACCATGAGTCTGTTCGCCGGCGTCATCGTCACTTTGTTCGCATCGACCCGCGCCACCGCGTGGTGGCAGGCCGGCCCGCGCCGCGCGGGCGCACGCGGGCTGGCGCTCGACACGCTGCGCGATGCCGGTCGCCGATTCCTGCCGCGTGAGACCGTCGACGCCGCGCTGCTGGGTGCGACGGCCGACGGCGCGGTGCCGGCGCTGCAGGAGGCGCGGCTGGAGCGTGAACTCGCCGCCGTGCTGGGTTCTGCCTCGGCGCGTCTGCTGCTGGATGCCGCGCGCCGCGAGGCCGGTCGCGATTTCGACACCGTTGCTGCGATCGTCGGCGAAGCCTCGCAGGATCTGCGCTTCAATCAGCGGCTGCTCGAAGCGGCGCTGGAGAACATGAGCCAGGGCATCAGCGTCGTCGATCGCGACCTGCATCTGGTCGCGTGGAACCGGCGCTATGCCGAATTGTTCGGTTATCCGCAGTCGCTGCTGCGCGTGGGCGTGCCGGTGGCCGAACTGGTGCGCTACAACCTGCGCCACGGTTGGAACGCGTATCCGATCGAGGAAGAAGTCGAGAAGCGCCTGCGCCACATGCTGGCCGGTACGCCTTACGTCAGCGAACGCATCTTTGCCGACGGCGGCGCGGTCGAAATCCGTGGCAACCCGATGCCGGGCGGTGGTTTCGTCGCCACGTTCACCGATGTCACCGCGTTCCGCCGTGCCGAGGCCGAATTGATCCGCAGCAACGAGACACTGGAACAGCGCGTCGCCGACCGCACTGCGCGGCTCGACCAGGCCCGCGCCGATGCCGAACGCGCCAACGACGCCAAAAGTCGCTTCCTCGCTGCCATCGGCCACGATCTGCTGCAGCCGCTGCATGCGGCGCAATTGTTCACCGATGCGCTGGTCGAACAACTTCCGGCTGCTGCACAGCGCGCGACCGCGCAGCAGATCCGCGGCGCGCTCGATTCCACCGGCGATCTGCTCTCGGGACTGCTCGACATGTCGCGGCTGGAGGCGGGCGGGCTGGTGCCGCAGCCGCGCGCTTTCCCGCTGGCTGACGTGCTGGAGCCGCTGGCATCCGAATTCCGCGCATTGGCCGCGGAGCGCGGGCTGCGCTTCCGTTATCGCGCCACTCGCGCCTGGGTGGATACCGACCCGCAATTGTTGCGCCGGGTGCTGCAGAACTTCCTCGCCAACGCGGTGCGCTACACCGAGCGCGGCGGCGTGCTGCTGGGCGTGCGCCGTGTGGGGAGTGGGCTGCGTATCGAAGTCCACGACAGCGGTCCGGGGATTCCCGAATCGCTGCAGGTCGCGATCTTCGAGGAGTTCCGGCGCGGCGAAAACGCGGTGGGGCAGGGTCTGGGCCTGGGATTGGCCATCGCCGACCGCATCGCGCGCCTGATCGACGCGCCGCTGCGGCTGCGCAGCCGGATGGGTCGTGGCACCGTCTTCGCGCTGACGCTGCCGGCGGTCGCGGTACCGCGACAGGAGGCCGTACCTGTGGCATCCGGCGGGCTGGAGGGGCTGCGCGTACTGGCCGTCGACAACGACCCGCAGGCGCTGGCCGCGCTGCGCGCGATTCTCGACGGTTGGCACTGCCGCGTCGACGCCGTCGGCGACGGCGCGCAGGCGGAGGCATTGCTCGCGGCGGGCATCGATCCGACCTTGTGGTTGTTCGATTACCACCTCGACGACGGCGATACCGGCGTCGCGTTGCAGGCGCGCCTGGCCGAACGTTTCGGCCCACGCCCGACCTTGATCCTCAGCGCCGACGACAGCGGCGATGTGCGCCGCATCGCGCTGGAACACGGGCTCGGTCTGTTGCCGAAACCGGTGAAGGCGCTGGCGTTGAAGTCCATGCTGCGGCGGTTATCTGCGGCACGGGCTGTGTGAATTTCCTGCGGTGCCCGGGCGGCATCGCACGGCTTGAATGTTCCGGCTATTGGCCAAGGCAAAAGCAAATCCCCCGTAGCCCCTTTTTCAAAGGGGGCAAAGCGTTCGGATCCTTCGGCAGAGTCGCTCTGAACCTGCCCCCTCAGACCGGACGCCAGGAAGCGATACTTTCATCGCACCCTGGAGGTTCCCATGCAACGCATTCCCCGTCGTCGTTATACCGACGACTTCAAAGCTCAAGCGAT
>JBKJHV010000083.1:0-88100 GCA_046598445.1 Lysobacteraceae bacterium
GGCCGAGCTGGATGCCGTCGCGCGCCAGTTGAACGAGAGACCACGCAAGACGCTAGGCTATGAAACACCGGCAGAGCGATACCGACAAACTGTTGCGTCGATCGGTTGAATCCGCCACCGGAAGCTGACATGACCATCGCGAGCGGCCTTCAAAACGGCAGGCATCACGCAACACTCACGGCGCAGCCGTCGCCTCGGGCAATGCCGCCGCATTCGC
Organism: Lysobacteraceae bacterium; assembly: GCA_046598445.1. Lineage (GTDB taxonomy): Bacteria > Pseudomonadota > Gammaproteobacteria > Xanthomonadales > Xanthomonadaceae > Lysobacter_I. The sequence continues at coordinate 218 of JBKJHV010000083.1, forward strand.
TGCAGCCGAACCGCTGAACGCGGCGCCACTCACCTCCTCATCGCGCCAGCCGCGACCGGTATCCATGCCGGTGGTCCACCAGGTATGCGCGTCGATCCGCAGCGGTCCGCGCACGCGCTCGTGGAAGCGCACGGGCAGCAGATATCCGGCCACGTCGCGATATTCGAGGAACGTGGTGTCGACATGCGCGCCGAGCGTGGTCTCGAAGCCGTTGAGGCTCATGTGGATGCGGAACAGCCGCGCGGTCTGCCGATCGATCCACAGCACCACCTCGTCCTCGGCGGCTTCGCCGAAGCCAGGACGCACGGTGGCGCGCAGACGGTGATACGCCCGGCCCTGCTCGTCGATGTCCGCGAGCCGGGCCCATGTCGTCGCGCGGTCGAGGAAGAAGCTGGGGCCGAAATGGAACATGCGGAACGCGTCGTTGGTCATCGCGGTCGCGCGCAGTTTCGCCGGATCGGTTTCGCGCACGCCGTTGTACGACACCGCCAGTCCGTCGCGGCTGCGCACCACGTGCTTGCTGCCGTCGGGGCCGGTGTGCTCGACAGCGTAAAGGCCGTCGCTCGGCCGATAGCGCTCCTGCGAGCGGATACGGAAGCCGCTATCGCTGACCACCGGCTGGATCTTCTGGATCAGCGCGTACCAGCGGCCGTCGGTGGATAGGTTGATGTCGCCCGGGTATCGACGCAGATCGCCGCCGTGGGCGGCGAGCGTGCGCGCGAAGATCGCATCGCCGCTCAGGCCGTCGGCGAACGCGGCCGCAGGCGGATCCGGGGGAAAGCGGACGCTGGCGCAGCCGGTGGTCGCCAGGCACAGCAGCGTGAAACAGAACAGCGTCAGCGCGCGAACGGACGGCGACCGGAATCGAGGTATGAGTGTATGCATGGGAGCAGGCCCTGAATGGATCGCAATCCATTGGGTACGCGTGAACGCCCGCGGCGGATGCGCGCGACGGCGCGGTCATGGCGCCGGCCGTACTGGGCGGCCGTCGATGGCGGCCCGAAGGCCGCCATCGACGTTCCAGCGCCGACGCAGACGTTTCAGCGTCGACGCGCCGGACGGCGGATGTCATGGGCATCCGCCGCCGATGCGGATCAGTTGCCGCATTTGGGATAGCAGCCGCCGCCGTCCAGCAGCGGATTGGGCAGCCCGGGATGGAGTTCCGGCTGCGCCTTGATGGTCTGCGGCACATCCGAGATATGGGCTTGCGGGTCCGCGTACTCCGGATCGACCAGGATGATGGTTTCGTTCGGATCGCGCAGGGTTTCCGGATCGACTTCGATGGCCGTCCAGCCCGCGACCGTGCGCACCGTCGCGTTCTGCATGCGCTCCCACGCCTTGATGTCCTCGTCGGTGGGCTCGCCCGATCCGGTGTCGGCGTCGGGATTCACGTACCAATCGTCGATGATGTTGCCATCCTTGTCCTGGCGCAGGCCATGGCCATCGTCGCCGACGTATAGCGTGTCGCCATTGTCGAGATAGTAGGTGGTGCCATAGTCGTGGCGTTGGGTATCGACCACAGTGTTGACCTGGCCACCGTCGGCGCTGATCAGACTGACATCCACGCCGCCTACACGGCGCACGGGCGCGTCCTTGCTGTCGCGGCCCAGCACCAGCGTCAAGCCGTCGAACTCGGCGTTGTAGCCATGCTCGGCCAGCTGTTCGGTATCCAGACCCAGTCGCGTGAGCGCGTCCTTGCGCTCGCCCAGCGGAAACGCGGCCAGCGGCGACTCGCTGCCGCCGCCGTGCGCTTCCAGTTCGGCCTGCAGTTCGGCCGGATTGACGATGATCTTGCCCACGCCGAATTCGAAGGTCGGCAGCATCTGCGCGCCGATCAGATCGACGATCAGCGACAGCCCCGGGGTGCTCTTCGGATCATGGGGATCGGTGCCTGCGACGACTTCGTCGGCGTCGTTGTAACCGTCGTTGTCGGAGTCGACCACGTTCCATGCGTAATAGCAGGCCGACAGGTCGCAGATTCGGATGTGGCGCAGTTCGGGGTCCGCGGCGTGGACGGACGACGTGAAGGACATCGCGCCCAGCGCGGACAGCAGTGCGGAAGTAAGGAGTGTTGTTTTCATGTGATATCCAATGCTCGTGTTGCATCCTCCGGCTGAATGCTTTCGGCCGGGCCGGCTCGCGATATGCGACCGGCTTGCGGGAGAACGCCGCGCACCGTCGATGCAGGCCATGCCGCGCACGCGCTGCGCGACACAGGTCACACTTTTTCCGGCGCTGTCCTGATGCCGTGATTTAGCGCGTTTCAGCGCGCCCGCGCATATCGCGCACAGCGCACGGAAACCACAGAACGATCACCGACGCACGAATGAGCAGCTCATCGTTCGCGCCTTACCGGCATCAGGCGCTGGTGTACAGTTTCCGTGTCCTCTCTGCGGAGTTCCCATGCGTCCACTGCTCATTGCCACACTCTGTCTGCTCGCCAGCATCGCGCAGGCCGCCGAACCCGACCGCCGGGTTACGGTGACCATCGACGATCTGCCATGGCAACGCATGGCGACGACCTCGCCCGACGCGCTGCGCACGCGCCACGCCGCGTTACTCGAACAGATGCGCCGCGCCGACGTGCCGGTGGTCGGTTTCGTCAACGAAGACAAACTCGAGATCGACGGCGTGCTGCAACCCGAACGCGTGGCGATGCTGGAGGCGTGGCTCGACGACGGCCACGCGCTGGGCAATCACACCTACGGGCATGTGGACGTCCACGAGGTCGGCATACCCGCGTTCAAGGACGCGATCCTGCGCGGCGAACGCGTACTGCGTCCGATGCTGGCCAAACGCAGGCAGGCCCCGCGCTGGTTCCGTCATCCCTATCTGCGCGCCGGGCGGACGACGGAAGACAAAGCCGCATTGACGGCGTTTCTCGCGGAGCATGGCTATCGGGTCGCACCGGTCACCGTCGACAACGGCGAATGGGTCTGGGCGTTCGCGTATGCGCGCGTGCTCGACGCGCAGGCGGACACGCCCGAGCGCGCGGCGCTGCTCGAACGTCTGCGGCTGGGCTATGTGCCGTACATGCTCAACAAGATCGACTACTACGAACAGCAATCGCAAGCGCTGCTGGGCTATGCGCTGCCGCAGATCCTGCTGCTGCACGCCAACGAATTGAACGCCGGGGCGTATGCGGAACTGATCGCCGGCATCAAGCGCCGCGGCTACCGCTTCGTCACCCTCGACGAAGCGATGCGCGACCCCGCCTACGCACGCGAAGACGGCTACCACGGCCGCTATGGCCCGAGCTGGCTGCATCGCTGGGCGATGGCGGACAAGAAGACCAAGGACTTCTTCGTTGGCGAGCCAGAAGTGCCGAAGTGGGTGATGGCACTGGCCGGCGTGGACAGCGAATAAGTCTCCGCATCGGCCGGCTCAGGCCAGCACGGTCACCGCATCGCCGACGCGCAGCGAGCCGCTGCCGCGCGGAATCAGATTCATGCCGAAGGTGATGCCGGCCGGCGTGCGTCGATAGTCCTTGAGGATATTCAGCGGTTCGCCGTCGTCGCGACGCGCGCCGGCCAATGGATCGACCGTAGTGAACACGCAGCGCGTGCAGCGTTTGACCGCATCGAATTCGACGCCGCCGATGCGCACGCGCATCCACTCGTCCTCGGCGTGCGCAGCCGTATCGGCGACGACGAGATTGGGCCGGAACTGCGCCATCGCCACCGGCGTACGGCCGGCATCGACGAGACGTGCGTTCAGGCCATCGAGCGCGGCCTGCGAAATCACCAGCAGCGGATAGCCGTCGGCGAAACTCACTTCGTCGCCGGGCTGCGCATAGGCCGGATCGACCGCGCGTCGCGCGGCATCGTCCATCCGCACCAGGCGCACCGGCCGCTGCAGGTACGCGCTCAGCCAGGCATCGGCGGCCGGATCGGCGCGCTGCGCGTCCACCGCGTCCTTCCAGATCGACACGCGCAGGCGCGGCGCGTCGGACGGCGGCGGCGCCACGTCGAGATCGGGCAGACCGGGCGCGGACAGGCGCAGGCCCTCGCCGATCGTCTCGGCGCGGATCATCACCATCTCCGACACCTGTCGCGCGGTGACGAATGCGCCGTCGGCATCGACCACCAGCCAGCGGCGGTCGTGTCGCGGCCCGCGCGGCAGGACGTCGAAGATCTCGACTGCGACGCCCGCGGCCGATTTCAGCGGATACAGATGCAAGGATGAGAGGCGCATGGCGTTGGATTTCTTCGGATGGCGCGACGACCCTAACCGAGCGCCCGGGTCGACGTCCACAGACGCATCGGCGGACACGATGTCCGTCTCACCCGGTGAGACGGACACGGCGCAGCATGCCGCCATGCAGCTGACCCGAAAACTCGCGATCCTCGCCGATGCCGCGAAGTACGATGCCTCCTGCGCGTCCAGCGGCGGCGAGCGCCGCGATTCGCGCGGCACCGGCGGCATCGGCAGCGCCGGGGGCATGGGTATCTGCCATTCGTACACGCCCGACGGCCGCTGCGTCTCGCTGCTGAAGATCCTGCTGACGAACTTCTGCATCTACGACTGCGCGTACTGCGTGAACCGGGTGTCCAGCAACGTGCAACGCGCACGATTCGCCACCGACGAAGTGGTGCGGCTGACCCTCGACTTCTACAAACGCAATTACATCGAAGGGCTGTTCCTCTCCAGCGGCATCATCCGCAGCGGCGACTACACGATGGAGCAGATGGTCGAAGTGGCGCGCAGCCTGCGCGAAGACCACCGCTTCGCCGGCTACATCCACCTCAAGACCATTCCCGAGGCCTCGCCTGATCTGCTTGCCGCGGCTGGCCGCTACGCCGACCGGCTCAGCATCAATGTCGAACTGCCCACCGCGGCGGGGCTGGCGAAGCTGGCGCCCGAGAAAACGATGCCGGGCATCCACGCCGCGATGGGCGAACTGCGCTGGCGCATCGACGAGAACCGCGAGGCGCGCAAGCCGCAGGCCGCGACGACGAAGCGTCGCGCCAAAGCACCGCGGTTCGCGCCCGCCGGGCAGAGCACGCAGATGATCGTCGGCGCCGACGATGCCGACGACCGCAGCATCCTGCACACCTCGCACGGCCTCTACAACGACTACCGCATGCGCCGGGTCTACTACTCCGGCTTCAGCCCAATTCCGGACGCGTCGTCGGAACTGCCGATCAAACCGCCTCCGTTGCTGCGCGAACACCGGCTCTATCAGGCGGACTGGCTGCTGCGGTTCTACGAATTCAAGGTCGAAGAGATCGCGCCAGACACCGCGCAGGGTGGCAGCGGCATGCTCGATCTCGACATCGACCCCAAGCTCGCGTGGGCGCTGCGCAATCCGCAACAGTTTCCGGTGGATCTGAACACCGCGCCGCGCGAAACCCTGCTGCGCGTGCCCGGATTGGGGACGCGCAACGTCGATCGCATCGTGCTGGCGCGGCGCCACGGCAAGCTGCGCATCGCCGATCTCGCGCGCCTGCGCGCGCCGCTGCAGAAAATGCTGCCGTTCGTACAGTTGCTCGATCACCACCCGCGCAAACGCCTGGACGATCCCGCCGTGCTGCGCGCGCAGCTGGCGCCGAAACCGCGCCAGCAGGATATGTTCGCCGCATGAGTACCGCACCGGCCAGCACCGCCTTCCGCGCCGATGTCGAACCGGCCTGGGATCTCGATGCCTGGCGCTATGCTGCGCGCACCGCACTGCGTGCGAATCTCGCGCCCGAGGACATCGACTGGACCGGCGATGCCCAGGCCAGTCTGCTGCCGGCCACGCCACTCTCGGCAGCGCAGCCGCGCACGACACCGCCGCCTGTAAGCGCAAGGCTGTTCGAACTTGCCGATGCAGTGCTCTGCCACCGCGACCCGCAGCGGCATGCGCTGCTATACCGCATCGCGTGGCGGATCGCACACGGCGAGAAACATCTGCTGGCCCGCGTCACCGATCCCGACACCCGACGTGCGTCTGAACTCGCCAAAGCCGTCAGCCGCGACACCCACAAGATGAAAGCGTTCGTGCGCTTCCGCGAAATTCCCGGTGAGCAAGACGCGTTCATCGCCTGGTTCGAGCCGGAACACTGGATCCTCGATCGCGTCGCGCCGTTCTTCGCGCGCCGCTTCGCCGGCATGCGCTGGGCCATCCTCACGCCCTATCGCAGCGTCGCCTGGGACGGCAGCGCGCTCGCGTTCGCGCCCGGCATGCACCGCAGCGACGCGCCCGCGGACGATGCCCATGAAGACCTGTGGCGCACGTACTACGCGCACATCTTCAATCCGGCGCGGCTCAACCCGCGGATGATGCGCCAGGAAATGCCGCAGAAATACTGGAAGCATCTGCCCGAAGCGCACTTGCTGCCAGAGCTGATCCGCACCGCCGGCGAGCGCGTGCGCGACATGCAGGAGCGGGAGGCGCAGGCGCCGCGGCGCAAAATCCCGAAACATGTCGGGAATGGTGAGAGGGGAGATCGGTAGTGCCCGCTTGATCAGTGTCGATGTCGATGTTTTCAGGTATGCGGGTGAAGCAAACCCTTACACCACCTACGCCAGATACCCGCCATCCACCGCCAGACAGGTACCGGTGACATACCCCGCCGCCGGCGAACACAGGAACAGCACCGCCGGCGAAATCTCATCCGGCTGCGCGCTGCGGCCCATCGGAATGAGCTGCGACATCATGCCCATCAGTTTCGGATTGGACGTGATCGACGACGCGAATTTCGTGTCGGTCAGTCCCGGCAGCACCGCGTTGACGCGGATGCCCTGGCTCGCGAGTTCCTTGGCGAAGCCTTCGGTCATGTTGACGATGCCAGCCTTGGTCATCGAATACACGCCCTGCCCCGCCGCGGGCCGTTTGGCGTTGACCGAGGCGATGTTGACGATGCTGCCGCCGCCCTTGGCTTTCATGCGCCGCGCGGCCTGCACCGTGGTCCAGAAATAACCGCGCAGGTTCACGTCGACGGTTTTCTGGTAGCTGCCCAGATCCATGTCGATCATCGGGCCGAAATACGGATTGGTGGCGGCATTGTTGACCAGGAGATCGGGCGCTTTTCCGGACGCGTCGAGCGTAGCGAACAGGGCTTCGATCGCGTCCGGATCGCCGACGTGAAGCGCGTGCGCCTCGGCAGAGCCGCCGGCAGTGCGGATCGCGGCCGCGACGGTTTCGCAGGCGTCGACATTGCGCGATGTGCAGACGACGTGCGCGCCGTGCGCGGCGAGCGTATGGGCGATGGCTTCGCCGATGCCGCGCGATGCGCCGCTGACCAGCGCGATCTTGCCGGTGAGGTCGAACAGGGGGTCGGATATCGACATGGAAGGCCACGAAATCAGGGGTGAAAGGACGGCACACGGGAAACAGCTTGCTATGCTGCCGAGACTAGCACAGCACTCGGGCGGGACACATGGATAGCAGACGACGCGTACTGATTACCGGCGCCGGCAGCGGGTTGGGCCTCGCGCTGGCGCATCGCTACGCGCGCAGCGGCGCACGCGTGGCCTGCGTCGATCTGATCGCCGAGCGCGCCGAAGCGGCCGCGGCGGCGCTGCACGGCAGCGACCACATCGCACAGGTCGTGGATGTCGGCGACGACGCATCGATGCAGGCCCTTCACGATCGCATCCAGCGCGAATGGGGCAGCGTCGATGTGCTGATCAACAATGCGGGCATCGCCTCCGTCGGCGCCATGGTCGACACCACCATGGAAGAGTGGCGGAAGATCATCGACATCGATCTGCTCGGCGTGGTCCGCGGCTGTCGATTGTTCCTGCCGGCGATGCTCGCAGCGCGCAAGGGACAGGTCATCAACACCGCGAGTTTCGCCGGTCTGGCCGGCGCGCCGGGCATGATGAGTTACGGCGTGGCGAAAGCCGGCGTGGTCGCCCTGTCGGAGCAGTTGCGTGCCGAAACGTACGCCAGCGGCGTCGGCGTGAGCGTGATCTGTCCGGCGTTCTTCCGCACCAATCTGCTGGAGACCGCATTCGCCAGCGACAAGATCAAAGCGAAAGTCATCAAGCTGATGGACACTTCGCCCGATACGCTGGACGGTGTCGCCGACAAGGTCTTCGCCGCGGCGGAGCGCGGCGAATTCATGATCATCCCTACCAAGCGCGAACCGATGCGGTGGCGGATGAAGCGTTGGCTGCCGGGGCTGTATTTCCGGATGTTGCTGAAAATGTCGGCGGCGCGCGCCCGCACCTGAGCGGTCGACGCGACTCGATGCGCATGCTTTCCAGCACCGGCGCGATCCGGATGCGGAACCACGGCCGGCAACCCCGTAGCCTGCAATCACCTCGGCCCAGATTGCCGCTGCCAAAGCGGGAAGACCTGGGCACAACGCGGGTCAACGTCAGTCCTTTTGAAAGCTGAAGGGCGCAGACACGAAAACCGCCACATCCGAACCCGCATCGGATGACCAGCCGAAGCGCAGGCCGCCCATAAGTGCCCCTTCGGCGTTACGCAGAAAATAGATCGGCAAGTCGACGGTATCGCGATCCGTCGCCAGATTGTGTTCGACCCGCAGGTTATAGCCGAGCCGCCGGAACTCGCCACGGGCTTCGGCTGAGACCTTGAAGCCGGCGCTTTCCTCGGGGGCGCCCAGCGGCCCGCTCACGCACTGCACGGGATCGGTCCCGTTGGAGGGCGGACACAGGATCGCAATATCGCCCGGCTTCAGGTCGTGCCCATACGACGCACCGAATGCGAACGCGTTGCGGCGCGAAGGCGTGATGGCGGATACGTCCACTCCTGCGTTCCATTGCTCGTCGCGCCGAGTATTTCGCGCGAGTTGCGGGGTGAGATATTCGCTACGCACGCGAAGCCCCTCGATGTTTAGGCCGAAATCCCACATCCACGGGATGTGCTCGCGCGTGAATTCGCGGAACCTGCGCGCTAGGTCGCCCTTGCTTCCGGCGGCCTTTTCCTCGATGTCGCCCAAGCTGCAAGTTGCTTTCAAGCCGGCGAAATCGCATAGATCGAAAAGCGCATCCGCGAATTCCGCCTTGCCGATGAATGCGATGTCCTGTCGTTGCCAGCGGCGTTCCAGCTTCGCACCGAACGCTTCGGAAAATCCGTCGGAGGTGATGAAGCGCGCATCGCCGGTATCAGCGTCGATCGGTGCCGACAGGGTCAGCGTCCATGATTTCTTCGTCATGATCCCGTCCTGTTGAAGCAGGGGCTGGATCCGGGACAGAACTAGTGCCGCGGTTGAGCTTTCCTTGTCGAATGTCACGTCGAACTGCGCGTGATTGATCGGCGTGCCCTGCGGAGCCGGAGCGCCCAGCGCCACACGCCCGGCGGGCGCGTAGGCGACCGCATCGGCATACGATGCTTGTTCGCTGACGACCGCGCCGATCGCCGTTTTCACTTTGGCGTCGGTCTCTGCGGTGCGCTGCGCGGCGAGGTTGCTGGAGGTCGGAAGGTCGCCCGGCACGAACGGCGTCTTGCGCATGCCCCAGCCCTTCGGCGTGTAGCCGGCCTCCCATCCTTCCTCGGCTTTGACCGGATCGACCAGCACCGGTTCGGTGATCGCGATCGCGCCTTCGGCCTCCTGCTTCGCAGGCGGAGGCGTAGCAATCGCAGGTCCGGTCTTCCCTGCCGCCGGCGACTCGGCGGCGACCCGGTCGGCACGACCGACCTGGTGATTGCGCACCGCGGCCTCGATCGCACGCACGAGCCAAGCTTCCTGCTGGGGCGTGAAGCCAGAGTCCTGCGCCCAAAGCGGCGCGCAGGCCAGCGTGCAGGCGGCAAACAGCGCGAGCCGGCTCATGGCGTTCTGTCCGCGCGGACGTTCAGGAGGATCACGCCGCTGTTGTCGTGGCGACCCTTGCGGATCGCGGAGACCTCAGTATCCAGTACGCCGATCAGGTCGCCGTCGCCTTCGCTCACCGACATCCGCATCGCGCCGTCGGCCTTTCCGCTGAGCAGCCATGTCATCAGATATGCAGCCGGCGCCGGAACGTCGCAGTAGCCGACGCCGATCCCCGTACCCGCATCCTCGCCGATATCGATGTTTTCAGAGAATCGCCTGGTCCGATCTGCGGACACGATGGACAGGAGCGCGTAGTCCACGTTCTTGGCGGTGAATTGCAGCTTGATTTTCAGACGCGAGGTGCCGGGCATGGGAGTCTCCGATGTGCTGTCTGCCAAGACGCTCGCGACATATGGCGCGAGGCGAGAATGTGCCATGCGTTATGCCACGCCGGCGCGTATGCACTGGCATCCAAGCGGTATCGACAATGCATCAAATGAGTCGGGCCGGAGCGGCGCCCGCATGCATCTCGCGCGGAAGCATGGTCTCGGCGCAGACCTCCCCGGGGACAGTCACACAGCGCGCCGCACCTCCCCAGGGTTCGCTTCCACAATGCCCGCGGGTCAACGCCGCTCTTTCATCGCCATCACCACGCCGAGCCCCGCGAGCAACGACACCGCCGCGGTGCCACCGTAACTGAGCAGCGGCATCGGCACGCCGACCACCGGCAGCAGGCCGGAGATCATGCCGGCGTTGACGATCACGTAGACCGAAAACGCGAGGCCGAGCGCGCCGGCGAGCAGCCGCGAGTAGGTGTCGCGGGCTTCGCTGGCGATCCACAGGCAACGGCCGACGACGAACATGTACAGCGCGAGGGTGATGCTGACGCCGACCCAGCCGAATTCTTCGGACAGCACCGCGAAGATGAAGTCGGTGGTGTGTTCGGGCAGGTAGTCCAGGTGCGACTGCGTGCCCTGGCCCCAGCCTTGGCCGGTCCAGTTGCCGGAGCCGATCGCGATCTTCGACTGGATGATGTTCCAGCCGGTGCCCAGCGGATCGGATTCCGGATTCAGGAAGGTGCGGATGCGGTCTTGCTGGTATGGGCGCAGGAACCAGAACCACGCGACCGGCGCGGCGGCGGCGACGCTGGCGCCTGCAGCGGCGAACCATCGCCACGGCAGGCCCGCGAGGAACAACGCGAAACATCCACTCGCGGCGACCAGCATCGCGGTGCCGAAGTCGGGCTGCATCAGGATCAGCAGCGTCGGGACTGCGATGATGGCGCCGGCGATCAGCACGGTCATGAATCGCGGCGGCAGCCGCTCCTGGTGCAGGTACCACGCGGCCATCATCGGCAGGCTGAGTTTGAGCAGTTCGGCCGGCTGGAAATAGAACACGCCGAGATTGATCCAGTGGTTGCCGTGCTTGCCATCGCCGATGAACAGCACGGCCACCAGCGGCAGCAGCGAGCCCGCGAACACCAGCGGCGTGATACTGCGCAACTGCGTGGGCGACACCCGCGACAACAACCACAGCGCGCCGAGACCGACGCCGTAGCGCGCGCCCTGCGCCATCACCAGCCGCGGGCTTTCGTTGCCGGCGCTGTACAGCACCGCCAGGCCGATGCCCATCAGCGCCAGCAGCGCAGCCAGCAGCGGCAGGTCGAGGCTGCGGGTGAAGCGCAGGAACAGGTCCAGCAGCCAGCGGACGAAGGAGGTCATGGTGCGGGTGCCTGTGCGGGCGGCGGCGGCGTTGTCGGTGTCGCGCCGCCGTTGTCTTTATCGGCCGCAGCGCTGGCACTGCTGCTGGAAACGACGTTCGCGAACGGATTGGCGGCGAGTTCGGCCGCCAGCACTTTCGGGTCGGGTTCCGGCATCTTGCCCAGCAACCAGGCGTCGAGGATCTTGCGCGCGATCGGCGCGGCGGTACTGGCGCCGTAGCCGCCACCTTCCACCACCACCGCTATGGCGATGGTCGGATTGTCGGCAGGCGCGTAGCCGATGAACAGCGCGCGATGGCGCAGGTGCATCGGCAGGTTGCGCGGGTTGACGCTGACGTTGCCGCGACGGCTGACGACCTGCGCGGTGCCGGTCTTGCCGGCGATGAGATACGGCAGACCGACGCTGATGACGCGCGCGGTGCCGCCGGGGCCATGTACGGTGCGGATCATGCCCTCGCGGATCACCTGCAGATTCGCGGCGCTGCGACTGATCGCGCGCGGCGCCGGCTGTTCCACCATCACCCAGGGCTTGTCGAAATCGGTACGCCGGGCGCTGACCAGATGCGGACGCCGCAGCAGACCATTCGCGGCGAGCGCAGCGGTGCTCTGCGCGAGCTGCAGCGGCGTCGCTTTCCAGAACCCCTGGCCGATGCTGGAGATGATGGTGTCGCCGGGATACCACGGCCCCTGCTTTTTCGCGTTCTGTTCCTTCCACTCCGGCGAAGGCAGGATGCCGCCGGTTTCGCCGGCCAGATCGATGCCGGTCGGCGCGCCGAAGCCGTACAGCGACAGGTATTCGTCGAATTTGCGGATGCCCATGTCCAGCGACAGCCGGTAGTAATAAGTGTTGACCGAATCGCCGATCGCCTTGCGCGCATCGGTCCAGCCGTGGCCGCCGCCGTGCGAGTCGCGATAGCCGCGCTTCTGCCCGGCGAGGCGGAATTCGCCGGTCGACAGCACCTTGTCGTCGGGCCTGCGCAGGCCGCTGTCCAGGCCGGCCAGGGTGATCAGCGGCTTGAGCGTGGAGCCGGGCGCGACGCCGCCGAGCACATTGCGGTTGTAGAGCGGCCGCGCCGGATCGTCCATGAATCTGCGGTAGTCGGTATGCGAAATGCCGTTGACGAACAGATTCGGGTCGTAGGTCGGCAGACTCACCATCGCCAGCACTTCGCCGGTGCGCGGATCGATCGCGACCGCCGAACCGGTGAGCTCGCCGAAGGCGATGCTGGCGGCGCGCTGCACGTCGGCATCGATGCTCAGGCGCAGGTCGGCGCCGGGCGTGGCGGGAATGCGGCCGAGGCTGCCGATGACGCGGCCTTCGACATTGGTCTCGATCTGCTCGTAACCGATCGCGCCGCGCAGGCTGTCGTCGTAGAAACGCTCGATGCCCGACTTGCCGGTGTGGCTGAACGCTGCGGTGCCCTCGCCGAGTTTCTCGATGTCCTGCTTGTCGACGCGGCCGACATAGCCGATCACGTGGCCGAACAGGTCGCCATAGGGATACCGGCGGGTGAGATACGGCACCAACTCGACGCCGGGATAACGCCAGCGGTCGACCGCGAAGCGTGCGGCTTCTTCGTCGTTGATGCGCAGCCGCAGCGTCACCGGCAGGAAACTGCGGGTGACGCGGCGGGTGTCATTGAAGCGCGCGATGTCCTCGGGCGCGAGCGCGATGATCTTCGACAGCGAGGCGACCAGCGCGTCGATGTCGCCGGCCTCGGCAGGCACCACATCGAGGCGGTACGCAGGCACGTTGTCGGCCAGCACCCGGCCCTTGCGGTCGTATATCAGGCCGCGCGCCGGCACTTCCGGCCGCTGCTTCACGCGGTTGTCCTGCGAACGCTTGGCGTAGTCGGTGTGGTCCAGCACCTGCAGCTTGAAATACCACGCCGCCAGACCGCCCAGCGCGAGTACCACCGCCAGGAAACCCAGCGCGGCGCGGCTGCGGAACTGCTCCGCTTCCTGCGCGGAATTCTTGACGTAGTGGCGGCGCATGGCCTCAGAGCCTGTTCATGATCTCTCCATGCCTCGCGCCGATCCTGCCGGGGCGCGGAGCAAGGAAGAGAGAGGGAATGGATGTCGATCCATGACAGAACGATGACGCCGCGCCGCGTTCCGACAGGACCGGCCCTTCGGGTTGCGCCGCAGTGGCCCGTTGGGAGCCGGGCGCCGCTTGACTTGACCACCAGTCAAGCACTGCGCGACGCCCGGCTCCCAACGGGCCACTGCGACACAACGCGAGGCATGGAGAGATCATGAACAGGCTCTCAGCCCGAGTGCTTGCGGCCAACGCGCAAGCCGTCCAGCAGCACGAACAGCGGCGGCCACAGCACGGCACCGATCAACGGGGTCCACCATTGCATCCACCCGCGGATCGGCTGGCCGAGCACGAAATGCGCGGCGGACACGATGATCAGATCGTTGAGCAGCAGACCACCGATGGCCAGCGCCTGCTGCGCCATCGGATAGAAACGCAGCTGCGGCCGGAAGCGCTGCAGGATGAAGGTGATGACCGTGAGCCGCAGCGCCTGTTCGCCGAGCAGGCTGCCGAAGGCGACATCGGCGAGCAGACCGATCGTGAACGCCAGGCCGAGGCCGACGCGCTCGTGGTCTTCCAGCAGCCAATACGCCAGCACGAGTGCCAGCCAATAGGGGCGCAGCGGCTGCAGCATCGCCGGCAGCGGCAGCAGGCCGAGCAGCAGGGCGACCAGAATGCTCGCTGGGAACAGCCAGGGGCGGCGCGTGCGGCTCATCGGACGGGCGCCTGTGGCGGCGCTGTTGCGGTGGCCGAGGGCGCGATCTGCGAGGACACGGCCTGCGCACCAGTCGCGACCGGCACGGGCGCCGGCGTGAAGCGCGCGCGTCGCAGCAACAACACATCGCGGCCGCGATCCAGCCGCGCCGCCGGCTTGAGGTCGCCGACCAGGAAGGCGCGGCTTTCGTCGCGGCGCAGCGCGGTGATCGTGCCGACCGGGAAGCCCGGCGGGAAACGCCCGCCCAGGCCGGAGGTGACGATGCGATCACCGACCTTCACGTCGCTGGACGTGGGCACGTTGGCCAGTTCGAGACGGTCGCCGCGGCCGTAGGCGACCAGGCGGATGCCGTTGCGCGACACCGCCACCGGCACCGCATGGTCGGGATCGGTCAACAGCAGCACGGTCGCGGTGGACGCGCGCACCTCGATCACCTGGCCAATCAGGCCGCCGGCATCGATCGCCGCCTGTCCCGCGGTCACGCCCTGATCGGCGCCGATGTCCAGGATCACGCGCTGGCGGGTGGGATCGAGGGCGATGTCGAGGATCGGCGCCAGTTGTACGTCCAGCCCGCCCTGTTCGGCGGCGCCGAGCAGGCCGCGCAGACGCGCGTTCTCGGCGGCGGCGGCCTGCAGCCGCGCGTTGCGCGCGCCGCTGATCAGCAGGGCGTTGCGCAGGATCGTATTGTCTTTCGCCAGCCGCGCGCGGGTGGAGGCATCGTCGCGCACGGTGTCGCCCAGCTTCGCCGGCAGGCCCGCCAGCCGCCACAGCGGCTGCACGATCACTTCGATCTGCCCGCGGATCGCGGTCAACCAGCCGCCGCGGTGATCCATCACCATCAGCGCGATCGCCAGCGCCAGCGCGACCAACAACCGCAGCGTACCCGCGATCTCGTCGGAGCGGTGTGCGGAAGGGCCGGCGTAGGAAGGCACGTCAGGGAATCGTTCTGAAATTCGCGAAGGGGTCGGGGGATGCGATGGACCGGCCCAGGGAGGGGCCGGCGCAAACGGCCGGAGGCCGGTTGCGGAGACGGGCAAAACCCACGCGTTTTGTCCGTCTCTCCGGATCGGCACAAGGATGTGCCGTATCCGGATACAAGGTTACTCCGGCGAGAAGAACTCGTTGCCGTGCATGTCGACCAGTTCCAGCGCACGACCGCCGCCGCGGGCGACGCAGGTCAGCGGATCGTCGGCGACCTGCACGTGCAGGCCGGTTTCCTCGCTGATGAGCTTGTCGAGGTCGCGCAGCAGCGCGCCGCCGCCGGTAAGCACGATGCCGCGTTCGGCGACATCGGCGCACAGTTCGGGCGGGGTCTGCTCCAGCGCCAGCTTGACCGCGCTGGTGATGCCGCCCAGCGGCTCGCGCAGGGCGTCCAGCACTTCGTTGGAGTTGAGCTTGATCATGCGCGGCACGCCTTCGGCGAGATTGCGGCCGGAGACTTCCATTTCCATGACCGTGGCCTGCGGATAGGCGCAGCCGATCGTCAGCTTGATCCGCTCGGCGGTGGCTTCGCCGATCAGGGTGCCGTGGGCGCGGCGCACGTAATTGATGATCGATTCGTCGAAACGGTCGCCGCCGATGCGCACCGACTGGGCGTAGACGATGCCGTTCAGCGCGATCACAGCGATCTCGGTGGTGCCGCCGCCGACGTCGATGACCATCGAGCCGCGGGCTTCGGTCACCGGCAGGCCGGCGCCGATCGCGGCGGCCATCGGTTCCTCGATCAGATACACCTCGCGCGCGCCGGCCTCCTCGGCCGATTCCTTGATCGCACGGCGTTCGACGTTGGTCGAGCCGCAGGGCACGCAGACCAGCACGCGCGGGCTGGGCTTGAGGAAGCGCGATTTGTGGACCTTGCGGATGAAATGCTTGAGCATTTCCTCGGTGTAGGTGAAGTCGGCGATCACGCCGTCCTTCATCGGACGCACCGTGGTGATGTGTCCCGGGGTGCGGCCGAGCATCTGTTTGGCTTCGCTGCCGACCGCCGCGACCGTGCGGTTGCCGCCGCCGACGCGGTCGTGGCGCACAGCGACCACCGAGGGTTCGTTCAGGACGATGCCCTGGCCGCGCACGAAAATGAGGGTGTTGGCCGTGCCCAGATCGATGGACAGGTCGTTGGAAAACATGCCGCGGAACTTTTTGAACATCGGGAAGCGTGCCGGTGGGGGAGCGTTACGGAGGGTGCCGGAGGGCCGAGGGGCGCAGAAAACGCCCCGTAAAAACTGCCGGGAAAAACTGCCGAATCATTGCTGGGCCGTTCCTTGGCGTCGCATGCGGTTACAGCAGCCCGACAGGGTAACAAAAAACAGGTTCCACGGCGGGAACGGCATGCGAAAAACGTGCATCTTCCGCAACACGCTTGCGGCATTCCGGCAACCGGCCGGCAGCCCGCCGGTACGGCACCGCGAACCTGCCCGGCAGGACGTGATGCTGGTCTCGTTGCGAGCCAACGGCTACCCTATCGGGCTGTTTCCCTGGAAGAAGACACGACACGATGGCTGCCCTGATCTGCGGTTCCTTGGCCTACGACACCATCATGGTGTTCCCCGACCAGTTCAAGAACCACATCCTGCCGGACAAGGTTCACATTCTGAACGTGTCGTTCCTGGTGCCGCGGATGCGCCGCGAATTCGGCGGCTGCGCCGGCAACATCGCCTATAACCTCAAGCTGCTGGGCGGCGACCCGATCCCGATGGCGACCGTCGGCCAGGATTTCGGCCCGTACCGCGAATGGTTCGCGGAAATGGGCATTCCGCTGGACCAGGTGAAGGAAATCCCGGAGCTGTTCACGCCGCAGGCCTTCATCACCACCGACCACGACAACAACCAGATCACCGCCTTCCACCCGGGCGCGATGATGCGGTCGTACGAGAATCACGTGCGCAACGTGCCGAACGTGAGCTTCGGCATCGTCAGCCCCGACGGCCGCGACGGCATGCTGCAGAACTCGAAAGAGTTCGCCGAGGCCGGTATTCCGTTCATTTTCGACCCGGGCCAGGCCATGCCGCTGTTCAACGGCGAAGAGCTGCGCGCCTTCATCGAACAGGCCGACTACGTGACCGTGAACGATTATGAGTCGAGCCTGCTGCAGGAGCGCACCGGCTGGAGCGAGGACATCATCGCCGGCAAAGTGAAGGCCTACATCGCCACCCAGGGTCCGCGCGGCGCGCGGATCTTCACCGGCGGCAAGACCTTCGATGTCCCGCCGGCCCACGAGCGCCGGGTCACCGACCCCACCGGCTGCGGCGACGCCTTCCGCGCCGGCCTGATCTTCGGCATCGAGAAAGGCTACGACTGGCCGACGATCGGCCGCATCGGCAACCTCATGGGCGCGCTGAAGGTCGAGCACCCGGGCACCCAGAACCAGCGTTTCGATTACGCCGAGTTCGCCGAACAGTTCAGCCAGCAATTCGGCTACGCGCTGTAACCAACCGAAACCCCCATAGAGCGGCCTTCAGGCCGCTGCCCCCACCCCAGCCCTCCCCCGCGATGCGGGGGAGGGAGATTCGCGCGTAGCGCGAATGGGAGGGGGCGAAGCGGCGGCCCGAAGGCCGCTCTATAACCATCACGACCGGCTAACCTGCGCGCTCCCGACACGTCGAGCCCGCTCAATGACCATCGCTTACTGGTGCATCCTCATCGCCGCCGTCCTTCCCTACATCTGGGCGGGGGTCGCCAAATCCGCGGCCCGCGGTTACGACAACCGCGATCCGCGCGGCTGGGTGGCGAAACAGACCAACCCGCGAATCCACCGCGCCTATGCCGCGCACCTGAACGCCTTCGAGGCCTTCGCGCCGTTCGCGGCCGGGGTGCTGATGGCGCAGGCCGCAGGCATCGATCCCGGACGGATCACCACGCTGGCGGTGGCTTTCATCGTCTGTCGCCTGCTGCACGGCGCGTTCTATCTCGCCGACAAGCATCTACTGCGTTCGCTGAGCTGGATCGCCGGCATCGTCTGCGTGGTGGCGCTGATGGTCCAGGCCGCGCTGCGGGTGGGTTGAAACCACCCCTGTAGAGCGGACTTCAGGCCGCTGACGCGATGCAGACGTTTCAGCAGCCTGAAGGCCGCTGATCGCGATGCAAGTCATTTCAGCGGCCTGAAGCCCGCTCTGCGGGACCACAATCGCCCGTGACTGTTTTTTGGACGCACAAAAAAAAGCGCGCACATATAGTGCGCGCTTCCGGAGAAGATCATCCTGACGTCACCCGTGCAGGTGCGTTCCCCCCCTTGCAACCTCCGTATTGCAGCCAGCGTCCCTACCGGCTGGAGAGAGAATACCGATGTGATTTCTGCTGTGAAGATGGGGGGTATCGGAAAAAGAGCCAATCCCGGTGAGCGCACTTCAGGAAAGTGCGCTATCTGACTGATTCTCATGCTATCAATAGTGGCATGCCACCAATAGCAGACAATGTAAGGCCAACATTGGTAGCGAGGTGACTTTTGATAGCAATCCCAATATCTTCAACGAAACTGTTTCGACAGAATCGAATCCGCCCCATTCCGTGAACCGAATCACAAAAAAATGAACTCTCAGGACAGAATCCGCTTGGCGCGGAGACATTCGGGCCTCTCGCAGGCGAAATTGGCCGAGGCGATCGGCGTTCAGCGCAGCGCGGTCAGCCACTGGGAGTCGCCCCAGGGCAAGAACCCCAGCGTCGATCACCTGCGGTCGGTGGCGATGGTCGCCGGGGTGACGTTCGAGTGGCTGGCGACCGGCCGCGGCAAGATGCAGCTGTCCGAGGACGCGATGCTGGACTCGGTGTCGGCGGCCGATGCGATCCTGGTCGAGGACATGCTGGAGCTGCGGCTGGTGCAGGGCTTCCGCGAGGCCTCGCCGCGGACCCGCATCGCGCTGGTCGAGATCGTCGAGGAGCTCACCGCGAAGCGGCTGGGCCGCACCCGGCCCAAACGGCCGTCGCTCGGGGGCGAGTGATTCGGCCGGCGCGGCGACGCCGCACCTGACAGAACCGACCGTTGCGCTGGAACTGATCGTTGCGGAGGCTGTCCGAGCGTCACACCCTGCCCTACTTCAACTCTGTCCTACACTGGCCCGCTGCGGCCCCTGCAGACACCCGCGCCTGGACTGATTCCCATGCCCTCACTCCCCCGACGCCTCGCGTTGTCCCTGGCGTCACTGCTGCTCTTCGCAGCATTGCCCTTCGCTTGGCCCGTCGCCGCCGCGATCGACGAATCCGATCTGTTGCCGGTCGACGAGGCCTATGTGCTCAGCGCGGAAGCGACGTCCGCGGACACGGTGCGGATCCGCTGGAAGATCGCCGATGGCTACTATCTGTATCGGCACCGCACCAGCGTGCAGACGGCTACGCCCGGCGCGCGCAGCGGCGCGCTGAAGCTGCCGAAGGGCGAACCCCACGAGGACGAATTCTTCGGCAAGACCGAAACCTATCGCGACGAACTGCTCGCCACCCTGCCGGACATCGCCGGCGCGGGCGCCACCGTTGCGCTGAAGATCAAATATCAGGGCTGCGCCGACGCCGGCATCTGCTACCCGCCGCAGACGCGCACGCTGACGGTGAAACTGCCGTCCGCCGCCGCCTCAAGTTCGACAGCGGACAGCAGCGACTTCAATCCACTGGCATCCCGCGCGGGCGCATCCGGCGCCAGCCCGCTGGGCAGTGTGTTCGGCAACACCGGCAAGGCCGAACCGCTGCCGGAGGAACGCGCCTTCGCGTTCGACGCCATCGTCGGCGACGGCAACACCCTGCTGCTGCGCTTCACGCCGGCGCCGGGCTACTACCTGTATCGCGACCGCACCACCCTCAAGCTCGACGCCGAAGGCGTCGCGCCCGGCAAGCCGCTGTGGCCGACAGGCGTATCGCACCGCGACGAGCATTTCGGCGAAGTCACCGTGTACTTCACGCCGGTCGACGTGAAGCTGCCGCTCAATCGCACCCGCGCCGACGCGCAGGCGGTGACGCTGCGCGCGACCTTCCAGGGCTGCCAGAACGACGGCATCTGCTATCCGCCGATGACGCGCACGGTGAAGATCGCGCTGCCCAAGGGCGAAATAACCAAGGCGCCGGCGATCGACGTCGAGACGACTACGGCCGCGGCCGGCAACGACACCGCCACGACAACCGCATCCGCCGCGCCCGTCGCCGCCGATGTCACAGCCGCGACCACGGACGCGCAGCCCATCGTGGCGGGTACAACCGCTGCCTTGCCCGCGCCCAGCGACACGCGTTCGACCGAAACCCTGTTCTCGGCGCTGCTGCTGGCCCTGCTGGGCGGCCTGATCCTCAATCTCATGCCCTGCGTGCTGCCGGTGCTGTCGCTGAAGGCGCTGGGCCTCGCCGGCAGCGGCGAAAGCCCGCAGCACGCCCGCGCACATGCGCTCTGGTACACGGCGGGCGTGCTGGTCAGCTTCGTCGCGCTGGGCGCGCTGGCGCTGGCGCTGCGTCAGGCCGGTCAGGCGCTGGGCTGGGGTTTCCAACTGCAGCAACCGCTGGTGGTGGCCGCACTGGGCCTGCTGATGTTCGGGTTCGGCCTGAGCCTCTCCGGCGTCTGGCACGTCGGCGGGCGCTGGACCGGCGTCGGCCATCGTCTGGCCAGCCGCAACGGCGCGGCCGGCGACTTCTTCACCGGCGTGCTTGCGGTGGTGGTGGCCGCGCCCTGCACCGCACCGTTCATGGCCCCTGCGCTGGGCTGGGCCTTCTCCGCGCCCACCGCCTCGGCGCTGCTGGTGTTCGCCTTCCTCGGCCTGGGGCTGGCGCTGCCGTTCCTGCTGATCGGTTTCGTGCCCGGGCTGGCGCAGCGCCTGCCGAAACCCGGCGCATGGATGGAAACCTTCAAGCAACTGCTCGCGTTCCCGATGTACCTCACCGCGATCTGGCTGGTGTGGGTGCTGGCGAAACAGCGCGGCGCCGACGCCGTCGGCTGGTGGGCGCTGGCCGCGCTGGCGCTGGCGTTCGCCGCGTGGGCGTGGACCCATGCGCGCATGCTCGGCACCCGCTGGGGCCAGATCGTTGCGGTCGTCACACTGTTGGCGGCGCTGTGGCCGCTCTGGTCGATCTCGAAACTGTCCGCCGCCGACGCCGCGCAGGTGCAACTGCCCGCGGATTCGCGCGCGGTGCCGTTCTCCGAACAGCGCCTCGCCGATCTGCGCAAGGCCGACCGCGTGGTGTTGGTGAACATGACCGCCGACTGGTGCGTGACCTGCAAAGCCAACGAGAAAACGGTGTTCGCCCGCGACGGTTTCCGCGAAGCCCTCGACGACGCCAACGCCGTTTACATGGTCGGCGACTGGACCGATGTCGATCCCGCGATCACGAAATATCTGCAGCGCTACAAAGCCGTTGGCGTACCGCTGTACGTGGTGTATCCGCGCGGCGGCGGCGAGGGAAAAGTGCTGCCGACGGTGCTGACGCCGTCGATGGTGCGTGAGGCGTTAGGGAAGGCAGCGAAACAGTGAGGTAGATTCAATGCCAAGCATTGCCAATCAATCACAATTTCAAAAGTGGCCAAAGCCGACTTTTTGCTACCTATGCGGAAAGACTCTCGCTGACGGAACGCCACTCAACGATGACCACTGCCCGCCTGAGGGCATGTTCGCTGTGGCGGATAGAATCAATTACCCCATAAAGCTCAAAGTTCACGCTAGCTGCAATCATAGCTGGCACGTTGAAGACGAAAAAATGGCCATCTTCTACGATGTCCTGCACGGCGCTAAGAAAGCATCAGATCCGGCTCTCGGGAAGAAACTATCGTTATATTGACGTTGAAAACGAACAGGGAACTTATCAAGGCATTACTAACTTCCCTATCCGCCCGTTGACATACCGAATCATTCGTTGTGCACACGCGCTTCTATATGGCGATTTTCTACCAGCAAACACCGGGAATCATATTCATTACCCAATCCCTGAGGTTGATGCTTCTAATGGCAACAAACCAGTAGTGCATCAAATGCAGACTTATGCCTTTGCCAATGAATTATGCAAAGCACAAAAGACAAAGACACACGATTTTCTGTTTTCCAACAGCCAGAAGTTCCGCTATGTATGCACGTGGTCAAAATTGGACAACGGTCAACCCATCTGCATCTTTGCATTTGACATCTATCGATTGTCTCACTTCGCCATTCAGATCAAGGACTTTCCACAGGCTGTAATCGGCTTTTATATGACTGCCACTCCAGCTAATGGATCAAAGTGCAGCAACCTCGCTGTCGAGAGTTCTGATGATGAAATTCTCTACCCCATACTTGAGAGCTAATGCTTTGTTGAAGTCCGCCTCTCACCGCGACTGCACTGAATTCAACCACAGCGAAGTAGCCCGATTGCACGCACATGCATGTACGGGGAGTGACCTTTCGGAATATCCCTGGTGCGACCTTCGGCCTTACCCAAGCTAGATCACGATGAAATCTCTGCCAACACCTTCGACCATCGGAAACAAAATCGTGACCGCAGTCGACACCGCATCACTCAAGCCATCCACTGCATGAATACCCGCAACGTCCTGCTCGTCGCTACGCTCGCCGCCGTTCTCGGCGCGGTCGCCGGTCTGCTGGTTTCCGGCCCGGGGCCGCTGTGGCGCAGCAAGTTGGGGCAACAGGCACTGCAGGGCGCGCTGGATGCGAATGCCCCGGCACCGCCGGCGGGGGTGGCGGTGGCGAAACCCGGTGAACCGATCCCGTCGCTGCAACTGCCCGATCTCGCCGGCCGCACGGTGGCCGTACCCGAGGCCTGGGCCGGGCGGCCGCTGCTCATCAACGTCTGGGCGAGCTGGTGCGGCCCGTGCATCGAGGAAATGCCGGAGTTGCAGCGTTTCGCCCGCACCCAGGGCGCCGGCGGCCTGCAGGTCGTGGGCATCGCGCTGGACGAACCCGACGCCGTGCGCGATTTCCTCAAGCGGGTGCCGGTGGATTACCCGATCCTGATCGACGCCCCCGGGCCGGCCGATGCCGGCGTACGCCTGGGCAATCTCAAGGGCGTGTTGCCGTATTCGGTGCTGATCGGCGCCGACGGCCGCCTGCTCGCGCGGCGGATCGGTCCGTTCGCGGCCGGCGAACTGGAAGCGTTCACCGCCGCTGCGCGCTGATCCAACAAACCAGGCAAAGGCACGGGTTTGCCCTTCGCGGAAAGAAACGACACAGCACGGCACCCGGCTGCCGCACTGCGACAGGTGACCTTGGGCGTTACCCGCCCGCTACGGCCGGTCTCCGACCTGTCAGACCTGCCAGACCCCTGTTTTTGCGACGGATTCCCGGTCAGGCCGCCCCGTGCAAGCCACCGATAGCCGCCCTCCGGGCATTTGGCACGAACAATGCTTGTGACCTGCGATGAGCGCATCGCACACCGCTGCGCGCTTCCCTCCGCCAGGTGCGGCTTCGCGCCTCCCTCTCCACCCAGGTACGCCTTCATGTCCGCGAATACCGTCCCGTTCCCCGTGCAAAGCCGGTTGTTCGGAAAGTATTTCGAATACAGCCGCTACCACGACGTGGTCCGCGTCATGAACGGCATGCTCGCCGGCATCCCGGACGGTCAGGCCTGCGTGCTGTCGAACCTGGAGGGGCACCACCTCGCCCATGCGGCCGCGCCGATGCTGGACGCGCCCCGCCTGGCCGCTGTCGCCAGCTCGCTGGTGAACATGGCCGAAACCCTGACCCGCGACCTGGGCCAGCATGGTTTCACCGATATGACCGTGCAGACCGACGCCGGGATCGTGGTGATCCAGCGGGTGCCAAGACCCGGCCAGCAGATGGTGATGCTGACCGCGACCGGGCACGAAACCAATCCCGGCCTGCTGGCCAGCCTCACCCGCCACTGCGCCACCACCATCTCGACGCTCAGCTCGGCCTCCTCGGAACGCTGACCACCCCAATCCCGCGGTACGGCGCCACGCCGGACCGCACGTCGCAACCGGCCTCGCCGCCGCAGACCGACACACCGTACAACCCGTGCAGGGCGACGGCCCCAGGCAGCAATGCCGGGGCCGTACTTTTTTCCGGCGCCCGCCAGACGCACGGCAAGCCGCAGCGAAGCCAGGCTCAGAGGCCACGCCCGGCCTACGACCCGCAGACATCAACCCGCAATCCATGGCGCGCATCCTTCCGGGTTTCGCGCCCCGCGGATGCCCAGTTCGCAGGGCGAAATTTCAAACGGACAATTGAAAAGGGCCGAACTTCGCCGATCTGGACACTACTCCGGCTTTCGAGCAGACTGCCCCTCCAAGAGACGGACCGATTCCATGGCGCGACTGCTCGTTCTGCATGGCCCCAATCTGAATCTGCTCGGCACCCGCGAGCCCGAAATCTACGGGCACGCGACGCTGGCCGCGATCGATGCGGATCTGGCCGAACGCGCCGCTGCCGCAGGGCACGCGCTCGACAGCTTCCAGTCCAACGCCGAGCACGCGCTGGTCGATCGCATCCAGGCCGCGCGCGGCCAGGTCGATTTCATCCTCATCAACCCGGCCGCCTTCACCCATACCTCGGTGGCGATCCGCGACGCGCTGGCCGCGGTCGCGATTCCGTTCATCGAGGTGCATCTGTCGAACCCGCACACGCGCGAACCGTTCCGTCACACCAGTTATTTCACCGATCTGGCGGTGGGCATCGTCGCCGGCTTCGGCGCACTGGGCTATGGCCTGGCGCTGACCGCCGCGATCCGCCGCCTCGACACCGCATCCACCTGATCGCGGCACTCATCCACGACGGCATCCACTTTCCATCACCGACCACCGACGCCCGCGCCATCGCGCCCGGGCAACGAGCGAGAAGACACCTCATGGACCTGCGCAAAATCAAGAAACTCATCGACCTGCTGGAAGAATCCAACCTGGCGGAAATCGAGATCAAGGAAGGCGAAGAATCGGTGCGTCTCGCGCGTCTGCCCCGGGGCGGCGTGGCGATGAGCGTGCCGGCGCCCGCACCGATGCACCTGGAACACACGCCGCGCGCCGCGCAGCCGGCGGCGATGCCGATGCTGTCGCCGGTGGACGCCCCGACCGGCGGCCGCAACGGCCCGGACCTGCCCGACGGCCACGTCGTGCGCTCGCCGATGGTGGGCAGCTTCTACGCCTCGCCGGCGCCGGACAAACCGGTGTTCGTGAAGGTCGGACAGGCGGTCAAGCAGGGCGAAACTCTGGGCATCGTGGAAGCGATGAAAATGTTCAACCCGATCGAAGCCGACGTCTCCGGCACCGTGCTCGCGATCCTGTGCGAGAGCGGCCAGCCGGTCGAGTTCGACCAGCCCCTCTTCGTGATCGGCTGAGGGCGGCGCCATGTTGGATAAAGTGGTGATCGCCAACCGGGGCGAGATCGCGCTGCGCATCCTGCGCGCGTGTCACGCGCTCGGCATCAAGACGGTCGCGGTGCATTCGACCGTCGACCGCAACCTCAAACACGTGGCGATGGCCGACGAGTCGGTGTGCATCGGCCCCGCCGCGTCCAAGGACAGCTACCTCAACATGCCGGCGATCATCGCCGCCGCCGAAGTGACCGACGCCCAGGCGATCCATCCGGGCTACGGTTTCCTCAGCGAGAACGCGGATTTCGCCGAACGCGTCGAAACCTCGGGCTTCATCTTCATCGGCCCGCGCGCCGAGACCATCCGCATGATGGGCGACAAAGTCGAAGCGATCCGCGCGATGAAAGCCGCGGGCGTGCCCTGCGTGCCCGGCAGCGGCGGCCCGCTGGGCGACGACGCCAAGGAAAACATCCGCATCGCCCGCGAGATCGGCTACCCGGTCATCATCAAGGCCTCCGGCGGCGGCGGCGGGCGCGGCATGCGCGTGGTCCACACCGAGGCCGCGCTGAATACGGCGATCCAGACTACCCAGAGCGAAGCCAAGGCCGCGTTCGGCAACGAACAGGTCTACATGGAAAAGTACTTGGAAAATCCGCGCCACGTCGAGATCCAGGTGCTGGCCGACGGTCAGGGCGGCGCGATCCATCTGGGCGAACGCGATTGTTCGATGCAGCGCCGGCATCAGAAAGTGGTGGAAGAAGCGCCTGCGCCGGGAATCACGCCCGAGCAGCGCGCCGAGATCGGCAAGGTCTGCACCGAAGCCTGCGTGCGCATCGGCTACCGCGGCGCCGGCACCTTCGAGTTCCTGTACGAAGACGGCCACTTCTACTTCATCGAAATGAACACCCGCATCCAGGTGGAACATCCGGTCACCGAAATGATTACCGGCATCGATCTGGTCAAAGAGCAGCTGATGGTCGCCGCCGGCCACAAGCTGTCGATCCAGCAGAGCGACATCGTACTGAACGGCCACGCCATCGAGTGCCGCATCAACGCCGAAGACCCGGACACCTTCATGCCCTCGCCGGGCCTGATCAAGCATTTCCACGCTGCCGGCGGACCCGGCGTGCGCGTGGATTCGCACATCTACGAAGGCTACCGGGTGCCGTCGAACTACGACTCGATGATCGGCAAGCTCATCGTGCATGGCCCGGACCGAGCCACCGCGATCGCGCGCATGAAGGTCGCACTGAGCGAAATGGTGGTGGACGGCATCAAGACCAACATCGCGCTGCAGCAGCGGATCATGGCCGACACTGGTTTCCAGGCGGGTGGGCAGAACATCCACTACCTCGAAAAGCGGCTGGCGGAGCGCAAGGAAAAGACGCTGTCGATTCTTTGATGGCAGCGCCGCAGTTCGTAGGAGGGCCTTCAGGCCCGAGCTCTGCAGGGTCCACCGCGATCGTCCGGAAAAGCTCGGGCCTGAAGGCCCTCCTACGCGGCATCGCTATTGCATTCGCGCTTTACACGCTTCACGGCGATCACGGAAAAGCTCGGGCCTGAAGGCCCTCCTACCCCGCGGCGCGCACCTTGCCGGTGACGGTATCCACCAGCACATCCGCGCACTGCGGATTGCCGCCGAACACATACGACGCATTCGCCCAGGTCACGCCCTGCGGGATGCGCAGATCGACGCGTGAATAGGGTTCGGTGTAGCCGAACTGTTCCTTGAGCCGGTCGGCATCGGGCAGATCCATGCCGATCGGCCAGTCGATCGCCGCGCCCACATCGATGTTGTCGACGCTCGTGGGCTTGTCGAACGTGCCGTAGCCGGTTTCTTCGACGACCAGCGTCGCACCGTCGTCGCACCTGAACAGCACGCGCAGTTGATCGATGGCGGCGGGATGTTCGATCAGGCCCGCTGAGGAATGACCCTGCGCCTCCAGGAATTCGGCACCTGGATAGAGGGTCTGGGCGCGCTCGATGGCGATCTGGACGCGTCCGTTGAAGCTGAGCATGGCCATCGTGGCAGTGTCCTGTCCTAGCGACGCGGCGCAGGAGCGGCATCGGCAGCACGAACGACGCGGAAGGCCCGCGCCGGATCGGAACCACCACGTCCCCCTGGCCGTGGTGCCCGGAGATGCCGGGCACGCCCCACCATAGCGCAGATCGGCGGAAACTCCGTCGCGTACGACCGTCGTGCATTTAGCGGCAGCCGCATCGGCGCGGGCTATCATCGACGCTCTCCGGACCAGGACAGGACGAGGCAGGGACGTGAATCCGCAACACGGCGCCGCCCCCCCCGCAGGCGCGCAAGCCGGCGATCTGAATGCGCTGGAAGCCGAACTGCAGACGTTCTCGCGCACCGTCGACCGCACGCTGCGCCGGCATTACGCCACCGAAGGCATGCGCCGGCTGCTGCGACAGCCGCGCCATTACCGCGAACAGGGCCGCCCGGTGCTGATGGCCGCGCCTTCGCTCTGGCTGATGCTGACCGGCCTGCTGGTGATCGCCGCGGCCGCCTTCACCCATTACAAACCGCATCTGCTGCCGGAGCTGTTGCCGACGTTGCCGCCGCAGCTTTCGCCGATGTCGCTGTGGTGGGTCGCTGGCGCCCTGCTCGCATTGATCGTCGTCGAACGCTGGCTGCTGCCGCGCACGGCGCTGCTGCGGCACCGCTTCCGGTTGATGCGGCTCATGCACACCAATGGCGAGGGCGCCTTCCCGTACGTCTACATGGTCGCGCGCACCGCCAACAGCCCCGCCGGTTTCGGCTGGGAAGCCTGGCGCGGCACGCGCGGCGTGGAGCCCGGCGATATCGTGATTTCGATCAGCGACGCCCATGATCGTGGGCTCGGGATCATTCCGCTGCGTACCAGCGGCCGGCTGCCGATCGTCGTCTGGGATCGCGATCTGCTGCAGAACGACGCGTTCCCGCGTATGCCGCCGCGCGTGCGCGCACTGGCGATGGCCTTCGACGAGGCCTGCGACCGCAACGCCAAGCACGCGGACAAGATCGAACGCAGCCGCGCATTGCGCTCGGGTCAGACGCAGCCGAAACCCGCGGTCGATCCCGCGCAGGCCTGGGCCGGCGTCGCGCTCAACCCAAAAGTGAAAACGCAGCTGATCTCGCTCGCCGGGCATTTCGCCAGCGGCAGCGCCTCAGCCACACGCGGGCTGCTGCTGTACGGCCCGCCGGGCACCGGCAAGACCCTCATCGCGCGCACCTTCGCCGACAGCATGGGCTGTGCGTTCTTCCCGCTGTCGCTCACCGATCTGAAATCCGGGTTCATCGGCCAGAGTGGCGAGAACGTGAAGGCGCTGTGGATCAAGGCGCGTGCCGAACCGCGCGCGGTGATCTTCGTCGACGAATGCGAGGGCGTGTTCGGCCGCCGCGGCGGCACCAACACCGATAGCTTCGTCGAGGAAATCGTCACCGCCTTCCTCGCGCAATGGGACGGTTTCGACAAACAGGCGCATGTCTGGGTGGTCGGCGCGACCAACCGCCGCGACCTGATCGACGCCGCGATGCTGTCGCGCTTCGAGGATCAGCTCGAAATCGGCCTGCCCGACGGCCGTCAGCGGCTGGAGATCCTGGCCGGCGAATTCGCGCGTCTGGCCATTCCGCCGCCGCTGCCGGCGAAGACCGAAGCGCTGACCCTCGGCATGTCCGGGCGCGAGCTGAGCAGCCTCGCCAAGCGCGTTGCGCGCGAGCACGGCATCAAGACGCCGATCGACGACGACGCACTCGCGGCCTTCACCACCGCGATGCGCAAACAGGGTTCCACCGCTACCGATTCGCGCGCCAGCTGGGACACGCTGATCCTGCCCGACGCCACGATGAAGGAATTGAAGACCACCGCCGGCCTGCTGCAGCACGCGGAAATCTTCCGCAAGCGCGGCATCGGCGTGCCGCGCGGGCTGCTGCTGTACGGCCCGCCCGGCACCGGCAAGACCCAGATCGCGCGCACGCTCGCCAACGAAACCGGGCTGCGCTTCATCGCCGCGTCCACCGCCGACATCAAGCAGGGCTTCCTCGGCCAGAGCGGCCAGAAAGTGCGCGAACTGTTCGAGCGCGCGCGCGAATCCGCGCCGTCGCTGCTGTTCCTCGACGAGATCGACATCATCGCCGCCACCCGGGGCGGGCAATCCGATTCGATCCTCACCGAAATCGTCGGCCAACTGCTGCAGGAAATGGACGGCATCGCCGCGCAGACGCAGTCCGTCTTCGTCCTCGCCGCCACCAACCGCCGCGACCAGATCGACGCCGCGGTACTGTCGCGCCTGCCGAAACAGATCGAGATCCCCCTGCCCGACCGCGACGCCGCACAGCGCATCCTCGCGGTGATGCTGGTCGGCAAACCGCTGGCCTTCGATCTCGACGCCGGCACCCGCGCTCTCGCACCGCGCACCGACGGCAAAAGCGGACGCGATCTTCGCAGCTGGGTGGAAGCCGCGGAGCACAATGCGGTCGCGCGCGCGATCGAGGCCGGGGATCCGGATGCGATTTCGTTGGAGTTGCGGGATTTTGGTTGAGTGGGGGTGGCTGCAACGCCGGATCGCGTAGAAGTTTCATTGCTGTCCGACATCGAGATGCGTCAGGTAGAGGCGCAGATCGAACTCCAGCTGGTGGTAGTCCGGCGCCATGTGCGTACACAGCTGGTAGAAGGCCTTGTTGTGCTCGGCTTCCTTCATGTGCGCCAGTTCATGCACCACGATCATCTTCAGGAAGTCGGCGGGCGCATCGCGGAACACGGTGGCGATGCGGATCTCGCGGCTGGCCTTGAGCCTGCCGCCGTGTACGCGGGAGATCGCGGTGTGGGTGCCGAGCGCGTGCTGCATCACCTGCAGTTTGCTGTCGTAGATCACCTTGCCCAGCGGCACCGATTTCCGCAGGTGCCGGTCCTTGAGCGCTTGAACGTAGTCGTACAGCTGGCCATCGTTGCGCGCGCTGTGGGGCTGGCCGTACTTCTCGGCCAACAGCGCGCCCAACCGTCCCTGCTCGATCAACCCGCGCACCCGCGCCTGCAGGTGTTCCGGGTAGCCGGCGAAGTACTTCAAGGCTTCCATCGGCAGAGGGGCGGCAGGCAGCGGGGACGGTCGGTATGATGGGCCGGAAATCCTCGGCAGGAAACCGCGACATGACGAAGGGCAATCCGCTTCAGGAACAATTGCTCAAGGCGGGCCTGGTCAAGAAGTCCAAGGTGTCCGAGGTGGCGCGCGAGCAGGTCAAGGCCCGGCACGGCAAGGGGCCGGCGGCGCCCAGCGAGATCCAACTGGAAGCGGAGCGGGCGCGGGCCGAGAAGGCCGAGCGGGACCGCGCCCTCGCCGCGGAGCGTAAAGCGCAGGCGCGCGCGGCTGAGCTTCGTGCGCAGGCGCGGCAGATCATCAACGACCGGAAAGTGCCGCGCACGGGCGAGAGCGAGTATCGCTTCACCGCCGATGGCGCCATCCGCACGCTGCTGATCGACGCGGATCTGCGCAAGAAATTGTCCTCCGGCGTGCTGGTGATCGCCCGCCTAGACGAACGCTACGAACTGTTGCCGCGGGCGGCCGCCGACAAAGTGCGGGAACGCGACGCCGGCATGATCGTGCTCGATCATGGTCAGGAGGCAGGCACCGAGGCCTCCGCCTCAACCTCCGAAGACGATGCGTATTACGCGCAGTTCAAGGTGCCCGACGACTTGATTTGGTGATCTGGGGGTCAGACTCACTTTCCAGCGACAACGTCTGGCCGAATGCGGCAATTCCGCAAGGCTGCACAGCTTGAGCCGTGCGCAGCGCCCCCTCCCCGACCCTCCCCTGCGATACGGAGGAGGGAGTTTCATGCGACGCGGCGGATCATCAACAACGCCAGCAATCGGCTCAGCGCTTCAGATACACGATCAACAGCACCAGATCCTCGTCGCCGATCTGCTGGATCGAGTGCGTGCTGCCGGTGCGCGTCAACAACGCATCGCCCGCGGCCACCTCATGCACGACGCCATCGAGGATATAGCGGCCGCGGCCGCTGAGGACATAATAGATTTCGTCGTGATCGTGCTGGTGCAGGCCGATGCCGGCGCCTTTGTGCAGCGCGCGTTTGCGGAACTGGAACGGCAGGTCGGGCGCGTCGGCGAACATCGGATACGCAGTGGTCGCGCCGGCGCCGCCGTGCGGGCCGGGCTGCGTTCGCGCGAGGTCGGCGCTGTGGACGATCGCGGACGGATGCGGCTGCGCGGCGCGGTCGGCCAACGCGGTCGGGTGCGCACCGCAGTCGGTGTCGCGGATCACGTGTTTCGACAGCATCGGATCGAGTCGCTTCCAGCCGTCCACGACCAGGCACGCCATCGCCACGGCGCCGCGTTCCTGGAAGTGGGTGTCGTCGGTCTGCGTCTGGTCCGGCGTGCGCGCTTCGGGTACGTGCATGAAGAACAGTTTCGACGGCTCGTCGCCCAGCGCGCGCAGCCAGTCGGAGCTGCTGGCGTTGAGATCGATCAACCCAAGCCGCTCGCGCGCGGCGAGATCGCGCACCGCTTGCGTATACAGGCCATGGGTGTCGAGCAGTTGGCCGCGATCGAATTTGCGCCGCGCCACCGGCGTGATCAGCAGCGGCGTCGCGCCGCGTTCGCGCGCGAGGCTCACGTAGCGCATCAGCCACATCGGGAAGGCTTCGCGCGGCTCGTTGTAGCGACTGCGGTCTTCGATCTTTTCGTCGTTGTGGCCGAACTGGATCAGCAGCATATCGCCGCGACGCAGCTCCTTGTCGATGCCGTCCAGCCACCCCTGCTCGATGAAGCTGCGCGAACTGCGGCCGCTCTGGGCGTGATTGCGCACCTGCCACGCGGCGGGATCGAGAAAACTTTGCAGCTGCTGGCCCCAGCCCTGCCGCGGGGCGCGCTCCGGGCCGTAATCGCTGGCGGTGGAATCGCCGGCGATGAACACACGGCGCGGCGCAGGTTTCGCAGTATTGTCTGCAGCGATGACGGACGCTGCGAACGCGAACATCGACAACATCACGGCGAACCTGCGCATGCGGGCGTTACCGCGCGAGCCAGCCGCCGTCGACGGGGATGATCGCGCCATTGACGTAATCCGAGGCGCGACTCGCGAGGAACACGGCCGCACCGTCAAGATCCGAAGCTTCGCCCCAGCGCCCTGCCGGAATGCGGTCGAGGATGGCCTTGCTGCGGTCGGCATCCGCGCGCAGCGGCGCGGTGTTGTCGGTGACCATGTAGCCGGGCGCGATCGCGTTGACGTTCACGCCCTTGCCGCCCCATTCGTTGGCGAGCAGGCGGGTGATGCCGGCGATGCCCGACTTGCTGGCCGTGTACGACGGCACGCGGATGCCGCCCTGGAACGACAGCATCGATGCGATGTTGATGATCTTGCCGCCGCCGTTGGCGATGAAATGCCGGCCCGCGGCCTGGCAGAGAAAGAACGCGGACTTGAGATTCACGTTCATCACGTCGTCCCAGTCCTGTTCGCTGAAATCGACCGAATCGGCACGGCGGATGGTACCGGCGTTGTTGACCAGAATGTCGAGCCGACCGAAGGCGGACAGCGTGCTGTACATCATGCCCGGGATCGGTTCGATCGACGTCAGATCCGCGCGGAGTTCGACGCAGCGGCGACCCAGCGCACGCACCAGCGCTGCGGTCTCGCTGGCCGGCTGCCGGCTGGCGACGGCGATGTCCGCGCCGGCCTTCGCCAGCGCCAGCGCGATGCCCTGACCGAGCCCAGCATTAGCGCCGGTGACCAGCGCGACCTTGCCGCCGAGATCGAACAATTCGCTGCTCATGCGCGTCTCACTTCAGTTGGCAGATGTCGAGCTGCTGCATGTCGGTGTAGTCGAGATTCTCGCCGCCCATCGCCCAGATGAAACCGTAATTACGCGTGCCAGACCCCATGTGGATCGACCACGGCGGCGACACCACCGCTTCCTCGTTGCCGATCACAAGATGGCGCATGTCGGCCGGATCGCCCATGAAGTGCATGACTTTCTGGTCGTCGCCGAGGCCGAAGTAGAAATAGACCTCACTGCGACGATCGTGCAGGTGCGGCGGCATCGTGTTCCAGACACTGCCCGTCTTCAGCAGCGTCAGCCCGAGCAGCAACTGGCACGAGGTGCAGGTGGCCGGAACGATGTACTGATAGATCGTGCGCTCGTTCGAGGTTTCCAGCGCGCCGCGTTCCAGCGGTACCGCCTGGTCGATCGAGATGTGTTTGGTCTCATAGCGCGCGTGCGCGGGCGTGGAGAACAGATAGAAGCGCGCGGGATTGGCGGCGTCGTTGGATGCAAACGTCACCTCGGCGCTGCCCATCGCGACGTAGAGCGCGTCGCGCGGCTTGAGTGTGTAGGCGACACCGTCGACGGTCACGATGCCGTCGCCGTCGGCGACGTTCACCACGCCCAGTTCGCGGCGTTCGAGAAAAGGTTTGCCGGCCGCGGAGGCCGGCTGGCTTTGCACGGGCAACGAAAGGGTCTGACGCACCGGCGCGGCGCCGCCGACGACGATGCGTTCGTAATGGGTGTAGTTGAGCTGCACGGCATCGGCGGCGAACAGGCCATCGATCAGATAGCGCTCGCGCAGTTGGTCGTTGCTGGCGCCGTCCATCGAATCGGGATGACAGGCGTGATAGGTCTTCTGGAACATCGTTCCCCCGCTGGGATGCCTTGGTTCGGTCGAATCATAGCCGGGTTTTGGATGATTTGACACCGGTTACCAAGAGACAAGCCGCTGCTCCGATCATTATGTCCGCGACGTTGATTCCCCCACCCATTCGCGCTGCGCGCGAATCTCCCTCCCCCGCATGCGGGGGAGGGTTGGGGAGGGGGCTCACTCCGCCATCGGCGGCTGACAGGAATCGCGGGCGACCAGATGCGGCGTGACAGCAGTGGTGACCGTCGACGCCGCGCCATCCTGGGCCAGCAGCAGGGCCGCGGCCTGACGCCCGACATCGCGGACCGGCAAACGAATCGTGCTCAGCGCCGGCCACAGCTGCGAGGCCAGCGGGCTGTCGTCGTAGCCGACCACCGACAGTTCGGCCGGGATCGAGATGCCCATGCGCTGCGCGGCCTTGTAGACGCCGGCGGCCATTTCGTCGTTGCAGGCGAAGATCGCGGTGGGTCGGTCGGGCCGAGCCAGTAGCTGTTCGGCGCCGGCGACGCCCGATTCGAAGGTGTAACCGCCCTCGTAGATACGCTCGGCCGGCACCTGGATGCCGCGTCGCGCCAGCGCATCGACGAAACCATCGCCGCGCTCGATCGAGGAACGATAGCGGCGCGGACCGGTGATGAGGCCCACGCGACGATGGCCAAGCGATTCGAGATAGTTCGCCGCTTCGGCGCCGGCGATGCGATCGTGGGTGACGAGCATTTTTCCGGGATCGTCCAGCGGAATCGACGCGATGCGCACGTAGCGGCAATCGATCGCGCGCAGCGTTTCGGCCAGCGCCTGATCCTCGGACACGCGCGGAATCAGGATCACGCCATGCAGTTTCTGCTGCTGCACGAAACGGCGGATGCCGTCGATGTAACCCTCGCTCTTGCTGTCGCAGGGATGCACGACCAGTTCGTAGCCCGAATCGCGCAGCGCGTCGAGCACGCCGTACTGGATGTTGACGATGTACTGCGCGGTGGGGTTGTCGAACACCAGACCGATCAGGAACGAACGCCGGAACGCCAGCCCGCGCGCCTGCGGGTCGGGCACATAACCGTACTCCTGCATCAGCGCGTGGACCTTGGTGCGGGTGTCCGGCTTGACCAGCGGCGAGTCGTTGATCACCCGCGACACGGTTTTCTTCGAGACCCCGGCGAGGCGGGCGATATCGTTGATCGTGGCCTTGCCGGAGGCGGCGGACGGCATGGGCCGCGATGTCGAGGAAACGGGGGTTTTGGCGGTCATGCGGCGATTATGGCCCGAATCGCGCCGCGGATGTCCCGTGAGACATCACGCCAACCCAGGCAAATCGATCATTTCAACGCGACCGGCAGCCACAGCGACAGCGCCGGCACGAACGCCACCGCCAGCAGCACCGCAAGCGCGGCCAGCCAGAACGGCCAGATCGTCTTCAGCGCTTCGCCGACGCTGATCCGGCCGATGGCGGTCCCGACGAACAGCACCGAGCCCACCGGCGGCGTCACCAGGCCGATACCACCGGCAAGGATCAACACCACGCCGAACTGCAGCGGATCGATGCCGTAAGCCTTGGCCACCGGCAGGAAGATCGGCGTGCAGATCAGGATCATCGGCGCCAGATCCATGAATGTGCCCAGCAACAGCAGCACCATCACCATCAGCAGCAGGATCGCCAGCTTGCTGTGCGCGACCGCGCGCATCGCTTCCACGGTGGCCGCAGGCACTTCCAGATACGCCAGCAACCAGCCGAACGCGGCGGCGGCGGCGATCACGAACAGGATCGCGCCGGTGGTGCGCGCGGCGTGGGTCAGGGTGTCGAGGAATGCGGACCAACCCAGTTTGCGATGCACCACGCAGGCGACCAGTAGCGCGTACAGCACCGCGATCGCCGCGCTTTCCACCGCGGTGAAGATGCCGGCGCGGATGCCGAAGAAGATCAGCCCGACCAGCATCAGCCCGGGCAGCGCCGCGACGAACCTCTGCAGCAGCGCGGCGAAGCCGGGGAAGGCTTCGGTGCCGTAACCGGCGCGACGCGCCAGCACATAGGCGGTGACCATCATCACCGCGGTCATCAGCAGCGCCGGCAGCATGCCGGCGGCGAACAGATCGATGATCGAGACGCCGCCGCCCGCGGCGGCAGAAAACAGAATGAGATTGTGCGAAGGCGGCACCAGCAGCGCGACCAGCGCGGCATTGATGCTCACGTTGACCGCGTAGTCCTTCGCGTAACCGCGCTGGATCATCTGCGGAATCATCGCGCCGCCGACCGCCGACACGTCGGCGATGGCCGAACCCGACACGCCGCCGAAGAACAGGGACGAGACGATGCTGACCTGGCCCAGGCCACCGCGCATGCGTCCGACCATCGCGCTGGCGAGGCCGATCAGGCGTTCGGAGATGCCGCCGCGCATCATGATCTCGCCGGCGAGGATGAACAGCGGAATCGCCACCAGCGACGCCGAACCCGCGCCCGCAGTCACCTGCTGCGCCAGGATCAGCGGCGGCAGATCGATATAGGCCAGGGTCGCCAGCGCGGCGACGGCCAGCGAGAACGCCACCGGAACGCCGATCATCAGCAGCAATACGAACACACCGAACAGGATCAGTATTTCCATGCTTACTCCGCCTCCGCGCGCGTCGGGGATGCAGGCTTTTCTGGCGTTTTCTTTTCAGCGCCAGGCAGACAGCGCGCAAGCGCGAAGATCGTCATCAACGCACCACCCAGCGCCACCGGCGCATAGGGCAAGGTTTCCGGAAAAGCTGCGCCCGCCGTGCGGATGTCCATACCGCTTTCGAACAGCGCGAACGACCACCACGCCAGCACCGCGCCGAGCAGCGCGATCGTGAATTTCGTGAACACGAACAGCGCGCGCTGCAGTGCGGGCGGCGCGATATCGGCCAGCAGCGTAAACGCGAAATGGCGGTCGTTGTGCACGCCGGCGGCGGCGCCGAACGACATCGCCGATGTCAGCAGCGCCAGCGTGACCGGCTCAGTCCAACTCGGCGAATCGTTCAGCACATAGCGCGCGAACACCTGCCAGCCCTGCACCGCAACCAGTCCGACCAGCGCCAGCGCCGCGAGCGCGACCACCGCGTCGGCCAGGCGATCCAGGCGCGTCTTCGTTCCACTCTTCTCATCCATCGGTCATCGTCTCCATCAGGCCGCGGCGCGGATCGCGTCGTGCAGACGATGCAGTTGCGGATCGCGCAACAGTTCGCGCACCAGCGGCTCCGCCGCGCGGCGGAAGGCATCCGCGTCGACGGTGTTCATCTTCACGCCCGCCGCTTCCAGCGCGCGCCGGGATTCGGCCTCGGACGTGTCCCAGAGATCGCGCATGATCTTCACCGACGCGCGCGCGGCATCGGTCAGCAGAGCGCGATCCGAAGGCTTCAGCGCATCGAGCGTGCGTTTCGAAATCAGCAGCGCATCGGGCGCGTAGGAATGCGCGCTCTGCGACCAGTAGCGCGCGGTCTCGAAATGGCGGCTGGCGTGGAAGCTGCGCAGATTGTTCTCTGCGCCATCGATCAGATGCGTTTCCAGCGCCGAGAATACTTGCCCATAAGGCAACGGCGTCGGATTGCCGCCGAGCAGACGGATCAGCGCGATGAAGATATCCGAGGGCGGCACCCGCAGTTTCAGGCCAGCGAGATCGGCCGGCGTATGCAGCGGCCGGCGGGTGTTGTAGAAACAGCGCGCGCCGCTGTCGTACAGCGCCAGACCGACCACATCGCGCGCTTCGAACCCGCGCAACACCGTCGCGCCGACCGCGCCATCATGAACATGCCGCTGATGCGCGACCGAATCGAACGCGAACGGCATGCATAGCGCCTTCGTCAACGGAAACGCATTGTTGAGCGCACCGGTATAAACACGCGTGAAGTCGATCGCACCGTGACGCGCCATCTCCAGCGTGTCGGATTCGCGGCCGAGCTGACCCGCGTGATAGAGACGAATGCGCAAACGGCCGTTGGTCTCGCGCTCCAGGGTTTCGCCGAGCCAGCGCACCGCGGCGACGGTCGGATAATCCTTCGGATGCACATCGGTGGCGGTGAGCACGCCCGCAGAGCGACGGTCGCTCGCGACCGCGCCGAAGACCGCGCCCGCACCCGCGGCGCACAGGCCCTGCAGCAGTCGACGGCGCCCGTTCACG
Organism: Lysobacteraceae bacterium; assembly: GCA_046598445.1. Taxonomy (GTDB): domain Bacteria; phylum Pseudomonadota; class Gammaproteobacteria; order Xanthomonadales; family Xanthomonadaceae; genus Lysobacter_I. Next base: position 38,387 of record JBKJHV010000083.1, read on the forward strand.
CGTCTCGCCTCGGCATCGCCAGCACCGCGACGACCGGAATCTCGCCGATGCCGTCGAACGTCACCTGCGCCTGCTGTCCGGCGCGAATGTCGTGGATGCCGGTGGCCGCACCGGTGGAGACGAGTTGTCCGGCACGCAGCGGCATGCCGCGTCGCGCGCAGCGCGCCAGTGCGAAACGCAGCGCGGCGACCAGTCCGCCGGCGATATCGCTGGCGCGACCGCTGCCGACAATCACACCGTCGATCGCGGTTTCGCAGCACAGATCCTGTTCGAGCGTCCCCAGCATGCGTCGCCACTCCGGCACCGGCGGGCCGAGAATCAGACCCGCATTGTTGCCGAAGTCCGAGACCACCACCGCCGGGCCCAGATCGTTGATCCGCGGCAGCGGACTGCCGGCCAGTTCGGCGCCGACCATCAAGGTATCGATCAGCGCGAGCGCCTCGTCGTCGGTCCACGCGGTTTTACCCACCGGCGCATCGGCGCCGAGCCGGAACACGAATTCGGCTTCGACCGCCGCGAAGCCACCGGCGATAACCGCAAAGCCCGCAGCTTCGCCCGGCAGCACGTGCTGCACCGCATCCTCGAAGATCGGGCCGACCAGACGTTCTTCGCCCATCCGCGCCAACCAGGCGTCCGGAATCTTGCCGACTTTCCAGCCGGCCACCCGGGTCGGCCACATCGCGATCGCCGCGTCCTGACTGGCATAGCCGGCATCCAGCGAGGGCGGCAGTGTGCCGGGGTAATCCGGCAGCGCGGACGCCTGCAGACGCGCGCGGACCAGACGCCGCGCGATTTCCCAGCTTTCCGAGTCGTCGCCCACCACGCCTCCGCCCACCGTCTCGTTCATTCCCGGGTTCGTCCCCTGATTCGTTGAAAGGAGTTGTATAGGAAACCGGTGTCATTGACAATCTGCAGTGCACGATAAGCCACCTTCCGGAGATGCCGGCATGACCCGTTCGCTGTTGCTGACCACCCTCACCGCACTGCTGCTGTCCTTGGCGCAGACCGTCGCCGCCGCACCCGACCCGGAGGCAAAGCCAGCATTCCCAGGCGCACAAGGCTGGGCCGCGCACACGCCCGGCGGGCGCGGCGGGAAGATCGTCCGCGTGACCACGCTGGCCACCGAAGGTCCGGGGTCGTTCCTGGAAGCGGTGAACACGAAAGGCCCGCGCATCGTGGTGTTCGAAGTCGGCGGTGTGATCGACCTGGGCCTGAAGACGGTGAAGATCCGCGAGCCCTTCCTCACCATCGCCGGCCAGACCGCGCCGCAGCCGGGCATCACCCTGATCCGCGGCGGCATCGATATCGCGACCCACGATGTGATCGTGCGCCACATCCGCGTGCGTCCGGGCGAAGCCGGCCAGCCGAAACGCAGCGGCGTGGATTTCGATGCGATTTCCACCGTCGGCGGACGCGACATCATCATCGATCACTGCTCGCTGACCTGGGCCACCGACGAGAATCTTTCGGCGTCCGGCCCGCGTTTCGGCGGCGATACGCCGCAACAGTGGCGCGACAACACCTCGCACCGCATCACCTTCAGCAACAATCTCATCGCCGAGGGTCTGGCGTATTCCAGCCACGGCAAGGGCGAACATTCGAAAGGTTCGCTGATCCACGACAACGCGCGCGACATCCTCATCATCGGCAATCTCTACGCGCACAACCGCGAGCGCAACCCGATGTTCAAGGGCGGCGCGCAGGGTCTGGTGATCAACAATCTGATCTACAACCCCGGACAGCGCGCGGTGCACTACAACCTGGTCGCCGCCGAATGGGACGGCCACGCCTACGAAGACGGCCGACTGGCGCTGATCGGCAACGTGATGCGCGGTGGCCCCGATACGCCGAAGCAATCGGTGTTCTTCATGTTCGGCGGCTCCGGCGCGCTGGATCTGTATCTGCACGACAACATCGCGGTCGACCGCATCGGCCAGCCGCTGCCGATGCAGGGCAGCTACAGCACCGCGCCGGTCGGCGTACGCATGCTGAAAACCGCGCCCGCGCTGCCATTCGGCGTCGAACTGCTCCCCGCCGCCAAGGTGCAGGACGCGGTGATCGCGAACGCCGGCGCGCGGCCGTGGGATCGCGACGACATCGATCGGCGGATCCTCGCCGACACCATCGAAGGTCGCGGCGTAGTCATCGACAGCGAACAGGAAGTCGGCGGTTATCCCAAGCACTCGGAAACCCGCCAGTCGTTCGTGCCGGCAGACTGGGATCTCGACACCGTGGAGCCGCTGAAGCCGCTGCCGCGCCGCGATCCGCTGCGTTGATCGCGCACTGAACCGCACCGTGGATCACAGCGGCATGGACCGCAGCCGCCGACGCACGCTGCAGACCGGGCTCGCGCTCGCCATCGGTGCGCTGCTGCCGCACGGCGTCGCTGCGGGTCGCGATGCACCCGTGGCACGCACGCGCAGCGGTCGCGTGCGCGGGCTGCGCGATGCGGCCGCTGGTGCGCGCGGAGTGTTGTCGTTCAAAGGCATCCGCTATGGCGCCGACACCACCACGACGCGATTTCTTCCACCGAACCGCGAAACACCGTGGCGCGGCGTGCACGATGCCCTGCGCTACGCAACATCGGCGCCGCAGAGCGGCGAACTCGGTCCGGGCAGCGAGGACTGTCTCGCGCTGAATGTGTGGACGCCCGCGCTGCGCGATGGCGGCAAACGGCCGGTGCTGGTCTACATCCACGGCGGCGCCTACAACACCGGCTCCGGCAGCGATCCGCTCTACGACGGCGCGCGATTGTGCCGGCGCGGCGATGTCGTCGTGGTCACGGTCAATCATCGCCTGAATCTGTTCGGCTATCTGTATCTGGGCGAGTTCGACGAGCATTACGCGGCGTCAGGCAACGTCGGACAGCTCGACCTGGTCGCAGCGCTCGAATGGGTGCGCGAGCACGCGGCCGAATTCGGCGGCGATACCGGCAACGTCACCGTGTTCGGCCAATCCGGCGGCGGGGCCAAGATCGCGACGCTGATGGCCATGCCCAACGCAGCGGGCCTGTTCCATCGCGCGATGACCATGAGCGGGCAACAGGTGACCGCCGCCGGCCCGCGCGCCGCCGCGCAACGCGCGAGTATCTTCCTCGACGCACTCGGTCTCGCACCGGATCGTCTTGGTGCGCTGCGCACCTTGCCCATAGAAACGCTGCTCAAGGCTGCGCGTACTCGCGACCCATCGCGTATCGAAGACATGAGCCTCTACTTCGGCCCGGTGCTCGACGGCCACGATCTGCCGCGACATCCGTTCCACCCCGATGCGCCGCCGCAGTCCGCGCGCATCCCGATGATCATCGGCAACACCCGCGACGAAACCCGCGCGTTCCTGGGCAACGATCCTGCCAACCACGCGCTGACCTGGGATCAACTGCCGGAAAGGCTGCGCAAGCATCAATACGTCGATCTGCCGCCGGACACGGTCATCGCCGAATACCGTCGGCTGTATCCGACATACACGGCGAGCGATGTGTTCTTCGCAGCGACGACCGCCGGACGTTCGTGGCGCGGCGCCGTACTCGAAGCCGAAGCGCGCGCGCTCCAAGGTGCGCCGACGTGGACGGCTCCAACCTGGATGTACCAATTGGATTTCCCATCGCCGCTCGACGGCGGGAAATCCGGTGCGATGCACACGCTGGACATCCCGCTGGTGTTCGACAACATCCGCCAGCCGGGCTCGCGCACCGGCGATGGTGCGCAAGGAGTAGCGGATGCCATGAGCGGCGCGCTGCTCGCATTCGCGCGCAGCGGCGACCCCAATCACACCGGACTGCCGCATTGGCCGCAATACGAACTCACGCGACGCGCGACGATGCTCTTCGACACGACATCGCGGACTATCGACGATCCGCGACGCGGCGAACGCGAGCTCTACGAACGCGCGCCCTTCATCCAGCGCGGCACGTTCTGAGCTTTGCTGCGCGCACCGCGTGGTCGTAACGACCGAAAAAAAGCGGCGTCACCCGCAACCGGAGATGACGCCGCCAACAGGGATCCACCGTGATGCTTCAGAACGAATAGCGCGCACCGACGAAATACTGCCTGCCGGTGTGGTGATAAACCGACGGGCGGTCGCCCGCGGTATCGACGAACTGGTCGTTGTACTCGTCGGTCAGATTGATGCCTTCGAGCGTCAAGGTCAGCTTGTCGCCGACATTGAAGGTCAAACTCGCATCGACGTTGAAGGATTCGTTCTTGCCTTCGAAGCTGTTCTCGTTGCGACCGGGCACCGTCTGCAGATAGCGGTCGCGATAGGAGCCGGAGACGCGCGCGCTGAAGCGCTTGTTCTCGTAGTAGAGGGTTGCGTTGTAGGCATCCGGCGACAGGTTCACCAGATCGGCGGTGACGAACAGACTGCTGGTCGGCGAGATCGCATAGTCGATCTCGGACTCGACGTGCGTGTAGTTCAGCAGCAGGCCGAAGCCGCTCCACACGCCGGGCAGGAACGAGAACGGCTGCTGGTAATTGATCTCGAAGCCTTTCAGCGGACCGCCTGGAGTGTTGATCGGAGAGGTGATGTCGAACGGTGTATCGGCCGGCAGGCCCGAGACGGTCAGCAGTTCCAGCGGCAGACCGGTGGTGTTGAACGGACGGGTTTCGCGCAGCGTCTGGATATAGGTGTCGATGTCCTTGTAGAACAGCGCGACGCTGAGCAGCGAATTCTCGGCGAAATACCACTCCGCCGACAGATCGTAGGTGGTCGCGCGGAACGGCTGCAGCAGCGGGTTGCCGGTGGTGATGGTGCGCACGGTGGTGTTGACCGTGCCGCCCGGATTGAGGCTGGGCAACTGCGGCCGCGCCATCACTTTCGCTGCGCCGAAACGGAGCACGAACTTGTCGGCCACATCCCACGCCAGATTCAACGACGGCAGCCAGTCGTCGTAGCTGTTCTTGACCACCACTTTGCTGCCGCCGCCGGTGGCGAGATAACCGGTAGCGGTCACGTCGGTGGACGCATAGCGCGCGCCGAGGTTGCCGCGCAGGCGGCGGCCGACGAATTCGGTGTCGAAATCCATCTGCAGGTAACCGCCCTGATCGGTTTCGCGCACCGCGAAGTTGTTGCCGCGTGCGTTGCCGACGGTGATGCTGCCGAGGCGGAAATCATCGGCGTCGCCGACCGTGCCCGGGGTCGGATCGCAGTTGCAGTAGATGTTGAACAGACGCGAGATGGCGTTGAGATCGGGAATCAGCCAACCGTTGTGGCTGCCCGAACCGAAGCCGCTGAACGTGCGGGTGATGTCGGCGACCGTCACGCCCGCCGGCAGACCAGGCACGCGGGTTTCGCTGGTGCGCCGCGATTCGAAGGTCTCGAAGCCGTATTCCTTCCAGCCCAGACCGGCCTTGAGCGCGATCGTCGAGTTGAGATCGTAGATCAGGTTGAAGCGCGCGTTCTGGAACTTGTTGTCGGCACCGAGCGGACGGATACGGATTTCCGAACCGGTCGAGTTCGCCACCGGGCTGCTGACCCACTGCCACGCGGTCGGACTGTTGACGTCGAACGGATAGGTGATGACCGGCTCGCGATCGTTGCCGCGGAAATCCCACGAATAGCCGTCGACGTTCTGGATGTCGAGGGTGACCGTGGTCTGCACCGGATTGCGGAACTCGGACTTCGACAGACCTGCCTGGGCATTGAAGCTCAGCTTGTCGGTGAAGCGCGTCTGGAAGTCGAAACCGACCTGGGTGAACGTGGTTTCCAGTTCGTCGTAGCGCGACTCGGAGCGCACGTCGACATTGTTGAACACGCCGTAGACCAGATTGCCGCGGCCATCGACTTCCGCCGCGACCACTTCGGTCTGCGGCTTGCCGCCCTGCGCCGCGGTGCGGCTGAAGGAAATGGTTTCGAGGAAGTCTTCCTGGCGCGTGGCTTCCAGCTTCGAGTACAGCGCGTCGATCGCCACAGTGGTGTCGTCGTTGATGCGGAACTGGAACGTGCCGGTGATGCCGGTGCGCTCCTGTTCGTGGGTCAGGCGGCCGTAACGCGGCAGGCGCGGATGGAAAGTACCGGGCGCCATCGCGGTGTTGTACGCGTTGACATTCGACACGGTATTGCCTGGGCGGGGAATGCCGGCTGCGCAGTTTGCCGCGGACGAACCCGCGCCCGTGGACGCGGGCGTCACGCCGACCGGGCTGCAGAAGCCGCCCGATGCGCTGCTGGGCTCCCAGCGCACCGCGCTGAAACCTTCTTCGAGCGCGTTGCGCTTGCTGTGCGCGACCGACAGCGCGGCGCCGACGCGGCCATCGGCCCAAGTGTTGCTGATCAGGCCGGCGAAACGCGGATCCCAGGAGTCGGACAGATCGTTGTAGCTCAGCTGCCCGCTCACCGTGGCGGTGAATTTGCGGTAGTCGAATGGCCGGCCGGTGCGCAGATCGACGGTCGCGCCGAGCGAGCCTTCATCGACTTCCGCCGATTGGGTCTTGCGAACCGTGAGGTTGTTGAACAGCTCCGACGCGAACACGTTGAAGTCGAAGCCGCGGCCACGGTTGGCGCCGCCCGAACTGTCGGTGCCGCCGGTCGTGGACAACGCTTCCATGCCATTGAGACGGACACGGGTGAAGTCCGGCCCGAGGCCGCGCACGGTGATCGAGCGACCTTCGCCCGCATCGCGATCAATGGAGACACCGGGCACACGCTGCAGGGATTCGGCCAGATTCTGGTCCGGAAACTTGCCGATGTCTTCGGCCACGATCGCATCGATCTGTTCGGCCGAATCGCGTTTTTCGTCCAGCGCCTTGATGAGGCTGGCGCGAAAGCCGACCACCTCTATCTGGTCGAGCGCGGCGGCCTCCGGCGCGCTTTCGGCTGGCGCGTTCGCAGGCGACTGCTGCGCTGCGGCCGTCATCGCGGCCAGTTGCAGCGCCAGACCGATCGACGCAGCGAGTATGGTAACCGGTGTCTTTTTGTTGCCGTGCTGACTGTGCATCTATTCCCCCTCCCGGAAATATAAGGCGAGATTGCTGCGGGACACTCTGAAGGCGAGCCGGTTATGATGCCCGACGAAGCCGCGAAAAATGACACCGCTGGCCAAACCGTAGCAAAAGACTTGCCGCAAAGCATGCTGCAACGCAGCAGTCCTGCGATGCGCGATGTTCCTCGCTCCGCAAGCTTCGCAGCCCGCATCCACTAAAACTGCTTGCCCCGGCCGCGCGGCGATCCGCCCGAAGCTGCTGGGGCTACACCATTAACCGGAGGTTCCATGACAGGTCAGTGCGAATCCAAGGGTCGGATCGTATGTTTCGGCGAACTCCTGCTCCGCCTCGCCGCCCCTGGCCGTGAGCGCCTGTTGCAGACGCCACGGTTCGAGGTCCAGATCGGCGGCGCGGAAGCCAACGTGGCGGTGTCGCTGGCCCGGCTGGGGCACGTTACGGCGATGGCTGGCGCAGTCGCCGACAACCCGCTGGGCGATGCCGCATTGGGCGAACTGCGCCGGCATGGCGTGGATGTCGAAGGCGTGCTGCGTCGCGAGGGCCGCATGGGCCTGTACTTTCTCGCCACCGGCGCCGGCCTGCGTCCCAGCGAAGTGCTGTACGACCGTGCCGGATCGACATTCGCCCTCACCGGCACATCGGAGTACGACTGGCCCCGGCTGCTGGCGGGTGCCGCGCTGCTGCATGTCTCCGGCGTGACGCCGGCGCTCGGCCAGGCCACCGCCGATGCAGCGCTGGCGGCGGCGCGCGCAGCCGGCGCGCTGGTGTCGTTCGACGGCAATTACCGGCCTAAACTGTGGGCGGCCTGGGACGGCGATCCGCGCACGATCCTGCGCGAGCTGATCGCGGAAGCCGACCTCGCCTTCGCCGATCACCGCGATATCGCCGTGGTCCTCGGCAAGGAAGACGGTTCTGTCGATCACAGCGAGCCCGGCGCGCGTTTCGCGGCAGCGGCGGCGCGCGCGTTCGCCGCGTTCCCGCGTCTGCGACGCATCGCCACCACCGTGCGTCATCAGCACAATGTCGATGATCACAGCATGAGCGCGCTGATGGCCACCCGCGACGGCGCGCTGCACTTCACGCCCACCCACGCGCTGCACGGGATCGTCGATCGCATCGGCGCCGGCGACGCCTTCGCCGCCGGCGTGCTGCACGGCATCCTCAGCGGCATGGCCGACGCCGATAGCCTGCATTTCGGCCTCGCTGCAGCCTGTCTCAAGCACAGCATCCCCGGCGACTTCAATCTGGCGGATCGCGACGACGTGCTGGCGTTGATGCGCAACGAACGCCTGGACGTGAAGCGATGAGCGCAGCGCGCTGCAGATCTTCCTTCGGATCGCTGCACCGGTAATCGCTGATCCACGTCGGCCGACGTCGGCATCCGCAGGGATTGAATTTCCCCGATACGGGACAATGCGAAGGGCGCAAGTCCGGTACGATCCGCTGTCGCTCTCTTTCCGATGTGTGCCGCATGTCTTCCATCATTTCCATCAGCAAGCTCAGCAAGACCTATGCCTCCGGCTTCCAGGCGCTCAAGTCGGTGGATCTGGAGATCCGCAAGGGCGAGATCCTGGCCCTGCTGGGGCCCAATGGCGCGGGCAAGACCACGCTGATCAGCATCGTCTGCGGCATCGTCAACGCCAGTAGCGGCACGGTGACCGCGGACGGTCACGATATCGCACGCGATTACCGCGCCGCGCGCAGCAAGATCGGGCTGGTGCCGCAGGAACTGTCCACCGATGCGTTCGAGACGGTGTGGGCGACGGTGAAATTCAGCCGCGGCCTGTTCGGCAAGCCGCCGGATCCCAAATACCTGGAAAAGGTGCTGCGCGATCTGTCGCTGTGGGACAAGAAGGACAGCAAGATCATGACCCTGTCCGGCGGCATGAAGCGCAGGGTGCTGATCGCCAAGGCGCTGTCGCACGAGCCGACGATCCTGTTTCTGGACGAGCCCACCGCCGGTGTCGACGTCGAGCTGCGTCGCGACATGTGGCAAATGGTGCGCAAGCTGCGCGAGAGCGGCGTGACCATCATCCTGACCACGCATTACATCGAGGAAGCCGAAGAGATGGCCGACCGCATCGGCGTGATGAGCAAGGGCGAACTGATTCTGGTGGAAGACAAACATGTACTGATGCGCAAGCTCGGCAAGAAGCAGCTGACCCTGCAACTGCAGAACCCGCTGCAACGCATTCCCGAGGAACTCTCGGCGCTTGCGCTGGAACTGACCGGCGACGGCCATGGCCTGGTCTACACCTTCGACACCCAGACCGAGGAAACCGGGATCGCCGCGCTGCTCAAGCGGCTGGGCGAATTGGGTGTCGACTTCAAGGATCTGCATTCCAGCGAGAGTTCGCTGGAGGAAATCTTCGTCAATCTGGTGCATGCCAACAGCGACGCTGCAGGCAAGGAGGCGCGCGCATGAGCACGCTCAATTGGCACGCGGTCCGCGCGATCTACCGTTTCGAGATGGCGCGCACTTTCCGCACCATCACCCAGTCCATCGCCTCGCCGGTGCTGTCCACTTCTCTTTATTTCGTGGTGTTCGGCGCGGCCATCGGTTCGCGCATGGGCGACATCGACGGCATCAGCTACGGGGCCTTCATCATTCCCGGCCTCATCATGCTGTCGCTGTTGAACGAGAGCATTTCCAACGCTTCGTTCGGCATCTACATGCCCAAATGGGCGGGCACCATCTACGAACTGCTGTCGGCGCCGGTGTCCTATGTCGAAGTGGTGATGGGCTACGTCGGCGCCGCGGCCAGCAAATCGCTGATCCTGGGCGTGCTGATCCTGATCACCGCGCGCCTCTTCGTACCCTACGACATCGCCCATCCGTTCTGGATGCTGTGCTTCCTGCTGCTGACCGCGGTGACCTTCAGCCTGTTCGGTTTCATCATCGGCCTGTGGGCCGACGATTTCCAGAAACTGCAGGTGATCCCGCTGATGGTGGTGACGCCGCTGACCTTCCTGGGCGGCGCGTTCTATTCGATCAACATGCTGCCGCCAATCTGGCAGAAGATCACCCTGTTCAATCCGGTGGTCTATCTGATCAGCGGATTCCGCTGGAGTTTCTACGGCGTGGCGGACGTGAATGTCGGCGTCAGCCTGGCCGCGATTCTCGGCTTCCTGGTGCTGTGCATGGTGGCCGTGTGGTGGATCTTCAAAACCGGTTGGAAGCTGAAATCCTGACACCCGCGCGACGCGATCCCGGGCCATACCGTCGATGAAAGACACGGAGTTCGATGACCGACAACCGACGATCGCCGATGGAATACGACTCGTGAGCAGACAAGCGCAGGGACCTGCCGGCCCGGATCCCGAACTGTTGCGACGTCTCCTGCGCGCGAAGGACCGGATGGACGCCGCCTCGCAGGAAGCGTGGCCCATCCGGCGGCTGGCGCGCGTGAGCAACGTCTCGGAAGCGCACTTCGCGCGATCGTTCAAGGCGGCTTTCGGTATTCCGCCGCATCGCTACCTGCTCACCCGCCGCATCGAGCGGGCCAAGGCGATGCTCCGCGACACGCAGACGCCCATTCTCGACATCGCACTGGCGACGGGATGGAACAGCCTGGGTACGTTCGGGCGGACGTTCCGGGACATCACCGGCGAAAGCCCGGGCGGGATGCGCGCGCGGGAACAGGCTGCCCGCCACGCGCTCGAAGAGGTGCCGCACTGCTACGTCAGCGCCGCCTACCGGCCCGATCTCATCACCGCAGTTTCGGAGAAGCGGCGGCGGCAGGGCGGGTGATACAAAAGCGCCTCACCTAAACAGGAGGTCGTATGAATCAGGGTATTGGCGTGGTTGGGCTGTACGTTCGCGATCAGGACGAAGCCCTCGAGTTCTATGTCGAAAAAGTGGGTTTGTGCGTCCACACCGATGTGCGCAACGGCGACTACCGCTGGCTGACCGTGCAGCACCCGGATCAGCCGTCCCTGCAACTCGGCCTGTTCAAGGCCCAGGCGCCAACCCTGGACGCTTCGACCGCACAGGCTGTGAACGAGATCGTCGCCAAGGGCGCCATGCCGCCGCTCGTGCTGAATGTCGATGACTGCCGCGCCGCTTACGCAAGGATGTGCGCGCTCGGCGTGGAATTCATCCAGGCGCCCGAGGAACGCTACGGCAGCGTCGATGCGAATTTCCGCGACCCCTCGGGGAACGGCTGGAAAATGATCGAATCCCGGCGCGGAGCCGGTTGAGCGCCGTTACCTCACGCGCGACGGGCATGGCGCATTCGTCGAAATACCTCGCCAGGTGTCGAACGGCGCCAGCCCGGCCTCGCGGAAGACCCGGCGCAGCAAACGCACAAGACTGCGTACTCGACCACATCGAGTCTCCCGAGCAAACGCTCAGGGTATGAGCTTCACGCAAGTCGGTTTCACCCGCGCATCACCGGTGAAAGGCGAGTCAGTTCTGGGCGTGCGCCAACGCGCCGACGGCTACGATCTGTACCGGTCACCGCATCTCGGCGGCGCCCGGCTACGGCGGTTTCGCCGCCACCTGGTTGACATGCACAAGCTATAGAATAAGCTCGGCCTGACGCGCCAAAACGCCGACGGCAACTAGCCGAACCAGACCATGATCGACAACGGAAGGAACCACACCATGACCGAGGCGACCCAGGAAACCGAGACGACGCAGCAAACAGGGATGCCCTCGCTGCCCCCGATGCCTCCGGGAGTGTTCAATCCGTTCCAGCCGGGGTTTGACGAGAACCCTTACAACCATTACCGGGAGATGCGCGACATCCAGCCGGTGCAGCGGCATCCGATGGGGGTCTGGTTCGTATCCCGACATGCCGAGGTCTCCGCGATGCTGCGCGACGCCCGACTGTCCGTATCGGAGCTCAACCTCGGCGCCGGCCCGATGCGTGATCAGTACGAGGCTCTCATCGCCGACGCGCCCGTCAAACTGGTCACCATCATGAACACCGACCCGCCGGACCACACGCGGCTGCGGTCGTTGGCCGGCAAGGTGTTCACGCCGCGCTCGATCGCAGCGCTGGAGCCAATGGTGACCCAACATGTCGACGCGGCGCTGGATCGCATCGCCGATGCCGGCTCGGTCAATCTGATCGACGCACTCGCGTTCCCGTTGCCGTTCGCGGTGATCTCGGAGATGCTCGGCATGCCGGACACCGATCACAAGCAACTGCTCGAGTTGACCGAGACGCTGGTCGTCGCGCTGGAACCGGTCGGCGACCCGCAGGTGATGAAGGCGATCGTCCGGGCCGAGGTCGAGCTGGACGCCATGATGCGTGAGGTCATCGCCTGGAAGCGGAACAACCCGGCCGACGACCTGCTGACCGCGCTCATCCAGGCAGAGCAGCACGGCGACCTGCTGACCGACGACGAACTCGTGTCGCAGGTCCTGCTGCTCTACGTCGCCGGCCACCATACGACCGTCAACATGATCGGCAATGGCGTCACCGCGCTGCTGCGCCACCCCGACCAGCATGCGCTGCTGCGGTCGAACCCTGACCTCATCGGCAACGCCATCGAGGAGTTCCTCCGCTACGACAGCCCCATCCATCAGACCCGCCGGATCACCGTCGCCCCGTATTCGATCGGCGACCAGGAGATCCCGGCCGGCGCGATGTTGATCGCGTGCCTCGGCGCGGCCAATCGGGACGAACGGGTGTTCGGCGCGGATTCCGACGTGCTGCGACTCGACCGCGAACAGGCTCGCCAACACGTGTCGTTCAGCCTCGGCCCGCACCACTGCCTCGGCTCCGCGCTCGCCCGACTGGAGGGCCGGGTGGCGATCAGCCGGCTGGTCAGCAGGTTCCCGAAGCTGGCGTTGTCCGGTCCGGTCCGTTGGAACGGCCGGATGAACCTGCGCGGCGCGACGGATATCCCAATCAGCGTGTAAACACGTGCGCCACTGGGCGCAAGGGGCGAAGGCCTCGTCGATATCGGGTAACTCTCGCAGTCGACGAGGTCGCATCATCCCATACCCCGACCTCACGCCGGACAGAACCATCTGATTCGGTTTCGTAGACCCACGTCAACAAGACGGGGCTCCGCGAATCAAGATCAATGCGGGGCACGCCGACGTTTCACGGTAACCTCAGCGGCAAGCTGCCGAGGACATTGAGCCTCAGATGATCCTCGTCACGGTAACCGCAGGCATTGCGCTGGATCACCTGAATCTGGCTGCCTAGCTCATGCAACCAGTCCGAGACGAACCTTGTGCTCGGGCTTGCAGATACGTGGGGACGCCATCCCGCATCGTTCGATCATCTGCGCGAGCTTCAGCGGACGGCGCCAGTCTTTGCCGGCGCAGGCTGTGCTTCCAGCGTTTGAGCACACTCTTGCCCCGCGTTCGGTGCGCGGCAATGCCATGACTAGCCGAAGGTGACTTCCAGGATGACAGCCGGGCCACCCGGCGTTTCCTGCATGCAACAACACCTGATACTGCCGGGCATTGGCATGCGGCGGTGGCTATGCGGTGAACTGGTTTCGCATCACTGCGTGAAACCACGACTCCGGCAACAGCCTGCGCATGCCCAAAAACAAGCGGGCATCCGTGCCGACCACGTATTGCGATCGCGGGTGTCTTGACGCGAGAACTTTCCGCAGGCGATGCGCGACCGCGTCTGGAGCGGAGCCAAATCGCGTGGCCAAGCCGACGGCTTCTCCGAGCTTGGCGAGCCCTGAGCGATAGCTATCCGGCGCGTCTTCCGGCAGTTGGGCATGCGCGGCAGCGAGACTGCGTTCCGTCTTCGGAATGAAGTCCGTTTTGATGCCGCCAGGACAGACGGCCACGACACGGACACGTTCGCGCCATAGCTCATGCCGCATCGCTTCGCTCAGGCCGAGCACGGCGAACTTCGATGCGTGATAGTAAGCCTCCCATGGCACGCCGATGTAGCTACCAATCGATCCGATATTGACAAGCTTCGCCGTCTCTCCCGGGTGGAACGCAGCGTAACGACGCAGCAGAGGCAAGGCCTCACGGCTCAGTGCCGCGAGCCCGAAGAAATTGGTTTCCATCAGTGATCGCGCATCCGTTTCGTTGGTGTACTCGAACGCGCCATTGAGGTTGAAGCCGGCATTATTGACAAGGGCATACAGGCCATCGCGGCTGTGCCCGTCGATAGTCGCGAGTGCGGCGCGGATGTCGTCCTTGTGGGTGACGTCGAGCAGAACGGGGTGAAGTCTTGATGCGTGGTCGACCGGACAGGCGTTCTTCAGCGCCTCGGCATCTTCGGTGCGCCTGACACCTGCGAACACGGTATAGCCCTCGCCTGCCAGAAGGATCGCACTGGCGCGACCGATGCCGGTCGAGGCGCCGGTGAGGAGAATCGTCTTGGTTTGCATATGTCGTGTTTCCGGGGTGATGGCGGTCGACCGCCGTGTTGTAGGGTGTAAATCTTCCAGCGGCGGAGATCGCCTGGATAAACTTGCTTCCGAAGAAAGAGGAACCGCCGGATATCAGGTGCCTTTCGCCATCTCCAACAATATTCTGGCCATGAACATGGGGCGGCGATAGACGCTGCGAGGCTTGACCAGATTCTGCACTTCGACCATCAACTTGTGCACATCGGGTTTTCGTGCTGCGAGCCGTGTGAGGGCTGCTGCGAACTTCAAGTTGCGTTGCAGGTTTGATGGGCGCTGTCCAACGGTCGCAGGAAAAATGAAATCGGGGATCGCGGCCATAACCCATGGAGTATCCAGCAGCGTATCCACTTCCGCAAAGAAAGTAGGCGCCAACGTGGCAAGTGGATCGCTCGTGCCTTTGGATTCTGAAAGCAGGCGCCGCATCAACACTGCCTCCTTCGCAGCCACGCTCATCCCTTGACCGTAAAGAGGATTGAACTGGCAAATCGAATCACCGATAGGAATCAGCCCGCGCGGCCATCCTTGAATCAGTTCGAAATGTCGACGCATACTTTGCGGGAACACATAGCGCACGATCGCTCCAATCCGCGTCGCATTACGAATCGCGTTGTATATCGTCGGAGTGCGCAGTTGCCGTGCATAGTCAAGAAAGCCATCTTCATCGCCTGGTGGCTTGTCATCGCCGCGCCCACCCAAGCTCAACATCCAGCGCTGGCCTTCAAACGGCAGCAACAGTCCGCCGCGGCTGCTCTGTGGCATCAGCGGGAAAGTCATTACGCCTTTCCACCCGCGCGGAGCGTCGTCCGGGATTTCATAAGTGGCTGTGGAGTAACCGATGTCAACACCAATGATGGTCTCCGTCGGGGTCGCTCGTCCCGTCGCTTTCAACACGGCGAGCGTGAGCGCGCCTCTTCCCGAGGCATCGACGACCAGATCGGCCGGCAGCGTCCGCGCAACCCTGTCCGCCCCGTGAAAATTCACGCCTTCAACAGCCGCCCCATCTTCGCCAGTCACGATCTCTGTCACTCGGCAGTCCGACTGCAGGCTGATAGTCGCGTGCTTGAGTGTGCACTGCCGCAACGTGAACTCGAGCGCCGACCGCGATATCGCGAAATTTCGAATATTCAGATCACGCATGGGAAAGGGATCGAAGCCCGGGCGCTCGATGCGGACATCCAAGCCACTGCGCATAGGCACCGCACCAGAACTCTCCAAGGCGAATTGGAAGTCAGGAAACAGCTCTGATAGCGCTATCAATCCACCGGTCATCAATCCATGCACGTGGCGTGCTTGCGGCGTGCTTGCGCGATGAGCGGCTGTTGTCGGTAGTTCATCGCGCTCCAATACGGTGACTTGTTCGAAATGATCCGCCAACGCCCGTGCAGCCGTCAGCCCCGCGATTCCGGCGCCGATGACCACCGCCTGCTTGCCTAAAATTCGTGTCGTCACTTATCTACCACGCAATTGAATATATTGGAAAGCGCGTTCAATTCCGATTCGCAACAGATTTGATTTCCCAGCGCTGCATGCCTGGCCAGCAGATCGCAAGCATCGTTTGCACGGCCGCTGTTTTCCCAAGCTCCCCATACATTTCTTTCACGCATGATTGGAATATTTGTCGAAAAGACGGAGGTATTTCCTGTGGCTCTCGCTATCCCATTCGAATCCGGTTAACTGTTCGTCGAGCCCGATAGAATTCATGAGCTCGTCCGGAATGGCCGAAGACGCCTTCTTCGCTGTTTCGGATCCGACTGGAGGGCGTGTCTTCAGCCCGAAGCTGTAGGGCTCAAGCCGCCCCATATGATGAGTCGAGTGCTGAGCTGTCTCCAGGTACTTCCGCCCAAGCTTCGGAAACACCCCGGGTATGTACTGATGCGTGGCAATATCCTGCCGCACGATCATCGTGAGGAATACAAAAGCGGCTATGGGATTCAGGAAGAATGTGGGAAACGCGATCAGGTACCTGACGAAGCCTTCAAGATGGCCATTTCCAGCAACGGCGATGAGCCCGCTCGGTATCGCGTCGTGGTGAGTGCCGTGCAGGTAGATGAACTCCAGCTCGGAGTTATGGCCCAACCAATGATCACGATAGAACCAGCTGTTTACCAGCTTCAAATACCAGAATTCCGCAAACACGTTGATCAGCAGCACCAAAGGCAACGCCAGGACCGAAAACTCGAAGTGAGTGATGACCAGATACCATGGCGCAAGTGTCATGATATGCGCCAGCAATCCAGTGAAGTAGGCGTGAAAAATCTCCATGCCGATATTATCCCTCCTTGAAAAAGCCTTTTTCCATGTCGTTTCCATCAGGAATTCGCGGATCATCTGCCGCTTACGCAGATGATCAACGAGGATGACGGTCCTGTATATCGTTATACCGCCCAAGTGGATATAAAAAAGCCAAAGTCCGATACTTCGCATGAGGTCCACATGGTGCGGCAGGCCTGGAGTAATGTGGATTATGTAGTTTTCCAGCAGGAGCACTGCTATCGCGAAGAAGTACACGGGCTTTGTGTTCTGGATCTTGTATACGATCATGTAGACCGCATCCTGCGGCCTGCGCAACAACAGCGGCACTGCGGCCTTCGCGCCGTGCCTGAACAGGAAGGCGATGATCATATAAAAGCAAAGTCCGATACCGACCCAGGTCAGCACATGCATCGGCCCGTAGATTAAATAGACGGCCAGCACACACGCTACATTCATCAACGCATAATCGAAGAAATCCTTCGGCTGATAAGTTGTTCTGGGGTTCCTGACGCCGTACAGCTTATGGAAGTGTTTTGGATCGGCTGTTGCCATGACGATCGTCCTTGCTTGGTTCAGATTCAACGACTCAACGCTCGGATGCCGTAAGAAATCAGCACCAAACGTTTGCCAGATCCCAGGCGATATTGCCTGCGGCAACCCTGAAGAATTGCCGGCTGTTGAAAAATCAACGCTAGGATGCGTTGATTGTCATCGGCCAAAAATTCGGTATTGGTGTTTATTTTGTGGCGCTTTGTGCTCAACCTTCAAGCGCAACAGGCAGGCTACATTGTGTTTTCGTGATCGACTCACAATATCAGCATCTGAACGTTGAAACGCGTGCCGCGATCATGATCGAGCGAATCGAAACCATGAGCCTGCGGGCGATCAGCCGCACCCTGCAACTGAATCGCCCCACTTCGCTATCGGAGTTCGGCGTCCGAGACCGTATAGCGAAGTATCTGCTGGAATCCCGTCAGCGGATGTCGTCGATGAAATCGAGCTTGGCGTTGACGAATCTGTCTTCCTTCAAGGTCCTGCGCAACGTGGTCGCAAAGAACGTATGGCTATGATCGACAAGGGTCATGTTCAGCAGGAAATACGGAAAGAAGCCGATGCCCGGCAGATCGACGTCCTGGATCAGCGACACTTCCACCTTGCCGTTGGGCTTGGGCGTGTAGGTCCAGCGGTTGTGCATGCGCTCGACCCGCACCACGCCGGGCGTATGCGGCAGGGTGTTGGGGATGGAGACCACATCCAGCACGACTTCCTTGGTCTTCTTGTCCTGCGAGAACATCGTCGTGATCAGCAGCTCGCGATCGGCGAACGGTCCGGGGACCTCCACGCGCCACATATCCTTGTCGTAGCCCCGCACCGGGTCGAAGTCCTGGATGCGGGTCATGTCCTTGCAGCCCGGAATCCATTCTTTGCAAACGGCCAGCGTGTCGCCGACGATCAGATGCTGCGACGCCAGCTGGGTCAGCGTGTAGTCGCCTTCCATCACCGTCCGAGCCTTCAGCAGCGGGTCGCCCGGCGCCTTCAGCAGGTAGACCTTGATGCCATCCTCGTCCTTGGCGAGCTTCCATTGACCCGTACCGGACGCCACCCACGTGAAATGCGCGGCGAGCGTCACCATCACGAGCAGGCTGAACCAGAAATAGAGCCGCTTCCAGAGCGGATCCTTGATCTTGGCGGCCTTTTCCTTGGTCGCGGTCTTCGATGTTTCGTTCATGAGGTCTTCCTGTCATTGCGATGGGCTGGTGGGATGGAACACGATCTACGCTCGGAGCGGCGGCGGTCAGGCCGACACAACCTCCGCTTCGGCGGGCGCGTTCCGGGTTTGATTCAAGATGTCGGCGAGATACTTCGCCAGGCAAAGCAGCGTGAGCGTCGGTGCGACCCGTCCGTTCTCCGGGATGAGCGAGCCGTCGCAGACGTGGAGATCGCGCACGGGGGTTTCGAGTTTCGCGTCGACATCGCTGCCGATGCGCAGCGTGCCCAGGCCGCTGCCGACGAACATCGGCGCCTTGAAGATGTCGCGCGCACCGGCGCGCTCGAGAATCTCGCGCGCCGCGCGCTCGCCGCGTGCGAGTTTCTCGAAAACGCCGGCATCGAGCGTCTTGTGGAAGCGGCCATCGGCGGAGAGCCCGCCGCCGACCTCGTCATGGGCCATGACCGTGAGTCCGAGGTGCTCGGGATACGCGAACATGCGCGAAAGTTGCATGTACTGCGGCATGAACATGAGGAATGGAAGCTTGTGGACGTTCGCGTCCTTCAGGACGATGCCCCCTTCGAGCGTCGTTTCCATGACCCCGCAGAAACTGTCGACACCGCGCAAGCCTGGCACGCGCGCGAACAGCGTAAAGCTGGGGTCGAGGAAATAGCCGTGGGCGGCGACATGCTGCAGCCCGCTGGCGCGCAGCAATCGCGGCGTCGCCAGCGCGCCCGCGCAGACGACGACCCGATCCGCACGGAACCTTACGGTATGGCTGCGGAACGCGCCGTCCTTGATCCGGCATTCCACGCCGATCGCGCGCCCGTTCTCGATCAGGACCCGTTCCGCGAGCGCCTGGCATTTGAGCACCGCACCTTGGCGCACGGCATCCTCGACAAAGGTCAACGCCTTCCACTTGGCCTCGTACGAGTAGGCGCCGCTGCACTTCGACTGGTCGATCAGCATCAGCTTCTTCTTCCAGTCGTAACCGGCTGCGACAGCGGCTTCCCGCATTCTGTGCGTCTGCGGGCTCATGAGCGGGTCGGCCATCTCGGCGAGCGGCACCTGCAGGCGCATCGTGTCGTAGGCGGGCTGCAGATCAATCCCCAGCGCGCGATAGGCATCGATCGGCGGTTCGTCCATCACCGCCAGATACATCGCGCTCGAGCCGCCTGCGGCGTAGACCGCGTTGCCCTTGAGCTTGTCGCCCACTGGGATCTCGTTGAAGATCGAACCGAACGTCCAGAGCGACTCCTTGAGCGGGATGTGTTGCCCCCGCTCGAGGATCAGAACCTTTTGCCCGCGCCCGCTGAGTTCGCGCGCAATCACGGCTCCGGCGGTGCCGGAGCCGACAATGATGCAGTCGTAGATTTCGCCGTCTTCTGACATTGTCATGGTTTGGCCGGTGGCTGCGGGGTTCCGCCCTTCGCCTGGTTCAGGTATTTGCGGTAGAGCTGCATCTGACGCTCGCGATAGGCGAAGTCGGTCAGCGAGCGCTGGCTCAGGAACTCTTCGTCGATGTCGACGTTGAGTACCATGTCGGACTGCTCCCAAGCGGTGATCCGGCGCTTGGCGAGGTTGTTCATCGAGGCCTTCGAGGCCAGCCAGACCTTGCCGACACGGGTCACGTCCAGCACCGTAAACTGCTTGTAATGCTTGCCACTACGGTCGTAGAGATCCTGCTTCAGCACAATGGAGCGTTCCTTGTCGACGTAGGAAACGATGCGGCCGTAGAAGGAACGCTCGCCGCGGCTGGCCGTCGGGATCGACTCGATCTTCCAGACCGGGCGGCCGCGATAGGTGTCCTCGCCGAGCGACTTGTACGTGTAATCCCTCACCTTCTTGACTTCCGCGTCTTCGGCCGTCACCTCCGAACCGAACACGGCTCCGCTCTCGCCGCTGTCGGCGACGGACACGATGCGTTTGACCTTGCTCAACACGGGCAGATAGATCCAGAAGTCCGTAGCCTTGTCGTCCTCGGCGTATCCCCAGGACAGCATCGCCGTGTTCTTGTCGCTGATCGGCTGGATGATGACGTCGATCGACTTGTTGTCGTTGTCGCGCTGTCCCGCCGGGCGGCGCCTCTTGCCGAACGACTCGAAGATCACGATGCGCGGCTTCTCGGCGCACGACAGTTTTCCGCCGGCGACGTTGTAGCGGCAGGTCGAGAACTTGACGCGGCGGACCGAAGAGGAATAGCTGTGATTGGTCGCATCGTCCACCTTGATCATGATCTCGCGGGCGTCCTGCGCGAAGGATGCCGTCGGGGCGGCCAGGAACAGAGCTGCAAGGAAAATGCTGTAAACGGATTTCATCCAACGACTCCTTCTTGAACTTCGTTTTGTACTTCAGCGGCACGGCCGGTTGCAGACCAATGCTCCTTCCTGGACTTCGGTTTGAATGTCCAGAGCATCTCCTCGAGCGTGAGAGATGGCCCCTGCCCAAGGATCAGGCGCTTTTTCTCGCGACCACCGAGTTCGCGCGCGATTACGGCTCCGGCGGCGCCGGAGCCGACCACGATGCAGTCGCAGGTTTCGCCGTCTCCGGCCGTGCTCATGGCTTGGCCGCCCCCTGCTCCTGCGTCACGCCCTCCCCTTGGGTCAGGTGTTTGCGGTAGCGCTGCATATTGCGCTCGCGATAGGAGAAGTCGGTCAGCGAGCGCTGGGTCAGGAACTCTTTGTCGATGTCGACGTTGTACGCGACGCGGCTGCGGTCCCAGGTGGTTATCCTGCGCTTGATGAGGTTGTTCATCACGGCCTTCTTGGAGAGCCAGACCTTGCCGTACTGTTTCACCTCCAGCACCGACAACTGCTTGTAATGCCTGCCGGAACGATCGTACATATCCTGCTTCAGCACGATGAAGCGCTCCTTGTCGATGAAGGCGACCATGCGGCCGTAGAAGGAACGCTTGAGACGGCCGGCCGTCGGGTTCATCTCGATCTTCCAGACCGGGCGGCCACGATAGGTCTCCTCGCCCAGCAACTTGTAGGTGTAATCATTGATCTTCTGGGGCTCGGCGTCTTCGGCCGACATTTCCGAACCGAACACGGCGCCGCTCTCTCCGCTGTCGGCGACGGACACGATGCGCTTGACCTTGCTCAACACAGGCAGATACACCCAGAAGTCCGAAGCCCTGTCGTCTTCGGCGTATCCCCAGGACAGCATCACCGTGTTCTTGTCGCTGATCGGCTCGATGATGACGTCGAGCGCCTTGAAGTCGAGGTCCAGTCGTCCCGGGGGCGCTTTGTGGATGGCAAACGATTCGAAGACCACGATGCGCGGCTTCTCGGCGCAGGACAGCTTCCCGCCGCTGACGGTGTAGCGGCAGGTCGAGAACTTGACGAGGCGGACCGCGGACGGAAAGGTGCGATGCGTCAGCTCGTCCATCCTGAGCATGATCTCGCGGGCGTCCTGCGCAAGGGCCACCGTCGGGCCGCCCAGGAACAGGGCTGCGAGGAAAATACGGTAAACGTTTTTCATCCAACGACTCCTTCTTGAACTTCGGTTTGAACTTCCTTGAACTTCGGTTTGAACTTCAATATCAGCGCGGGCAGCAGGAACAAGTCATTGAGCAGGCCCATGAAGATCGCCAGCGCGCCGAATTTGCCCATGTTTGACGTGCCGGCCGCGGAGGCGATCGCCATGATGCCGAAGCCGAGGCCCAGGATCAGCGAGGTGAACACCACGCCCGGGCCGGTTTCGGCCATGGTCCGCCGCAGCGCGGCGTTGACGTCGCCGTCCTCGGCCACTTGCAACTGGTAATTCGAAATGAAGTGCACGGTGTCGTCGATCGAGATGCCGATGATGATCGGGGCGAGCATCATCGTGAAGAAATCAAGCGGAACTCCGGTGATCCCGAGCAGCCCCAGGGTGAGCAGCGCAGGGATCAGGTTGGGAATCAACGCGATCATTCCGACCTTGAACGAGCCGAACACCAGCAGCAGGATCACGCTCACCGCTACGAGGGCGATGCCGAAGGTGATGGCCTGGTTTTCGGTGAGGTACTGGGACGCCTGCATCGCCAGCGCGAAGATGCCGGTGATGGACACCTCGGTCTTGGGGTACTTCGTCTTCAGCTTTGCCATCATCTGGTCGATGTCGGCGCGCATCTCCTGAAAGACCACGTGGTACTCGTACGATCCGTAGCTGTGCAGCGAGATCCTGATGTTGGCCTTGCGGTAGCTGTCGTCGACGAGGCGCTGGCGCTCGCTCGGGTTCGCGCTGTTGAACAGGAACAACGTCTGCGCCAGCATTTCGCGCGTGTCGGGGATCCGGTAGTACTCCGGTGCGTTGCCGTTGAGTTTCCGGTTGGCGTCCTGCACCACATCTGCGATGGAGTTGGTCATCACCACGTACTTCTTGTACTTGGTCTCGAACTTCCTCTGCAGCGCGTTCATCTCCTTCACGACGTCCGGATCCTGCAGGGCGAAGTCCTCCTTGAAATCGAGGTACAGCACCATCGCGTAGGCGCCCATCATGTGATCGTCGGCGACCTTCACGCTCTGCGTGAAGGTCGAGTCCTTCGGATACTGGTCCAGGATCTGCGAGTCGATCTTCACCTGGGTCGCGCCGTAGATGGAGACCACGAGCACCAGAACGAAAGGAACGATGAACGCGACCGGTCGCTTCTCCACGAGCGGGACGACCTTGTCCAAGGCCGACTTGAGACGCGGCAGCACATCCAGGAACCGCTTTTTCTCCGGCGTGTCGACGATCACCTTCTTTTTCGACACCGTCGGCCACAAGTCGATCAGCACCGGCAGCAGGTAAAAGGTGAGCAGCAACGCGAACAGGATGCCGAGGGTCGACATGATCGCGAAGCTCTGGATCGGAACGACCGGCGTGATGTTCAGCGCCATCGTGCCGGTCATGTTGGTCAAGCCGGTCAGGAGCAGTGCCACGCCGGCGAACTTGTAGGTGCTGCGTAGCGCATCCTGATGGTTGCTGCCGGATGTGCGCAGGCGGGTGTAGCCGGTCAGCGCGTGAACCGAATCAGCGACACCGACCGTCAGGATCAGCAGGACGGTGAGGATCAGGAAACCGGTGACGGTGAGTCCGAGCAACCCGGTGACGCCAAGCGTGAAAACCGTGCTCAGGATGACGATCAGCATCGACCACACCACGGCCGACGCGGAACGGAACAGGAACCACAGCAGCACCATGATGATCGCGAACGCGGCGACGTAAAGCATGCCCATTTCTTCGGTCATCTTCACGTTGTGCTCGGCGGCGGCGGTGTTGCCGACCGCGTAATAGTCGAGCTGCTTGGCGTACTCGGGCTTTTCGAGGATCCTCTTGATCTCTTCGAACAGCTTCAGGTAGTCGGCCTGGTCGGTGGGCTTGAACTCGACCGGCTTGTCCTCGTCTGGCGCGGCGGCCTGATCCAGCGACAGAACCGTTTCCCCGGTGACCTCCTCCGCGTCGACCGGGATGGCGCCGAAATCGGTTTCGATACGAATTCCGCCGTACTTGTGATCGCGCGAGAAGAACTGGAGCGGCAGCTGCGGCTCGGCTTTCGCGATCGCCTTGATCTCCTCGATCGCTTCGGGCGAGGTGGGTACCGTGTCGCCGACAAGTTGCCTGGAGGCCAGCACGTCCCCGTCGACCATCAGCACCGGGGCGTTCACCAGGGTGTCGACCTTGACGATGTGCTCGAGCGCGGACCCCTCGCCCTCCTTCAGCCTGGCGCGAAAGTTGATCAGCTCGTCCTGGATGCCGCGGACGGCCTCCAGCGACGCATTCGAGAAGACGTCGCCATCCTTGGGCTTATAGACGATGTAGACCCCGTCCTCGCTGCCGAACTGCGCGTGGTAGCGGTTGAACGCGACCAGCGTCGGGTCTTCCTTGTGGAACCAGCCCTCGATGGTCATGTCCATGTGCAGCTTGCTGATGCCGAAAAAGCTCGCGGCAAGCACGGCAACGAAGACAACGCCGACCAGCAGGCGTCTCTTGCGCAACGCATCCGGAAGGTTTTCGAAGTGCTCGGACAATCGGTTTATGAGTCGCTCTCTAACGGACATGAATGCACTTCCTGTTGGCGATGGTAATTGCCCCGCGGAGGCTCGACGCCACTGCAAAGACAAGCTGATTGGGGGTTCGATGCGGCGATGCGTTCCGGGCCCAGCCCGTGCCATCGGTCGCGCCAGGCCGGCGGTTCATTGGAAGATCCTCGCGATCACCGCACTGCCATCCGCACCGACCACGGACAGATGGTCCGCGTCGACATCGATGCAGACGGCAGGCTTGGTCAGGAACTTGTTCCACCCCAATGACGGCGGCAGGTCGCCGTTGTTCCGCGTCGCACGGACGACCACGGTCTCGCAGGATTTCGGCAGTTTTTTCGGGCGATAGCTGCGACACGCCTGCTCGTTGGCGACCGAAAGCCGATAAGCGAGCATGAAATGATTGTGCGACATCCAGATGCCGTTGCGCCGGATGACTTCGAAGAGATACTCGGCGCGCCGGTCCTCGGGGACCTTGCGGAATTCGCCGGGATCCAGCGGACACGGGCCGTCGAACGCATTGATCAGGTTGCCGAAGACTTTGGCGATCTCATCCGACAGATCGCGGGTGGTCGACGCCGGGCAACGGCCATCCACCAGCACCAGGCGCTCGACCGCGACCTTGTTCTTCAGCAGTTGATGCGCCATCTCGAAAGCGACGACTGCGCCATTGGAATAACCGAGCAGGCTCAACTTGCTGCAGTCCCGCAATCCCGCAAGGGCGGCGATGTTGGCTTCGGCCATCGCGTGTATGGAGTCGAGCGGTTCACGCTTGCCATCGATGCCGACCCCCTGGAACCCGAACATCGGGCGGATGCCTTCCATCGCACGGCTCAATGTCTGCAGCGCCAGGACGCTGCCGTCGGCGCCCGCGACGGCGAAGACGGGCGTTCCCGGGGCCTTGGTCTGCATCCGCACAAGCAGGTCGTCGTCGACCGAGTCCCGGCTCACGAACCACGTTTCGAGATCGGCTTTCGATGCGTCCTTCGTCGCCGTCGTCCGCGACGGCTTCGCAACCGACGCCGCGGGGGACGCGGCGGGCGCGGCGAGGACGTGGATACGATCGATCCCGGCCCGATGGTTTTCGGCCAGGTGGCGAGCGAGGCGCTCGATGTCGGGGTGATTGAACACCACGCTCGGTGAGATGTTCTCGCCGATCAACTCGATGAGTTTCTGGATCAGCGAGGCCATTCCGACCGAATCGAAGCCGAGCTCGGGAAAGCCCAGCCCGATATCGACGTCCGCGGACGGCATGCGCAGCAGCCGAGCGGCTTCCTGCACGAGGAAGCGCATGATCTTGTCCTCGGCATCGAGCGCTTCCGCCTGTTCGCCGTCGGCGAGCGTATCGACGAAGCGCCATTCGCGGGCGACCGCAGGCGCAGCACCGCCGTCGTGTTCGCTCTTTGTCTTCTGAGATCTTGCCATGGTCGGGATTACCACGCGCGACGTCGCGTCGGCGCCGTCGAAATCCAGCCAGTAGCGGTTCTTGGCGAACGGGTACGACGGAATGTCGACCAACTGCGGCAGCGCTTGCGCGTTGCGGCGACGCGCCAGTACCACCTCGCGCCAATGACGCTCCCATGGCATGTCGATGCCGCCGACCCACAGCAACGCGATATCCTTCAGCATGCCCTGACGCAGGTTTTCGAGCAGCTTGTCCTCGCCGATCTGCGACTTGATCACGTCGAAGACACGTGCGTTGTCGCGCTCCTGCAGGCCGCCGATGAAGATCGGCCCGTTGCTGTCCACCGGCTTGTTGCCGGCCAGAAGCTTGCCGGCGCGCGTCAAAGCTTCGATCAATTCCTTGTGGCTGGCGGCCACGATGGCGAGCCGATGCTCCATCGGCACGGTCGCCCGCTGCATGCTGTAGGCCAAGTCCTCCAGCGCGGGCGTGGGTTCCTGCGCGTGCATGCGGCTGGAGTAGAAGGCCAATGATTCCTGCAGGAATTCGCGCGTCAGCGCCAACGATTCCTGCAGGGATTCGCGCGTACGACCCGAGAAGAGGAACAACTGGCGGCCGCTGTGCTCCGCGCGCGCGACGCGGTGGTCGGCGCGGTATTCCTCGAACAGCAGGTGCACGTTCACGCCGCTATCGGAGAA
This sequence comes from Lysobacteraceae bacterium, assembly GCA_046598445.1. Classification (GTDB taxonomy): domain Bacteria; phylum Pseudomonadota; class Gammaproteobacteria; order Xanthomonadales; family Xanthomonadaceae; genus Lysobacter_I. The sequence goes on from JBKJHV010000083.1 coordinate 64,729, forward strand.
GGAGTTGACGCCCGCGCGGACCGGTTCGTCGCCGCGGCGCAGCGTGTCGAACGACAGCGGACGGTCGGCGATATACAGCGGATGCGCCTTGGATTCGATGTCGATGAAGGTGTTGAGCGTCTTCTTGGTGATCGTGGCGGGGAACTGCTTGTTGTACAGCGACAGCGCGACCTTGATCGCGCTTGCCACGCCGCTGGCCGGCTCGGTGTGGCCGATGTAGCCCTTGATGCTGCCGAGCGCACAATGCTTCTCGCCCGTGGCCGGCGTATCGAATGCGTTCTTGATGCCTTCGAACTCGAAGGAATCGCCCCACTTGGTGGCGTAGCCGTGGACTTCGATGTAGCGGACCGAATCCGGTGCGATGGCGTGCTTCTCGTAGCATTCCGCGATCACCTGGGTGATGGCTTCGTGCTTGATCTCGGAGATGAAGCTGGCATTGCCGCGGTTGTTCTGGTGGGTCGCGACGACCTTGGCGAAGATACGGCGGTTGTCGCGCTCGGCATCGTCCAGCCGCGTGAGTACCAGCAGGCCTACGCCTTCGCTGCGGGTGAAGCCGTTGGCGGCATCGTCGAACACGCCGCAGGTGCCGTCGGGCGACAGCAGGCCGTAACGCGCGATCGCCGCGTAGTCGCCTTCGAAGAGATTGAGCGACACGCCGCCACAGATGGCCACGTCGCACTCGCCCTGCGCCAACGATTGACAGGCGCGGTGGATCGCAAGCGCGGACGAGGCGCAGCTGGCGTTGACCACTTCGCTCGGGCCCTTGAAGTCGTACAGGAACGAGAGGCGGTTGGCGAGGTAGTAGATCGGGCTGGACGAACTGAGCGCCGGAGCGCCCGGGATGCGGTGCAGATTGCGACGCAGGTGATGCTCGTATTCGGCGTACGAATAACCGAGGAAGAGTCCCGTGCGCGTACCGCGCAGCATGTCCGCGCGCAGGCCGGCGTGCTGCAGCGCGTGATAAAGCGCCTGCATGACCTGGCGTTCCTGCGGGTCGCAAAGGCGGGCTTCGTCGTCGCTGAGGCCGAAGAAGGCGGGGTCGAACCGGTCGACCTCATCGATCAACGCGCCCCAGCGCGGCGCGGCGTCGACGTCGGCAGCGCTCCAACGGGTTCCCCTCAGCGGCGCGATCAACGAGCGCTGTTCGATGAGGTTGTGCCACAGCGCTTCCGGTGTCGTGGCATCCGCGAACGTACAAGCCATGCCGACGACCGCGATCCCGAGGCTGCCGGCAGGCAGCGCGACCGGCGGTACTTCGGCGGGCTCCGCGCTGCGCTCGTCGACGGACAGACCGTAGTATTGCGAAAGCGCGTCGACGTGGTGCGCCAGCAGGTAGTCGATCAGCGCCTGCCTGGACGTGAAACGCTCGCCGTGCAGGTCCAGGCCGTATTCGTCGCGGACGAAGGCCAGCATGCGCCCGAGTCCTCCTGCCCCGCCGGTGCGTGGTTGCCGTCGCGCCTCCACACGACGGCGCGGCGCAGCGCTCCCTGCGGCCAGCCCTGCCGATGCCTTGGCCGCGGCGGGAGGCGCAGGCTGTGCGGCGGCGTTCGGCTGCGCCTTCGGCGCCGGCGCGGCCGGGGCCTTGTTCATCGAACCGGCGATGGCGCCGGCCAACTCGCGGATCGAGTTGACCGCCGTCAGCTGCGCCGGCGTGATCGGCACATTGAGCTGTTTGCTCAGGTTCGTCATCACCTCGATCGCGATGATGGAGTCCATGCCGAACGAATCGAAATCAGCGTCGACGTCCAGCCGATCGACCGGGATTTTCAGGGTGGCCGCGACCGTTCCAGCGATCGTGTCCAACAATGTCGGTTCCGCGACAGCGTTCATCTCAATAGTTCCCTGATTCTTCTGCCAACGCGAGGTCGGCGGCGAGCAGCGCCTTCAGGCGCTCGATTTCGTTGCGGGGCGACGCGTTGCCGGACTGCGGAGGCGCGAATGCCGTGGTTTCGGGCAGCGGTGCGGTGTCCTGCATCGGTGCCTCATCGGGTTCGCGGAAGAACCCGCTGCGCTTCAGGTTCGACATGCCCGCCTTCACGCCGGCGATCACCGCTTCGATGTCCTCGTCGGTGTGGGCCGTGGTCAGGAAGCAGTTGCCCAGGATGTCGGTCTGCACGCCTTCCATGCGCAGCAGGATGTAGAACAGCGCTTCGGTCACTCCCTTCTCGCTGTCGAAGCGGAAGCGGAACCACGAACCGAACGTGTCGATGACCACCGGCAGGCGCTCTTCGCCGAAGAACGCATTCAGCGTGTCGGCCAGCCGCGCGGTCTTTTCGTTGAGGGTGCGCTGGAAGCAGGTACAGCCGTCGCACGACTGCACGCAATCGCCGCAGCGTTTCTTGATTTCTCCCAGGAAGGCCAGAGCGACGGCGATGTTCAGCGGGTTCTGCGAATGGGTGCCGGCCATGCCCGTACGCTTGGGGCCCGGCATGCTGTCGTCGTCGAAGCGCCAAGTGCCGCCATCGATCAGGTCCATGTATCTCGCCGCACCTGCGATGACGCCCGTGGGCAGGCCGCCGCCCGGAATCTCGCCGTACGTGGCCATGTCGGCCTGGATGCCGAAGCGGCCCTGCGCGCCGTGCGGGCAGACGCGGAAACCGGTGATCGTCTCATCGAAGATCAGCGGGATGTTCTTCTCGATCGTCAGCTGGCGAAGCGCCTTGAGGAATTCCACCGATTTCCCGTAAGGATGGCGCGATTGCACCGGCTCGACCAGCACGGTGGCGATCTCGCCGGCGCGCTGTTCGATCGCGTCGAGCGACGCCATGTCGCCGTAGTCCAGCACGATGATCTGGTCGGCGAAGTCCTGCAGGATGCTTGGCGCCATCGGGAAGGTGTTGCCGGCAAGGTCCCGGGTGGCCGCCACCGCATTCGACGGGCCGTGATCGCTGCCGCCGAAAAGAACGATCTTCTTGCGGCCGGTCGCCGCGCGCGCGATGCGTACCGCGAGCATCACCGCCTCGGTGCCCGACTGCGTGAACAGGGCACGCTCGTGGCCGGTGATCTCGCAGAACAACTTGCAGGCCCGAAAGATCGTGTCGGAATAGCCGACCAGCGGGATGCCCTGGTCCAGGCCGTGCTTGACCGCATCGATCAAGAAGGGTGCGCGGTGCCCAAACAGGTTCGCGCCCATGTCGCCGGAGATGTCGATGTATCTGTTGCCGTCGGCGTCGTGAACGTAGGCACCTTCGGCCTTGGTATAGGTGATCTGGAAGTGGAGCTTCTTCAGATCCTGGATCAGGTGGAACGCGCGACGCTGGTCGACGAAGTAGGCCTGGTGTTCGAGAACATTGGCCTTGGACTTCGGCACGAAGCGGTCGTACTTCTCGACGAGAGCGGCAATCCAGCCGCGGTGCTCGTCGGTGAGGTCGCGCTGGTCGAGCGTCTTCAGGACACGCGCCGCGCCCTTGCCGTCGTGCGCCGGCGTGATGCCCTCCGCACGGCGGACGATCGCCAGCACCTGCAACTGCGACTCCTTGTCCAGAGACTGGAACAGGCGCATGGCGTCCTGCTTGTCGATCTGCTTCGACAGGATCTTCTTCGACACATCTTCAACGTGCATCTGCATGGCGGGATCCTTCTCGCGGTCGCTAGAACTGATATTGATATCGGATGACGAACTGCTTCTGGTCGCGATACGGCCAGCTCCCACTACGTTCGTCCCGTTCGTCAGGATAGAACAATTCGAAATAGACCGTGGAGTTGTCGTCGATCTTGTAGGAACTGAGGAACCGGTGCCGGATGCTGGTGTACGGCTTGGTATAAATGGTGAGCCAACTCAGGGTCAGGTCGTCGTTGAAGAAGCGGTTGCTCACCGAGCCCACCAACGAGTATTCGTCCTGCTCGCGTCCCACGATGTCGCTGCGCCAGTCGAGCAGACGGCTCCAGACGACTTCGGTGCTGTAAACCAGCGCCCGGCCACCCGGCGAATAATCGAAGCCGAAGGACGAGTCGAACTGGTCGCTTTCGACGACCGCCAGGCCGCTGCCGCCAGCCGAGTGCGCGAAGAATGCGCGCGGCTGTTTCAGCGCCACTTCCGCGCGCAGCAGCAGATTGTCGATCGCGACATTCGCGGTCAGCCCGTACATGCGGAATCGTTGCTGGCGCACGAGGTAATCGTTGTCGATCAGCCGCGCCGCCATCAGGCTGATGTCGCTCTTGCCGAACGTGCGCTTCCACCGCGCCCCGAATTCGTAGGTGCCGGCGTTGTCCCAGCCGTCCTTCGGCGCGTTCCGGTCGAACGCACCGGGGATATCGTACTCGGACCCGCGGTCCGGATATTTGTTGTAACCGGGCCGCGGAACGACGAATGCGGTCCACTGGCCGGAATCGGCGAAGTGGTCCATGGTGACCATCGCTTGACCGACGCGAGACTCCTCCAGCGAGATGAAGAAGAACTCGGCATTGTTGCGCGGACTCACCTCGTCGGTGATTGCGCCGCCCTCCGAAACGCCCCACGGCAGGATCTGGTAGCCGAGCCGGAAGCTCGTGTTGCCGAAACTGCTCTGCAGGTAGGCTTCGCGCGTGACCAGTTCGCGGAACGGATTCTCGTCCTTGGCCTTGGCGCGGTGGTCGTTGCCCCAGTGCAGATTGAGCTTCGTATCCAGGCGGAGAAACAGATTGCTGGTCAACGGCTTCGAATATTCCAGCCGGACAGACGACCGGTTGTTCACCACCCGCTTCGGCGAGGCGAACTTGTACGAGGTTTCATGCTTGAGGCTGATGCGCAGTGGCTCCAGCCAGGCCGCGAGCACGCTGTCGTCCTCCGCCGTGCGCCCGGTCGGGTCCTCGCCTTCCTCAGTCGCCGATACCGGTCCGTCGGCCTCCTGACCAATGAGGTCCGGACCAATAAGATCGGGATCAACAAGATCCGGACCATCGGGCGAAGGCTCGCCATCGGCGCGCGGTGCCGGCACGCTCTCGAAATTGTCCTTATCGTCGTCCATGTCCGGATCGATATCGATATCGATTTCGAGGCCGTCAATGCCGGCGGTCGTGTCGGTACCGTGCTCCGGCAGCGATGCAGCGGGGACCTTGTCGCCGCTCGCGTCCGCTGCGCCCGCCTGCGTCTCCGCTGGTCGATCGATAACGACGCCTTCGAGGAAATCGCTGTCCGGATCGAGCGCAGGCTCGGTCTTCGGCGTCTGCGCACACGCGCCGAAGGCCACCCCGAGGGCCAGCAGCGAAATACTCACCGACTGCATCGCCACCGACTTCATCGATCGCACGTGTAGCAGGTGTGGGCGAAAGCCCGGTTCGCGCGCGCGCGACAATGGTTTCATGTGCGTTCGATTCATGATGCGATCACCGCTTCGCCGCCGTAGCCGCTCGATGCGTCGTGATCACGGTAATAATGGACCTCCTCCGACACCCACAGGTCGTCGAGCGCGCGTTGGGAGATCACCTTGATCAGTGCCAGCTGATCCATGTCCGAGGCGACGAAGGCTTCCAGCTCCCGCATGGCTTCGTCCGGCTCGATCGAGCCGATCCCCAGGCTTTCCATGCGCTTGCGATAGAACGCGTCGGTGACGACGCCGACACTGCCCCAATAGGCCCAGTTGACGATCTTGACCGGATACGGATGACGTGCGCGCATGGCCTGGGCGAAGCTGTCCTTGAAGGTGCAGCCGGCGCAGTAGTTGGACTGGCCGGCGTCGCGGTGGAACGACGCCACCGACGAGAAGAACAGCACGAAATCGAGATCCTGGCCGGCGAATGCACGCTCGATGTTGACGCTGACGTCGACCTTGGCCGCGAGGCTCTGGCGGAAGACGGCCTCGTCCATCGCGCGCACCGTCTGATCCTGCAGCACCAGCGCGGAATGGACCACGCCGTCGATCCGCGGGAAACGCTCGCGGATGGCCGCGACTGCCGCCGTCAGCGCCGCCGCGTCGGTGGCGTCCGCGGAGACATAGTGCGGTTTTCGGCCCAGGCCCGCGATCGCGTCCAGCTTCGCACCGATCGCGGCATCCTGCGGCCGGCGACCGATCCAGATCACCTCGGCGTCATAGTGCGCGACCATGTGCCGCGTCCAGACTTCGCCGAGCCCGCCGGCGCCGCCGATCACGACGTAGACGCCCTTCTGCCGGTACGCGGCGCGCGGGGACGACAGGCGGCCGACATCGGCGAATTCCTGGCGGAACCACTCGTCGTAGCGGAACGCCAGGCCCCTGCCCTGCTCGTCCCAGGGCAAGGCGAGGATTTCGCGCGGGTCGAGATCGCCGGTCGATTCGATGTCGAGCAGCCGGAAGCGCCACAGCGGCAGTTCCTTGGCGACGCTGCCGACCATTCCGTGCACGCTGGCATGATGCGGCGACACCGGTTCGCCGTCGAAGACCTGCAGCGCGCCGCGGGTGACGACCGTGAACTTGAGTTCGCGCTCGAACCAGTCGAGCCGACTCAGGGACTTGAGGATGCGGAACAACGAGAGCACCCCCGCATCCTGGCTGGAGACGATCGCGTCATGGTCGCCGACGTCCGCCTCGGGGGCGAACCACAGCAGATGGTCGAATTCGCCATCGGACAGCAGGCGCTCGATCCGTTCGACCGAATCGCCGGCAACGATCGGTTGATGTCGCAATTCGATCGGAGCCGCCCGCAGCCAGGCGAACAGCGCCTCGTCTCCGCCGAGCAGCAGGCAGCGTTCGCCCGGCGCCGGCGTCACCGTGTCGCGTCCGAAGCGGACCGGATTCCATATCGGGACCAGCGCGTGCAGGGCGGGTCTGGACGCCGGGGTGGCGGCCGGCCTCGCGAGCGCCGGCGCAGCCCCGACGGCGCGCGTCGACGCAATGGCGGGCGAGGCAATGGCGGGCGAGGCAGCTCCAGGCGCGGTCGCGACCGTGCGCGAGATCAGACCGCGAATGCTCACCCGGGGCAGGCCCTGGTCGTCGACCAGATCGATATCCAGCGACGGCATGCCCGCGATGGGCGCGCCCGGTGCGCGGCGGACCCAGACCCACATGTCGTCGGTGGTGCCGCCGTGGACGATCATGTCGTCGAAGGCGAACGGCATCACCGCTGCGCCGCCTTCGCCGTCCAGGCCCGCGAGCAGGCAGACCGTGCACTGCATCGCAGCATCCATCATCGCGGGATGCAGGCCGAAGCGCGGGTCCGACACGCCCGGCAACCGCAGGCGCGCGATCACCTCGTCGCCGTCGCTGCGCAGCTCGGCGATGCCCTGCATCGTCGGCCCATAGCGCAAACCCAGCGCCTCGAAACGCGCGTAGAGCGCATCGCGATCGCGGTTCGCGCCCTCGATGGCCTTGTCGACCGCGGCGAGATCCACCGGATCTGCATCGATGGCCTCCGCACTGCAGCGGACCCTTCCGCTGGCATGGGGCGTTTCGCGGCCCCCGCCTTCGGAGAGGATCTCGTATTCGAGCCAGTGCCCGCCGTCCACGTCTTCGCCGTTGTCGCGCAGCACCACCGTCAGCGCGAACGCATCGTCGACCACCACCGGATGGATCCAGGCGTGATCCTGGAATTCAAGCGTTCGCGTCCGCTCGCCCGGCAGGGCCAGCGCCGCCGCGGCGCGCACCATTTCGACGTAGGCCACACCGGGCAGCACGCGGCGTTCGAGCACCACATGGTCGCGCAGGAAGAATTCCTCGCCGTCGAACTCGGACGTGAAGATCAGACCCGATACATCGGACACGTTGGCGTGCAGCAAGGGATGCAGGATCGACGGTGCCGCCGCTGCGATGGGTTCCGGTCGGGCGGCCTCGGGCCGCTCCGGTATCGCGAAGCGTCTCTTTTCGAAGGGATATGTGGGCAGGGCGATGCGCCGCGCTCCCGATTCCGCAAACAAGACGTCAAGCGACAGCGCGGCCCCGCGGCAGTACAGATCTGCGAGCGCGAGCAGCTTGCTGCGCATTTCTTCGGCCGGCAGACCGCCGAGAACCTGCTGTACCAGAAAATTCGCGAACTCGTCGAGGCCCGGCGTCGCATTGCCCGAACGCTCGACGTCGCTGCCGACAAAGCAATCCGGCGCGCGCCGATGCCGGTTCAAGCGCTCGAGCTTGGCAATCAGATCGCCGACATCGTTCACCACCAGCACGCAGCGGTTCGCAAACAGACTGCGGCCCGTGGCAAGCGTAAAGGCAATATCGTCGAGATGTTCGCCCTTGCCGGCGTAGAGCCAGGCGATGAGATCAGTGACCTTGCGCCAAAGCGCGGCCTCTGTCTTTGCCGACAACACCACGATGCGCGGCATTGCCGTCGCGCGCAGCGGCAGCGGCCGCTGCGGCGGTTCTTCCAGCACCATGAAGGCATTGGTGCCGCCGATACCGAGACAGTTGATCGCGGCACGTCGCGGCGTGTCGGCCTGCGGCCATTCGATCGAATCGGTGTTGACGTGGAATGGGCTGCTCTCGAAATCTATCTTGGGATTCGGCGTGGTGAAATTGACGCACGGCGGAATGCGCTGGAATTTCAGACACATCGCGACTTTTATCAGACTCGCCATGCCGGCTGCGATATCGAGATGGCCGATGTTGTTCTTGACCGATCCGATTGCGCAGAACTGGCGACGCTGGGTCTCGCTGCGAAACAACCGGCTGAGCGCAAGGATCTCGATCGGATCGCCCATCGCCGTACCCGTGCCATGCGCCTCGATATAGCCGAGGCTGTCGGCGGACACGCCGGCGCTGTCCAGCGCGGCACGCATGCAGTCGAGCTGGCCTTCGACCTTGGTCGCCAGGAAACTCATCTTCTGGCCACCGTCGTTGTTGATGGCCGATCCCTTGATCACGGCATGAATGCAATCGCCGTCGGCCAGCGCCTGTTGCAGGGACTTGAGCAGGACCATGCCGACACCGCTGCCGAATACGACGCCTCGCGCGTTCGCATCGAAGGCGCGGACCTGCCCGTCGGCGGAAAGGATGTTGCCGCTCTCGTACAGATAACCCGCCCGCTGCGGCGTTCGCACGCTGACCGCACCGGCCAGGGCCATTCCGCATTCGCCCAGGCGGATGCTCTGGCAAGCCAGATGCACCGCAACCAACGAGGTCGAGCATGCGGTCTGCACCGCGACGCTCGGGCCGCGCAGATTCAGTTTGTAGGACAAGCGCGTCGGAGCGAAGTCCTTGTCGTTGCCGACATGCCAACTGCCCCCGGTCTTGCCGACGACATCGGCGTAGTGCTCGGTGCACGACAGCAGATGACTGGAAACGATGCCGCCGGAACCGGCGAATACGCCGACCCGGCCAGGTTGGGTGTCGGGTGGATAGCCAGCATCCTCCATGGCCGACCACGCGCATTCGAGCAACAACCGGTGCTGTGGATCCATGATTTCCGCATCGCGCGGCGGAACCCAGAAAAACTCCGCGTCGAAGCAGTCGTGGTCCGCGAGCAGCGGCGCTACTTTCACATAATTCGGATCGGCCAGCGCTTTGGCCGACACCCCATTGGCCAACAGTTCTTCGGCGGAAAGTACGGCAATACCGGAGCGGCCGGCGCACAGATTCGTCCAGAATTCATGCGTCGAGGTCGAGCCGGGAAATCTCCCGGTCATTCCAATGATTGCAATGTCGCTGTGCTGCTTTTCCATTCCGAATCCTGCTGCAATGGATACCATCGAGCCCGCCACGCAATGTGGCCGACACGGGAATCGATTGCTTCCAAAAAAACTGTTTGATCAGCGCTCGTAGGCAGCGCACAGATCGCCGACCGTGCGCAGGCCGGTGATCGGCACGTCGCCGCTCGCGAACGGGTCGTAGGAAAACTCGATTTCCAATATCGCCAGAATGCGGGCGAGATGCAGCGAGCGGAATCCGAGAGTATCGATGAGCGCGCTGGAATCGCTGATCGTGTCGAGTTTCAGACCTTCCTCCTCGGCGACGCGACGGAGGGTGTCGTAGATGATCTGCTGGTGTTCGTTCATGGTGTTCCTGACATCGGGGTTGAACATCGGGGTTGAGCAGAAAGGCCAGCGACGCCGCTGGGCGTTAGGCGGAGAAACCACCATCGACCGAGAGGGTCTGACCGGTGATGGCGCGCGTCGACAGCAGGAAACGGGCGCTGTCGACGATGTCCTGTGTGGTGCACATGGCGCGCATCGGTGTCCGGTTGATGATGCGGGCACGCTGGGCATCGGTCAGATGGCCGACCATCTCACTTTCGAAAAAGCCGGGCGCGATCGCATTGACGGTGACGCCCTGTGGCCCGACTTCGCTCGCGAGGCTGCGTGTGAAGCCCAGCAGCGCCGCCTTCGTGGCGCTGTAGACCGACAGGCCCTTGTGACCGCGCAGGGCGTTGACCGATGAGATATTGATGATGCTTCCGTGCCGGTGCGCGATCATGGCCTTGAGGCAGGTGCGCGTCAGCACGATCACCGACTCCAGATTCAAAGTCAGCGCCAGATGGATGTCGCGCTCCGAAGTCATCGTCAGCAAGCCCTCGACGCCGACGCCGGCATTGTTGATCAAGGCATCGATGCGCTTGTAGCGGCGCATGACATTCATGCCGAAGGCCCTGACCCCGTCGAGGTCGGTTCCCTCGATCGCTTCCCAATGGAAACGCTCGCCGTTCGGATCGGTGCTGCGCAGTTGATCGATGAAGCTGTTGCTGGAACGGCTGAACGTGGCGACGATGTCGCCCGCGTCGAGCCGGTCCTGTACCAATGCCTGTCCCAGTCCGCGGCTGCCGCCGCTGACGATGACCACGTTTTTCCCAGTCGCCACGTTATTGCTCCCTTTAGGCATCGATGACATCGTCCTGCGCTGTGCGCGCCGGACGACGGGTTTTCTTGAAGCGTGCGCCGAACATGGCGTCTTCAGTAACCTTTACCCCAACCGGCACCTTGAACGGCGGCAGATGCTCACGGCAATGCGTGCGCACGCGCTTCTCCACCTCTGCCGTCGGCTCGGGCGCGATCAGTTGTACCGTTGCGAACACCAGTTGGCCGGTCAGCGCGCTTGCCTTTCCGCTGACGACGACATCGCTGATGTTCTCCACTTGCAGGATCAGATTCTCGATCTCGCTCGGGTAGACCTTCTCGCCGCCGACGTTGATGATTTCCGACTCGCGCCCGAGGATGCGCAGATACCCATCGCGCTCCTCGACCATGTCGCCGGTGTTGAGCCAACCGTCTTCGTCGAAAGGCGATGGCGCATTGAGATAACCGATCATCGCTGCGTCAGTCCGGATCCAGAGAATGCCGTCGACGATCCGGGTCTCATGGTGCTCTCCACCGACCTTCATCCAGGTCGAGCTGGCGTCTTCCGATCGCGTCGGCAGTATGCCGACTTCGGTGAGTCCATACGTCTGTTTGCAGCGCACGCCGGGCAAGGCCTGGTTCAATGCCTTGAGCGTCGCCAACGACATCGGCTCGGTGCCGTAGGTGATCAACTCCAGCGACGACAGATCGTAGGCCTGGCGCTGATCGGAAATGAGAAGCATGTTGAGGAAGGTCGGCGTCGTCGGCAGCAGCTGAACGCGTTGCGACTCGATCGCATGACACACCGCGGCGACCGAGCGATCCGCGACAAACACTGCGATGCCTCCGTTGCACAGTACATGCAGCAGCGTGTTGACGCCGCCAATATGGTCGAACATCAGGAAAATCAGGGTGCGGTACGCAGCCCCGGGCTTCTGCAGAACATTCGCGATCAGCCGCGAGAAACGATGCACCGAGGCCTTGTTCTTGCCGGTCGACCCGGAAGTGAACAGGATCAGCCCGGCTTCCTTGGGTTCGCCGCGCAGGCGATCAAGCAGCGGGTGACTCTGGCCATGGCCGCAGTGCGTGTATCGACTGCTGCCGTCATTCGAAAATTCGAAAACGCCATCGACGCATGCGGTCGCGAGCGCGTCGTCCACTTCGAAGTCGCTGGCCGACAGGAAGGGCACCACGATGTTCGCGTTTTCGACCAGCGCGAACAGCAGCCCGATCATGTCGCCGGAGACCTGCCCGCGCAATGCGATGCATTCGCCCGGGGCGATGCCCGTCGCCTGCAGTTGCTCCCGCCAGTGACGAATCTTCGCGTGCAACTGGGCATAGTCGAGCGTCGCGCCGTCACAGACAATCGCTGTGCGCTCGGCGTAATCGGCCCAACCCTCGATGAGTGTCGCCAGATCCTGCATTCAACGCTCCCTGTTCGAAGACCCGCAACGCGGGTGAATCAGCCGATTATCCGGTCCAGCAGTATCAAGTCGAAAAGCAGTTTGATCAACCAAGCTTTCGACATGGTTTCCGCGGGCTCTGTGTGCCCCCGCGATCTTTGTGTCGAACGCCATACCCGGTGCCGGCACGGACGACAGGATCGATGCCTGCGCGTAGCGGTTGCGGGCGTGGCAAGGCGCATCATGCCCAGACTTTGGTGACAAGGATGCGATGCCCATCAGGTCGCGCCCGCCTCGAAGATCGCGTCGAGCGCATCCTCGAATTCGAGGCTCGCCATACGCTGCGCCGTGTGGTCGGACGCCGGGGTGCGACCTGGGGCGTAGAGCGATTCGAGCATCGAGGCGAACTCCTCGTCATGCACTCGTTCGGCGGCCGGCGTCACCGGGTAGCCGATCGTCAGGCCCTTGATCTTGATGAGCACGCGACCTTCGGCATCGATCACGTCGATGTCGATTACGGCACGGCCGTCGTGGCGGCCACCGCCGCGTGCCGACCGAACCCAGATCGTACCTTCACGAGCCGCCCCTTCACGGGCACCGATCGGGGCGAACGCGATGCGTTCCAGTGCGAGCAGGGTCGTTGCCGACGGTGCAACGCCGCCGCCGGCCAGATGGTCGAGACAGGCCAGGTGCGAGAGCGAGAGCAGCGCAAAGGTGTCCAGCGCATCGACTGCGGCCGCATCGGCTGCGCCATCCGGCGCCGGCGGCAGGCGGAATTCGAGCAACTGCTGCCGCTCGCCGCGAAGACAGGCGACAACGCCGTCCGGCAGGCGGTCGTGGCCCATGCCTGCAGCGACCATGGCGCCGTAGAAGTCCGGGGCGTCGTGGACTGCGTCACTGAACATCGTACGCAGTTGGGACACATCGATGCGGCCAGGATCTTCGCTCGCATCGTAGGTGCCCGCACCTTCGCACAGCATCGACTCGCCGTCCGCACCCGCGGTCCTCACGTCGAAGTCGAAGCCGCTGTCGCCGGTCGCGTATAGCTCCGCCGAGACGGTGCCGCCCTGTGCTGTGGGCCCGAAGCCCGCCCACGCCAGAGAACGCAATTCGATGCTTGCCTTGTGCCCACGGTCGCCGAGGGATTCCCGCACCGCCAGCCGTACCATTTCGACCGGCAGCAGGTCCGGCAGTCCGGCTTCGGGCCGCAGCGCCGTCCCGCGCAGCGATTTCTCCAACACCGCACTGTCCGATGCGAACGATTGCCGCCCGAACACCGAAACGTTGCGATGCAGCAGCGGATGCAGGGCGGTCTGCGTGCCCGACTGCGCTTTCTGCGCCTCGGGATTGATGCTGAACCAATACCGTTCGCGCGCGAAGGCGTAGGTCGGCAGCGCGCAGCGACGCATGGCGTAGCCGGTGTACAGCGCCTTCCAGTCGGGCTCCTGCCCCTTCAGCCAGATGTCCAGCAGTGAGGCGAGATCGCGCTCGCGCAGATGCTGTGCGATGACGTCGGCGGCGATCGTGCCGATGTCGGCCTTGCGGCGGACGCTGGCCTGCCTGACGCCCGCGTCTTCGACATCGCCCTGCACGAAGCGCTGCAGGCGCTCGATGAGATCCTGCATGGAATCCACGACCAGCCCCATGCGCTCGGGCATCGGGTCGCGGCCGACCTGCAGGGTGTAGGCGACATCGGCAAGCGTGTCCACATCCGGACCGGCGACGAGATGCGCGAGCAGGCGCTCGGCGTTCGCGCGCAGGCGGTCGGCGGTCTTGGCGGACAGCACGATCAGACAGGGGCCGGTCGGACGCGCGGCAGAGACGGTCGGCGGCTCGATATATTCCTCGAGCACGACGTGCACATTGGCGCCGCCGAAACCGAACGAGCTGATGCCGGCGCGGCGCGGGAACGGACGACCCTGATCGTCGAGCGCCGGTTCCCAGTCCTTGGTCTTCTCCACCGGATAGAACGGCGTGTTGTCGAGATTGATGTAGGGATTGAGCTTCTCGAAGTGCAGCAACGCGGGAATCTGCTTGTGCTTGATGGACAGCAACACCTTCAGGATGCCGGCGATGCCGGCTGCGGTTTCCAGATGGCCGATGTTGGTCTTGGCGGAAGTGAGCCCGATGTGCGGCTTTACGGCCGGCGGGAGTTGGTGCTTGCGGTACAGGTCCGCGAAGGCCTTCTTCATGGCCTGGATCTCGATCGGGTCGCCAAGGCTGGTGCCGGTGCCGTGGCATTCGAGATAACCGACGCTGCGCGGGTCGATCTCGGCTTTTTCGTAGGCTTCGACCAGCAGATCGGCCTGCGCGTTGGGGTTGGGCGCTGTGAGCATCGTCGCTTTGCCGCCGTGGTTCTCGGCGGTGGATTTGACGACCGCGTAGATGTGGTCGCCGTGGGCGATCGCATCTTCCAGCGACTTGATCAGGATCGCGCCCGAGCCTTCGCCGCGCACGTATCCGTTGGCGCGAGAATCGAAGGTCTTGCACTTGCCGTCGTCGGCCAGCATGCCCGCCGCGCCGAAGGAGATGTGGCCCGCCGGAGTGAGCATGACCTGCACGCCGCCGACGATCGCCATGTCGCAGCTGCCGGTGTGGATCGACTCGATCGCGCGATGCAGGGCGATCAGCGAACTCGAACATGCGGTGTCCAGCGGCGCGCTGGGCCCGTGAAGATTGAGCAGGAAGGACACGCGGTTGACCAGAATGGCGTGCGACGTGCCCGAGGCGGAATAGCCATCGAGTTCCGCCTGGTTCATCGCCATCAGGTCGATGTAGTCGCGGGTTGCCGCGCCGACGAACAGACCGGTCTTGGTGCCCGCCAGATCGGAGACACGGTGGCCGGAATCCTCGACCGCGCCCCAGACGCTCTCCAGGAAAATCCTCTGCTGCGGATCCATCATTTCCGCTTCGCGCGGCGAGATGCCCCAGAACAGCGGATCGAACTTGTCGACCTCGCGCATGAAGCCGCCCCACTTCGACAGCGTCTTGTTCTTCTCCGCCATCGGATTGCCGTAATACGCTTCCCAATCCCAACGATCCTGCGGAATGAGCGTGACCATGTTGTTCTCGGCCTTGCTCAACTTCTCCCAGTATTCGTCAAGCGTGTCCGCCTGCGGCATCACGCCGCTCATCCCGACGATGGCGATCGGTCGCTCGATGAAGCGGCGCCCCGGCGAGAAGCTGCCCGCGCCCGCGGGCGCAGGAACGTCCGCCACGGTGAGCTTGTTCTTGGACGCGAACGCCGGCTGATCCGGAACCGCCTGGGCCGTTTGCACAGCGTCGCTGGCTGTCGACGGCGCGCCTGCCTGGGCATGCACGCGGAGCATGTTCTCGCGGTGATCCTGGGCGAGATGTTTGGCGATTTCGCGGATGCTGGGATATTCGAAGAACAGCACCGGCGTGATGTCCAGGCCGTACTTGTCGTTGACCATGTTGCTGAACGACGTGAGCCCGATCGAATCGAAGCCCAGGTCCAGCAGGATCGTGTCCAGATCGACATCGTCGGCATCGATCTTGAGGAAGTCCATGACGATCTGCGACAGCGCGCCCTGGACCATGATCGCCAGATCGCCGTCCTCGCCAGCCGCCGGCGCAGTCGCAGCGGCGGACGCCGTTGCGAAGGCCTTGGCCGGTGCCTCTTCAACGCCGATGCCCCAGGTGCGCTCGACCTTGTCCTTCACGCCCTGCAGCACCGCGAGGTGCGGCAGATCGCTGTGCAGGCCCAGCATGAACGCCTGGATGCCGACTTCGCGCTGCAGCGCGCGGATGCCGAGATTGCGCTCGAAGAACAGCGCGGTCTGCTCGTCCAGACGCATGCCGCCCTCGGCCCAGATCGACCAGTTCAGGCTGAGCGCCTTGCCGTGCCGCTGTCCGGCACGCGCGCGCGCATTGCGCTGCGCGGCGAACGCGTCCATGAAGTGGTTCGCGTACGAGTAGTCACTCTGGCCGGCATTGCCCGCCAGCGCCGCCAGCGACGAAAACATCACAAAGAAATCCAGCGGCTCGTCGCGCGTGGCATCGTCCAGCAACACCGAGCCGCGGATCTTGGGCGCGAACACGGCTGCCATTTCGTCGCGGGTCTTGTTGCGCAGATACGCATCGCGCAGCACGCCGGCACTGTGGATGATGCCGTGCAGCCCGCCGTAGCTGTCCTTGCACACGCGGACGAGTCTTTCGACATCCTCGCGCTTGGAGACATCGGCCGGCACGTACACCACTTCGCCGCCATCGGCGCGCATGGCTTCAAGCGCCGCTTCGGTTTCGGGCTTGAGCGCACCGCGACCGCTCAGCACCATCCGCGCCTGGAACTGTTTCGCCAGATGCTCGGCGAAGATCAGGCCCAGACCGCCTGCGCCGCCGGTGATCAGATAGACGCCGCGATGCCGGATCGGCGCCGCATCGTCCACCAGCGGCGCGGGTGCGGGCCGGTTATGGATGCGACGCAGATAGCGCGTGCCTTCGCGGTAACGCACCGCGAGGGCCTTGGTGTCGTCGCGGAATTCCGCTGCGATCGCGGCGACCGACATGCCGTCGAAGCCGGGTTCGACGGCAGGATCCGCACCGACGATTTCGACGACCTTGCACGCGAGTTTCGGACACTCCGCGCGCAGGATCGTCGCGAAGCCCTGGATCGCCTCGTTGTACGGCTGTGCAGCGAACGGCGTGCTGAAATACAGATACTGCAGGCGGACATCCGCCTCGCATTTCTGGGCGATGACCGCCTGGGTCAGGTACAGGAACGCGTACACGCTGCGATCGAGCGCCCGCATCGTGCAGTCTTCGGCCGACAGACCGTCGGCGTCCGTGCCGGGCAGCGCTGACCACGCGAAGCACACGTGCAGTGTGGCATCGGACTGTTCGCGCAGCGCCGAAAGCAGCGTGTCGAAATCCTCGCGCTTGCCGGCATCGATGCGATAGCGATGGGCGTCGACGCGGGCGAAACCGTCGCCGGGCAACACCGCGACCACCGTGTCGGGATCGCCTCCGGATGCGGTCAGCGCGGCTCGGTAAGCGTCGTGGCTCGCTTCGTCGGGCGCGAACAGCACGATGGCCTGTCGCGAGGGTTCGCCCACAGGGGTAGAGAGCGGCGACGGCTGCCAATCGGTGCCGAAATACAGGGTGGAAAACCCGCCGTCGTCGGCCGGTGGCGGCGCCTTGGACGCGGCACCGGGTTTCTCGTGCACGTCGAGCAGCGGCACGCCGACCGAATCGCGCACCCGCACCAGCACTTTGCCGTGCTCGTCGACGATGAGCACGTTCATCTTCGAGACGTTCGACGATTTCTTGGCGTCGTTCGCATCGGTCACATAGCTGTAGCAGACCGGCGTGAGCGGATGCAGGACCTCCACTTCGCCCAGCGAGTACGGCACGAACATTTCGCCGCCTGCGTCGGCGAGGCGCGCGCCCATGGCGGCCTGGAAGGCGGAGTCGACCAGCGATGGATGCAGCACGAACTCGTCGAAGCGCAGCGCGTCGAGTTCGGGGATCTTCAGTGCGCCGAGCACTTCGAAGCTGGACTGCGGGTTGCGATGGACCTCCTGCAGCGCCTGGAAGGTCGGGCCCAGACCCAGACCGAGGGTCTTGAACTGCGGATAGGCGCGTTCGGCGTCGCTGACCTTCTCGCAGCGTCCGCGGATCGCATCGAGGTCGACGAATTCGTCCTCGGCGGCCTCTTCCTGCGCGGTGGCGTATTGCAGCTTGCCCTGGCAGTACAGCTGTTTGCCGCCGCCCTCGCGTTCGCTGAAGACCTCGAACGTCACCGTGTCGCCCGAGGGCTTCAGTTCGATGAAGACTTCGTTCGGCACGCCGTTCTGGACCGTCAGCGGGCTGACCCAGAGGATGTTCTTGATCCTGCGTACCTTGCGCCCCGCCGCAATCTCGCCGGCCTTGCGCGCCAGATCGAGATAGGCCACACCTGGAAGCGTCGGGATGTCGGAAACCAGATGGTCGTAGATGAAGAATTCGCGGTCGTTGAAGACCTTGCGGAACACCTGGCGCTCGAACGTCGATTCGTTGCTGTCGATCAGCGGATGCAGGCCGGCGGCAGACACGACCGTCATCGCTCCGATCACGCCGCCCTCGGCGGGCTCCAGCCAATGGCGCTTGTCGGCAAACGGATACGTCGGCAGCGAAATGCGCCTACCCCGCCCGCTGGTCTGCATGCCCTGCCATTCGGACACCAGGCCGTCGATCCACAGCTGCGCCAGCTTCATCGGATCCCGCGATTTCGCGAGCAGATCAACGAACGCTTCTTTTTCCCTGCGGTTGAGCATCTTTGTGATGCCCTCCGCATTCTTCACGTGGCCGATGAGAATGTGCTCGTCGCGCGTGCCGGCCACGAAGCTCTGCAGCCTGTCGATCAGCCGCTCGTGGCTGTCGGCGAGGATGGCGACCCGGTGATCGAATGATTTCCTGCCGAGTTGCAGGGTGAAGGCGATCTCGTCGAGGCTCGGCGCAGACGCGTCGTCGCGGCGGTTCCCGTCGCGATGCTTGTCGTCGCGGTGCTTCTCGACGAAGGCTTTCAGCCGCATCGCGACCTGCCGCAGCTGATCCTCGTTGCGCGCGGACAGCGGGAATATCCGCAGGCCGCGCTCGGCCACCGTAACCTCCGCCGCCGCAACCTCGGCCGACGTTTCCACGGCTTCCAGAATCACATGGGCATTCGAACCGCCGGCGCCGAAGGAGCTGATGCCCGCGCGCAGCGGCTGCAGCACGCCATCGACCTCTTTCGGATGCCAAGGCGTCAGCGCTTGTTGGACCACGAACGGCGAATGCGCGAAGTCGATGAACTCGTTGAGCTGGGCCGAATGCAGCGACGGCACCAGCGTGCGGTGGCGCATCTGCAGGATCGTCTTGCAGACGCCCGCGATACCCGCGGCGGCTTCCAGATGCCCGATGTTGGTCTTGATCGAACCGATCGCGCAGCTCTGCAGCGCGACGTCGTCTTTCTCGAACGCCTGGTTCAGGCCGGCGATCTCGATGGGATCGCCCAGTTCGGTGCCGGTGCCGTGGGCTTCGATGTAACCGATGCTGCGCGCATCCAGGTTCGCATTCTTCAGCGCCGCGGTGACCACATCGCACTGCGCCTTCGAGTTCGGCACCGCGAAGCCGCTGTTGCGTCCGCCGTGGCTGATCGCCGAGCCCTTGATCACCGCGTAGATGTTGTCGCGGTCGCGCTGCGCCTGTGCCAGCGGCTTCAGCAGCAGCGCGCCGACGCCCTCGCCCGGCACGTAACCGCTGGCGCCGCGGCCGAAGGCGCGACACAGGCCATCGTCCGACAACAGACCGCCGGCGACGGTGATTTCCTGCTTGCACTGGTGCACATCGAGGTTGACGCCGCCGACCAGCGCGGCCGCGCATTCGCCGCGGCGGATGGCATCGCAGGCAAGATGGATCGCGGTCAGGCTGGCCGAACACGCGGTGTCCACCGCGATGCTGGGGCCGGTGAAATTCATGAAATACGACACGCGGTTGGCGACGCTCCAGAGGAACGAATTCGCGACCACCGGGTTGCCGACCAGACGCTCTTCCGCGCCGACCATCTGGTACATCGCCCAGACCGCGCCGACGTACACGCCGATCCGACGCGCTCCCAGTTCATCGCTCTGGAAGGCTTCTGGATAGTAACCGGCATCTTCCAGAGCTTCCCAGGATACTTCCAGGAACAGACGTTCCTGCGGGTCCAGGGTCTCCGCTTCACGCGGCGAGATGTTGAAGAACAGCGAATCGAATTTGTCGACGTCGTCGATGAAGCCGCCACGGTACCGGCCCAGCGCATCGCGGTTGCGCCGGCGCTCGAACCGCGATTGCGGAATCTCGCTGATGCAGTCGCGGCCCTGGGTCAGATTCTCCCAAAGCTCGTCGGCATTCCTGGCCTTCGGTAAACGCGCGGCCATGCCGACGATCGCGATGTCCATATCGATCTGCATCGGCATGTCGGATGCGCGCGGCGCGGCAGCCCCGGCGGCACGCACGCTGTTAGCCGCATGCAGCTCTGGATCATGCGTCGCTGAAGCGTGCGGCTCTGAAGCGTGTGTCGCTGCAGCCTGCGGGTGTTGCATGGCAGGATCCTGCGCATCGCCTGTGGGCGCCGCTGCGACGCTCTGCGGCGACAGCAGTCGATGAAGCGTGAGCCGGGCGTTGAGATCGCCCACGCCTTCGGCAGCGCTGAGGTCGGGAATATTGACGATGTCCGCGAACGCATTCACCAGCCGGTCGCCCAGCCGTTTCACCTCGTCGGCCTTGAGGCCTACGGGAATGGCCAGCCTGACCAGCTGATTGAGCGAGGTGTTCTGCTGCATGCCGACGCTGTGCGCGCCGGCACGGATGCCCGTCGCCAGATAGAGCCATGCCGCGAACGATGTTACCGGCGCGACGAGATCGCGAAACTCCGGAATCCGCTTGACATCGATCAACACGCAGTGGGCCAACGCCGGACGCACGACAGGCCATTGCCGTTCCGCGAGACGCATTCCAAGCGCACGCACGGCATCGACGCGGCGACTGACCTGGGTCTCGATGTAGCCGCGGTTCTGCAACGATGCCGCAATGCACTTCTTTTCGGTGACGTCCAGCGCTTTGCCACCGCGCTGTTGCAACGCCTGCAGCCGGTCGTGCAGCACCTGATCGTTGGTGGCGATCAGTCCGCCCTTGTTGACGCAGAAATCCTTGGCCAGACTGGCGACCACCGCGTCGGCCTGCGACAGCAGCGCCTCGGCGACCTGCCACAGCGACGCGTCGCGCCATTCGGGATCGTGTTCGATCACCATCAGCGCGTTTTCCAGCACGCGCGTGGCGTCGAGCACCAGCGCAATCCGCTGCGTCTGCAGCAGCGCCTTCACCTCCCGCAGGTGCGCCAACGACACCGCGCCGCCGCCCGCGGCGTTGTCGGTCAGTTCGATGCAGACATAACCGATGTCCGCAGCGTGGGCGTCGATCTCCGCACGCAGCGCGGACAGATCGATGTCGCCCTTGAAGGGCGCGTCCGACTGCAGATCGAATACATCGGCAACAGGCATTTCTACCGGAGAGAAACCGTTGTCGATCTGATGGAAGATCGTGCTGGGGAACAGGATGTTCTGCGGTACCCGACCCTTCTTCTCCCATGCCTGGCAGAACAGCGCTTCGGCGGCGCGTCCCGATTCGGCGAGCGTGAAGTGCTTGAACGGAAATACCCGGCGCAAGCCGGCGTTCACGTCGATCGGCCGCTGGATCTGCGCGAACAGGCTGGCCATCTGTTTGTCGATGGCGGTCAGCTGCAACTGCGCCCAGGAATCGGTCTTCAGGTCGAAATCGACTTGCCCGGCGGTGAGGTTCTGCGGATTGAACCCGGCCGCTTCCAGCGCCTTCCAACGCGGGCTGGATGCGATGTCGACAGTGACTGTTGCGGCGGCGGTCGAGGCTGGCGACGTAGGCGCCGCATTCGCTTCTGCGGCGGGCGCCGGTGCAGGCGAAGCGTCGTCGATCGACAATTCGTCGCCGTCCGCGATCGACGGGTCGGCGATCATCAGGATGATGTCGAGGATGTTGTCCGCCTTGCCTGCATCCACGGCCCGGCAAAGGAAGATGTCCTTGCTTTCGGGGCGGAACTTGTTCTTGAATTGGAGATTGCCTGCGTCGTTGAAGATGTCCTGGCGGCGCAGATCCTCGAGGATGTTCTCGATCGCCGGGTCCGCGTCGGGGGAATCGGCGAGTTTGCAGCCGTAGGTGCCGCCGAGGCTGAAGACGCTGCAGCCTTCGTCGCGCAGCGTCTGGATGATATTGACGATGGCGAATTCCAGCCCGCCCAGCGGCATGTCAGGCCCGTAGAATTCGAGGTCCATCAGATAGCCGGCGCCGGCCGCCATCGGCGACACCAGGATCGCGTTCTGCAACACATCGTCGACGTAGCTCAGGAACAGCCGGTGCTCGCGATCCAGCGTACCGGCCAGGATTTCGGCTTTGACGATGTGGATCAGCGGATTGACCATCGTGCGCGATGCGCACCACTGGTCGATGATCGCGGCGACCGCTTCGGCGGTCTTCGGATCGCTACCGCAGATGTACTCTTCGGTACGGCAGGCGCCGGCGTTCGCGAACTTGGACACCAGATAGCGCAGACGCCGCATCTTCTGGCCTTCCAGCGTGAAGGACGCCAGGTCGGTCACACGCTGCATCACGCCGAACGGCGTCGCGGAAAAGCGCTTGCCGCACAGCTCGGGCAGCCGGTCTTCGACGAACAGATTGAACTGCAGGCCGTGCGCGTCGCAGTACCGGTACAACTGCTCGGCGAGCGGCGGGAAATGCTCTTCCGGGCCGGTATATCCGTAGGCCAGCAGGATGCCCTTGCCTTTGCCGCAGTTGAAATAGCCGCGCTGCGCGTCGCCGAAGAACAGCAGTGGCGCGATCATCGCGGTGCCGCGCGACACCGAGGATTCGTTCTTGTATCGATCGAAGATCTCGAGCCGGCGCCGTTCGAGCTGCGGGTAGCGATATAGATGTCTGAGCGCGACCATCGCCGGCAGCCGCGTTTCGCCCGCGGGGATCGTTACTGCACGCGCGGATGCGGCATGTGCTGGAGCGCCAGGCATGGCAGGCGCGGCAGTGGCGTTCGACGGACGCGGCTCCACGTGCTGCGCAGGCGCGGACGACGAGGCGTCCGGGAATTTGCGCATCAGCACGTCCGCATGCGCCTTGACGAAATACCGGGCGAGATCGCGAACGTTGAAGTTCTCGAACAGAAGCGTCTTCGGCAACGTGCCGAAGTCCTGCTCGAGGCGCTTGAGTATCTTCAGGATCAGGAAAGAGTTGACGCCGAGTTCGCCGAACGGCGTTTCCGCATCGAAGACAAGCACCGCATCCGCCGCTTCGCAGATCAGCGATTTCAGATAGTTCTCGGTGCGCTCATGCAGGGTATCGTGGTCCATCATCGGTCAGCAGCCCTTGCGTTCCATGCCCGGCGCCAAGTCTTTTCGGCGCCACGTCGAATCATAGTCATTTGAAGATCGGGTAACAACTCGAATTGCGAAAATTCCTTGGGAATTCCAGTGTTTTTTCGCGAGTCGAGGTCTGCGCCGCGCGCGCGGGCGTCCGCGTCGACGCCGCCGCCCACGATGCTTCCCGGACCCAGGTCAGATTTCGACAACGATCTTTCCGCACGCATGCCCTTTCTCCAGATGACGGAAGGCATCGGCAGCGTCCCCAAGCGGGTAACGCCGATCGATGACCGGGCGAAACGCCCTTTGCTCGAGCAATCCGGCGAGCGTCGCCAGATCCTCGGACGTGTAGGTTTTCGACACCACAATCCAATGATGTTCGCGGTCGACGAGAGGCAT
>JBKJHV010000078.1:0-38447 GCA_046598445.1 Lysobacteraceae bacterium
TTCGTGACATCCGTACCGGCCGCACACCCTGCCCATGCCGCAGGTGCGCCGACATAGGTCAGGTTGTTGGTGGTGAAGAAGCGTTCCATGAACTGGGTCGCTTCCATCACGCACGCCTTGGCCGCATTGCGTCGGCTTTTCACCACCGAGTCCTGATAGGCCGGATAGGCGATCGCTGCCAGTACGGAAATGATCAGCACAACGATGATCACCTCCACCAGCGTGAACCCGGTGGCGGCACGACGGCTCGCGAAACGATTCGATCGGTTAGGGCTCATGTTTACCTCTGGATGATTTCGCGCCAGGAGATCCGGCCGCCGACCAGATTCTCATCAACGTTGCCTTTTGCAAGGTCGTCATTGCCATTGACGAAATACTGGTTGCCAACGATCACGCTTTCCGTGATCAGACCCACATTGTGATTGACCGACCCGAGCGGGGTGCCGGGACCGACGGTTGCCGGAACGAATACGCCATTGCCGTCATAGTTGCCGAAGAAACCGGTCGTCAGACTGGTGCCAGTGAAGGCATCCAAGGCATTGACGTAACCTCGACCGCCGCGACAGGGGTTTTCCGTACTGGGAATGATGCTCGAAGCGAGCAGCACGTTCTTGATAACCTGCTGGTCGCCAATCATGCGCTCGCCTTCCGGCGTATTCGACGGCGGCATATCGAGGTCGATATACCAGCCCTTGCTGCCTGCTGGAAGCGCACTGTTCGGTTCGAACGCACGCCCTTTGGTGGCCGCATCGAAGTACGCGATATTGCGGCCAGTCATGGCGGCACGTGTCACCGACGCTGTCGCAGCCGGATCGTCGATCACGCCATTCCAGGTCTGCAGGGAGATATCCGTCAAGTCGGTGGTGGTCAGCAAACGGCCGGTGCCGAAGAACACCCAGCGTTTGTCGGTGGCCGGGTCGACAGCGATGGTGACGCCGCCGGTCACCGGCTGGGTCCCGGCCGTCGCGGGCGTGTACAACGCGCGACCGTTGGCGACGTTCCACCCCGAACTGTTGGTGCTGCTGAGGTTGAACTTCCACAGATTGCCGCGGAAGTCGCCGGCGTAGACGAAGTCGACCGTACCGTTGCCGTCCTCGTCCCAGCCACGCGGCGAGGACAGGCCATTGCTTGCGGTAGGCGAACCCACGCCGGTGTCGATCTCGGCGATCTTCACGCCGGTTTCCAGATCCAGTACGAACAACACCGCACGTTCGGTGGTGCTGTTCAAACCATTCGGAACCAGCACTGCAGTGCTGCCATCGTTGAGTTTGGCGATGACCGGTTTGCCGAGAATCTGGCCCATGTCGGCGTCGAAGCTGGCGTCCTTGTCCCACAGCACTTTGCTGTTGGTGAAGCTGGTGGGATCGGTCACATCAAGGGCGAACAGCCCCCTGCCGCCGCGGCCAAGCGCGCCGACCAGCACCGTGCGGCTGGCGAGCTCGCGCTTGGTGGACGTGATGATCGCGCCATCGACGAAGAAGCGGTGGCCGTAGGCGGGGTTGCTGTATTCCTTGAGATCGGCCAGGTCGATGCCGCGGGGCACGTATGCGAAACGTTCGACACCATCCGTGGCGTTGAAAGCGTGCAACATGCCGTCGTTTGCGCCGACATACACCGTCTCGACGGTGGCATCGGTCTTCACGTAGACCGGCGAGCTGTTGACGATGCTGCCCAGTACCGAACTGCGGTTCCGGAATATACCCAAGGCGGCGGGAAGCTCTTTGCTACGGTCGCCGCGAATATAGTTCGCGACATCCGCGGTCAACGCGGTGGTCTGCGCCGCCGTCGGGAAGGTCGTACCCGCCGTGCCGTTGTGAGTGCGGATCGTGCGCGAAGCATAGGCTGGAATGCTCGCGTTCCATATCGGCGCAGTCGTGTCCACACCGCTGCTGGTGATGTTGAATGCCTGCATCTCGCCGTACCACTTGGACGAGAAGAACTTCGCCTGGAAGAGCTTGGTGCCGGCGCTGGTGGAACTGCCGGTCACCGCCGCATTGGAGCCCGAACCGCGACGCTCGGAGATCGCGCGCAATGCATTGCCAAGACCGCTGGCGAACTCGGTCGGATTACTGGCGGTTACGAACGAACCGCGACCGTTGACTGAAGCGTGGTACAGATCGTCGATACGCTCCAGATCCTCGTTGTCCATAGGATTTGGCCAAACTTTGGTGCCGCTGGTCAGATTGGGAAGATCGGTCTTTGGGTCGAGAGTGCCTTTAAGCCCGATCGAAATGCCGAAGGTGACCATGTGCTGCCAGAACGCCGGGTTCGCGGCAGAGACCGGCACGGAATTGACCATCTGGGTTTCAGGACGCAGATCGCGTTTCCAGTAATGCATGGCGACGTCGGCCAAGGTGTTGGTCCAGCCATCACTGTACGGATTTACAGCGACATACTGATAAGACGCGGCGTTCGGGCGAGTAATTACCGTGCCAGCGGAGTTATCGGTATTGCCGACAGCGGTCGCACCGTTGTTCCAATAACCGTCGGTGGTCAGGATCGAGAAATTCTGACGGCACTCATATTGTGAGCCGTTCGCCTGCGGCCCCCAAGGGCCGGTTGAGCCCGTTTCTTCAAAATACTGGCCCGCGCGGGTTAATGCTGGAATGAGAGGCGTACCGTTGCTCGCAGTCGCGTTGAACAAGCGTTCGAACCAGGTATGACGGTTGTCGCCCGGGTTGTTGCCCCGGAACAGACCATTGTTGTTGCCGACCGGAATACGGAATTCGTTGCGCTGCCAGATCGTGGTGAAACCGACCCGATAGTCGTTATCGGCATTGAAGATAGTCGGGTCATTGAACGCATAACTGGCGCCGGCCTTCGCCACTTTCGCGCGCGAGCGGTGATAGGAAAACCAGTTGGCGAAATTCTGTTTCTCTTGGGCAAGAGTGCGAATGATGCCACCGGGCCAGGTAAAGGACGTCACGTTCGCACATGTCGTGAACTGATTGGCGCCTGCATTCCAAGTGCATCGCCTTGCGGTACCATTGATTTCAAAAATGAATTGAGCGTACTGTCGCGCGTCAGCCAGATCAGTATTGGTGGGCAAGGGCACGTAAAAAGCCTGCGCCGCGACTGCAAGAGAAGCGATATTGGCATCGATCAACGTATTACTCGTCGAAACTGCCGCGTACGCAGTGTCCGGCATGATGCTGCCGTCGGTGCGCTGCCAGCCACTATATTGAGTACCGGGATTGTAATAGATCGTATTCGTGGTGTACGACTGGTCGTACATCGCGAGAAGATTCGTACTGGCAGAACTATAAGTGTTGTCTCTGGTTCTGTTGTCGCCGGTCGGGCTGCTGACGATGTTGCCGACACCACGGTGCAACGAAGCGATGGATGATTCGTACATGTATCGCCAAGCCATCGAACCCGAATCGTCGAGGATGAACCAGAGATTCGGCGGCACGCCGTTGTTGGTCTGCATCGGAACGTCGGGCAGCGAAACCGCGGCGTGCACAGGCAGACCGAGAATCGTGGCAAGACAGAGCAGAAAAGGCGCCAGACGCGACTTGCGCGCGCTGCGGGGGGATATCGAGCGGGAAATATTGTTCACGGCTGCCTCGGCTTATCTGCCAGCGAAAATGGTTTGCAGCGTCACGGACGCGCGACCGGCCTGCTGACTGAGTACGGTCACGCGGTAACGCGGTGTCAGGCAAAGCGGATGGATCGGCGAAAGTCGGTCGCAGTCTCGCCAGTTCGGGCCTTCGCCCATTGTTTCGACGATAAAACGCGGCGCTGCGGTGTTGGGGTCGGAAACGGAACCGGTGCGCCATGCGTTGAAGCCGGGATCGAGCCAGCGATCGATGGCCAGCGGATTGGGAAGCGCGCACAGGCCATTCACACAGCCTGCAGACGGAAACACGGGCGCCGGGATGAGCGCGACTTCCGCTTCGCGAAGCCCCGCCTCCGCTACCTGGAAGCTCAGGCTGCGATCAAGCAGGTTCGAGGTCATGCGCTCTTCGAGCACGGTACTGCGCAGGCTGGCGAGCCCCAGCAGGGTCATCAGCAGCAGCAGGATGAGCACCACGACAAGCGTGGCGCCGCGCTGCCGATGGATCGACGTGACGGGATGGCGAGCGAGACGGTTCATTCCATGCGGTTCCGAAGAGTGACGGTATGGGCGATACGACGCGCGAGTTGCGCACCGCCGACGCCCGCGCGGTCGGCGCTGAGCATGTCGAGGTTCACGCGCACCGCGGTGACATTCCTCCATCGATCGGCGGGGACCGCGGTGGCATCCACATAGCCCGCGCCGCCTTCCAGCAGGTATTGCAACTGCATGCCGTTGACACCTTGAGCGATTTCCTGATCGCGGGCCTGCAGCACGCCGCCCTGATTGACCAGCGTGCTGCGGAACAGCGAGCGGCCGCCGTCAGGTGTGCTGCCGACGAACCAGCGCACCGCGTGCAGGCGCACGACCATCGAATTCGCGCCGTACTGGTACGGCGTACCATTGGGAGTGCATTTCGGTGGATTGGCATAACCCAGTCCCTTGCTGCAGTTGCCGGGACTGAACGTGTTTCCGCCGTTGTGCACGACGGTGGTATTGATACCAGGCTGTGCGCCGGTGACTTGGAACAGCGACGCCTGGCGCCAGTCGCATACAATCCCGATATCGCCGTCATTCAAGCTGTGGCTGGTGGTGTTGAGCTGGAATTGGGCAGACGTTGGATTATGGGAGACCACGGTGACGCCGCTGGAATTGTCGCCAGACATCAGGGCGACCGCATCGGTACCTGCGATGCGATTTGCCGGGGCGGTGGTCATCACGGCTTCGTAGCCGATGATGCCGTTGCTCCAGTTGGCCCACCAGTTGGTGGTGGGATTGAGGACATTGACCAGCTTCAGCGGCTCCTTGCGGTCGGCGTTGCCGCAAGGGTTCCCGCCGGCTTCGCGCAGATCGCGCGACATCAGTTCGAAGGCCATGCGACCGTTTTCCTGCACTCGCCCAAGGCCTTCCGTCGCGCGGTAAGTCTGTCGGTTGGAGATGAAGATGGCGCTCGCGCTGCCGACCACCAGCAGACCGAGCATCAGCGAAATCATCAATTCGACCAGCGTGAGGCCGTGAGCGGCATGGCGAGGGGCCGGACGGCCACGGTGGGAATAGCGCCTCGCGGAAAGTGTCATGAGGGTCATATGCGTGTCGTCGTGTTGAGGGTCTGCGCAACACTGCCGGCGCTGCCGCGGGAATCGTCCCAACGCACGATGATCGTGCAGATCGGGCCCACGCAGTTCACCTGGCCGCACGCGGTAACGCCAAGATTCTGCTGCAGAACGCTGATCCACTGGCGCTGATCGCTGGTGATAAGCGAGCCGGCGGCCGGCGGCGCACAGGTCATCCCCATGTTGTAGCCGCCGCTGCGCGCAGCCTCTGGATTGGCGCGCATCGCATCGAGAATGGTGTAAACGTGCATGACACCTTGGCTGCGTTCGAGCGAACTCTGACTGTTGCGCAGCGCCGTGGCTTGCATGGCGGCCACGCCGAGCAGGCCGATGGCCAGCACGAGCACGGCGACGAGCACTTCGATCAAGCCCACGCCGCGCACCGTGGTGAGCGAACGTGGGGCGCGGCGCCTTGCGACGGCGTGATGCGAGGATGGTTTGAAATGCACGGACATCAGAGATTCCCCGGGGCGTTGCAATTACCGCCAGCATCGATGGGAGCCCGCACCGCGACGCGACCGCCGATGGCGATATTGACGTCACGCACGTTGATGGGAGGGTTGGTCACCGGCAGGCATACGCGGAGGTTGCCCTCCAGCAGGTTGTTGCCGGCATAGGCAAGGCCATCGGCCCGGAAGGTGATGCGGCTATTGGCATTGGTCACGCTGGGGCTGGCAAGCACCTGCACGGGCACTTCGATGACGCCAGCGCGTACGATTTCGTTCGCGTCGGCCACGTTATCGCCATCCACGTCCGTAAAGACGATCCAGCCCCGCCAGGGAGAGGCATTGCTGCAGTTGGCCCCGTCGGCGCTCTGGCAGAGCGAGGTGCGCACGTTGGCGCGGATGGATTCCGAACGTGCGATCAGCATCGCGGCCACCAGTTCGTTGGCGTTGCCGGTCAGGCGGCCACCGTTAATCATCCCGGTGAACAGCGGCGCCGAAAGCCCGAGCAACACCGCAAGCACGGTGACGGTAATGGCCAATTCGACCAACGTGAAACCACGGGACAGGCTAGCGGACAAGCCGCGGGACAACGCCCGCGGCGCCCGTGTCCGCGGGCCGGTGGAAGGGGTGGTGTGTCGGCACAGGACTCGCATTTCGCCTCCATCATCAATGTCAGTGAGCATAGGCCGCCGCTTGCGGTAGGGCCAAACGATGCCCGATGGGCGGGCTGCACGGAAGCATGAACGGTCCCCCTGCCCGTCCGCGCGCGACCCGGGCATCATGGACCGATGTCCAAGCCCTCGCCCGACCCGCGCCCCAACGTGCCCGTCTTAACCGGCAACCCGACCGTCAGCCCGCTCGACAGCCTGTGGCAGGGACGGGTGGTGATCTGGGTGGTACTCGCCGCCGAAGGTCTGGCGGCTGTGCTGACCCTGGCCGGCGACGCGCCGCTGGGCCGCTGGATCCGGTTCGGGCTGGTGTCGCTGATGGTGCAGTGGGTGGCGTTGCTGACACTGGGCGGCCTCTACCTGCTGCGCAGACGGCTCAAGAACGTCAAACCGCAGCTCATCGCTTATCTCGCGCTCGTGCTGCTGTTGCTCAGCAGTTGGTCGGTGCTGTTTGTCAGCGATCTGCTGCTGGGCGATCTCTGGCGCATCTCCGAAGCGGCCCGCATGGATGCGGTGTGGCGCGTGACCGGAATCGCGATGATCGTCGGGTGGCTGGCCTTGGCCGCGTTCCAGAATCACTGGCGCCTGCGCCAACTCGCAGTACGCGCGAAACAGGCCGAACTGGCTGCACTGCAGGCGCGGGTACGGCCGCATTTCCTCTTCAATACCCTGAATACCGGCGCGGCGCTGGTCCACCACCGCCCCGACGAAGCCGAACACCTGCTGCTCGATCTCGCGGATCTGTTCCGCGCCGCGCTCGGCGGCCCGCGCGAGATTCCGCTGCGCGAGGAGATCGCATTGATCGAACGTTATCTAGAAATCGAATCCCTGCGTTTCCGCGAACGCCTGCGCGTGCGCTGGACCCGGCCCGATCCGATGCCGGAAGCCTTCGTTCCATCGCTGTCGCTGCAGCCACTGGTCGAGAACGCGATCAAGCACGGCATCGAACGCATCGCCGGCGGCGGTGAAATCGATATCCGCATCGACAGCGACGAGCGCGGCATCGTCATCATGATCTCGAACCCGATGCCCGCAGAGCCCTCGCGCGCTGCGACCGGCCACAACGTCGGCCTGCCGGCCTCACTGGCGCAGATCGAGGCCTACACCGAAGGTCGCGGCAGCGTTGAAGCGAAAACCGAAGACGGCCGCTTCATCGTGACAGTGAAACTGCCGACGAAGGATTGAACTTCGCCGGCCCACGATCGCATCAAGACGCGATCACGCGACCACTTCGTAACACGGCCGGTAAGCGCCCGAAATCTTCATCCGGCGCTGTTCGACGAAGGCACGCAGCAGCGCATCGAGCGACTGCATCATGTCCGCGTCGCCATGGATCTTGAACGGACCGTATTCCTCGATCCGGCGCAGACCGTCTTCCTTCACGTTGCCGGCGACGATACCGGAGAACGCGCGGCGAAGGTCGGCGGCGAGTTCGTGCGGCTTGCGCCCGTGGTGCAGATCCAGCGCCGCCATCGCCTCGTGGGTCGGCACGAACGGCTGCTGGAACGTCAGCGGAATTTCCAGCGACCAGTTGAAGAAGAACGAATCCTTCTCGGCGATGCGGTGCTCGCGCACTTTGCGGATGCCAGCGGCCATGCGCTTGGACACTGCCGCGGGGTCGTTGACGATGATCTCGTAGCGCGAGGTCGCGGCTTCGCCCAGCGTCAAGCGCAGGAATTTGTCGATCTGCTCGAAATACGGCGCAGATGCGGCCGGGCCGGTGAGGATCAGCGGGAACGGCAACCCCGCATTCTCTTCGCGCAGCAGGATGCCGAGCAGATACAGGATTTCCTCCGCCGTGCCGACGCCGCCCGGAAACACGATGATGCCGTGACCCATGCGCACGAAGGCTTCGAGGCGTTTCTCGATGTCCGGCATGATGACCAGATGATTCACGATCGGATTCGGCGACTCGGCGGCGATGATGCCCGGCTCGGTGATACCGATGTAGCGCATGCGGCGATGACGCTGCTTGGCGTGGGCGATCGTCGCGCCCTTCATCGGCCCTTTCATCGCACCCGGGCCGCATCCTGTGCAGATGTCCAGCCCGCGCAGGCCCAACTCGTAGCCGACCTGTTTGGTGTAGAGATATTCGTCGCGGTTGATCGAGTGACCGCCCCAGCAGACCACCAGATTCGGATCGGTCGGATGCAGGATGCGCGCATTGCGCAGCAGCCCGAACACCGCATCGGTGATGCCTTCGGACGTCGACAGATCGCGACTGCCGCGACCCTCGCTGAGCTCGATAGCGGTGTAGGCCAGATCGCGGACCACCGCGAACAACAGCTCGGCGACGCCGCGGATGATCTCGCCGTCGACGAAGGCCATCGCCGGCGCATTGGCCAGATCGATGCGCACGCCGCGATCCTGCTGCAACACCTGGATGTCGAAATCAGGATACAGCTCGCGCGCCGCACGCGGATCGTCGGACGCGCTGCCGCTGGTCAGAACTGCCAACGCGCACCGGCGCAGCAGTTCGTGCATGCCGCCGATCGATGCGTCGCGCAGGCGCGCGACCTCGTCGCGGGAAAGAATATCGAGACCGCCGCGCGGATAGATATGCGCATCGACGGTGGGAAGGATGGATTCGGCAGAGTCGTTCATTGATCGCTTTCGTTCGTCGTTTATTTGTCCAAACGACTTTATCGCAGATCATCTTTCAAAAACAGCCATTGGAGAGGTTCGACTGAACTCAGAAAGCGCGGCGCAGCCGGCCCTACCGGGAACCCGTCCCGATCCCGGCTCATGCGCCTCGCGCGGCTCTTTGCAACGCCGCCGCCTCCGCGCCCGATCGCCGTAGCAGCCACACGACCGCCATGCGAAGCGGCGCATCCGTGCCATCGCCTGGGGAAATCACCGTTTCGTCCGGATCAACCCGCTTTCCGAAGGCTTTACCATGTCTGTCGACGCATATCGCCGTAGTGAGTTGAAGCTGACTGCCATCCGGCAAATCGCAGGTTGCGTTGGCATTGGCCAGGCCTGATGTGGGCTGACCGAACGAACGCGTATCCGGACGGCCATGGAAAGCGACAGCAAGGGCTTCGCCCGAACTGCAGGTCTTCGGCCCCAACAGCACAGCGACTGTGGCCGTTTCGAGTGCGGCATGCACGAACGCAGCACTCTCAGCCAGACGATCGCCCGCACGCCATTCACGGACCGCGCCCTGTTTTGGTTTGAAACCGCCAACCACCTCATTCCCGAGAAATGCCCCGAGAGACGCCAACATCGGCCACAGGTTCCCCCCGGAGTTCAGTCGCAGATCGAGTACCCAACCATTTTTCGCATGAATGGATATCGCGGCGATCCGGGAAGCGACTTCACGGACGAAACATGCGGATTCCGATTCGCTCCCGCCGATGAAGCCAGCGATCCGGACATGACCAATGCCATCCGGAAGACTTTCGACGATCACCGGCAGGGTCGGCACGCCCATGGAACTATGCTGGTGCGCCATCTCCGCCGTGACCAAGTGGCTGTGCCTGTCGCCGAGTCTGGCGAGCAGATTGCGTATGGCGGGATAGAGATCAACCGGCTGTAGCGCTTCGGCAACCGCTTCCCGTGCATAAGCGCGCGCAGCCGGCCAATCCATATCATCCGCATGCAAAGAATCCCTCGCGATGATATCGATGGCCGCCGTCATCACTTCGTCGGGCGTCGATTCCGGGCCGAATTGCCTGGCATCGATGGTGCGAAGTACGAGACCATCCACATGCAGCACTCCTCCGTCGAAAACAACGCCGTACGCCAATGACATTGCGGTAAAGGGGATCCGAAGCAGGATTTCGCGATACGCAGCATGCCGCGCATCGATACCGGGCAACGTCGCGGAAGTGGCGAATTCGAGCTTTCCTGGCGGGCCATCCGCACGGAGCCACACCGCAGGGATCCGTGCCTGCTCTTCGGAAGTCGTCAACATGCAGGACAGGGCCACTACGCGACCATGGAACTCCGCAGCATCGATGCTGCGCATGACACCCACCGACGCACCGGAACCCGCATCACAGGCTTGGAGCATGAGGCGCGCACCCGTGCTCGAAAATTCATCGCCTTCGCACATGATCGAAACATCGGCGCAACCGGCGACCGCGCGCCAATCGCTGGCTGAATGCCGATCAGATCCGGACGTCATACACGTCAAGGCCTACCGCGGACGCTGCAGCGCGTGCGGCGAGCGCAACAGACGTTTCGCAGCGCGCCCTAATGTTCGGTGGCCCGGTCGCTGCGGCTGACGAACGTGGCATAAGTACGCTTCAGCAGTTCCCATATGACCGCCTCTTGCAATCGATGATCCTGGTTGAGTATGCGGTTCAGGCGCATATGGATCAAACTCCACTGGATACCGTACAGGCGCTCGCTCGCGATCGGGCCGGGCGCCGAAAGCACGCCTGCCCATATCCGTTCGATACGCGGGACGCCACCGGCGAAAATGCCAGCGCTCGCGACATCGGCGCGTTCCGGCACATGGCCCTGCGCCAGTGACAGCGGCTTCGATGCGGCATAGAGCGTGCCGATCCTCTTCCGCTCGTCCGAGGCAAATTTCATTTCGACGGCGAAATCCCCGGCAGCGCGCCGCGCGAACAGAAGACGCTGTTCGATCGCCGTCATTCCGAAAGACACCAGCATGCAGTCGACCGCCGCCGCCGCATCCCGCCAGGAATCAACGTTGCCTGGATCCATCGCCGGCAATGCTTGAAGCACCAGTCGACTGTCTTCGCAGAAGATCTCCTCGCAGCTTGCGCAACGCGGATCGCCGCCATAGCGCGCGGTTTCTCTCACGTACGGATCCATCGACACCTTCTGGACGAGACCTCTACCGAACAGATCATCGAATGCCGCGCGCAGCACCGGCAGCGTGCGCTCGACCGTATTCCCGGCAGAAGCGAGGAAACGCAGGCGCAGATGCGCGCCTCCCTCGTCCCGATAGCGAACGAAGAAGAAACCGTCGATATCCGACGCGTCCAGAAGTCGATCGATCGATGGCTTCATTTCAGCCAGAACAGCATTCTGGAGATGCGGCGGGACATACAGCTTGAAGTAGGCCCAACGCGACCAGAGGGGCGCGACGACGCCATCATGCGACACCGACGCAACGTTCGGCTGGGGCAGCACCGAACGCTCGGTGCGCAAAACCAGTTGCAACTCGTGGAAGTGCGGCCCGGCGTCTGATCGAAGATGGGGTTGCATCCCTTGCGGAAAGACTTCCGTCAGTATGGCCTCGCCGGCCTTGAGGACATACTTGAGGAGGTCGTCGGTCATCCAGTCGTTGTCGAGGTGATATGGAATGATGTTGTCGCCTTGCACCAACGCCACCCAGTCCGGGATCCGCCGTGCATTGCGCAATGCACGGAACGCATCCCGCAGCATGGCGCGAGGCAGTTTTTTCAAACCGGCGACATCGTCCGCGGAAATCAACCAGGTCGGCTTCGACACGATGACGTCGTGATATTTCAGGCCGGGCGCGAACTGCGCTTTGGGAATGCGCCTGCGCAGGGAAAACAGGTCGGCCGCATAATCCTGATTCGAAACATGATTGAGGAAACGATAGATCGGCAGATTGCCTTGGCGGTCGTACGCGTGCGCATTGCTCATCCGAAGATCGATCGCTTTACCTACCAATTTCGACCGGATCACCACCCGCTCGCGTACGACACTGACCGTCAGATCGTCCAACGCAAGACGGCGGGCGCGCCGTGGTTCGCCACCACGCAATCGGATCTCATAGTCGCTGAGCGTAGGCCTTGCGCTGATATTGCCGAGCCGGTCTTCCGGCTGATGGACGATCTCGACGATTGGTGACCGGGCCCCGCGAGAGCCCTCCCTGAGGTACTCGGCGACTGCAGGCAGGCCATGCGCGAAACGACCCATCACGCGGCCCGGATCCTGCGACCCAACACTGCGGATTTCGAGGACCGGCTGCTCGCGCGCATCACCCTTGGACCACAGCGAAAACCACACGACCACCGTGGCGCCCTCCACGCCCGAAGAGAACCTTCCCGGGCTCGCATCGATCAGCGGTGCGATGTCGACATAGGTTTCGTCCATCCGCTCGACGGCAAACGCGAGAATCCGTTCGCCAATATTGGCCGGGGCCGCCTGCACCGTGGACTTCCTGTCCACGCGCACCATGAGGGATAGCGCGGGAAGCGAAGCATCACGATCGGAGAAACCCAGCGCTTCCAATTGATCCGCGACGATCGGCAACGGGACTTCGCTATCTCCGTAACGCTCGCTGAAAGACTTCATGAACTCGGCGAGCTTGCCTTTCTTGCGCGTGATCGAAACAAGCTCGTTCACGACGCGCTCGACGTTTGCGACGATGTCGGCGGAAAGTTTCGACTCGGCATCGGCAGATGCGTAAAGATCGACCTTTGTCGGTAATCCCCTATCGGAGCGAATCTGCATCTCCGTCAACCTGTCCGCAAGCGACGCGTAAACGCCAGGCAGGTTTACCGGCATTTCTCCATCGAGGTCCGTCAACGCGTTGGCGATTCCGGAGATGGATGTATGCAGATCAGACCCGGCAGGCAAATGTTCCAGGAGCCGGTCAAGACCATTCTCATCGGTAATATCGACAAGGCCATCGCAACAGAGTACCTGGGCCTCGACGAGATCCCAGACGAAAGCTTCAGCCTCATCGCATTCCGCTTCGCCTGGAAAGCGAAGCATGATCGCAGAGACGATTTCCATCACCGTAAGGCCGTCCCTGGCGAATTCCAAAGCAGCTTCGACGTGCGGGCTGAATTCGATCTCCACACGACGATAGATGCGTCTGCCGCGCTTGTTGCGGGCGTAGGCGGTGAACACGACAACATCGCCATTCACGAACAGGGTGTCGTTGGGCGAAAAACGCAGTCCGGCACGGACACTCAGGTCCGTCACGCACCTCAAGGCCAGCCTCGACAGCGCCGACCCATCGAGCTGTGCGAGCCGACGCATCCGCTCGCGCGGCGGGATCTTGATCGCGGTCTCGCATTTGGCTACATGGCAGTGTGCGACCCCGGAGAAGGTGCCGAAAGGCGTCGCGCGATAGGCCATGCGCAATAAATATCGTGAAATCGTCTCGGGAATTCCATTGAAGGCGCTCTCGCCGGCCTCCCATGCGCACATCTTCTGATACAGGGACGGCGACGCGAGGTAGATTGCCTCGCGGATGTAGGGATCGGACAGATAACCTCGAACCGTTTCGGCGAGGTCTTCCACCCCGATGGCCGCCAAACCATCGAGCGTCCCGCTATGCAGCACGGGAAACCTCAGGACAGCCAAACCATCCGCTTTGAAACCGGAATGCTTCATTCGAGCAGAACCCTTCCATACATCACGCATTGGCCCACGATCGCTTCTGAATTCGCGCTGTGATCGCGGACCATTCAGAGAGCGCCAACATCCGAACAACCCGGCCCGTAAGGTTTGGGAATCTCGGACAACTTCCCATCCTGAAGCAACAGGACACGATCCGCCGACTGGATGGTTTGCGGCCTGTGCGCGATGATCAACGTAGTGATTCGCGCGCTCTTGACCGCCGCGCAGATCTTGTCTTCGTTTTGCAGATCGAGATGACTGGTGGCTTCGTCGAGCACCAGAATCCGCGGCTCGCGGTAAAGCGCCCTGGCCAACAGCAGGCGCTGATGCTGCCCACCCGACAACGTGGACCCCATATCGCCGATCATCGTCTGGTAGCCCATCGGCATCGCATCGATTTCTGCAGCGATGTTGGCCTTTTCCGCCGCGGCCTGGGCACGCTCGAGGGTTGCGGATGGATCGAAGAAAGTGATGTTTTCGAGGACAGTGCCGCTGAACAGCTGATCGTCCTGCAGCACACAGGAAATGAAGTCCCTGCACGTGCGTTTTCCCAGCATCCGGATATCGACATCGCCGATCTTGATGGCGCCCTGTGCGTGATCGATCACGCCAAGCAGGATCTTCGCGATCGTGCTCTTCCCGCTTCCGGAAACGCCGGTGATCGCCACGACTTCACCGTTCGCGATCTCGAAAGAACAATCGTTCAGTACCATCGGCAGGTTGTAGCTGTACTGGAATGAAACATTGGAAAAACCGAGGCCGTAGTGCTTCAGTTCACCCGCATAGTTTCCTTCGACATGCTTCTCGGGCGCATTGAGCACGATATCGGCCAGCCGTTCGCCCTGCAGACGCAAGAGGCGGAACTGGATGGCATAGTCGGCCAGACCGACGAATCGAGAAGTGAACAGATCGGCGTATGCTACAAACGCAATGAGCATGCCGGCGGTCATTTCCCCGCGCAGAGCGAACAGTGCTCCGAGCCACAGCACCACGATCCGTTGAGAGCCCGTAGTGAGCCCGTTCATCGAATCGAAGATCAGATTCAGCTTCTGCACCATGATGGAGGTGTTGAGGACATCGGCGGTCGAATTCATGTACTTCGCGCTTCTTTGCGCGGTTCGGTTGTTGAGCCTGATCGCCTGCATGCCGCGCAGCGATTCGATCAAAGCGCTTTGCTGATGCGCGATCACATTGATCTGCTTGAGACTGGCTTCGCGGTAACTGCGGAAATAAATCATCCGCAGGACGGCATACACGATGGCGAACCCGATGGTGACGGCCGCGAGTTTCCAGCTGTAGTAGAACAACATGGCGGCGGTCACGAAAGCCATCAGGCCATCGATGATCGCGACGACGAACTTTGTCGTGAGCGTCTGCTGAATGACGTTGATCGCACCGAATCTTGAAATTATGTCGCCCAGATATCGTTTGGTGAAATAGTCGAGCGGAAGCTTGAGAAGATGGTTGAAAACGTTGGCCGTCCAGCCGATGTTGATGTTGGAGCTCAACCACATCACGGTCCAGGTTCTCAAGCCCTCGACGAATGTTTTCATGAGCAGCAGCAACAGGAAACTCACCCCGATCAATTTCAGCAGGTTTTCGTCGCTGTCTGCGAGCACCTGATCGAGAATGATCCGCAGGAATTGCGGAGACAACAAGGCCAGCACTTCGAGCAGCAGCGCGAGCGCGAGAACCTGCATCAATCCCTTTCCCAGGCCGGTGATCGAACCGGCGAGGTTCCGCAGCGAGATCGACTGCCGAATGTCGTTCCTCTCGATATTCGGACCAGGCTCCAATTCGAGCGCCACGCCGGTGAAATGGCGACTGACCTCCGATAGCCTCACCCTGCGGCGTCCCTTGCCGGGATCGACGATTTCCACGTTGTCGCCCCGGACCTTCGTCAGAACCACGAAATGATTCATGTCCCAATGCAGAATGCACGGGAGATAGAGATGATCGAGATCCTCCAGACTCACTTGAACCGGCCTGGACGCGAGGCCCATGGCGTTCGCGATGTCCATCAGATCCTGAAGCTTCGTACCTCGCAGCGAAGTCGGAAAACGTGCGCGCAACGAGAGCATGTCGCTCTCGTTGCCGTAGAAACCGGCGATCATCGCCAGACAAGCGAGGCCGCATTCCGCGGTTTCGGTCTGGAGAACGACGGGAACGCGTTTTCTGGATCCGAAGTTCAACAGTCGGGCCCATTTCCCGGGCTCGACCGCATCCTGCGTCGGATCGGCGCGGCCGCCTTGCCCTGGAGGTACCTGAGCTTGGTCGGTCACGGCTCTTCTTCCATTTTCATGCGCAACGTATACAGGGGCTCGAAAAGCCATTCGTAGATGCGGCGTTTGTCGAGCATGATGCCGCCACTGATCGCCATGCCGGCAGTCAATTTCCTCTCCCGGGCATAGACCTGGATCGTCTGTTCATGCAGCGATGCGCGAACCCGATACATCGGTTCGGTCGCATTGTTCAATCCGGTCAGCTCGGTGATTTCGGCGGGCGACAGCGCGTTCATCGAGATGGATTTCACCTTGCCGCGATGGACGCCGAACTTCTGGAAAGGAAAAGCCTGGTAATGGATGGCGACCGTGCTTCCGGGGCGAACAAACCCGACAGCCGAGGTTGCCACCAGCAGTTCCGCTTCCAGCGGCGCATCCTTGGGCACGACGGTGGCCAGCGACGATCCGCTGCCTACGGTTTGCCCCGGATAGACGAGGATGGAAGAAACGACTCCGTCGACCGGAGACTTGATGATCGTTTTCCGTTCCGCTTCGTTCTTGTCGTATGCAGCGTTCGTACGCGCCAATTGCCGAATGGAATCGTTGATCTTCACATCCATTTCGTGACCCGCTTGCGCCATTTTTCCCTCCGCGTCGCGCAGTTGCTGCTCAAGACCGATTTTCTCGGCGAGCTGGCGTGTGACGGCAGCATTCGCCGACAGGGCGGACGACCTTTGCTGTTGGACCTGCGTGGCGGAGACGTAGCCCTGTTCGAGTGCCGGCTTGATCTTCTCGAGAAGTTCGTCCTGGGCGCGCGCTTCCTCGCGAAGGATGACGAGCATCTCGCGGTTATGCACCATCTGTTGCCTGATCAGGGAAATCTGCAGCCGCAAATCGTCGCGACGACTTTCCATCGAATCCCTGGCATTGGCGATATCGCCGCGAAGCGTCGTTTTTTCCTGATCGATCGTGACCGAAACATCGTCGGCCACGCCCGTGCCGGGAGCGACGTAGCGATCATTGTTGATTTCGAGCAGCACCTGCCCTTTTTCGACGACTTCGCCTTCCCGCGCGTATATCTTCGAGACCTCGCCGGCACCGCGCGATTTGAGCCTGGCCAACCCGCCAACGGGTACCAGAACCCCTTGCACGCGTTCGCGGCGCGTGTACTCGCCGAAACAAAGCCAAGCAACGATGATCGCAGCCACGACCAACGCGCCCACAGCCCATATCCTGTGCGATATCGGTGAAGCGAGACGTATTTCGCCGAGCCAGTTTTCGCCGTTCTTTTCGCTGACTTCTGGCCTGAACAGACTTTTCTTCATATCGGCATACGGTCCATGGAAGGCGATGCGGTTTCATGTTCTGGACGAGCGTGCGCCCCAGGGCGATCGCGTGCCTTCCGGTTTCGTCCGCGCCCGGTCGCGCCGCACCGGCGCATCCCGGCCCGACGCCCGAAGCCAGAAGTGTGCCGGAACGCCACGGCCATGCTGCGTCGGTCAGTAATACGCAAGCAGGTTCATCCATGGTCGCGGCGCTCCAGCGTAGGCCGCGGAGATCGCGAGGGCGACGCCCGGGCCACCTTCGAGAAACGACATTTTCGATCTCATGCCGTCCGGGGTCCAGTGGAAGTAAACGCAATCGCCAAGGTCGCGTCGCTCTTCGTCCAATGCCGCACCGCTCGCCTTGAGCGCCGCATTGCGCAACTCCGCCTTTAGCGTGGGCTCGAAAGCATCGCCCTGCGCCAGATACTCGAACGTCAAAGCGACGCCGGCTTCGCCGTGGCACAGCGTGGCGTCGCGAATCCCATGGTCGCCCCTTGCGTATTGGGCGATGCCCGATTCGATCATGCGCACCGCCCTCTCGGCGTTGGCCGGATCCAGCGGGATCGCATTCTTGAAGGTCGCTGCGAGACCCAGTGCGCCATAGCACCACGCAAGTCGCGACCGCGCCGGCGCGCCATGGTGGGTCGGATAGGCATAAAACCCGTCCTCTTGCCCGGCATGCGCCCACAACATGTCCAACCCCGAAGCCAGCAGCGCTCCCGTGTTTTCGGGTAACAGGCCCCGAGCGCGCGCGACCGCGCCCACGCCCAGCAGCCCCGGAACGCCATGCGCCACGCCGAGGTTGTTCGCGGCACTTTTGCCCGGCTGGTGGTCGCCGATCGACCACGACGAAAAGTATCGCGAGAACACATCATCCAGGGATCGCCAGAGATCGACGGAAGAGTCCTGTTCCGCTCCGCGCGCGATCGCATAGACGGCAATGCCCGCTACGCCATTGATGATGTCGATGTTGAGATTCCGGGTGACTTCGATGCCATCCGCAAGCAGCCGATCGAGATCGCAAAGCGTCTCATCACGCCCGTCCAGCAGCTCGGGCATCGGAAACGTCTGCATCGCCCAGCCCAGACCCGTGATGCCGCGGTAGAGCGAACTGCTGAGCGGCATCTCATCCAACAACGCCATCGCATGCCGGAGGTGCCTGGCCGCCGCTTGAATATCCTCTTCGCGCTGCCGCAAAAGGCCGGCTTCGACCAGCACAATGGCGTTGAGTATCGCGCCCTGCCCAAGGTGTGGGGACGCGTATTGATCGGGTGTCTTGATGGCGTCGGCCAGCCTGAAGAGCAGATCTTTCGATCTCTCGATGACGATACCGGTCTGGTTTTCGTCCGTGTTCGCGATTGGCGGGAGATTCATGCGTCGCTGTTTCCTGCATGCGTGAATGATTCAAAGTCGTGAAACAACAAGGATATCGGCGAATCGATGCCTTCATCCGCGACGATTCGATGACATCGGAATCGCCGCTTCATGGGCAAGCCGATCGGGCGATCAGGTCCCATGATCTGCGGACATGACCGAGAATATCGTTGTGAAATACCCAACCAGCGGCGCCCAGTTGCCGTTCGTTTCGGCCTCGCGCAAGCGGATTTCGAATCCGCCATCGGAAGCCTCCAACGCGGCCCTCAGCGGAACGTAGCTGTCGGGTGTTCCGCTCGTGCTTTCGGCGATGACATTGAACAATGCCCGGGAACAGCGGCCATTCCCGTCCGCAAACGGGTGGATATTGAGCAGCACCGCCATCGCCGAAATCGCTTTCATCGAGAGCGGCAAGGCACTCTCGCGATACTGCAGAAAGAATTGCTCCAGCCGGTCCGGCACATCCATCCAATCGCCGAACCTCACCAGCGCCCCGTCGGCATCCGGCTCCAAACCGACGGGCGCACGACGGAATTGAACATCGTCTTGTGCGCAAAGCACGGCGCAGGCACGTCTGATCGCCAGGAGAAAGTCCTTGGGATCGTCCGCGGCCAAGCCTGCCATCAAAATCTCGCGCGCCAATAGATACGCTTCGAACTCATCCTCGACATCGCGCGTGTCGCGACGACGCTGCCCGCCCCCACGTTGCAACCACAGACTCGAAAGCGGATGACTCATGTCTGCTGCGTAGCGCCGCCAGGGGATTACGGCATGACGCCGCTTCGAAACCCCGGGCGGGTGACCTTGGGCGTAGCGACAGGACATCGCGAACTGTGCTTCGAGCCGCTCGATCATCCGTTTGAGCGCAGCCGGTGCCGATTCCCACTCCAGAAAGCGAAGCGGCGGACGCACAATGATGCGGGGCTGCATGCGGGCTTCTATTTCGAGCAATCGACGAGCAGCAACCCGCGCATTTGCGGCTGCTCATCTCTTCCGAACGTGTAAAGGACACCGAAAAACAGCGTCATCTTGAGCACCATCACCGGATCCATTTCGATCGGCACCAGGCGGATATCGAGTCCTGATGCGCGCCGGTCTTCCTGCCAGCGGACAAGGTCGGCCATGGGCTCGGTTTCCCGGCTGTAATAAAGCACGCAATCGAGATCGCGCGGCGAGACGTCGCGCATCAGAAAACTACCGCCGATCAGCATGACTTCCGCACGCAATCCGATTTCAGGAAGCATTTCGAGGGCCGCACCAAGATTGCGCAACAACTCGGCTTTCGCAGGGGGCAGATCGCTGCGAAGCAATTCCGACAAGCCCACGACATAGGGCGTTGCGTTGATCGGATTGCTCTCCTTGATACTGCGGATGAAGGCAGGAAACCCCTGCTCCACCGCCTCAAGGTAATGTGCTTTCAGCTCCGAAAATGGATGATCCATGCTCACTTCCGACTTGTGCGAAATATCCACGTCCCGACACTGTGCAGCCGCTATCGACTTTGACATCCGATCGCCCGAAAAGCGACCCATTCCCGCAGGACGCAGATAATGAAGGCGACCCGATGCTCTGGAATCGACCTTGAGGCGAGTATACCCCGACCCGTCGAACCGGGTAACTCAGCCACACAAGGCGTCTGGCGTGGGCATTGGAGTTTGGATATGCTGCCC
Source organism: Lysobacteraceae bacterium (assembly GCA_046598445.1). GTDB lineage: Bacteria > Pseudomonadota > Gammaproteobacteria > Xanthomonadales > Xanthomonadaceae > Lysobacter_I. The sequence continues at coordinate 20,174 of JBKJHV010000078.1, forward strand.
GCAGCGTTGCATGCGAGGCCGCCGAAATATGCCGTACCGACGCCGATCACCGGAAACACAGTCAGGCCTGAATGTGTTTTTTAATCCCTCAGCCGAAGGAACGCACCATGAAATTGAAAACCCGCAGCGTTACGATCCTCACCGATGACGAAGTCGCCCTGGTCAGTGGTGGAGGCGTATCGCACCTTTACACGTTCCATTGCGGACCTACCAACGAAGGTTGCGAGACGTTGGAAACGCTTGAGTGCTACAGCCGCGAATGCGACCCCAATGAGACTGTGGGTTGCAGCATCAATACTTGCCTCGACACAGAAGCCCAGTGCAATACCGAGGCTTGCGGATAATCTTCGATAACCGGATCCTGATTTGATCGACCTGTATCGCGAAGATGTGATCCGGGCAAGACGAATATGTAGAGCCAACAGATCCATCGGGCTCCGGGCGATGCCCGCAACGCAAGTTGCGGGCATTTTTATTGGGAGTCTTCGCTTATGGCCGGCTTGATGACTCTCATTGGCGACACCACAATAGAATTTGTGTCGCCACAACCATACCCGCCCCGCATCCAGCTCATCCAGGCCGATGCGAGCGGCTCCGGATAATATTCGCAGTTGGAAACACGCCCCATTGGCAATCGGAGTGCGGCACGGCACCTCCGCTATCAGGACTGCATCTCCGGCACTCGGCTATGTGCAGCGCTTCTCAAACAAAGACGGCCGGGTTTCACCGGCCGTCTTCGCATGACTTGAAAAGCAGAGGCTGCTGGATCAGAAGTTGAGCTTGAACCCGACCTGCACCGACCAGCGCGATTCGGCCACAACGTCGCGCAGTTCCAATGCCGGCGGCGTCGCAGCATTGGCAGTTTCGTTGTAGAAAGTCGAAACGTCGTACACGTACTGACCTGCATTGACGCCGGCGAAACGCGCCAGCTGCACGCGCGACGGGAAGCCGGCTTCTTCGATCCGGCCCCAATCCTTGTTGATCAGGTTACCGATGTTCTGGATATCGATGTAGATCTCGCTCTGGCGCTTGCCGAAGAACGGCAGTTTCTGGCTGAGCCGCAGATCGAACTGGTTGACGAAGGGCGCGCGGTCGGCATTGCGCTTCGCGACCGTGCCACGGTGCGCGTTGAGGTAGGAGTTGCCGTAGATATAGTTCCAGAAAGCACCGATGTCATTGGCCGTCGACCCACTGGTGTAGCGCACGCCCGAAGGGCCCGTGGGGATGTAGAACAGGTCGTTCGACTGGCCGTCGCCGTTGGCGTCGTTGGCGAACGAATAGCTGAACGGGCGCCCTGAACGGCCTTCGTAATACAGAGAAGCCGTGGTCGGCGCATTGTCGAACCAATGCCAGCGGTAGCTCACGTTGGCCGCGAAACGGTCGCGGATCTCGTAGTTGCCGCGGCCGGTGACTTCTTCGTTGGGGTTGTAGACGAAGCGGCCACTCCAGTTCGAGAACGCAACGCTGCTGGTGGCCGGGCTGACTTCTTCGGCCGAACCGTGGGTATACGACACCCGCGCAGTCCAGTCGTCTTTCCAGGGCTTCTCAAGGAACAGCGTGAGATTGGTGGCGCTGCCCTTGCTGGTGTTCTTCAGAACGATGGCATTGGTGTAGGCGCAAGGATTGGTGCCGCTGTTGAACGCAGCCGTCGGATTCACGCGGATGCAGTTGGCGGAACCACGGTTGCCGGTGGTGAATCCGCCGGTCGTGTTGAACCCGGTCTGCGAAGAATTCAGGAAATAGCTTTCACGTCCGTCGGGCAGGAAGCTGGTGGGGGCACCCAGCGCGACGTTCACGAAATGCACGCCCTGCTCGACCTGGGTCAGCAGCAATTCAGCGCCGCCGACCATATCCCAGAAGCCCAGCTCGGTTTCGAACGCCAGGTTGGCCTTGAGCACGGTCGGCTGCGTGAAGTCGTTCGACTGTGCGTTGACCTGACGCGAGGCGACGCCGCCCGCGCTGGGAACCAGCGGATTGCCGGCATCCACGACCACGCCGGCGCCACCGGTCACGGAGAACGAATCGACGCCCACGCCCGGGTTGGAGAAGCTGTTGGACACCCACACGCCCGGGGCAGACCCCAGGAAACGGCCGATGCCGCCGCGCAGCTGACGGCGCAGTTCGCTGTCGAAGGTGTAGTTGAAGCCGAAGCGCGGCTGGAAGGTCGTCTTGCCATCGGTGGTGTTGCGGTTGTCGATGCCGTAATCCGAACGGAAGCGCGTGTTTTCCTTGATCGTGCCGCCGACGCCGCTCTGATCGAGTCGGAAGCCATAGGTCAAGGTCAAGTTCTCGTTCGGCGCCCACGTGTCCTGGGCCAGGAAACCGATGGTGGAAACGTCGAATTCCGCGGCGACGTTGCTCAGCGGCGCGCCGGACTGCGGACAGGACGCGGTGGGCGTCGCGGACACACAGGGACGCTGGAAGTTGTAAAAAGCGCGCGGCAGCGTCGCCGCGGTGAACGTCGTGTTGACGAAATTCGCGTAATCGATGGTGTAGTTGCCGTAGACATCCTGCAGGAACAGGTTGTAGACGTCGTTCTTCTCGTAATCCAGACCGAATTTGAATTCGTGGTCGCCGCGATACCAGTTGAAGTCCAGGGCGGAGGTCAGGGTCTCGACGTTCAGCTGGTTGGCCTGGCGCGAACGCTCGGTGCCGAACAGCACGACGCTGTTGCCGCCGGCAGGAATGTTGCGGATCGTGATCTGCGGCAGGAACGAGCTGGAGGTCGGAACCGAATCGTAGTTCGCCTTGGAAATGTGGAATTCCGAGGACAGGTTTTCGGTCCAGTTGTCGTAGAAGTTCAGCGCGTAGCTCTCGAACGAGATGTTGTCGGAGTAGACGTTGCTGGACAGCTGCAGTTGCGTGGTGGTGCGGCTGTAGCGGGCGACGCTGCCTTCGGTCTTGTTGTAGCGGAAAGCGGCGCGGTGCGAATCGTTGAAATTGGCGTCGAGCTTGAAGAAATACTTCTTGTCGGTATTGTCGAACGGCGTCGGCGCTCCGCCGATCGGCTGGCCCGCCGGGAACAGGCGGGTATAGGCCGCGCTCAAGGCATCGATCTGGGTCTGGGTGACCGGCAGGATATTGGAGGCGCTGGAGCCGACGATGCCGCGCGGCGGCAGGGTGTCGCTGCGCTTGAATTCCTCGTAGCCGGCGAAGAAGAACAGGCGATCCTTGAAGATCGGGCCGCCCACGTATGCGCCATACGTCTGGTCGTCGCTCAGACCGATGAACTTGTTGCCGTTCGGCGACTTGCGGATCATGTCGTTATTGCGATAGACCCCGTAAACCGTGCCCTGGAATTCGTTGGTGCCGGACTTGGTCACCGCATTGATGTTGGCGCCGACGAAGTCGGACTGCGACACGTCATAGCCGGACACGCCGACGTTGTACTGCTGGATCCAGTCCGAGGAGATCGGCTGGTTCAGCGCCGGCAAGCCGGAATCGTTCAGGCCGAAGTTGTCGTTGGTGGGAACGCCGTCGATCTTGATGTTGTTGTAGCGCGGGTTCTGGCCGCTGACGCTGATGCCCTGGGTTTCGCGATCGATCTTCACGATGCGCGGATCGAGCTTGACCGCGTCCGCGATGGAGCGGTCGATGGTCGGCTGCGATTCGAGCATCTCGCGCGAGATATTGGTTCCGGAGCCCATATTGGTGGCACTGAAAACCTGCGAGATGCCGGAATCGGCCTGCGCGACCACTTTGATGGTTTCCAGGGAGTCGGCTTCACCCGCACCGCCATCGAGCCGGGCGTTGACGTCCGCCGTCTCCGAAAGTTCGAGGTAGACGTTTTCCACCGTCTTGCTCACGCCGTCCTTGGTCACCGTGATGGTGTACGGACCGCCCGGGCGAAGGCCTTTCGCGACATAACGACCGGCCGCATCCGTCGTCTCAGTGTTGGTCGAGCCGGATTCGGTGTGCAGGATCGTCACTTGAGCACCGCCGACCGGCGCGCCATCGGAGCCGGTGATGCGGCCATTGATTCCAGACGCGGTGCTCTGGGCGAATGCGGGGGCCGCCGCAAGGGCGACGATCAGTCCGATCGACAGTTTCGAAAGTCGGAGACGGTTGCTGTGATTCATTTGCTTGGACCTCGATGGGGAACGATGCGGTGGTTCGTACGTGAAAAATCGCGGACGCATCAGCGCCGCGATTTTTGAACCTCAGTTTTGGTCCCTGCACCTGCCCAACAGACAAGCTCGGGTTAACCATAGGTTAACACGATAGAGCCTGAAGATGACAGTTGAATGACTGTTCAGTCAAGTCTAAGTCATTGAAATCATTGCTGAACACTCGTGACAAATTACATGAATGTCATGCTGCAAGCACTTCATGACCCTACGGGTGCGAAGGGGTGTTTCGATCACAGAACCATCAGGGGGCCTGGATTCTCAGATAGGCGGCAATACCGTCCATCAGCATCTGCACCGAAATCGCGACCAGCAGCATGCCCATGAGGCGCTCGACCGCGGTCAACACGCGCTGGCCGAGCCACTTGTAGAGATGGATCGCGGAGAACAGGATCGCGGCGGTTGCCGCCCAGGCGATCATCAGCGCCAGACTCCAGTCGCCCAGGCGCGTGGGGTCGTTGCTGCCCATCAGGATCACCGCTGCCATGCCCGAGGGGCCGGCGACCAGCGGAATGGCCATCGGCACGATGAAGGGTTCGCCGTCGGGAATTTCGCCCATCAGGCCTTCCGGAGGCGGGAAAATCATCCGGATGCCGATCAGGAACAGCACGATGCCGCCGGCGATCGACACCGACTCCTCACGCAGGTGCATCAGCTCCAGCGCGTACTTGCCGGCCCACAGGAACAGCATCAACACGCCCAGCGCGATCAACAGCTCGCGGGCGAGCACGATCCGCTGGCGTTTGGGCGGCAGGCCGCGCAACAGGCTGAGGAACAACGGGATGTTGCCCAGCGGATCGAGGATCAGGAACAGCAGCAGCGCGGCCGAGGCGATGCTCATCCGGGCGGCGACCAGAGCTGCCCGCGTTGCTCGACGCCTGCCGCCGACAACAGATGCACGCAGGCCGGCGCAACGGCAGCGGCGTCGCGGGCGACGGTCGCGTCTTCCTCGACGAATACTTTCGCGCGCAGCGGGGTGCGCATCGGCCCGGGCGCGAGACCGCAGACGCGCACGCTCGAATGCGCGAGTTCCGCATGCAATGTCTGCATCAGGGTGTCCAGCGCGGACTGGGCGATGCCGTAGCCGCCCCAGTACGGCAGACCGCTGCCCGCGGCCTCGTCGATGGCGAACACCACCGCACTGTCTTCGGCCCGGCGCAGCAGCGGCAGGCAGGCCTGGGTCAGCCACCAGCGCGCGGTGACGTTCACATGCAGTGCGCGCGCGAACACAGCCGGATCGGTGTTGTCCAGCGGCGTCAGCCCGTGGAAATCGGCGGCGCAGTGCAGCAGGCCGTCGAGGCGGCCAAGACCGGATGCGATGCGTTCGGCCATCTCGGCGTAGTCGTCGGGCGTCGCGCCTTCAAGATCGAGCGGATACAGCAGGGCTTCGCCGCCCGCGCGCACGATGGCGTCGTACACGCGGTTGAGCTTGGGCACTTTGCGTCCGAGCAACACCACGGTCGCGCCGGCTTGCGCACATGCGAGCGCCGAGGCGTGGCCCAGCGCGCCGTGCGCACCGGCCACCAGCACGACGCGGCCTTCCAATGGCCGCGTGTCGGCCATCGCCGACGGCGCATTTTGCGGCGTGGAACTTGCCGACATCAGGCCTTCTGCGCCTCGGCGATCATCCGGGCCAGTTCGCCCGACTCGAACAGTTCGAGGGCGATGTCGCAGCCGCCGATCAGTTCGCCGTTGATGAACAACTGCGGGAACGTCGGCCAATTGGAGAAGCGCGGCAGATTGGCGCGGACTTCCGGGTCTTCCAGCACGTTGACGGTGTGATAGTTGCTCGCGCCTGCGGCCTTCAGCGCCTGCGAGGTGCGGCTGGAAAATCCGCACATCGGGAATTGCGGGGTACCTTTCATGAACAGCACGATCGGATGGGTTTCGATCTCGGACTGGATACGCTCCAACACCGGCATGGGACTCTCCTGCGGGATGTGGCCGGCGGCGTGGGGGCCGCGGACCTGGGTGGGGTTAGACTTGGTGCGGTTAGAATCGCGCATTGTAATCCTTCGCGCGCGGCCGGGCCTGTCCGGCACCCGCCTCGCCCCTGCCCCACTCATCTGACCCCCAAGGAGCCCGCCCATGGCCATCGAGCTGCCAGCCCTGCCCTACGACCGCACCGCTCTGGAACCGCATATTTCGGCGGAAACCATCGATTTCCATTATTCCAAGCATCATCAGACCTACGTCACCAACCTCAACAACATGATCGCGGGCACCGAATTCGCCGATCTGTCGCTGGAAGACATCATCCGCAAGTCGCAGGGCGGCATGTTCAACAATGCCGCGCAGGTGTGGAACCACACGTTCTACTGGAACTGCCTCAAACCCAACGGCGGCGGCGAACCCACCGGCAAGCTGGCCGAAGCCATCAATGCCGCGTTCGGCAGCTTCGACAAGTTCAAGGAAGAGTTCACCAAGACCTCGGTCACCACCTTCGGTTCGGGCTGGGGCTGGCTGGTGCAGCGTCCGGACGGCTCGCTCGCGCTGGTGAGCACTTCCAACGCCGCCACCCCGCTGACCGGCGACGATACCGCGCTGCTGACCTGCGACGTGTGGGAACACGCCTACTACATCGACTACCGCAACCTGCGGCCGAAGTACCTTGAAGCGTTCTGGAACCTGGTCAACTGGGATTTCGTCGCTTCGAACATGAAATGATCGTCGCGAACTGAAATAACCTGTCATCCCGAACCGAAGGTGAGGGATCTGCTGCTCGAAGAAACTTGTTCGAACAAACCGATCCCTCACTGCGTTCGGGATGACAGTTAAAAGCCGGGGAAACCCGGCTTTTTCGTGCCCGGCCTCATTCTCGCTTCATACGGGCGTCATCAACCCGGCCGCGCGATGAACGCTTCTGCTCGCAGGGTCAACGACATCGCCAAGCCGCGCATTACCCGGTGGTCTTCCACGCAATGGAGCCACCGATGACACCGTCCAAATCCATGCTGTCCACGTTCGCCGTGACCCTCGCGCTCGCCTTCGCCGGCACCGCCGACGCTCAACCTCATGATCGCGATCACAACCCGCCCGGCCGCGCTGGCGGCCCGGGGACGAATTGGGAGAATCCGCCCGGCTGGCACGGCGGCCCGGGCGCGTCGCCTGACTATCGCTACTACCGTCATCGCAACGCGCGACACAAATTCACCGTCGTCGACGGCGGCTACTATTTCAACGCGAATTACGGCTACTGGCACCCGCGCTACGGTTTCTGGAACCAGGCGAAGCGCTGCTGGTACGACAACGACAACAACCCGCCCGGTCGCGCGGGTGGTCGCGGCACCAATTGGGAAAACCCGCCGGGCCGGAAAGGCGGGCCTGGCGCGTCGCCGGATCGTTACGGGCGCTGCCGCTGAGGCGCGTCATCGCATGAAACAGAACGGCCGGGGAAATCCGGCCGTTCTACTGTCGGCCGTACAGCCGCACAACGGCCGAGGCTCGCGGCTTTTGCCGTTCTCCAGTGAGGGTCCAGGATCGCCCATTGGGCCGCGAAGGAGGCCGTATGGATATGCGCAAATGCCCGCGCGCGAGGGCGCCCTTGGACTTCATCAGGTCGGTTCGCCAAGCGTCGGCGATCCTGATGATGTTCGCTGGCTCGCTGCTCGCATCTGGCTGCGACGAGGACGATGACGGCGCCGGCATAAATATCACCGATCCGCACTGGGTGTCGCAGGCCACGCCGCCATCGGACACCGCCGTCGTGTTCATCCACGGCCTGTTCGGGGACACCGACGACACCTGGAAGCATCCGGGCACCGGCAAGAGCTTCTTCGATTACGTCGAGTCCACGCCCGGGGTTGGCGACAAGGTCGACATCTTCGCGTTCGGGTTCACCTCGAAAATCATCGGCAGCGGTTCGCTGGACATCCGCGAAGCCGCCAACAAGATTCCCGATCAGCTCAAATTCCACGGACTGATGCGCTACGACCAGATCGTGTTCGTGACTCACAGCATGGGCGGTCTGGTCGCGATGCAGGCGGTCGTCAACGATCCGGAGCTGAGCGACAAGACTGCATTGCTGGTGCTGTACGCGACGCCGCAGGAAGGGTCGCAGATGACCCATATCGCCAAGCATCTGGTGACCAACAACGCCGTCCGTCAGATGACGCCGGCGGACGGCAACGATTATCTGAAGAAATTGAGCGACGACTGGGTGCGCCTGAAATCCAGGGGCCGGGCACCGTTCGTGACCTGCGCCTACGAAACCAAACCGACGAAAGGGATCATGATCGTGCCATGGTCCAGCGCCACCCGGTTCTGCGACGACGTCGCGCCGGGCATCGGCGATGCCGATCACCTGTCGATCGTCAAACCCGATCGCGCGACACACGATTCGATCGTCAGATTCGTGGTGGCGATGCGCGAACACGTGCTGCCGAGGCTGGAAGCCTCATCCTGGCAAACGCCGAATTTCACGCCCGAGGACCAGAACTGGATCTATCAGCTCGGCAACATCACCCGGAGAAATCCAGCGACGCTCAAGAACGCCAGCCGGGTCAAGCAACGCTACGTAATCACCGAAATCCAGAATGCCGACCTTCTGATCCTGCCGGTACTGGAGACTGGAAAACCGCAGGAAGTATTGCCCGGCCAGCCGGCGACCTTGGAATTCATGGTGACCGGCGATCTTCAACCGGAATATCGCTTCGGCATCAAGCTGTCTTCGCTGCCGGTCCGTACCGTGATCGTACGGATTCCGGATCTGCAGGCCGCGCAGGCAGAGCGGCAAACACAGTTGGCGTCGATAGCCCGGAAGATCAGCGGCTTTCTCGGCTCTGCGCAAGCGTTCGAGAGTTTCAAGAATCTGCCGGACCAGCAGAAGCAGACAACGATCGCAGGACTCGCCAAGAGCGTGTTCTCGGAAGAGAATTCCGGCTTGCCAGAAAGCGGGCAGTGGCTGTTGGCGACCGACGCGCTGACGCGGCTCGGCTTCATGCAGACCGCATCGGCGGCGCTGCTGCAGGCGGAAGCTCACCTGCCGGCGACGGCGAAACCGCCGAGCGTCGAACATCTGAAGCATGTCATCACCACCCGGGCGAACATCGATATGTCCCCCGATACGTCACCGTCGCCGCAGGCATCGACGACGATGTTCGACACCAGCAGCGAATTGAATCTCAGCAATCGGCGCAGCCAGGCGACGTTCCTCGATCTGGCCGAACGCGTACAACATGTTGCTGTGCTGAAGAGCGACGGGCTGATGCTGGAGGGCGACGTGTTGAAGGCTCGCGGCGACAACGCTTCAGCCGCGGAGGCTTATCGCGATGCCAACGCGATCAAGCGGTCGCCGATGCTCGATCGAAAAATTCGCGACTTGGCAGTGCCGGCACCACCGGAAGGCTGAACCTGAGATCGCTCAGGCCGACATCGCAACGATCACCGGCGCCACCTGCGACTCACGCCCCAGCGCAACGCCGACGCGTTTCAGCGCATCCGCAAGCTCGCCGACCGAATCCGCGCGCAGCGTGGCATGCCCGACCTTACGTCCTGCACGGGATTCCTTGCCGTAATCGTGCCAGTGCCCGCCGGGCTCGCGCAGCATGGCGGCGGCATCGGGCATCGCACCGATCCAGTTGAGCATGCAGGCGTGGCCGACCATGCGGGTGTCGCCCAGCGGCAGACCGAGGACGGCGCGCAGATGGTTCTGGAACTGCGAGGTTTCGCTGCCTTCGATGGTCCAATGGCCGGAGTTGTGGACGCGCGGCGCGAGTTCGTTGGCGAGCAGAACACCAGCGCGGCAGAACAGCTCCAGCGCGAACACGCCGACATAATCCAGCGATTCGGCCAACGCACGCGCATGCGCGAACGCGGACTGCGCCAGCGCATCGTCCACGCGCGCGGGTGCGAGGCTGGCGGACAGCACGCCGTCGACGTGCCAGTTTTCGGTCAGCGGCCAGGTGCGGAATTCACCGTCGCGGCCTCGTACCGCGACCACGCTGAGTTCGCGCTCGAACGGCACGAATGCCTCGAGGATCAAACCGACGGTCGCGGCCTGGGCGCCGAGCGCGTCCCATGCGGCATCGACATCGACCGGCGATTTGATCCGGAACTGACCCTTGCCGTCGTAACCAAGACGGCGGGTTTTGAGGATGCAGGGCGTGCCGATCGAAGCGATGGCGGCGTCGAGCGCGGCGCGATCCGGCACGTCGGCGAACGCCGGCACCGGAATTCCAAGCTGGCGGAACAGGGTTTTCTCGGCGAGGCGGTCCTGTGCGAGCGACAGCGCGCGCGGGTTCGGGAACACCGGCACGCGCTCGCTCAACCATTGCGCGGATTCGGCCGGCACGTTCTCGAAATCGAAGGTGGCGACATCGACCTGCGATGCGAATTCGGCCAGCGCGGCTTCGTCGCGGTAGTCGCCGACGATCAGCGGCGCGAACTGGCCGGCGCAGGCATCGGCGACAGTGTCCAGTACCCGGAAACGCAGGCCAAGGGGCGCGCCCGAGAGCGCGAGCATGCGCGCCAGTTGGCCGCCTCCGAGGATGCCGACGGTAGTCATGTGCAGCCCGCTTTGTGTATCGCGGTGATGCGCGGCATGGTCATGTGCGCCGGCTCATGCACGTGGATCGTCGTGATCGACGACATCCTGCGTCTGCTTCGCACGGAACGCATCGAGCGCGGCACCGATCTGCGGGTGGTCGGCGGCAAGTATCGCCGCGGCGAACAGACCGGCGTTGGCGGCGCCAGCATTGCCGATGGCGAAGGTCGCCACTGGAATGCCGGCGGGCATCTGCACGATCGACAGCAGCGAATCCATGCCGTTCAACGCCTTGCTCTGGACCGGTACGCCGAGCACCGGCACCGCGGTCTTCGCGGCGAGCATGCCCGGCAGATGCGCCGCGCCGCCGGCGCCGGCGATGATCGCGCGCAGGCCGCGCGATTGCGCAGTGGCGGCATAGTCGAACAGCACATCCGGCGTGCGGTGAGCGGACACCACGCGGACCTCGTGCGGCACCCCCAGCGCGTCGAGCCTGGCGACGGCGTGCTGCATCGTCTCCCAGTCCGAGCGCGAGCCCATCACCACGCCGACTAGCGGCCGGTGATCTTTGTCCTTGTTCGCGTCTGCCATGGCCCACCCTGCGGCGTCACGCCTGCTGCAAAACGGTATTCTAGCGGCTCTTCACCCCCGGCTTCATCCGAATGGACCGCAAGTTGCTCGATCTCCTCGTCTGCCCCGCCACGCGCCAACCGCTGGCGCTGCTCGACAAGCCCGGCCTGGAGGCGCTGAACCGCGCCATCGCCGCGGGCGGCGTGCAGCGCGCCGACGACACGCCGCAGACCGAACCGGTGCGCGAGGCGCTCATCACCCGCGACCGCAAAACCCTCTACCGCGTGGACGACGGCATTCCGGTGCTGCTGATCGAGGAAGCGATCGCGGCGACGGCGGTGGAAGGACTGTGACGACGGCGGTGATGCCGCCGCCGGCCGAGATCATCTCGGCGAACGTGGCCGCGGCCCTGGCCGAAGACATCGGCAGCGGCGATGTGACCGCCGCGCTGCTGCCCGACGGCCCCGACATCGCGTATCTGCTGTGCAAGGAAGACGCGGTGATCTGCGGACGGCCGTGGTTCGACGCCTGCCATCGTGCGCTCGACCCCGATGTGCGCATCGACTGGCGGATCGCCGAGGGCGACCGCATCGCCAAAGGCACGGTCATCGCGACGCTCGCCGGGCGCAGCCGCGCGCTGGTCAGCGCCGAGCGCACCTCGCTGAATTTCCTGCAGACGCTCAGCGGCACCGCCACCGTGACTGCGAGCTATGTCGATGCGGTGCGCGGCACCGGCGCGAAGATCCTCGACACCCGCAAGACCATTCCCGGCCTGCGCCTGGCGCAGAAATACGCCGTGCTGGTCGGTGGCGGCAGCAATCACCGCATCGGTCTGTACGACACGGTGATGCTGAAGGAAAACCACATACGCGCCGCCGGTTCGCTCGCGGGCGCGATCCACGCCGCGCGTGCGATGCACGCGGCGCTGCCGCTGATCGTCGAAGTGGAAACGCTGGCGCAGCTGGAAGAAGCGCTGCGCGAAGGCTGCACGCGGATCCTGATCGACGATTTCGACGCCGCGACGCGGCGCGAAGCCGTGCGGATCGCGAAGTCCGCGCCGTTCGACGGCCGCATTCCGCTGGAAGTCTCCGGCGGCGTGGACATGAGCACGCTGCGCGGCATCGCCGAAGACGGCGTCGACTGCATTTCCATCGGCGGCCTGACCAAACACGTCCGCGCGATCGATCTGTCGTTGAAATTGGGGCCGCCGTCGGGCAGCTGAAGCCCCATCTTCACAGCAAACCAAGCATGAAAACCGCGCCGCTACGACAATCTGGCGCGGGCCGTCATTCGCGTGATTCGGCGCTGCGAGGATCAGGTTTCAAATCTGACCGGTTGCCCTGCGGCATGCTTATGTCTTACCACAATGGTTCCTGCGATCTTGTCATGCCAGCCCTGTTTTCTGGGATCGAAAGCGACCCAGAAAATTCCGAGCCCGAGGGGAAGCATGGAAAGGAAATAGGCGATATAGCGCCCCATCGCTTGGCCAACTGAAATCGTACCGCCGGTTTTTGCATCCACTATGTGCGCAGAAACGACCATCTTGCCCGGCGTCGCTTGCCTCCACACCCAGAAAAGAACTGTCACGACAAAGGGCAATACCCAGGAAATCAAAAGATCCGCTGGCCCGGCTATGAAGCTGGTCCTTTCAGAGTCGAAATACTCCCAACCGTAAATCGAAATCAATGGCGGAAAAGTAATCAGCAAGATCAACAACGCATCAAGGATCGCTGCGCCGACACGCGACCAGAACCCTACGTATTCCAGATTGTTCGCTTCCATTCCCCCCTCCTCATCCTGTGGATTTCCCTAAGCGCAGCAGATTGCCATCACCACAGCACGAACACCAGCGCAGCCACCACCGACAGCGCGGCGACCAGCCACACCCAACGCGGCACACCGGCGCGGGCTGCGGGCATCGAGGCCGTGCCTTCCTGGCCCAGCTCCAGCAACTGGAAGCGCAGGGTGTCGAAGCCGATCTCGTCGCCGGCCTGCGCCACCGCGCGCTGCACGCGCTTGCCGTTGTGGAAGCTGCCGTTGGTGGAGCCGAGATCTTCGATCACCACGCCCTCGTTGGTGGGAATGAGCTTGGCGTGCTTGCGCGAAAGGTTGGTGTCGTCCAGACGCAGCTGGCACTCCGGCGCGCGGCCGACGACGGTCGCTCCGGTCAGGGGGTAACTGCGGCCGAGCATGCGTCCGGTCTGGGCACGCAGCGTGTACTTGGGCAATGCGGCGCGCACGGTGGTGGCGTTGACATCGTCGATCACGGGCGCTGCGACGCGTTCGCCCGGGCGCACCGCCTCGATCACGACCAGCGTGGCCTCCACCGTATCGAACGTGATCTGATCGCCGGGCCTCAAGGACAGCAGGCCATCGACCAGTCGCTGGTTGACGCTTACGGCCGCGCCACGCGCGATCTTCAGCATCACGCCCTGCGCGTTGACCTGTAACTCGCAATGCTGCGGAAGCATGCCCTCGCCGCGCAGCACGATGTCGGCATCGGGCGCGGAACCGATCCGCTTGACCCCGGGCTCGAGGAGGATCTGCAGGTGGTCGGCGGCGAATACGAGCTTCATCATTGGGGTTGCGCTCCAGGGCGACATTCGGGGATTGCATCCGGGGCACTCAGGCCGCAGATTAAACAGATGCCGACTTTACTGATCTTGATGATTTTGGGTGCGATGGGGTTCGCATTCTGGAGTGCGTCGCGTGCCGCGGCCGAACTGGCGATCCAGCTCGGCGGCGAGGCGTGCCGCACTGCCGGCGTGCAACTGATCGACCAGACCGTACACGGGACCGGCCTGCGCCTGCATCGCGGCGAGGACGGCCGGCTGGGCTTCGAGCGCAGTTTCCGCTTCGAATACTCGGAGGACGGCACCGACCGTCACATCGCGCGGCTGGTGCTGCGCGGCGGCCGCCTGGTGTCTTTCAGCGGCCCGGTGGCCTCGGCCGCGAATGTGATGCTGGATTGATTGCATGGCTCCCCCCGGACCAGGCTGAGCCGCGGAAACCGTCTGCGGCAGCGGTAGAACGCTTGCGGTAAGACGTTACTTGATGACTCTCAGGTGCCCGCCTCGCTTCGGTGGCGGTGCGCGGTCACTACCGCTTCCACCGCCGTCCCCGCCATCATCGCCGCCGTCCGCGTCCGCGTCGAGGCCTTCTTCGACTTCGGCCACCGCACTTGACGCCCCGACAGCTTCGTCGGGCAAGGCCATGCCCTGACTGGTCTCGCGGGCGTAGATCAGCAACACCGCACCGATCGGCACCCGCACCTGATGGCTGACGCCGCCGAAACGGGCGGTAAAGGAAATCTCATCGTTGCCCATGTCCAGCGCGCCGACCGCGCGATCGGCGACGTTGAGGACAACCTTGCCGTCGTTCACCGCGAACGCGGGCACTCTCACTCCTGGACGGGAAGCGTCGACCAGAAGATGCGGGGTCATGCCGTTGTCGGCGATCCACTCGTACATCGCCCGCAACAGGTACGGGCGACGGCTGGTCATGCCTGGCGCGGGACCATCGGTCATGGCCGGAGTGTACTCCCGGCGATATCGAGCGGAAACATCATCAAATGAGGCCGTCAGTCAGGCAGGCCGGCGGTCAAACAGGCAACTCGCGCAGGCTCTTTTCCTGCGACGTGAGGCTGCGGACGAAACCGGGGCTGCGGAAGATGCGGTTGCCGTAATCCTCAATCGCTTTGCCGTCGCTGGGCAGCGGCACGCCCAGCGCATGCAGGCGCCAGACGATGGGCGCCATCGCGCAGTCGGCAAGGCTCATTTCGTTGTTCAGGAAGAACTTGCTGGCCTTGAACAGCGGCACCGCGGCGGTCAGCAGCTCTTTCAAGCGCTTGCGGCCGGCTTCCGCCTGCTGTTTGGTGCCGAACTGCACAGCCTGCACCTGGGGCACCCAGTCGTGTTCGATGCGCAGCATCGCCAGACGCAGGCGCGCGCGGGACAGCGGATCGATCGGCATCAGCGGCGGATGCGGATAGCGCTCATCCAGGTATTCGCTGACCACCGACGCCGCGTACAGCACCAGATCGCGTTCGACCAGCGTCGGCACCGAATGGTAGGGATTCAGATCGATCAGATCCTCGGGAGGATTCTGGGGATCCACAGGCACCAGTTCGTAGGTCACGCCTTTCGCTGCCAGCACCAGGCGGGCGCGATGGCAGAGCACATCGTCGACGGAAGAAAACAGGGTGAGAGTGTTACGCATACGCAGACTCGCCATCCATCCTCAAGAACAAGCGCGACCGGACAAGCCGGTCGCCTCGCAGGTGATCGTCGCGCGAAAGAATCGCTCCGCCATCAATGCACGTCGCGCCAGTATTCCTTCTTGAGCAGCCAGGCCATCAGGGTGAAGAACGTCAGGAACAGGATCACCCAGACGCCGGTCTGCTGGCGCTTCATCGCACCGGGCTCGCCGACGTATTCGAGAAACGCGGTGATGTCGCGCGCAGTGCGGTCGAACTCTTCCGCGTTCTGCGTACCCGCCTCGGAGATGACGAACTCCTTCAGGCAGGCATCTTCGATTTCCGTTGTGCCGTGCGCGCAGCCCATGACCGGCTTGCCCTTGTCGTCCTTCGCGCCCGTCAGGGTTTTCTTGGTGAAGACAGGGCGTTGATTGCCCTGCATTTCCCACAGCGGGTTCGGCATCGAGGCGTTCGGGAACAGCTTGTTGTTCCAGCCCAGCGGGCGCGCTTCGTCCAGATAGAACGACTTGAGATACGTGAAAATCCAGTCGCTGCCGCGGACGCGGGCGATCACGCTCAGATCCGGCGGCGCCTTGCCGAACCACTTTTCGGCGTGCGCGGCCGGCATCGCATTGACGACCTGCTCGCCGAACTTGGCGCCGGTGAAGTTCAGGTTGGTCATCACCTGTTCTTCGCTGAGGCCGAGGTCTTCGGCGATGCGCGAATAGCGCATGAATTTCAGCGAATGACAGCCCGCGCAGTTGTTCATGTACAGCTGGGCGCCGCGCTGCAGCGAAGCGGTGTCTTCCAGGTCGGTGCCCGCCTGCAGCAGATCGCCGCCGCTGGACGCGAGCGCGGAAGCCGACAGCGCCATGCCGGCGATGAACGCCGTCAGGAGCGCCGCCACGCGGTTGAGGCGCGAAGTCTTCATCGCCGAACCATGAGGTGTGGAGAGCTTAGTCATGCATCGTCACCCGATCCGGAACCGGCTTGGTCTTGTCGATCTTCGTCCACACCGGCATGGTGAGGAAGAACAGGAAGTAGAACGCGGTCAGGACGCGACCGATCCAGGTCTCGACCGGATCCGTACCCGGACCCGCACCGATCTTGCCCAGCCACACGAAGCTCACCGCGAACAGCAGCAGCATCGTCCACGACAGCTTGCCGCGGTAACGGTAGGACTTGACCTTGGCGCGATCGATCCACGGCAGCAGGAACAGCACCGCGATCGCCGCGAACATCACGATCACGCCGCTCAGCTTGTGCGGCACTACGCGCAACATCGCGTAGTACGGCGTGTAGTACCACACCGGCTTGATGTGCTCGGGCGTCACCAGGCGGTTGGCCTCGGCGAAATTGTCGTGCTCCAGGAACCAGCCGCCGAACGCGGGGGCGAAGAACAGGATGAAGGCCGCGATGATGAGGAAGCAGCCGACGTAGAACATGTCCTTGACCGTGTAGTACGGGTGGAACGGCACACCGTCGGTGGGCGCAGTGGCCGACCAGCGGTTGCCCTTCGGGCCTTTCTTGATCTCGACGCCGTCGGGATTGTTCGAGCCCACTTCGTGCAGCGCACCCAGATGCAGCACCACCAGCAGCAACAGCACCAGCGGCAGCGCGATGACGTGCAGCGCGAAGAAGCGGTTGAGGGTGGCGTCGCCGGGCAGGTAGTCGCCCATGATCCATTCGGTCAGCGCGGTACCGATGTAGGGGATCGCGCCGAACAGCGAGATGATGACCTTGGCGCCCCAGAACGACATCTGCCCCCATGGCAGCACGTAGCCCATGAAGGCTTCGGCCATCAGCACGAGGTAGATCAGCATGCCCAGGATCCACACCAGCTCGCGCGGCTTCTGATACGAGCCGTACATCAGGCCGCGGAACATGTGCAGGTAGACGACGATGAAGAACATCGAAGCGCCGGTGCTGTGCATGTAGCGGATGATGTCGCCGCCGGCGACGTCGCGCATGATGTATTCGACCGATGCGAAGGCTTCCGCCGCGCTCGGCTTGTAGTGCATCGTCAGGAAGATGCCGGTGACGATCTGGTTGACCAGCACCACGGTGGCGAGGATGCCGAAGATGTACCAGATGTTGAAATTCTTCGGCGCGTAGTACTCGGTCATGTGCTTGCGGTAGAACGGCATCAAGCCGGGCGCGCGCTCATTGACCCAGCCCATCACGTTGTCGGCGGTGCGCATCAGGATGTTCGCCATGGCTTATGCGCCCCCTTTCGGATCGACACCAATGATGATGGTGTTGTCGTCGGCGAAATAGTGCGGCGGCACCGGCAGATTGGTCGGCGCAGGCACTCCCTGGAACACACGACCGGCCATGTCGAACTTCGACTTGTGGCAGGGGCAGAAGTAGCCGCCCTTCCATTCCGAGTCGAAGGGCTCGGGCCGGATCTCGGCCTTCATCTCGGGCGAGCAGCCCAGATGGGTGCAGAGCCCGACCAGCACCGAAATGTCCGGCTTGATCGAGCGGAACTCGCCCTTGACGTAGGACGGCTGCTGATCGAGGTTCTCGGATTTGGGATCGCGCAGATTGCCGTCCAGCGTGGGCAGCGCATCGAGGATCGCCTGCGAACGCTTGACGATCCAGATCGGCTGGCCGCGCCACTCGAACACCAGGCGCTGGCCTTCGACCAGACCGCTGATGTCGGCAGTGACCGGTGCACCGGCCAATTTGGCGCGGGCGCTGGGCATCCAGGATTTGATGAACGGGACCGAGGCACCGGCAACGCCGACGGCGCCCACCACAGCGGTGGACACGGTCAGGAAGCGGCGACGACCCGCGTCAACCGGTTGCGCGCCGTCACCCTGGGGGTGATCCGACCCGCTTTCGACTTTTGTTGCCATCCGGCACTCCGCAAAACGTAGGCTACATTTGGACTGC
>JBKJHV010000086.1:0-6826 GCA_046598445.1 Lysobacteraceae bacterium
GGTTCGCGCGCGCTGGCGCAGGACATGTTGGCGACCGGCATCGTGCGCCAGGTCGCGCCCGCGCGCACGCCGCAGGATCTGCAGACGCTGCTCAATCGCGGCCGGATCAAGATCGGCATCGTGATTCCGCAGGATTTCGAACGCCGCAAACTCGACGGTCGCGAAGCGGTGCAGGTGATCGTCGACGGCAGCGACACTTCGGTGCAGGCCACCGCGCGCCAGCTCGCGGCGATGCCGCTGGACGGTGGCAACGGCCTGCGTACGACATCGATCAGCGTGTTGCCGCTGTACAACCCGGAGCGCCGCGCGGCGGTGAATATCGTGCCCAGCCTGATCGGGGTGATCCTGACCATGACGATGGTGATGTTCACCGCCATGGCCATCGTCCGCGAGCGCGAGCGCGGCAATCTCGAACTGTTGATCACTACGCCGGTGTCCAGCGCCGAACTGATGATCGGCAAGGTGCTGCCCTACATCGGCGTGGGGCTGGTGCAGACCACGGTGGTGCTGGTGCTGGGCATGACCGTGTTCAGCGTGCCGGTGCGCGGCAGCCTGCTGGATGTCTACGCTGCGGCGATGCTGTTGATCGTCGCCAATCTGACACTTGGGCTGTTGGTCTCGACCAAGGCGCAGACCCAGTTCCAGGCGATGCAGATGGCGTTTTTCCTGTTCCTGCCGTCGATCCTGCTGTCCGGTTTCATGTTTCCGTTCGACGGCATGCCGGTGGCGGCGCAGTGGATCGCCGAGATACTGCCGCTGACCCATTTCGTGCGCCTGATCCGCGGGGTGATGCTGCGCGGCGCGAATCTTTACGAACTTTGGCCGGACGTATTGGCGCTGATCGCGTTCACCACGGTGATGATGACGCTGGCGATCTCGCGGTTCCGCAAGCGCTTGGATTGATGTGCAGGGCGGGCCCTGGCCCGCCGTCTCGGCCGTTCAACCGATCTCGAAATGATCGAAGCCGCTTCGATCAGCATCGCAAGCGATCGGAAGCGTTGCGATGGCGTGCCGGGGCACGCCCTACAGGGAATCGAGAAAACCGCGCACCGCCGGATCGAAGCGCGCGATGTCCACAAGGAAGGCATCGTGGCCCTGTGGCGACTCCAGCGGCAGGCAGCGCGCGTCGACGCCGCCGGCGAGCAGGCCGTCGGCGATTTCCTGCTGCTGCTGGATCGGAAACAGGATGTCGGTGTGCACGCCGATGGCCAGGGCGCGCTCCACGCGCAGCTTCGACAAACCGTCCTCGCAGCTGCCGTGGCAGGATTCGCCCAGATCGAACCAGTCCATCGAGCGGCTGAGGTAGAGGTAACAGTTGGGGTCGAAACGGCGGACGAAGCGGCGGGCGTGGCCTTCGAGATAGCTTTCGACCTCGAACTCCAGACCGAACGGGTCGTCGCCCATGCGCCGGTCGGAATCCAGACGCACGCGGCCGAAGCGGCCGTCCCATTCCAGCGCCGAACGGTAGGTGATGACGCCGAGCTTGCGCGCCATGCGCATGCCGGCCTCCGGATACGTCTCGTCGCTGTAGTCGCCGTTGTTCCAGTTCGGATCGAGGCGGATCGCTTCGCGCTGCAGCGAACGGATCGCGATCGAGAACGGCAGCGCGCGCGCTGCGCCGGAAATGTTGATGTGGCTGCGCACCGCGCCCGGGAACCGCTGCAGCAGCGCCAGCGCGACCATCCCGCCCATGGAATTGCCGATGACGCAGGCCAGTCGCTCGATGCCCAGGCTGCGCACCACGGCCATGGCGGCGTCGGCGCAGTCTTCCACCGACAGCTCCGGGAAGCGCAGGCGGTAAGGCGCGCCGGTGGCGGCTTCGATCGATGCCGGGCCGGTCGAGCCTTTGCAGCTTCCCAGCGAATTGACGCAGATCACGAACCAGCGGTCGCTGTCGATGGCCTTGCCCGGCCCCAGCATCGGCTCCCACCAGCCCGGTTCGGTGTTGTCGGCGTTGCTGGCGGCGTGCGCGTCGGGCGAGAGCCCGGTGAGGATCAACACGACGTTGTCGGCCACCGGGCTGAGCGTGCCCCAGGTTTCGTAGGCCATGCGTGCGCCGTGCAGGGCGCCGCCGCGTTTCATCGGGAAGGGCGAGGGCAACGCCGCGAAGCGGGTGCCGGGAGGTATGAATTCAGTCATCCGTGAAGTCTAGCGGTCCTGAGCGACAGGACGAGAGGGTACGCCATGGACTGCAGTTTTCCGAGTCCGGGCGGTGTCCGCGGTCAGTCGCGGCTTCTGCCCTCGGCCCAGTGCAGCGCCACACGGACCGGGAAGTGGTCGGAACCGATGTCCGGTCCGCGCGAGGACGCCCCGCGCCGCCAGTGGCGGCTGGCGAGCACATGGTCGATGGGGATGCCGATCGCGCCCCGCCCCGCGCGCGGCCAGGTGGGCGCGAAGCCGGTGGTGCGCAGCAATGCGTGGCGCTCAAGCCCGATCAGCGCGCTCGACCACGGCGTGGCGTTGAGATCGCCGGCGACGATGAGCGGCGTATCGGCAGTTTCACCGGCGATCGTAAGCAAGCGATCCCGCTTGCCGTGCCATTCGGGCGCCAAGGGCGGCATCGGATGTGCTGCAAGGATCCGTGTCGGGCGTCCGCCTGCGCGGACGGTTGCGGCGATGGTCTGCGCATCGCCGTCGGAGAATGCGCGCGTCCTGTACAACACGCGCTGCGAAAGGATGCCGATGCCGAATGGCGATGATCGAGGAGACAGCGCACGATGCGGATAATCGTCGCCAAGTTGGCGCACCAGTGCTTCGGCGTATTCGGGGCTGAGTTCGGAGATCACCACGACGTCCGCCGGTTGCGCCCGCAGCCACGCGACCAGCGGGGCGGGATCGCGATTGCCGACATGCACGTTCGCCGCGACGACGATCAGCGCCGGTTTGTCACCATCGCTGTGCGGTAGACGCTCGCTTGCGCTCCACAGCGGCAGCAGCGCGAACGGTGCTAGCAGCAGCCAGCGTCGCGCGCGAAGCGCGCACAGCAGACACAGCGCGAGCCACAGCGGTGCGTAGAGCATTTGCCAGTGCGCGGCGAGATCGATCAGCCAGGCGAACGTGTTCGCCGATGGCGCAAGCAGACGATTGAGGAGCGGCAGGAGCAGGCCGAAGCCGCATGGAATCAGCCACCAGCGTGCGCGGGCGGCGACGCGCTCCGTTGTCCTCATTCCGCGCCGAGCACCAGCTTCACCGGCTTGTCGGCCGGCAAAGTCACCCGCACCGGCTTCGATTCCAGATCGCCGTCCTGGCGCATGGCGTTGCCGCTTTCGGAGATGCGGGCGATCACTTCCACCTCTTTCAATGCGGACAGCTTGGCCGTGGGCATCGGGCCGTCGGTATCGTCGAGGGTCACGCGCAGCGGCAGATCGGCGAGGGTGTGTTTTTCCACCGCGACCGGCATCGGCGGGCCGTCGGGCGCGCGTGCGATCACAAACACGGTGGCGTCGCCGCGCAGGCGAACGCGCGCGGCGAACGCGGGATCCAGCGCGACTTCCACCGTCAGCGTTGGCGTCGCGCTGGCGACGACGGGCGACGCGAGTGCAGGCAGGCCGGCGTCCACGCGCGCGGCGTCGATCTCGGCGCGCAGGGTGTCGGCATTAGCGGCGTCGACCGTAGCGAGCAGCGGCTCCCAGACGGTCGCGGCTTCCGCCGGCTTGTTCTGCTGGCGCAGGGCGATGCCGAGGAAGAAGCGCGCGCGCTGGTGCTCCGGTGTGTTCTTCAGCGCATGGCGCAGGTATTCGACGGCTTTCGCATCGAAGCGACGCTGCGGATGCACCTGCGCCCGCGCTTCGGCGGCGGCGGCGAGGAAATTGGCGTCGTCCGGCGCGCGCTTCAGCACTTCTTCCCAGGCACCGCGCGCCTGTTCGTGTTTGCCGACGCGGGTGTAGGCGGTGGCGAGCATCACCCAGCCTTCATGGTCGGGGAAGCGGTCGCGGCTGCGCTCCAGCTGCGCCAGCGCGGCTTCGATGGTGTCCGGGCGCTTCACCATCGCGGCATCCAGCGCGATCGGACTGCCGATCAACTGATACAGGCCGGCCGTGGACAGCGCCAGCCCGGCGATCAGGATCGCGGCCGAACGCGGTTTCGCGCGCCACAGCGGCCGCAGCACCACGACGAACGCGATCAGCGTCGCGGCGGCGGCGATCGAGGCGAAAAGCAGCGAAGTCATCATTTCTCCGGACATCACCACTCCTGGGTTTCGTCATCAGCCGGCGGCGGTGCGTTGCGGCCGCGGCGCAGCAGGCGCCAGACCACGGCAGCGCCGCCCAGCGCGAACAGCAGCGGCCCGAACCACAGCAGCCAGGTGGTGCCGCTCACGCGCGGACGGTAGAGCACGAATTCGCCATAGCGCGCGACCAGGAAATCGCGCACTTCCGGGTCGCTGCGGCCTTCGCGCATCAGGCCCAGCACTTCGCGGCGCAGATCCACCGCGATCTGGGCGTTGGAATCGGCCAGCGACTGGTTCTGGCACATGACGCAGCGCAGTTCGGAGACCAGATCGTGGAAACGCGTTTCCTCGGCGGTGTCGCGGAACTGCAGCGGGGCGGGATTGGTGGCTTTCTGCGCGAACGCCGGTGTTGCGAGGAGACTCAACAGCAGGACAAGCGCAAGGCAAATCCCCCTCGATCCCCCTTTTCCAAAGGGGGAAGACAAGCGGGCTTCAAAGGTGGAAGGCAAGCGGGCTTCAAAGGGGGAAGACAAGCGGACAAAGTTTTCGTGCAGAAAGTGGCGACGCTTCTGGCTCTCGAAAAAGCCGTCGTTATTTTCTACTTTGAAAAAAACCGTGCTGTTCCCCCCTTTGGAAAAGGGGGGCAGGGGGGATTTGCTCTTGCGGTTCCAGAAGCGAATCACTGCTTCATCCCCTCCGCCGCTTCCAACACCGGCAGCAGTTCGTCGTGGACGATCGCATCGGTCATCGCGCCCACGTGCTTCCAGCGCACGATGCCCTCGGCGTCGACCAGAAACGTTTCCGGCGCGCCGTAGATGCCGAAATCGATCGCGGTGCCGCCTTCGATGTCCGCCAGCACCAGCCAGTAGGGGTTGTTGAAGCGCGCCAGCCACGCCAGCGCGTCGGCGGGTTCGTCCTTCCAGTTGTAGCCGATCACGCGCACGCGCTTGGTCGCGGCGAAGCGGCTGATGACCGGATGTTCGACCTGGCACTCCGGGCACCAACTGCCCCAGACATTCAGCAGATACGGCTGGCCGCGCAGTTCTTTCGACGTGACGGTGCGGGTCGGTTCGTGCAGCACCGGCAGCGCGAACTCGGGCGCGGGTTTGCCGATCAGCGGCGACGGCAATGCCTCGCGGTTGTCGCGACGGCTCAGCCACACGCCGGTGGCGAGCAGTGCGGCGATCAGCAGGAAGGCGGCGAAGGGCAGCCAGCGTTTGGCGTGCATCACGATCTCCCCACAACATTGTCATCCCGAGCCGCAGGCGAAGGATCTGCTGTCGTGCCGGTAAGCGCAGATGCAGATCCCTCCACGGCTGCGCCGTGTTCGGGATGACGGTCGTTGATGGCTGCTTTCCTGAAGCGCCGATCCAACGCCGTCACGAACCCGCCCAGCGCCATCAGCCCCGCGCCGAACCAGATCCATCGAATGAAGGGTTTGATATGCACGCGCACCGCCCAGGCGTTGTCGCCCAGCGGTTCGCCCAGCGCGACGAACACGTCGCGGCTCACGCCCGGTCGGATGGCGGCCTCGGTCATCACCTGGCCGCCGCTGGCGTATTCGCGCTTTTCGGGATGCAGCGCGGCCACGCGGCGGTCATCGCGGAATACTTCCACGGTGCCGCGGCTGGCGGTGTAGTTCGGCCCCGCAAGACGCTGCACGCCATCGAAGCGGAAACTGTCGCGGCCGAGAGTGAGCGTCTGCCCCGGCTTCATCGCGATTTCGCGCTGCTGCAACTGCGCTTCCACCAGCAGCGCGCCGATCAGGAACACCGCGAGGCCGCCGTGCGCCAGCACCATGCCGCACATCTCGGCGGTCAATGCGCTGCGATGCGTGCGCAGGCGCTGCCAGACGAAGCGCGCGGTGCCGAGCGCGATCCACACCGAACCGGCGACGCCGGCCGCGGTTTTCCACGGGCCGTTCGGCGCCTGGAAATAAGCGATGCCGCCGGCCACCAGCGCCAGCGCTGCCCACGGCAGCAGCATGCGCAGCGGGCGGGCGAAGTCGTCGCGCTGCCAGCGGATCAGCGGGCCCAGCGGCAGCAGCAGCACGATCGGCGCCATCAGCACGATGAACAGCAGCGAGAAGTACGGCGGCCCGACCGAGATCTTGCCGAGTTCCAGCGCATCGGCCAGCAGCGGGTAAAGCGTGCCGATCAGCACCATCGCGCAGGCGGCGGTGAGGAAGACGTTGTTGAGCAGCAGCAGCGCCTCGCGCGATGCGCCGGTGAAGGGTTTGCCGCCGTCGATGTTCGGCGCGCGCATCGCATACAGCAGCAGCGATGCGCCGACGACCAGACCGAGGAAGATCAGGATGAACAGCCCGCGGCCGGGATCGGACGCGAACGCATGCACGCTGGTCAGCACGCCCGAACGCACCAGGAACGTGCCGAGCAGCGATAGCGAGAACACCGCGATCGCCAGCAGCAATGTCCAACTGCGGAAGCTGCCGCGTTTTTCGGTGATCGCCTGCGAATGCAGCAGCGCCGCGCCGGCCAGCCACGGCATGAAGCTGGCGTTTTCGACCGGATCCCAGAACCACCAGCCGCCCCAGCCCAGCTCATAATAGGCCCACCAGCTTCCCATGCTGATGCCGATGGTGAGGAACATCCAGGCGGCGAGCGTCCAGGGCCGCACCCAGCGGGCCAGGCGGCGTCC
>JBKJHV010000098.1:0-11988 GCA_046598445.1 Lysobacteraceae bacterium
CGGGCTGGAACACGCAGAAGGCGTTCCAGGTCTTCGCCCGCGCGAACGACCTGTACTGGACCGCCAGCACCAACTTCAACCAGGGTGCCTGCGGCGTGCAGACGGCGGCGGCCGACCTCGGCTTCACCGTCGCCAACGTCACCTCGGCCTTCACCGCGGTGGGCGTGAGCTGCGCCGGCACACCGCCGACGGGCACCGTCGTGTTGAACGTGGCGCTGCCTGCGCAGGCGATCAACACCACGTCGCCGACCTACTCGGTGACCGTGCCGGCCGGTACGACCAGCCTGGTGTTCAACATCTCCGGCGGTACCGGCGATGCGGACATGTACGTCAGGCTGGGCGCCGCGCCGACCACCACCACCTACAACTGCCGTCCGTATCTGGGTGGCAATGCCGAAACCTGCACCTTCAACAACCCGACGGCCGGCAGTGTGTATTACGTCAACGTGCGCGCGTATTCCGCGTATTCGGGCGTGACCCTGAAGGCTACCCGCACCCCGTAATGTCGACGCGCCCGTCGCTGGAAGGCGGCGGGCGCCCGGCCCATTGCGGACTGTTCCATGCGAAGCCCCGGCCTGTGCCGGGGCTTCGTCGTTGTGGAATGTGCGATTTCAGCGCCGGGCGATGCTGCGACGCAGCAAAGACGTGGCCCAATGGTGGCAATGACGCGTATGGCTTCGTGATCGTCTTCACATTTGCGGAGCGGGATTGACGTTTTCCTGACGAGCTTTCGGATCCGGCGAACCGACGAACGGCAACGGAGCGTCAACAGTTGACGCAACACGTCAGTACCGTTTAGGGTCGGGTAGGTCATTCGTCATGGAACGCAAGCTGAATGACCCAAGCGCGACTTCCATGCTTCCGATCGCCGCCCGACGAGGTGCGACAGGGCAGGGGAGCGTTCTGCCGGCGGATGCGGGGGCATGCCGCGATGGCAGGCGTCGCGCTCCATGCGACCCGTTCGCACCAGCATATTTCTCAGCTTCATTTGGTTTTCTTGTGGTTTTCTTGGATTCCGGGGACAGATTAGGACGATGCGTAAGGTGAAGAATGCGGCGGTGATCGCCGTACTGGCGCTTGCCGTGGGCGAGGCTCTCGCTGCCGATGCCGGCGAATCCACGACCGGCTGCCGGGATGGCGACGCCGCGTGTCTGGACACCGTGCAGGTCACCGCGACCAAACGCCCCGAATCCACCCTGCATATCCCGGCCGCCACCACCATCGTCGGTGGCGAGCGCCTGCGCGAAACCGCGCCGCAGACGCCGATGGACGCGCTGCATGGCGAAGTCGGCACCTTTGTGCAGCAGACAACCCCGGGGCAGGGCGTGGTGATCGTGCGCGGGCTCAAGGGCTCGGAAGTGCTGCATCTGGTGGATGGTTTCCGCCTCAACAACGCGATTTTCCGCAACGCCCCCAACCAGTACATCGCCCTGGTCGACGGCCAGAGCCTCGACCGCATCGAAGTGGTGCGCGGCCCGTCCAGCACGCTGTACGGCGGCGACGCGATGGGCGGTGTGGTGCAGATGCTCACGCCGGAGCTGGATTTCAGCGGCGATGCCTGGACATGGGATGGCCGCCTGCGCGCGATCGCCGCCAGCGCCGACGATTCGCTGATCGGCCGCGCCGAAGTCAGGGGCGGCCGCGAAGGCATGGGCTTCTCGCTCGGTGTGACCTCGCAGGAAGTCAACGACGTGCGCAGCGGCAACGGCGAGACGCGTCCGTTCACCGGCTTCACCCAGCGCAGTCTCGATTTCAAATGGCAGGCGGATATCGCGCCCGGCCACGAACTCATGTTCAGCCTGCAGTATTCCGAACAGCCGCGCACGCCCCGCCACGACGCGCTGGTGCCGGGTTTCGGTCAGACCGCGCCCGAGAACGCCATCTTTTTCTTCGAGCCGCAGGAGCGCCGTTTCGCGCAACTGCGCTGGCGCATCGACAATCCGAACGCGCTGTTCGACAACGGCGAGATGCGCCTCGGCCGCCAAATTGTGGTGGATGATCGCCGCACCCGCGCCACCGGCACGCCGAACCTGGAGCACGAGGGCAACCGCGACACCACCACCGGCGTGACGGGTCAATTCGGCAAGGCGATCGGTGAGTACCATCACCTGAGCTACGGCTTCGAGTTCTATCGCGACGATGTGGATTCGTCGAAGACCCGCGTCAACATCAACACCGGCGCGTTCAGCGTGCGCGCGCCGCGCTTCCCGAACGGTTCGCGCATGGACGGCATGGCCGTGTATGCCGCCGACGACTGGCGCCGCGGCCGCTTCGATCTGAATTACGGCCTGCGTTACAGCCGTTTCGATATCGAAATCCCGACCGACGGCATCACGCCCGGATTTTCGCTGACGCCGGACGATCTGACCGGCAATATCGGCTTCGCATTCGAGTTGAACGACGACGTGCGCCTGGTCGCCAATCTCGGGCGTGGTTTCCGCGCGCCGAATATTTTCGACCTCGGTGTGTTCGGGGTGCGTCCGGGCAACCGCTTCAGCACGCCGAATCCGAATCTCAAGCCAGAATCCGTCACCAGCCTCGACGCCGGCGTGAAGTTCGGCGGCGAACGTTTCAGCGGCGAAGTGATCGCGTTCCGTTCCAGCTATCGCGACAAGATCACCAGCGTGCTCACCGGCAATCGCATCGGCACCGCGCTGGAAGTGCAGAACCGCAACGTCGCGCAGCTGGATCTGTGGGGCATCGAAGCCGGCGCGCGTTATCGCATGCCGTCCCCGGACCTTGAGCTGTACGCTACCGCCACCTTCACCCGCGGCGAAGAAGACACCGATGCAGGCACCATGCCGGCCGACCGCATCCCGCCGCTGTACGGCAAACTCGGTGCGCGCTGGCAGATCCGCGAATCGCTCGGCGTCGAAGCCTATGGCCTGTACGCGACGCGTCAGGATCGCCTGAGTTCGCGCGACCGCATCGACCCCCGCGTCAACCCCGATGGCACCGCGGGTTGGGCCACGCTGAATGCGCGCGCGTCGTGGCGCGCCAGCGAACATTTCAATCTTTCGCTGCGCGCCGAAAACCTCGGCGACAAACACTATCGCGAACATGGTTCCGGCCTCGATGAACCGGGCCGCAACTTCATCCTCACCACCGATTACAGCTTCTGAGTCCCCACGACATGCCCAAACCCCAACTGCCGATGACGCTCCGCTCGTTCACTATCGTTTCGATGGTCGTCTGCGGTTTTGCGGCCGGCGCGGTCGTGTCTCCGACGCTGTTGGCCGCAGAAGCCGCGCAGGATTCGGCGGAGACCATGCAGGAACCGCAGCGCCGCGATCAGAGTTTCAAATTGCCGGAAGGCCTGGCGATCCAGGTCGACAATCCCTACGGCAGCGTCTACATGCGTTTCGGCGGCTATGAGCATCAGCTCGATATCCGTTCGACGGTGCAGCAGCCCGATGGCGCGGCGGTCATCGCGTTTCAACCCGCGGCGCACGATGGCCGTTTCGACGTCGCGCCGCGGCTTCCGGAAGGCGTTGCGCTGGCAGATGGTCAGCGCATCGATCTGGTGCTGTATGTGCCCAAGGGCCACGCGGTGACGGTCCGCGCGGCATCGGGTGTCATCGAAAGCCGCGGCGTGAAGAGCGACATCGATCTGGGTACCGAATCCGGCGAGATCGCGGTGCGCGGCACCGACGGCACGGTGCAGGCGCGTACCGGCGACGGTCGCATCGAAGTCACGCTCGAAGACCGTGCGCCGCCCGGCTCGATCCAGCGGCTGACCAGCCGCACCGGAACCGTGGCCGTGAATGTCAGCGACAAACTCGATGCCGAGGTGCGCATGTCGACATCGCAACAGTTCGCGACCGACTACTCGCTCACCGTGGAACGCCACGACGGCGAGGAGCCCAACAAAATCGCGACCGCCGTGGTCGGTACGCCGAAGTCCGGCAAGGACAAGGCGCAGATCGTATTGGAAAGTCTGGTCGGCGAAGTCCGCCTGTTGCGCAAGGGCGTGTTCGTCGATCCTGAATAAGCGTCATTCGATTACGCAAGGCGGGAAGATGTCCGCCCGCGGAACGAGCTGCCGCATGTTGTCGCGTTTGCTTCAAAAAGTATTCGCTCAGAGAGCATTAAAACCGAGCGATTCCGTTGTAGCCACAGTCATGTGATGAGGATTCAGCAATGAAACGAATGACATTCAAAGGCGCCTGGAAGGCCGCAGCAGTCATGCTGCTGCTGCCCTGCGCCGTAATGGCGGCGCCGCCCCAGAGCGGCAAAGCGAAGAATCCCGGACGTCCGCAAATCGGACAGCCGGTGACCGCGCACAGCATCAACGTCGATCTGCGCAATCTGCCGAAGGCCAAGCCGTGGACTCCGGGCATGGGCATCCGCGAAGCGCATCGCCGCCAGTACACGCCGATCGGCAGCAAGGCGCCGCACGCGCCCGCCGACAAGCCGACCGCTTCGGACCGTCTGCCCGAGCTGCAGAATCTGTGGGACCAGAGTCCGAACGCGCGTCGCACGAAGGCCTCCACCCGCGCGACCAACCGCGTCAGCATCAACAACCCGAACACCGGCGTCAGCCCGGGCGATCCGGTGGTCGAAGTCGGCGCGAATCACGTGATCTACGCCGTCAATAGCGGCGGTTCGGGCACGTATTTCAACGTCTACAACAAGACCGGCACCCTGGTTTCCGGGCCGACCACGTTCGGTTCGCTGGCGCCCGCCGGCAACTCCTGCACCACCGATCGCGGCGATCCGTTGATCCATTACGATCGTCAGGCCGGGCGCTGGTTCATGCTCAGCATGGACGACACCGGTCTGTGCACCTTCGTGTCGAAGACCTCCGACCCGGTGACCGGCGGCTGGTGGTTCTATCGCTACGCCACCCCGGTGCTGCCCGACTATCCGCATTGCGGCGTGTGGAACGACGCCTACGTCTGCGGCACCAATGAAGGCAGTCAGGCGGGCACCGAAATCTACGCATTCGATCGCGCGAACATGCTGACCGGTGCCACCGCGCGCGCGGCGCAGCGTTTCAGCAGCGTGGCGAATCTGTCGGGTTACGGTTTCCAGATCATGACCCCCAGCACCTTCTACGGTTCCACTGCCGCTCCGGCAGGCCGCAAGCAGGTGCTAGCCCGTCACAACGACGACGAAGCCCATGCCGGCGGCAGCGCCAACGGCACGCAGGACTTCATCGACCTGTACGAGTTGAACATCGACTGGACCACGCCAGCGAACAGCGGCATCACCACGCTGCCGCGCATCGCGATCACCGAGTTCAACACCTGGTTCCGTGATTACTCGACCTTCGCCACCGTGCCGCAGCCGGGTTCCACCTCGCGCCTCGACCCGATCCGCGAAGTGCTGCTCAACCAGCTCGTGTACCGTAATCTGGGCACGCACGAAGCGATCGTCGGCACGCTTGCCACCAACCAGGATCCGGCCCGCAGCGGTACCGTGGTCGATTCCGGCGTGCGCTGGTTCGAACTGCGCCGTGTTGGTGCTGGTGCGTGGACGCTGCATCAGGAAGGCACGTTCAGCCCCGGCGACAGCAGCACTCATCACCTGATGGGTACCGCGGCGATGGACAAGTTCGGCAACATCGGCATGGGCTACAACGTCACCAAGACGACCGCGCCGACCAAGTTCGCCACCTTGGGCTACACCGGCCGCACCGCCGCCGATCCGGCCGGCGTGATGTCGCTGGGCGAGAATGAAGTCGCCGTCGGCGCCGCCGTCGAAGGCTCCGGCCGCTGGGGCGACTACTACCAGATGACCGTGGACCCGGTCGACGACTGCACGTTCTGGTTCGTCGGCATGTATCGTCCGGCCGGCAGCTGGCAGACGCGCATCACCGACTTCAAGTTCCCGGCCTGCAGCGGCGCGACGACGTACTCGATCTCCGGCACCATCACCGCCAGTGGCGGCGCGGGCATCAACGGCGTCAGCGTCAGCAACGGCAGCGCCAGCGCCACGACCAATGCCAGCGGCGCGTACACGCTGTCCGGCGTGGCCAACGGCACCTACACGCTGACCCCGTCGCTGAGCGGCTACACGTTCTCGCCGGCCAACCGTAGCGTCACCGTCAGCAGCGCCAACGTCACCGGTCAGGACTTCACCGGTACGCCGCCCGCCAACATTCCGCCGGTCGCGAACTTCACATTCACCACCAGCGCGCTGACGGCCAGCTTCACCGATACCTCCACCGACAGCGACGGCACCATCGCATCGCGCAGCTGGAACTTCGGCGACAGCACCACGTCCACCGCGACCA
Organism: Lysobacteraceae bacterium; assembly: GCA_046598445.1. Taxonomy (GTDB): domain Bacteria; phylum Pseudomonadota; class Gammaproteobacteria; order Xanthomonadales; family Xanthomonadaceae; genus Lysobacter_I. Next base: position 6,239 of record JBKJHV010000098.1, read on the forward strand.
ACCCGAGCAAGACCTACGCCGCGGCCGGTACCTACACGGTGACGCTCACCGTGACCGACAACGGCGGCGCCACGCACTCGAAGTCCAGCTCGGTGACGGTCACCGCGGGCGGCGGCGGCACGGTGCTGACCAACGGCGTTCCGGTCACCGGCCTGGCCGCGACTACCGGCAATTCGCTGGACTACACGATGGTGGTGCCCGCGGGCGCCAGCAATCTGGTGTTCACGACCTCCGGCGGCACCGGCGACGTCGACATGTACGTGAAGCTCGGCAGCGCGCCGACCGACACCGTGTACGACTGCCGTCCGTACACCGGCGGCAATGCCGAGACCTGCACGTTTGCTGCGCCGACGGCCGGCACGTATTACGTGCGTCTGAAGGCGTATGCGAGCTTCACTGGCGTGAGCCTGGTGGGCAGCTACTCCACCGGTGGCGGCGGTTCGCAGACCTACACCAACACCACCGACTACGCGATTGCCGACAACACCACGGTCAACAGCCCGATCACCGTGTCCGGTCGCACCGGCAACGGTTCGGCCACGACTCCGGTCGCGGTCAATATCGTGCACACCTACAAGGGCGACTTGAAGGTCGATCTCGTCGCGCCGGACGGCACGGTCTATGTGCTGCACAACCGCACCGGCGGCAGCGCCGACAACATCGTGCAGACCTTCAGCGTGAACCTGTCTTCGGAAGCCTTGAACGGCACGTGGAATCTGCGCGCGAACGACAATGCGGGCGGCGACACCGGCTATATCAACAGCTGGAGCATCACGTTCTAAGCTGTCGTTATTACATTTCGTGATATCGAAAGGCCCCGGCGCGAGTCGGGGCCTTTTTTTCGTGCGACGAGAAAACGCTTACATCTGTCCGCATCGTTCGCATTGCACGACATGTGTTGAATATATCGAATCGATGCGGTGTCGCTTGTAGTGTGAGCGCACAGAAAATGCTCTGTGACGAAAGTTGAATTATCGTCTGACGATTTTTTTTGAGCTTGTAAAAATGCCATTTTTTCAGAGAATCATGAAGATCACCCGATTTTCTTGATGTTGCTTCGATTGATCGCTTCGATGCGAAAAACTCGATACGCACGCGCATGTCCGTGCGGAATCCGCATCGCATTGCACAAGCGAATCGATGTTGCGTTGCAGCTTGATCGGGTTGTTGATCTCGCATACGTTTCGTCCGCGGATTCAAGCGGGATTAATCGCATCGGCGTCAGCCAGGGAGGTAAGGCTGTTCCGCTTGCATCGTCAAGCTCGATAAAGAAAGCGCATCAGCGCCACGAGAGTTTGTGCGGTTTCAATCCGCAAACAGCGCGCCGGCCAATGTCCTCGACGCGCTCACCAAGTCCATCTGCCATGACCATCATTCATTAATAAGGAATCACCGTGAATCGTCGAGTCTCATTGCTTTCTGCAGCTATTGGTGCATCTCTCGTCCTCGCAGCCATGCCCGCCTTCTCCGCCGACCTCCGGGTCGCGAAGACCCCCATCAACGGCCAATACATCGTCGTCCTGAAAGACGGCGCGGCCAGCCTCGCCGGTGAGCGCAGCAGCGCCGCCCGCGTCTCCACCGTTGCCCGCGACATGGCCGGCAAGCATCGCGCCAAAGTCGTCCGCAGCTTCGAGCACGCACTGCGCGGTTTCGTCGTCAAGGCCGACGACGCCTCGCTCGCCCGATTCCTGGCCGACCCGAAGGTCGCCTACGTCGAAGAAGACGGCATCGTCTCGATCAACGCCACCCAGACCGGCGCCACCTGGGGCATTGATCGCGTCGATCAGCGTAATCTGCCGCTGAGCGGCTCCTACACCTACGACACCACCGCGTCCGGCGTGCATGCGTACATCATCGACACCGGTCTGATGCGCACCCACACCCAGTTCACCGGGCGCGTCGGCAACGGTTATGACGCCATCACCAGCGGCGGCGCCGCCAACGATTGCAACGGCCATGGCTCGCACGTCGCCGGCACCATCGGTGGCAGCACCTACGGCGTCGCCAAGGGCGTGACCGTCCACCCGGTCCGCGTGCTCGACTGCAACGGCTCCGGTTCCAACTCGGGCGTGATCGCCGGCATGGATTGGGTCGCCAACAACCACACCAAGCCCGCGGTTGCCAACATGAGCCTCGGCGGCGGCGCTTCGCAGGCCACCGACGACGCGGTTGCGCGTATGACCGCCGCTGGCGTCACCGTTGTGGTCGCGGCCGGCAACAGCAACGACAACGCTTGCAACTACTCGCCGGCGCGCGCCGCTTCGGCGATCACCGTCGGCTCCACCACCAACACCGACGCGCGTTCTTCGTTCTCCAGCTTCGGCACCTGTCTGGATATCTTCGCCCCGGGTTCGAACATCCTCTCGGCCTGGTACACCAGCACCTCCGCGACCAACACCATCAGCGGCACCTCGATGGCGTCGCCGCACGTGGCCGGCGTCGCTGCGCTGTACCTGGCGAACAACCCGAGCGCCACCCCGGCTCAGGTGACTGCGGCGATCGTCAACAACTCGACCCCGAACAAGGTCACCAGCCCCGGCTCCGGCTCGCCGAACCGTCTGCTCTACTCGCTGTTCGGCACCACGCCGCCGCCGACCGGTCAGACCTACACCAACACCACCGACTACACGATCAATGACAACGCCACGGTCAGCAGCCCGATCACCGTCTCCGGTCGTACCGGCAGCGGTTCGGCCACGACCCCGGTCGCGGTGAACATCGTGCACACCTACAAGGGCGACCTGAAGGTGGATCTGGTCGCGCCGGACGGCAGCGTGTACGTGCTGAGCAACTATGCCGGCGGCAGCGCCGACAACATCGTGCAGACCTTCACGGTCAACCTGTCTTCGGAAGCGCTGAACGGCACGTGGAATCTCCGCGTGAACGACAACGCCGCGAACGACGTGGGCTACATCAACAGCTGGAGCGTCACGTTCTGATATTCGGACGCGATGTGTTGTGATAGTGAAGAAACCCCGGCGAAAGCCGGGGTTTCCTTATTCCGGCGACAGAAGCGATGCGGTTGTTCGCGATGATGTTGCGTTGCGGCTTGATCGCATCTCTGTGCTCGCATACGGTACGGAAGGGCAGTGCATCGGCTGATGGGCAAGGCCGATAGCCGCACTGCGAAGGGTGCGATTCCCGGTCGATCCCGGATCGATGGTCGGGGCAGAGAATCAGTACGTTTTCAGGGGGAAACCAAGGTGCCGTCATCGCAGGCGATCTGCGAGTGCGGCGAACGCGAATCCGCCGAGATGATCGAGGCGGAAACAAAAGGGAGAGACACAATGAAATCAGGAAGCAGTCTGTTCGCAGTCTTCATCGGGGCCGCCATGTTCGCGGCGCCAGCATTCGCGCAGTCCGGCGACCACGCGCACGCGGAGGGCCGGCACGCAAGGCAGCATGCCGATGCCGCGCTCGCATCGATGCGTCTGGAACACGATCCCAATGCACCGGTGCATGTGGTGATGGCCAGAAAAAGTTACGACGGCATGCGCGATCTGGTCAGCCGCGGCGCCGCCGCAGCCGATGGGTTGGGCACCCCGTTGGTGGTCTCGGAGATCAAGGCGCACATGCTCAGCCGCATCGCCGAACGCATCCATCAGCGCGAGCAGCGCTGCGGCGGATTCTTCGCGTTCGCGACGCGTGAGGAGGCGGACGCGTTCATCGCTTCGGATCGTTCGGCGCACGCGATGAGAAGCAATGCGCTGCTCGCCGCCTACACCATCGACAACCAGTCCACGGTCACGCCGTGGTTGTCGCAGGTCCAGCACACCAACATCTACAACACGATCAATACGCTGTCGACGTACCAGAACCGTTACTACACCAGCCCCACCGGAAAAACGTCGGCGGAATGGATCCGCAACACCTGGCAGGGGCTTGCCGGCAGCCGCACCGACGTCACCTCGGAGCTGTCGACATGCAGCAACTGTTCGACCCAGCCGTCGGTGATCCTGACCATCCGCGGCGTCGAACTGCCGAATGAAATCGTGGTGCTCGGCGCGCATCTGGATTCGATCAACGGCAGCGGCGGCGGCAGCACCACCCAGCGCGCACCCGGTGCGGACGACGACGCCTCCGGCATCGCGACCCTGACCGAAGTGCTGCGGATCGCGATGGCCAACGGCTGGAAGCCGAAGCGCACGGTCAAGTTCATGGGCTACGCCGCCGAGGAAGTGGGGCTGCGTGGCTCCAACGCCATCGCCCAGGCGCACAAGACCGCGGCCGCGAACGTGGTCGCCGTGCTGCAGATGGACATGACCAACTACCGGTCGGGTTCGGCGGTCGACATGCGTCTGGTCTCGGATTACTCGAACGTCGACATGAAGACGTTCCTGACCAATCTGTTCGACACGTACCTGGTGCCGCTGGGCATGAGTCGCGGCAGTTACACCTGCGGCTACGGTTGTTCCGACCATGCGTCATGGACCAGCGCCGGTTATCCGTCGGCGATGTTCTTCGAATCGGGCACCGCCAGCGGTGGATACAATCCGAACATCCACACCGCGAACGATACCCTCGCCAACATGGGCAATTCCGCGCAGAACAGCGCGAAGTTCGCGCAGTTGGGTCTGGCGTTCCTCGGCGAGGCGGCCAAGACCACGGGCAGCAGCGGCAATCCACCGCCGGTGGCGAACTTCAGTTCGACCGTCAGCGGTTTGACCGTCAGCTTCACCGACACCTCCACCGACAGTAATGGCACCATCGCCAGCCGCAGCTGGAATTTCGGCGACAGCACCACGTCCACGGCGACCAACCCGAGCAAAACCTATTCGGCCGCGGGCACGTACACGGTCGCGTTGACGGTGACCGACAACGGCGGCGCCAGCAACACGGTGAACAAATCGGTGACGGTCGGCAGCAGCGGCGGCACGCAGACCTATACCAACACCACCGACTACACGATCAGCGACAACGCCACAGTGAACAGCCCGATCACCGTGTCCGGCCGCACCGGCAGTGGATCGGCCACGACCCCGGTCGCGGTGAACATCGTCCACACCTACAAGGGCGATCTGAAAGTGGATCTGGTCGCACCGGATGGCAGCGTGTACGTGCTGCACAACCGTGCCGGCGGCAGCGCCGACAATATCGTCCAGACCTTCACGGTCAATCTCTCGAGCGAAGCCTTGAACGGCACGTGGAATCTGCGCGTGAACGACAATGCCGCTGGCGACGTGGGTTACATCAACAGCTGGAGCATCACCTTCTGATCCGTGCCGGAGCAGTCGCTCCGCGCCGATCTGGATCACACGACGCCTCCCGCACTGCGGGAGGCGTCTTTGTTTTGGCAGTGCGCATCCTCGCGCGCTGCCCCTGCAAGAGATGCGGCTGCCGCGGCCGCGTTCGGCAGAAGCCGCGATCGGCAGATCGGCTCGCCAAGGCGATATGATCCGTGCTTGCGGAACCGTCCGCGGCTCTTCTACAGCGTGGAGGTCACGATGCGTTCCCTGACAGTTTGTCTCGCGGTTGCGGTCTGCGCCGCCCTCCTGAGCGTCCCGGCGTTCGCCCGGTCGAAGCGCCCGTCGCAGGTCCGCGAAGCCGACCGCAGCCATATCCGCGCGCGCATCAACGGGGAGCACACCGATGCCGAACTGGCCTCGCTGCTGCTGGAGCGCAATCCATTCGCGCCGGTCTATATCGTGATGTCGAGGAAGAGCTACGACGGCATGCGCGATCTGGTGAAGCAGGTCGTCGCCAAGGCCGACAGCGCCGGCACGCCGCTGGTAGTGGCGCAGATCAAGGCG
>JBKJHV010000003.1:0-8522 GCA_046598445.1 Lysobacteraceae bacterium
AGAGCACAGACAAAGCCGCTGCCTCTCCCGCCGCCGGTCAAATTCGAGGAGGTCTGCCTGCAGTCCGGTGGTGCTGCCGGTGCCATCACGCCCAGCGCTTCGAATGGGAACATGATCTACCACCTGTTGGAGGCCGACAGACCTATCCTGTTCACCTTCAACCTTGCCGAAGGAACGCGGTCCGTCACTATCAAATGGACCGATGCAAAAGGAGCGCAACGGGAGAACATCGTGGGCGGCGCAACCACGTTCACTGTGGTTGCAAGTGCCTTCACGCTCGTTGCGAATGAATCTGGCCCCGCTGCCTGGTGTACGCGCGCGCAAGTTCTTTGATCGCTTCTTTGCCGACCTCGTATTTTCAAAGCGCCCTAAGGCCGTATGGCGCATACAACCATAGGGTTGATTTTCCTGCTCGTCATCCCCGCGAAGGCGGGAATGACAAGCAAAGAAGCTTCTGCACATCAATCGATTCGCCCGGCGAGGTTTGCATCGTGCTCAGTGCCGGCCTTGCCGCGCGCTCGCGGTGCATCGACACCACGCAACACCGGCTTCGTCTTCGTCGCCGACTGCGTCGCTGGAACTGGCGGCTGTACCGGCGCCACGCGCTGGCCCTGTCCTTCGGCGGTCACCACATTCACCATCGCGCGGATGTCGTCGATGTCGTCGACCACGCGGGTGTTGAGATCGTCGACGAGAAACACGCCGGCCACCTGATTCACGCGGTCGACCCACGGCGTGAAGCCGAAGGCGCCGGGGCTGGAGACGATGAGCGGCGACGCGGGGTCGATCCACTGGCCGATGCCGTAGCCGAATCCGGTGGACGTCGGCGGGCGCGAGAGGTCGACGGTGCCGACGGTGCGGTCGTTCGCCATCAGCTCGATGGTGGTGCGATCGAGGAAGCGGCGGCCCGGCAGACAGAGCTGCGTCGTGCTGTTGTCCAGACAGCCGTAGGCCAGCACCATGTCGACCACCTTGCCGTAATCCTCCAGCGTGCTGCGCACGCCGCCGGCGATGCGCGGGTTGGTGTTGCGCACGTAGCCGGGCGTGGTGGATGCGGTGGCGAAGTCGGTGGCGGCCAGGCCCAGCGGCGTCGCCATTTCGTCGAGGAAGATGTCGTCCCAGGCTTTGCCGGTGGCCAGTTCCGCCATGCGCCCGGCGACCTGCATCGAATTGCCGCCGTAGGCGAACACCTTGCCCGGTTCGCCGATCAGCGGTGCCTGCAGGATGCGGTTGGCGCAGCTGGCGAGGGTGTAGAGCGGGTTGGACATGCAGCTGTCGTCGCCGCCCGGCAGCGCGCTGGTGTGCGAGAACAACTGCGCGAGCGTGATCGGGCGCTTGGCCGCTTCGATGGTGGGGAAATACTGGCCGACGGTATCGGTCCAGCGCATCTGGCCCTTGTCGACCAGGCGCGCGAGCGTCAGCGCGGACAGCCACTTGCTGGCCGAGGCGATGCGGATGCGGCTGCCGAGGGTGTAACCGCCGAACGCGCGGCGATAGACCACGCTGCCGTGTTTGTTGACGCGCAGCGACGCACCGTCGAGGTTGTAGGTCGTCACGAAGGTCTGCATTTCGGCGGTGACCGGGGCGAAATCGTAGATCGGCACCGCGCGCGCGACGCTGGCGGCGCCGAGCAGCAGGGTCAGGCTGAAGCTGGTCATCAGGGTGCGCAACATGGGGCATCTTCCGTGGGGGAGGGTCCGGAGTGAACGCAGGCGCGAGGGGCGACGTTGACGCCGTTTGCCGTTTGCACCGGGCGAAGTTGTAACGAGTTGTTTCGGGAGCGGTGCACGGCGCGGCTTCCGTACAATGGCGGCTCCGTTCCTTGTGTCTTCCGCATGTCCCTGATCGATATCGGCGCCAACCTCACCCACGACAGTTTCGAGCACGACCGCGAGGCGGTGCTGCAGCGCGCGCGCGCCGCGGGCGTGACGAAGATGGTGATCACCGGTGCCAGCCGCGAGCATTCGCCGAAAGCGTTGATCCTGGCGCGCACGTATCCGGGCGAGCTGTTCGCCACCGCCGGCGTGCATCCGCACCACGCGGTGGAATACACCGACGAGTGCGACGACGAGATGCGCGAACTGCACGCGCATCCGGAAGTTGTCGCGGTGGGCGAATGCGGGTTGGACTACAACCGCGATTTCTCGCCGCGGCCGGCGCAGCGCAGGGCGTTCGAGCGCCAGCTGCAGTTGGCAGCCGACAATGGAAAGCCGCTGTTCCTGCACCAGCGCGATGCCCACGACGACTTCGTCGCGATGATGAAGAACTTCGATGGGCGGCTCGGGCCGGCGGTGGTGCATTGCTTCACGGGCACGCGCAAGGAGCTGTTCGACTGTCTGGATCAGGACTGGCACATCGGCATCACCGGCTGGCTCTGCGACGAGCGCCGCGGCCTGCATCTGCGCGAGCTGGTGAAGCACATTCCCGCGAACCGGTTGATGATCGAAACCGATGCGCCGTATCTGCTGCCGCGTACGGTCAAGCCGCAGCCCTCGCATCGCCGCAACGAGCCGATGTATCTCGCGCACATCGTCGAAGAGCTGGCGCGCGACCGCGGCGAACCGGTGGAAGCCGTCGCCGCGGCGACCACGGCGACGGCGACGGCGTTTTTCCGGTTACAGGATCGCGCCGATCAGCACTCGGCGGCGCAGGCGTTGTAGTTGTCGCGGCACATGTCATAACACCAGCCCTGCCCCGGCGTGCACGAGTACCAGCAGGAGGTGTAGTCCTGCTGACACAATCTGATGCACAGGTTGTTGGCGGCAGCCGTGGTCGTGGACACCGACATGCCCAGGCCGGCGGCCATCGCCATCATCGCGGCCAAGGCCCATGTTTTTGTCTTCATCGTCGCTCTCCTTTGCTTGAGTTCGATCCTATTCGAAGCCGGACCGCTTGGCTTTGCAATCACGGGATCAAGGCTGGCTCCTAGATGGAAGCGCCGGTGGCTTTTCCCTGTTTTTCGAGGCGGCCTTCGGTGGGGTTACCGATGGCTTTCAATGCGGCCCGGATCACTGGCTCGCGGAAGCCGTCGATCCTGCGTTCGCCGATGTACAACAGGGGCACGCCGATGCCGCCCTTGGCGATGAACTCCGCATTCGCCGCCTCGGACTTGTCGATCTGGTATTCGGTGTACTTCACACCCTCTTCTGCCATCAGCTTGCGCACCTTGGCGCAGTACTGGCAGGTGGTAGTGGCGTACATCACCACGTCGTTGCCGGCCTTGGCGTAGAGCGCGGCATGGTCGCCGGTGGCGAACTCGGCGGGCGGGAACACCGTGCGATAGGTGGCCGAGAGTTTCGGCCCCAGATACAGGCCGACCGCGAAGAATGCCGGGATCAGGAGCAGCGGCAGGAATTTCCGGATGACGTTCGGCATCGACCCTCCTTGGCGGGTTTCATGTTTGCCCCGCCGTCGATGGGGAGCGTGCGCCGGAACTTACTCCTGTCGCGGACTGCGTGCACGCGGCGGTGCGGCACGCAGGGCGCCGCACCGCCGCACGGGGTCACTGCACCGTGTTCTCGCGATCTTTCTTGCCGCGGAACAGTTTGCCGACGAAGGCGAACAGGCCGAGGACCAGGAAGATGATCAGCTTCTTGCCGGCGAGCAGCAGCACACCGAGCTTGGCCAGCAGGCCGGTCTTGGCGGCGATGCCGCCGCCGATCAGCGCCGCGATACCGTAGCCCGCGGCCTTGTCGGTGCCCGAATCGTAGTCGGCATAGCGCGCGCCGGCGTTGAATTCCGCGCTCGGCAACAGCTGCTGCATCCCGGTCTGCACCGCGTTCAGCTCGGACATGCCGGCGACCGCGTTCAGGCTCAGGAAGCCGCGGCGGCCCAGCACGCGCACGTCGTAGTTCAGGGTGTGCTGTTCGCCGCCCTGGAAGGCGATTTCCTTCGCCCAGTACAGTTTCTTGCTGGCGGCGTCGTAGCGCGGCGGCACCGCCCAGCCCACCAGGTTCACCGGCTCGTAGCCGGCTTCCTTGCGTGCGGCATTCTCTTCGTTGGTCGCGTTTTTCAGTTCGGCGAGCAGCGCGTCGTAGTCGGTCTTGGCCGCGTCTTCGTCGCTGACGTAGCCCTCATCGGAAAAGGTCACCACCACCGCCCACGATTTCTCGTGGTCCAGCGGCGTGGCGGTGGGCACGACCATGCCCAGCACGCTTTCGTCCGGTGGATTGCCCCACAGCTCTTCCAGCACGCGTCGCGCGTCGACTTTGTCGAGATAGCGGAACTGGGTGCCCAGATGGAAGGTCGCTTCGGCTTCCGATACCGCGATGTCGCCGTTGCGGTACTTCAGCGAACTCACGAACGCTTTGAGCTTCGCTTCGTCGTCGGTGGACTGCGCGGATGCAGGCAGCGCCAACATCAGACCAGCAGCCAGTGCGGCCGCGACGAGTGCGGCCCAACCCAGTTTCTTCAGCATGATCGATTCCCGTTGATCGGGCGTCCCCACGCCCGTGACGCCAGTGTGCCGCGAGCGGGCGACCGATGCCAGCGGACCGGTTAACAGGGGATCGATGGCCGGAGGATCAATACACCGCCAGATCGCCGCAGCCGTGCATGTCGGCTTCGCCCTGCAGCACGATCGTCACCCGCTGCGGATGCGCCCGGTCGTCGTCGTCGGTGCAGGGTTCGGTGACGATTTCGACCCGGATCGTCTTCTGGCCGTTCGCGGTTTCCAGGGTGCCGTCGAGCGCGATCGATGCGCCGCGCGACGGGCCGGGGGTGCTTCTATAGAACAGCGTGCCTTCGGCGTCGTACGTGCCCATGCCCCAGACCAGATGGACGCGATGAGGCATGCCCTCGGCCGTCTGCCCGCCCTCGCTCTGGATCTCGATGTTGAAGTGCTCGCCCAGGCCCATGAACGCCGGCACCGGGCTGACCTTGCCGACCATGCCGGGGGAAATCTTGCCGGATGCGCCGGCCGGTGGCCCTGATGTGGGGGCGTCGGCGGGTGCGGAGGGGGTCGCCGCGGTGTCGGTGGGCGTTGTGGCGCTGCAGGCGGCCAAGGTCGTCGCCAGCAGGGTCATCGCCAGTGATGCTGCGAAAGTCGTTCGGATACGCATGGCAGGCTCCAGTCGAAATGAAGACGGCGAAAACGCACCGTTCGTAGGAGGGCCTTCAGGCCCGAGCTTTTGACTCAACCATAGGCACAAAGAACAGCTCGGGCCTGAAGGCCCTCCTACGGATGCACGGGCGCCGAATTGGAACATGGTCGGAGCGGATCAAGAAGGCGTCAGCTGCGCAGCCCGACGCCGCGCTTCAGCAGCCACAGACCGAGGCCGCCCAGCGCGAACACGAAGCCCAGCATCAGCGTGTACGCGAGCCACAGCGGCACGTCGGAGACGCCCAGCAGGCCGTAGCGGAACGCATTGACCATGTAAAAGATCGGGTTGAGGTGGGTCGCGGCCTCGGCCCAGTCCGGCAGCAGCTTCACCGAATAGAACACGCCGCCCAGGTAAGTGAGCGGAGTGAGGATGAAGGTCGGCACGATCGCGATGTCGTCAAACTTCTTCGCATAGACCGCGTTGACGAAACCGGCGAGGGCAAAGATCGTCGCGCCCAGGATCACCGTGGTCAGGGTGATGAACGGATGCGGCACCCGCACCTTGGTGAAGAACATCGCGATGAGCAGCACGATCGCGCCGACCAGCAACCCGCGCAGCACCGCGCCAGCGACGTAGCCGCCCAGGATCACCCAGGTCGGCATCGGGCTGACCAGCAGTTCCTCGACGTGGCGGCCGAACTTGGCGCCGAAGAAACTCGACGAGATGTTGCCGTAGCTGTTCTGGATGATGCTCATCATCACCAGTCCGGGGACGATGAAGTCCATGTACTTGATGCCGTCCATTTCGCCGACCCGCGACCCGATCAGGCCGCCGAAGATCAGGAAATACAGGGTCATGGTGATCGCGGGCGGCACCAGGGTCTGGCCCCAGATGCGCATGATCCGCGCGACTTCGCGGCGGACGATGGTGTACAGCGCGGTGCGGTGGCGCTTGGCGATGCTCATTTCGGGGGTGGTCTGATGCGCGCTCATGCCGCTGCACCCACGTTGTTGTCGCCGGTCAATCTCACGAACAGCTCCTCCAGCCGGTTGGTCTTGGTGCGCATCGAGCGCACGCGGATGCCGGCGGCGTCCAGCGCGGCGAACACGCCGTTGAGGTCCATCGCCCGCGGTTTTTCGATGTCGATGGTGTGGTCGTCTTCGGCCAGCAGCAGGGCGCCTTCGATCTTCGGCAGCACGGCCGGCAGCGGGTGTTCGATATCCAGCAGGAAGCCTTCGACGTCGAGCTTGGCCAGCAGCGCCTTCATCGGCCCCTGCTCGACGATCCGGCCCTTGTCGATGATCGCCAGATTGCGGCAGAGGCTTTCGGCCTCTTCCAGATAATGGGTGGTGAGGATGATGGTGGTGCCGGAGGCGTTGATCTCCTTCAGCGTCTTCCACATGCCGCGGCGGATCTCGATGTCCACGCCTGCGGTGGGTTCGTCCAGGATCAGCAGCCGCGGGCTGGTCATCATGGCGCGGGCGATCATCAGCCGCCGTTTCATGCCGCCGGACAGGGTGCGGCTCATCTTGTCGTTCTTGTCCCAGAGCTGCGCTTCCTTCAGCACCCGCTCCGCGCGTTCGCGGGCGATCGCGCGCGGCACGCCGTAGAAGCCGGCGTAATTCACGCAGATATCGAACGGTTTCTCGAACATGTTGAAGTTGATTTCCTGCGGCACCAGGCCGATCAGGCGCATCGCGGCGTCGCGCCGGGCGGCGATGTCGACGCCGAAGATGCGGACCTCGCCGGAGGTCTTGTTGACCAGCGAGCTGGCGACCCCGATCAGGGTCGACTTGCCGGCGCCGTTCGGGCCCAGCAGGGCGTAGAAATCGCCCGGTGCCACGTCCAGCGAGACGCCCTTCAGGGCCTCCACGCCGTTGTCGTAGGTCTTGCGCAGGTCGCGGATCGAAAGCGCCGGCGCGTCGGCGCCGGGGGCGGAAACTGGGGTCATCGGGGGTCCTTGCCGTGGCTGGCAGGCGTGCGCTCGGGAGATCGGCGCGACGGAACGGCTAGTATAGGCGGCCGTGCCGGCCTGCTCCGGCAACACTCCTTTCCACAAGGTTTCTCCCTCGTGCCCGTCCATTTCCCGCTCAAACTCGTTGGCCGCCGGATGCTGGCCCCCACCGTCGCCCACCTCAATTTCGTCCGCGACGACGGCGAACCGCTGGATTACATCCCAGGACAGTTCCTGCAGGTGCATTTCCACTACGCCGACGGCACCGCGACCAAGCGCAGTTACTCACTCGCCACCCAGCACGACCATGCGCTGGGCCCGGGCGAATCGGTGGAGATCGCGGTGAGCTATGTCGCCGGCGGAGCCGCCACGGCCCTGTTCGAAGAACTGCCACTTGGTGGACAGATCGACGCCAGCGGCCCCTACGGCCGCTTCTGCCTGATGCCCGGCGATACCAACCGCCGCTACCTGCTGATCGGCACCGGCACCGGCGTGACGCCGTACCGGGCGATGCTGCCCCAGCTGGCGGCGCAGATCGCCGGCCGCGGCATCGAAGTGGTACTGCTGTTCGGCGCACGCACCCCGGAAGAGCTGCTGTACGGCGACGATTTCCGCGATTTCGCGAACAAGCATCCGAATTTCCGTTTCATGCCGTGCTTCTCGCGGGAATTGCCCGCCGAAGATTCGCCGCACGCGCATGCCGACGTGCGCAAGGGCTATGTGCAGGACCAGCTGGCCGAATTCGCGCCGCAGGCCGACACCGACATCGCCTACCTATGCGGCAACCCGAACATGGTCGACGTGTGCTTCGAGGCGCTGAAGGGCCACGGCCTGCCGGTGCCGCACATCCGCCGCGAGAAGTACATCAGCAGCAAATAGCCGTGGATGGCGCCGTTCCCCTGTAGGAGCGGCTTCAGCTGCGATGAACGGCGGTCAGCCTTCGATATGCCTCGCGGCCTGCGTTTCATCCTGTTGGGCATCGTCGGCTGATGGGCCGTAAGGGCTCGCGGCTGAAGCCGCTCCTACGGAACCAGGCCGCTTCCATTCGCGTCAGCCGCAGGCGCGGCACCATTGGCGTCGCGCCCACGGTTCTGCGTGAGCCGGGCCGAGCCTGTCACATCCGCCGCCCGCCCGCGTCTTGGTCCACGAAGCGCATGGTTTCATCCCACACGCATCCCACACACGATCCGCATCGAGAAACCTCCCATGCTCAAACCCCTGTTGCTGTCCTCGCTCGCGCTGGCGCTTGCCGCCTGCGGCGGGCAGGCCGAAAAAACCGTGGTTCCGAAGACCGACGCCAACGGCGACCTGCGCTACGGCGGGCTGGTGTTCAAAGCGTGCGCCCTCGGCGGCGACCGCGGCCAGGCGGTGGAGGCGCAGTGCGCCACGCTGCAGGCGCCTGAAAACCACGCGGCGCCCAACGGCCGGAAGATCGCGCTGGCGGTGGCGATGATCCCGGCCAAGAGCCAGACCCAGTCGGACCCGGTGGTCATCATCGCCGGTGGCCCGGGGCAATCGATCCTCGA
>JBKJHV010000043.1:0-28145 GCA_046598445.1 Lysobacteraceae bacterium
CCGCTGCCGAACAACACATGGAAATCATCGGCAGCGAACCGGAGCGAGTGAAAGCCTACTTCCGCGATCCGCGCGTCAAGTATGCTGCTTGATACTATTTAGAGGCCGGATCAATAATAGGTCAGGTTCATTTCCCTCGCATTCCATCGCGAATATTCCTGATCAGGTCAGACCGCGCGGATGGCCGAAATCAGGTGCGAATGAACCTGACCCTTTTTTTGATCTCGCGGCATGCGATTCACCTGTGTACAGTGAGCTAAATAACGGATTCGGCGGACAGTGATGGGAAGCCAAACGTACCCCGTACAGGTGCAGCACGACTATCTCGAGAAGATGACGCGAGCGCGCCCTGTGCAGGCGTTGTGCGAGCTCATTTGGAATTCCTTCGACGCGGATGCTCAGAGCGTCCGCGTAATTCTGAACCCTGGTGAGCTAAAGGGCTTTCACTCCATTGTGGTGATGGACGACGGAACAGGGATACCACGGCGCGAAGCGCCTGAGCTATTCGGCAAGCTCGGGGGATCTTGGAAGCGTGTAGGCGGAGCCACGAAAAAGGAAGGCCGCTTCCTCCATGGGCAGGAAGGAAGGGGGCGTTTCAAAGCACTTGGAATGGGGCGCATCGCCGAATGGGATGTCACTTACGAGAGGGAAGGTCAACTCTGGACATACACGATCCTATTGAAAGGAGACAGTGTCAGAGAGGTATCAATATCAGATGAGCAGGTAGCCGAAGCCGGCAAGAAGCTAGGCGTCACAGTAACAATCAGCGAGCTCGACAAATCTCTTCGTGGACTGGAAGAGCCCACAGCGATAGAAGAGTTTACAGATGCGTTCGCGCTTTACTTGACTGATTACAAGTCAGTATCGCTTTTTATTAGCGGAATGCGGATCGACCCCGAGTCGCTAATTGCGTCGAGGCAGAGCTTCGAGCTGAAAAAGGTTGCGCCAAATGGCGTCCTACATCTTTCAAGCTTGGAGGTTATCGAATGGAAAAAGGGAGGAAACAAGGCGCTGTATCTCTGCAATGCGCGCGGAGCACCCCTCCTTAAAGTGGATCGGCGTTTCCATACCGGAACCAGTTCGTTTTCTGCCTACTTAAAGTCTTCGCTGATCAGCGACATCCAAGCTCAAGGGACGCTTGAACTTGCGCAGATGAATTCGGATGTCGTTGGACTAATAGATGATTCCCAGAAGCTGATCAAGCAACACTTCCGGGAGAGGGCGGCTGACGATGCGAAGGCCATAGTCGACACCTGGAAAGAAGAAAAGATATATCCGTTCGAGGGTGAGCCTAACAGCCCACTCGAAAAGGCTGAAAGACAGGTATTCGAAATTGTCGCCGTCAATGTGGCGCAATACGTCCCTGACTTTGAGGGCACGACCTCTGCAAGCAAAGCGCTGCAGCTTCGACTCCTCAAGAGTGCCATCGAGAGTAGCCCCGAAGAGCTTCAACTGATTCTTAGAGAGGTTTTGCGCTTACCCAGGCATGTTCAGAAAGACTTTGCTCAGCTCCTGAGAAATACAAGCTTGTCCGCGATTATCGGCGCATCAAAAATAATCTCAGATCGGCTGAAGTTTCTCACCGGTCTTGAAGCAATTCTTTTCGATGCTGGCCCCAAGCAGCGCCTCAAAGAGCGCTCTCAGCTACATAGAATAATCGCGGATAACCCATGGATATTTGGTGAAGAGTTCAGTATCTCTGTTGATGATCGTTCGTTGACAGAAGTGCTTAGAAAACACCGAGCAATCTTAGGCGATCACACAAAGATCGATGAACCTGTAAAACATGTGACTAAAGAGCGGGGGATTGTCGACCTTGTTCTCTCACGAACCATACGACGTCACAAGGCGACAGATTTGGTTCACCTTGTGGTCGAATTGAAAGCTCCCTCTGTAAAAGTGAAGCAGAAAGAACTAAGCCAGACGGAAGAGTACTCAATGTCGATCCGCAAGGACGAGAGGTTCCGCGGTCTCAATATCACTTGGCAATTCTGGGTAATTAGCGACGACTACGATGATTTTGTTGAAGACAAGATTCAAGACCAGAACACTGGATATGTGAGCGGAAAAGAGAATCACAGTCTTTTTGTCAAAACGTGGAGTCAGATACTTGAGGACAACCGCGCCAGACTTCAGTTTTTCCAAGAGCGCCTTGAGTATCAAATTGATAAAGCGGAATCATTAGATTATTTGCAGGAGCGGTACGCCGCATTTTTGCACGGTGTTGTTGTAGACGAAGAGTTAGTCGAGGTGGAGGAGGCTGCCGACGCTGATGACGCGCCGGAATGTTCTCATCATCTAAGGCCGTAAGGCTTATATTACGTAAGGCGCATAAGCGAAGCGTCATGCACCTTCTTCAAAGCGCCCGCTATCGTTGGGGTTCAAGGCGCATGACGCCTTCGGCTTATGCGCCCTACGAAATCTGCTTCTGACCGAACGCCACCGGCATGGTGTCGTTGCGATCTGCGCGCCGTAAAAGCGCCCCTCATCCGGCGCTTCGCGCCACCTTCTCCCCGCGGTGCGGGGAGAAGGGATGCATCGTGATCCGGTTCGTCGAATTCGAGGAGACGACAGCGGTATGCCCGGGCGGCAGGCTGGCGATGCGGTCGCTATCGCGACCGGGATGGTGCGTCGTGCGGAGATGCGGATGCTTGCGTGGCGATGAGCGCTGCGGTTCGACGTAGAGCCCCGGCTCTCGCTTGGGGCGAGAACCGGGCTACGGGCTGCCGGCGGTCCGTTGCATGTGCCTGACCATGCCTTTCGACCTATGTGCTTAGGTGTTGTAGTTAACTATAGTACCTATGCAGCTGGGGCCGGGGATCCGTCGT
Organism: Lysobacteraceae bacterium; assembly: GCA_046598445.1. Taxonomy (GTDB): domain Bacteria; phylum Pseudomonadota; class Gammaproteobacteria; order Xanthomonadales; family Xanthomonadaceae; genus Lysobacter_I. The sequence goes on from JBKJHV010000043.1 coordinate 2,829, forward strand.
CGATGGGAGGCACAGCGCAGAGGGCGGGTCATGTCGCAGTGCGAGCTTTCATTGAAATCAGTCGGTTACCGGTATTCCGGCGGCCATCAGGCTGTCAGCGGGATCGATCTGGAGCTCGGCCCGGGCATTCTGGGCCTGCTGGGGCCGAACGGCGCGGGCAAGTCCACGCTGATGCGGATCCTGGCGACGATGACCCGGCCGACCAGCGGGCGGGCGACGTGGAACGGCGAGGATCTGGCGGTGTCGCCGAACACGCTGCGCCACACCCTGGGCTATCTGCCGCAGGATTTCGGGGTGTATCCGGCGCTGAGCGCGCGCGAGTTCCTCGCCTTCCTGGCCGCGGTGAAGGGGCTGTCCGGGGCGAAGGCGCGGGAGCGGGTGGACACCTGCCTGTCGCTGGTCGGCCTGAACGACGCCGCCGATCGCCGCCTCGGCGAGTATTCGGGCGGCATGCGCCAACGGGTCGGTATCGCCCAGGCGCTGCTCAACGACCCGATGCTGTTGATCGTGGACGAACCCACGGTGGGCCTGGATCCGGAGGAGCGCATGCGCTTCCGGCATCTGCTCACCGACCTGGCCGGCGAACGGCTGGTGATCCTCTCCACCCATATCGTCTCCGACGTGGAAGCCAGCGCGACCGCGCTGGCGGTGATGAGCGCCGGTGAGTTGCGCTTCCACGGCACGCCGGATCAGCTGATCGCACGCGCCGAGGGCCACGTCTGGGACTGGACCATCGCGCCGGAGCGGCTGGCCGAGGTGCGCAAGCAGTTCACGATGTGCGGCTCGCTGCGCCGGCCCGAGGGCATTCGCGTGCGGGTGATCGCCAGCGAGCGCCCGCACGCCGACGCGCAGCCGGCCACGCCGGAGCTGGAAGACGCCTACACCTGGCTGACCGGCAAAGCTGCGGGCGCCGCCATCGCCGGGAGCCACTGACATGTTGGCCGCGTGGCAGCGCTTCTTCGCGATCCTGCAGGCCGACGTGCGCGAGCGCATGCGCACGCCGCGGTTCTGGGTGGTACTCGCGCTGATGGCCTGGGGCACCTGGTGGTGCTTCCCGCCGATGGAGTCGGGCTACAGCACGCTGTCGCTGGGCGACGGCTCGCGCGGCCTCTACTCCAGCGCGTGGGCCGGCATGGGGCTGGCGCTGATCTACAGCACTTTCCTCAACCTGATCGGCTTCTATCTGGTGCGCGGCACGCTGACCCGCGACATCGAAACCCGGGTCTGGCAATTGCTGGTCACCACGCCGATGACCCGCGGCGGCTATCTGCTGGCGAAATGGGCCAGCCACATGGTGGTGTTCGGGATGATAGCGACGGTCGGGATCGTGATTGCCCTGGCTGCGCAGTGGGTGCGCGCCGAAGACCGGCACATCGATCTGATCGAACTGCTCAAGCCGCTGCTGCTGCTCAGCCTACCCAGTCTCGCGCTGACCGCGATGTTCGCGATCTGGTTCGACCTGGTGCCGTGGCTGCGCCGCACCGCGGGCAACGTGCTGTTCTTCGTGGTGTGGACGGTGATGCTCACGGTCCCGGTGGCGAACCATGACGACGCCAAGGCCGATCCGCAGGGCTGGACCAGCGATCCCAGCGGCATGATGGTGGCGGCGCGCGAGTTCAAGCGCGTGCGCGAAGCGCAGACCGGCAAGCCCCTGCCGATGGGCTTCAATCTGGGCGGCGACGCGATGACCGCCGATTCCGTGCGCTTCGACTGGCCGGCATGGCAGCCCGGCGGCAAGGTCGTGGCCAGCCGTGCGCTGTGGCTGGCGCTGGCGATGCTGTTCACGGTGATGGCGGCGCCGCTGTTGGATTGGGCGGCCTCGCGCGGTCTGTCGCAAGAGAAAGCACGCTCAAACGCCGGTCGTTCGATGCGCTGGCTGAACCGGCTGCTGGATCCCTTCGCGCGCGGGCCGCTGGGGATTCTGGCGGTGGCCGAACTGAAACTCGCGCTGCGCCAGCGCCGGATCTGGTGGTGGCTCGCCGCGCTCGGGGCATTGGGCGCGCAGACGTTCGCGCCCGACGAAGGCATGCGCATGGCGCTGCTGCTGGCGTGGCTGCTGCCGCTGGATGTGCTGGCGCGCGGCGTGCTGCGCGAACGCGACCACGGGACGGGCGGACTGATCTTCACCGCGCCGCAGGTGTTGTCGCGACTGCTGGCGGCACGGTTCCTGGTCGGGTTCTCGATGCTGTTCGCGCTGAGCCTGCCGGCGATGCTGCGGCTGCTGACCAGCGAGCCGGTGGCCGCGCTGGCGGCGTTGGCGGCGATCGTCTCGATCACCAGTTGGGGCCTGTGCCTGGGTGCGCTGTGCCGCAACGCGCGACCGTTCGAATTGACGATGATCGGTACGGTCTACGCCTGCCTGCAGGGCGCGACGCTGTTCGCCGTCGCCACCCATACGGCGTGGACCTTGACCGTTCACGGCATCGGCCTGCTGCCGGCATGGCTGCTGCTTGTGTGGGCATGGCCGCGGTTGGCGCGGCGTTGAGGCCGGTGGGCGGCGCGGGGGCCATGCCTCGGGAGTACACTGGCGGCATGCGTCGTCTCCACTCGCTCCTGCTGCATGCCCTGCTGAGCCTCGCCCTGGTGGCGAACGGCATCGGCGCGGCCATGGCGTCGGCGCAGGCAGGCTGCGTCCACTCGGCGACGGCGGTTGCGCTGTCCATTGACGAGTCTTCCGTTGAAGCGCCGCCAGTTGCCGAGCCGCCCTGTCACGGGGGCATGGCGCAGGAAGCGGCATCGCCCACGCACGATGGCGCGCACGCCAGCCTGCCCGGCGATGCCTCGTCCACCGACGGCCATGGCGACGACGGTAACTGCGGCAACGCCTGCGATTGCGCCTGCAAGGCCCACAGTCAGGCCGCGCTGATGCCGCCAACGCTGCTGCTGCATGCTTCCGCGCGCATCGCACATGCGGACACGCCCGTCTACGATCATGCGGCGCCGGCATTGCCGCATCCGGTCCGACCTCCCATCGGCTAAGCGTCCATCGCGCCCGTCCGGGCGCCGTCGTCGTGCGCGTCGCGCACTTGTCTTGATCCGATCAGCGATCGTTCTGTAGCGAACGACCTGCTCCGCCGCTGCGGACAACGGTCGTCGTGGAGTGCTTCCATGTCTTCCTCTTCTTCATCCTCCTCTTCTTTTACCGGCGACGTTTCGCGTCGTCGTTTCGTGCAGGGGCTCGCCGCGGGCGGCGCCCTTGCCGCCTTCAGCTGGCCGCGCTTCGGCGCCGCCGCCACGCCGGTGCTGACCGGCACCGATTTCGATCTGGCCATCGGCGAGTCGCCGGTGAACTTCACCGGCCGCACGCGCATCGGCGTCGCGGTCAACGGTTCGGTGCCGGCGCCGACGCTACGCTGGCGCGAAGGCACCACGGTCGAACTGCGCGTGAGCAATCGATTACCGCCGAATTCGATCCATGGCCGCCAGACCTCGATCCACTGGCACGGCATTCTGCTGCCGGCGAACATGGACGGCGTGCCGGGCATGAGTTTCGATGGCATCGGCCCGGGCGAGACCTATCGTTACCGTTTCGACCTGCGCCAATCCGGCACTTACTGGTATCACAGCCATTCCGGTTTCCAGGAACAGGCCGGCCTGTACGGCGCGCTCATCGTCGACGCCGCCGAACCCGAACCCTTCGATTACCAGCGCGATCACGTCGTGCTGCTCAGCGACTGGACCGATCTGGCGCCGGCCGATCTGTACGCGCGGCTGAAGAAAATGCCCGGCCACGACAACTACGGCAAACGCACCGTGGGCGATTTCCTGCGCGATGCGCGCCGCGACGGACTGGGCGCCACGCTGGAAGATCGCAAGATGTGGGGCGAGATGCGGATGACGCCGACCGATCTTTCCGACGTCAACGCGAATACCTACACCTATCTGATGAACGGCACCACCTCGCTGGGCAACTGGACAGGCCTGTTCGCGCGCGGCGACAAGGTGCGGCTGCGCGTCATCAACGGTTCGGCGATGACCCACTTCGACATGCGCATTCCCGGACTGACGATGACCGTGGTCGCAGTGGACGGCCAGCATGTGCATCCGGTGTCGATCGAAGAATTCCGCATCGCGCCGGCGGAAACCTTCGACGTGATCGTGACGCCCAGCGGGCAGGACGCGTTCACGATCTTCGCGCAGGATATCGGCCGCACCGGTTACGTCAGCGGAACGCTGGCGGTACGCGAAGGCCTGCGCGCGCCGGTGCCGCCGGTGGACCCGCGACCGATCCTGAGCATGGCGGACATGGGACATGGGGGCATGGGGCATGGCGGTATGAATCACGCAGGCATGGACCAAGGAAACACCGACCACAGCGGACACGATATGTCCGCCATGAAAAACATGCCGATGAAAGGCATGGAAGGCGGCTGCGGCGCGAACATGTCGGGATCGATGCAAGGCGGCATGCAAGCGCATCCCGCCAGCGAAACCGGCAATCCGCTGGTCGACATGCAGACCATGACGCCGACGGCGAAACTCGACGACCCCGGCATCGGTTTGCGCGGCAACGGCCGCAAGGCCTTGCGTTACTCGATGCTGCGCAGCCTGTTCGACGACCCCGACGGCCGCGACCCCGGCCGCGATGTCGAACTGCACCTCACCGGACACATGGAGCGTTTCGCGTGGTCGTTCGACGGCGAACCGTTCGCCAGCGCCGAACCGCTGCGCCTCAACTACGGCGAACGCATGCGCATCGTGCTGGTGAACGACACGATGATGACCCATCCGATCCATCTGCACGGGATGTGGAGCGATCTGGAAGACGAGAACGGCGCGTTCATGGTCCGCAAACACACCATCGATATGCCGCCGGGCACGAAACGTTCGTATCGCGTGCGCGCAGACGCGCTCGGGCGCTGGGCCTATCACTGCCATCTGCTGTATCACATGGAAGCGGGCATGATGCGCGAAGTGCGGGTGGAGGCATGAACGCCATGCAGCGCAGACACCGCATCGCCGGACTCGCCGTCGCGCTCGCGTTCGTCGCGGGCGCCGTGCAGGCGCAGCAGCACGATCACGGCGCGATGCAGACAAAGCCCGCGCCCGTGACGGTCGAGGACAAAGCGCACTCAACCATGGACCACGGCACGATGGATCACGTCGGCATGGATCACGGCGCGATGAACCATTCGGGCATGGATCATTCGCAGCCTCGGAAAGACGCGCCGCAAACGCCGCGCACGCCGATCCCGCCGATTACCGATGCCGACCGCGAGGCGGCGAAACCACCCATGCACGCTCACGCGCATGGCGAAGGCGTGTTCTCGTATCTGCTGGTCGACCGGCTCGAAGTCTGGGACGCTGATCCAAGCACCGGACAGGCCTGGGAAGCACAGGGCTGGATCGGCACCGACCGGCATCGGCTGTGGCTGCGCAGCGAAGGCGAGCGCGAAGACGGCCACACCGAAGGCGCCGATGTCGAAGTGCTCTACGGTCGACCGGTCGCGCGCTGGTGGGATCTGGTCGCCGGTGTGCGTCACGACATCGCGCCCGGTAGCGACCGGAACTTCGCGGCCATCGGCGTGATGGGCATGGCGCCGCAGAAATTCGAGATCGAAGCCACCGCGTATCTCGGCGCATCCGGGCAGACCGCGGCGCGCATCGAAGCCGAATACGAACTGCTGCTCACCAACCGCCTGATCCTGCAGCCGGTCATCGAAGCGGAATGGCACGGCAAGCGCGACGCTGCGCGCGGCATCGGCAGTGGACTCGGTACGGTCGAAGCCGGCCTGCGCCTGCGCTACGAATTCACCCGTCGATTGGCGCCGTACGTCGGTCTGGTCCACGAACGCAGCTTCGGCGCGACCGCCGACTTCATGCGCGACGAGGGCGAAGCGACGCGCGACACCCGCGTGGTTGCGGGCGTGAGGTTCTGGTTCTGACTTGTCCTACTCGATCGTGGCGGTACGAGCGCCATCTGGAATCGCCTCGAACCGGCATCCGCACGATCCGCCGATGCCTCAATGCCTTCAGCGGATCAACGCAGCCGGAACGTCCAGATCGATCGACAACGCCAGATGGTCCGACCATGCAGCGGGCATGGCCTGCATGCCGCTGCAGGCAAGACCATCGCTGACCAGGATGTGGTCGATCGCCTTCTGCGGACGCCAGCTCGGAAAGGTATGCACGGTGCAGGCCGGCGGCTGCAACCGGGTGCGCTGGAACAGCAACGACATTTCGGGCTGTTCGACGGTGCAGTTGAAATCGCCCATCAGCACGCTGTGCGGATGGTCCTGCAGCAGTTCGCCGATGAAGGCGAGCTGCGACCGGCGCGAGCCGGCGCCCAGAGAGAGATGAGCGACGGCGATGATCAGGCTATCGGCTTCGCGGCCGAACCGGGCGACCAGCACGCCTCGGCCCGAAATGCGGCCCGGCAGCGGGTGATCGCTGACTTCGACCGGTTCCATCCGCGACAGCAGCGCGTTGGCGCTGGAGGCGACCATGCCGACGCGGCGGTTGGGCTGGTGGCTCCAGTAATCAAAACCGGCCCGCTCGGCCAGGTAGTGGGTCTGATTGGTGAAACCGGAGCGCCAGCTGCCCGGATCGCTTTCCTGCAGTCCGACGATATCGTGCCGGGCCGCCAGATCGGCGATGGTGTCGAGCGAGGCGCGCTTGTTGCCGGCGGGCAGCACGTGCGACCAGCTGCGGGTCGCGTAATCGGTGTAACGACGCGTGCTGGTGCCCGCCTGGATATTGGCGCTGAGCAGCCGCAGCCGTCGTGTCGCCGGAGCGTCGACGACGGCGGTGCTGGCGAGCGGATCCATCCTTTCGATACCGGATTCCGCCGACTCAGGGGGCTGCGGCTGCGGCCGGCGCAACGGTCTGGGCGCGTTCGTGGGCGATCAGCGCGTCGGCAATGGCCAGGCGCTCTTCCCAACTGTTGCGGCCGAGCACGCGGTACTTGCCGTTGACCATGAGCGTCGGCGTGCCCGTGACCTGCTGGGTCGTGATGTATTGCCGCGCCTTGTTGTACTTGCCGCTCACCGCGAAGCTCTTCATGTTGCCGGCGAACTGCTTGGCTTCCACGCCGAACTGCGAGTAGAACGCGGCGATGTCGGCATCGCTGTCGGTGCCGCGCTCGCCCTTGAGCTTGCCTTCCAGATGGATCGCGTCGTAGGTGCGGGCGTGGGCCTTTTCGGCGATACCCATGGTCTGGGCGGTGTAATAACTGCGCACGAACTGGTCCCAGTTGCCGCCGAAAGCCGCCGGCACGTAGGTGAAGCGCACGTCGGGCCCGAGGGTCTTCTTCCAGTTCGCCACCAGCGGCTCGAATGCCGCGCAGGCCGGGCAGACGAAGTTGAACACTTCCACGACCTCGATCTTGCCGTTCAAAGGCTCGAACGGCTGGCCGTTCTTGATGATCTCGTAATCGGTACCCAGCTTCAGGCCCGGGATCGCGCCATTGGCCGGCGCGGCAGGCGCGGGCGTGGCGGTTTCGACGGAAGGTGTCGCGGCTTCGGCGACGGGTGCGTTCGGATCAGCCGAAGCCTTGGCCAAGGCCTCGGCGGCGGCCATCACTTCGGCATCGTTCGGCGCGGCTTCGGTCGTGGCGACCGGTGCGGCGGCGGTGTCTTCTTCCTTGCCGGTGCAGGCGGTCATCGCAATGCTGGCCAGCAGCGCGAAAATCAGATGTCGCTTCATCGTGTCTCTCCTGTCGTATTGCGGTTGCCGCGCCTGAGGCCTGTTCGACATCGGCGCGGCGTGTTCAGTGTGGCGTGCTCAGCGTGGCGTGTTCAGCGTTTCTTGGCCGCGGCGCGTTCGAGCGCGACCAGCGCATCGACCACCCGCATGCGCTCTTCGAGTGTGCGCGAGCGCACCACGTATTTGCCGTTGACGATCAGCGTCGGGGTGCCGCCAACGCGGTTGGCGACCGCGAAGTCCCGGGCCCGCACCATGCGCTCGGCGACGGCCTTGGACTGCATCGAAGTCACCATCTTCGCGCGGTTAAGACCGTGCTGGGCGAACCAGGTTCCCAGCTCGTCCACCGTGGCGTTGCTGCGCGGCAGCACGCCTTCCTCATGGATGGCGTCGAACATCGGCTGATGGATTTTCGGCACCGCCTTGGCGGCGTCCGCTGCGAAGAAGGCCTTGCCGTAAGCATCTTCCGGATCGAATGCGGCGTGGACGTAGACGAAGCTCACGTCGGCCGGCACCTTCTTCTTCCAGGTATCCACCATCGGCTGGAAATCCGCGCAGTGCGAGCACCAGTAGGCGAACACCTCGGCGACTTCGATCTTGCCGTTCGGCGCCTGCCAGCGCTGGCCCTTCTCCAGCACTTCGTAATCGACGCCGGGCTGCGGCGAGCCGGACGGCGCCTGCGCGCAGGCCGTCAGCGGAAGGACAAGCAACAGCGTCAACAGAAGAGAACGCAACATGGACGGCATCCTGCAGGGGGAATGAAAAAACGCCAGCGCAGAGGATGTCCGTGCCGGCGTCGTGTTTTCAAACAAAAGAACAAGCAGAAGAACAAGCAGAAGAAGATGAAGCGGCCGATGCGTTCATGAGGGCCGCACCCAGAGAGGCGGCGCTCATGAAAACAGTTCCCGCATGAACAGCAGCGCGCCGGAGCGATTCCTCCGCGCCCGACCGGCGGACGCGGAAGGCGGGCATCAGCCCTGCTCGCCGCGCGGGTGCAGGCCCTGCATGTAGCTGGACAGCGACTGGATTTCCTCATCGGTCAGCGGCTTGGCCACCGACGACATGATGTGGAACAGGGCCGCGTCGCGTTCGGTGGTGGTGCCGGCGCGGTATTCCTGCAGGCGGCGGGCGGTGTACCACGCCTGCTGGCCACCGACGTGCGGATAGGCCGGACCCGGGTTGCCGGCGCCTGCCGGGCCGTGGCAGGCCATGCAGGCCGGGATGCTGCGGCTGGCGTCGCCGCTGCGGTACAGCTTCTGGCCCACTTCGTAGAACTTCATGCCCTTGTACGGGCCGGCAGCGATGGCGCTGTCGTCAGCGATGCCCGCGCCCGACTTCCGGGTCGCGTAATAGGCGCCGATGTCGCGCATGTCCTGCGCGCTCAGCGTAGCGGCGTAGGGCTGCATGATCGCGTTGACGCGCTCGCCGCCCTTGAACAGCGCCAGCTGGCGGGAGACATAGCGTTCGCTCTGGCCGGCGATGCGCGGATAGAGCGCCGGGTCGGTGGCGTTGCCGTCCAGACCGTGGCAGGCGGCGCAGGCGGCGGCCTTGGTCGCACCGACCTTGGCGTCGCCGGGCTTGGCCTTGGCCAGATCGGCCAAGATCGAGGCATCCAGCGGCACGGCCTGGACCGGCGCGGTTTCGGGCACGGGCGTGACCGTGGTCTGGGCGATGGCGGCGGCGGCCGCGATCGCGAGAACCGCGAGACCGGCGAAACCGTAGGCACGGGCGTGACGCATGCTCAACACTCCAAATGACGTGGCGGGACCGGCGAAATGCCGGCCACAGACCGAAACCGTGAAATTATCGTCGTCGCGCCGGAGCCGGTCAAACGGCAATCGTCCCGGACCGTGCGATCCTATGCCGATGGCTACCCCTTCGAACCCGTTCCACCGCGCCGACTACCTGCTGGCCGCCCACACCCCGCGCCAGCTTCCGCCCGACGGCGGCTGGGAAGTCGCCTTCTCCGGTCGCTCAAACGCCGGAAAATCCAGCGCGCTCAATGCCTTGTGCCAGCAGAACGCGCTCGCCCGGGTGTCCAAGACCCCCGGCCGCACCCAGCAGCTGGTGTTCTTCAACCTGCCTCCGCACGAAGCCAAGTTCCTGGTCGACCTGCCCGGCTACGGCTACGCAAAGGTGCCCAAGGACCTGCAGGCGCACTGGCAGGCCTTCCTGGCCGACTACTTCCGCAGCCGCGAAGCCCTCAAGGGCCTGGTGGTGGTGATGGATATCCGCCACCCGTTGAAGGACTACGACCGCCAGATCCTCGGTTACGCCATCGAAAACGGCCTGCCCGTCCACGCGGTGCTGACCAAGGCCGACAAACTCGGTCGCGGCGCCGGGCTCAACGTGCTGCAGGCCGTGCGCAAGGACCTGCAGGCCAACTACGGCGACAGCGTCAGCGTGCAGACGCTGTCGTCGGAGTCGAAAGCGGGCGTGGAGGAATTGCGGCAGGTGGTGGCGAGGTGGTTGGGGATTTGATCCTGCGGGGCTTGAGGACAGCGCGTTCGGGCGCAACCGCAACGCCCTGATCGACCGGCTTCACTTCACCGGCAACGGCTCGCCCGCCACGATCTCGCCGCGCCGGTCGTAGCGCCGCGCGGTATCCAGCCGGCCGTCACCGTCGCTGTCGAATTCGCCCGAGACAGGAAGACCGTCGTCGTAAAGGATCGACTTGATCACGTTGCCTTTGGTGTCCAGCCATTCCTCGCGGAACAGCACGCCCATCAAGTATTCGCCGCGATAATCGATCTTGCGATCCAGCCCGTCGTCCACTACCCAACGCTGCGGCTGGTTGTGTTGGAAGCGGGTGACCGTTTCGTAGCCGCCGTCGAAATCATCGTCGTTTTCGATCATGTCGAGCGTGCCGTCGATGCCGTAGCGGATGATCTGATCTGCCTTCCCGTCGCGATTGCGGTCGGATTCGACGCGCTCAGCGCGCTCGCCGGTAAAGAACACGCGTTCTTCGGCGCGACCGTCGCCGTCGTAATCGATGCTTGTGCCGTCGGACGGCCGGTTGTAGACGGCCCAGACCGTCGCCGCGCCCGCGAGCGCGCCGGACAACAGGCATCCGATCACCATGAAGACCGAGACGCCGCGGCGAGCGGGCGGCGGCGAAGCGGCGTATTCCGGGGCGTCCTCCGCATCGTCCTCGATCGCTTCCACGTCGGCGCTTTCCCACTGCTCCACAACGGCGCGCGCAGCGGCGTAATCGTCGTTGCCCACCTGCACCAGGATTTCGGTATTCGCCGGCAGTTCGCCGACCGCGCCCTGCAGATACTCGCCCTGGATGAAGGCGTGGATGCCTTCCGCTTCCAGCATCTGCCGGATGAGGTGCGCATCGGCGATGTTCGCGGCGCGGTAGATGATGACCATAGGTTGTCCTCTGGATGACGAATTGCGCGAGACACGGCAGATACTATGCGGCATCCCGCAGCCGCGGATCCATCCACGCGCGCAGCGCATCCACCAGCGCGTTGATCGCGACGATCAGCGCGCCCACCACCAGCACCACGCCCAGCACCAGGGTGTAATCGCGATTGAGCGCGCCCTGCACGAAATAGCGGCCCATGCCGGGGATGCCGAACACCTGTTCCACCACCGCCGAGCCGGTGACGATATTGATGAGCGCCGGCGACAGCCACGCGACCACCGGCAGCAGCGCCGGCTTGAGCGCATGCGCGAACAGCAGCCGTGCTTCCGACAACCCGCGCGCGCGCGCAGCGGTGAGATATTCGGCATTGAGCGTATCGAGCATCGACGCACGGGTCAGCCGCGCGCAGTAGGCGAGGTTCGGCAAGGCCAGCGCGATCACCGGCAGTACGATGTTGTTCCACTCGCCCCAGCCGCCTGCGGGAAGCCAATGCAGGGTCACCGCGAACAGCAACACGAGCAGCGGCGCGACCACGAATTTCGGCACGGCCAGCCCCAGTCCCGCGAACAGCATCAGGCCGCGATCCAGCCACGAACCGCCGCGCAGCGCGGCCCACACGCCCATCGGAATACCGCACAACAGCGCCAGCAGCAACGCGAGGCCGCCGTTGAGCAGCGAGACCGGCAAGGCCTGCGCGACCAGTTGATTGACGGTGTAATCGGGATACTGGAACGACGGACCGAGATCGCCGCGCACCACATCGCCCAGCCATGCGGCGTATTGCGCCGGCAGCGGACGATCGAGCCGATACTTCGCCTCCAGCGCGGCCCGCACTTCCGGCGGCGCGGATTTTTCGGTGTCGAACGGTCCGCCCGGCGCGGTGCGCAGCAGCACGAAACACAGGGTGGCCAGCAGCCACAGCGTCAACAGCGCTTCGAGCAGGCGCGCGGCGAACCGTTTCAAGGTGCCGACTCAAGTTGCAGCCAGCGCGAAGGATGACGATCCAAGGGATTCGCCTCGAACCCGCGCACCTGCGGAGACACCAGATGCTTCGACGTATAGAAATACAGCGGGATCAGCGCGTGCGCGTGCAGCAGCCGGGTTTCGGCGGCGCGCAGCCAGGCGTTGCGCGCGGTCTCGCTGTGCGCGGCATCCGCGTTCGCGAACAGTTGCCGATAACGCGCGTCGTCGTAACCGGGCCAGTTCAGCACGCCCGCCGCGGCGAACGCGCCGAGGAAGTTGCGCGCATCGGCGACATCGCCGATCCAGCCGCCGCGGAACACCTGGGTGATCGCGCGCTGCTTCCGGTTCTGCACGAATACTTTCCATTCTTCGTTGCGCAGCCGCACGCGCACGCCGAGCGTGTCGCGCCACATCGACGCCACCGCCAGCGACAGCCGTCGATGCGGCGTGGAGGTGTTGTAGCGCAGTTCGATCGTCAAGGGATTGCGTTCGGAATACCCGGCGGCGCGATACAGCGCCTTCGCCCGCGCCTCGCGCCGCGGCTGCTCCCAATCGGCCCAGTGAATCTTCGCGGCGTTGTAGCCGGGAATGCCGGACGGCACGATGCCGTAAGCCGGAGTTTCGCCGAAACCGGTGACGTAGCGCGTGAGTTTGTCGCGATCCACCGCCAGCGACAGCGCCTCGCGCAGGCGCGGGTCGTCCTTCAGCGGCGGCCGGGTGATGTTCATGCCCAGCCAGAAGGCGCCGATGTACGGCGAAATCCGCAGCCGCTCGCCGAAACGATCGCGCAGTTTCGGCAACGGCTGCGGCGGCACGGTCTCGCTGATATGCAGATCGCCCGCGGCGAAACGCTGCAGCTCGGCGGCGGCATCCTCGGTAACGTGAAAGCGTACGCGTGCAATGCGTACGCTTGCCGCAGCGTGGAAACGTGGATTCCGTTCGACGGTCAGATTGGCCTGCGGCGTCCATGCGGCCAACCGGTACGCGCCGTTGCTCACCAGCCGCCCCGGCCGCGTGTGCTGGTTGCCGTGCTGCGCGACCGCCGGCAGATACACCGGGAACGCGATCGGCAGCGTGAGCAACGACGGCAGGAACACCTGTCGGCTGGTGCGGATGCGCACCGTGCGCGCGTCGGGCGCGTCGATGCCGAGCGTCGTCGCTGGCGATTTTCCCGACTGCACAGCGCCCGCGTTGACCACGGCGTCGAACTGTTCGGCGAACGGCGCCGTGGTCTCCGGCGCGAACGCACGTCTGAAACTTGCAACGATGGCCGGCGCCGTCAGGGCTTCGCCGTTGCTCCAGCGCAAACCATCGCGCAGATGAAAGGTCCAGATGCGGCCATCGGCCGACACCTGCCAACGCTCGGCCATGCCCGGAATCAGGCGGCCGGCAGCGTCTTCGCTCACCAGTCCTTCGTAGAGATCGCGCAGCACGTTGCCGCAGGCCACTTCCTGGCAACGATGCGCATCCAGCGTGGACGGCTCCGGTCCGTTGCCACGCTCGAGCTGCGCCGTTGCCTGCGCGGCGGCGTCGATGGAACACAGACACAGCAGCAGGGCAACAATGCGCGACATCGGCGGCGGCTATAGTGCGGAACTTGCGATGTTAGGGCATGGCCCCCATGTCGCCTACCTGCACAGCCGCCGGCTCGCAATGTTTCGCTGTCCGGCGCGTCCTGTAGTCCATCTCCCCCGTTGTGGAACACCCATGTCCAGCCCCAGCCACGTCGCCGACACACCCATCACCGATCGCGACCAATTGGTGGCGGAACTCGCCTCCGGCGAGAAACCCATAGCCGCTTGGCGCATCGGCACCGAGCACGAGAAGTTCGGTTTCCGCCTCGACGATCTGCATGCACCGACCTTCGACGGCGAACGCGGCATCGAAGCCCTGCTCAACGGCCTCACCCGCTTCGGCTGGGAACCGGTCCAGGAGCATGACCGCACCATCGCGCTGCTCAAGGACAGCGCCTCGGTCACGCTGGAGCCCGCCGGCCAGCTCGAACTCTCCGGCGCGCCGCTGGAAAACATCCACCAGACCTGCGCCGAGATCGGCAGCCACCTGAAAGAAGTGAAAGCGGTCGCCGACGAACTCGAACTGGGCTTCCTCGGCATGGGTTTCCAGCCGAAATGGCGCCGCGACGAGATGCCGTGGATGCCCAAGGGCCGCTACAAGATCATGCGCGACTACATGCCCAAGGTCGGTAGCCTCGGCCTGGACATGATGACCCGCACCTGCACCGTGCAGGTCAATCTCGATTACAGCAGCGAAGCGGACATGGTGAAGAAATTCCGCGTCTCGCTGGCGCTGCAGCCCATCGCCACCGCGCTGTTCGCGGATTCGCCGTTCACCGAAGGCAAGCCCAACGGTTACCTGTCCTATCGTTCGCACATCTGGACCGATACCGACCGCGACCGCACCGGCATGCTCGACTTCGTGTTCGACGACGGCTTCGGATACGAACGCTACGTCGATTATCTGCTCGACGTGCCGATGTATTTCTCGTATCGCAACGACGAATACGTCAATGCCAGCGGCCAGAGCTTCCGCGATTTCATGGCCGGCAAGCTGCCGGCGCTGCCCGGCGCGCTGCCGACGATGCGCGACTGGTCGGACCACATGACCACCGCATTCCCGGAAGTGCGGCTGAAGAAATTCCTCGAAATGCGCGGTGCCGACAGCGGCCCATGGGGCCGGATCTGCGCGCTGCCGGCATTCTGGGTCGGCCTGCTGTACGACGATGCTGCGCTCGACGCCGCCTGGGATCTGGTCAAGGATTTCAGCATGGACGAACGCAACGCCCTGCGCGACGGCGTGCCGAAGCTGGCGTTGAAGGTACCGTTCCGCGGCGGCACCCTGCTCGACCTCGCGCGCGAGGCGGTGAAGATTTCCGCCGCCGGCCTGCAGCGCCGCGCCGTGCTCAACGGCAGCGGCGCCGACGAAAGCGGCTTCCTCAACCCGCTGATCGAAGTGGTGGAAAGCGGCGAGACCTCCGCAGAACGCAAACTGGCGCTGTATCACGGCGCGTGGCAGGGCGACATCGACCACGTGTTCCGGGAATTCGCGTACTGAAGAGCGCCCCTCACCCGGCCTTCGGCCACCCTCTCCCCGCATGCGGGGAGAGGGAAGAGCGAGCGTAGCGAACGAGGGTGAGGGGCGCTTTTGATCTTGCTTTTCCTCATGCACACGAAACCATATCCAAGCTCCCCGGCTTTTGTGTACGCTCAGCGGTTCGCACCCCACTGCGAGCCCCCATGCGCGTACGCGACACCCTCGAATTCGCCGAGACCGACACCCTGCTGCGCGACGACGTGCGGCAACTGGGCGCCATGGTCGGCGACATGCTGGCCGAACAGGTCTCGGCCGAACTCCTGACCCAGGTCGAATCCGTGCGTCGCGCCGCGATCGCGCGACGCGAGCAGGGCGACAGCATCGACGAACTGGCCGAACGCCTCGCTGCCGTGCCGATGGAAGGCGCCGACGCCCTTGTCCGCGCCTTCGCAGCGTACTTCGGCGTGGTGAACCTGGCCGAACGCATCCACCGCATCCGCCGCCGCCGCGATTACCAGCGCAGCACCGATGCGCCGCAGCCCGGCGGACTGACCGCAGTGCTGCGCGCGCTGCGCGAGGATGGCGTGACCCTCGACGAACTGCGCGAACTGCTGCCGCGGCTGCGCATCGAACCGGTGTTCACCGCGCATCCGACCGAAGCCGTGCGCCGCTCGCTGCTGCTCAAAGAGCGCACCGTCGCCGAACTGCTGATCGCCGACATCGACCGCCAGCGCACCCCGGCCGAACGTCGCGCAGACACCGCGCGCATCCGCCAGGCGCTCACCGCCAGCTGGCAGACCACCGACACGCCGGCGCAGCAGCCGACCGTGGCCCACGAGGTCGAACACATCGGCTTCTATCTCAGCCACGTGCTGTACCGCGCGCTGCCGGTGTATTACGAAGCCTTCGCCGACGCGGTCGAGCAGGCGTACGGCGACACGCCCGGCTACCAGCGCTGCGAACTGCCGCCGATGCTGCGTTTCGGCACCTGGGTCGGCGGCGACATGGACGGCAACCCCAACGTCGGCGCCGACACCATCCGTGCCGCGCTATCGGCGCAGCGCGCGCAGGTGTTGGCGAACTACCGCGCCGACCTGGGCGCGCTCGGCGAGATCCTCACCCAGAGCCGCGGACGCGTGCAGGTCGACGACGCCATCGAAGCGCGCATCGCCGAATACACCGCACTGCTGCCCACGGCGGCCGCGAAGCTCAGCCCACGGCTGGGCGACATGCCCTACCGGCAGTTGCTTGACCTGATCCGCGCACGGCTGGCGGCGACGCTGGCCGGCGAAGCGCACGGCTATGCCGACGCCGACGGGCTGCTCGCCGATCTGCAGGCGATCGACGCCAGTCTTGTGCACCATCGCGGCGAACACGCCGGCCGCTTCGCCCTGCAACGCGTGCTGTGGCGCCTGCGCACGTTCGGTTTCCATCTCGCCACGCTTGATCTGCGTCAGGATTCCGGCACCCACGATGCCGCGATCGCCGCGCTGCTCGGCGACGCCGACTGGTCGACGCGCGCCCCAGCCGAACGCATCGCGCCGCTGCATGCGCTGATCCTCGGCACTGCCGAAGTCGCCATCGACGCCTCCGGCGCGCAACCGACGCTCGCGGTCATGCGCACCGTGCGCGAAGCGCGCGCGAGCTTCGGCGCGCATGCCTTCGGCCCCTACATCATCAGCATGAACCGCAGCGCCGCCGACGTGCTGGCGGTGCTCGCGCTGGCGCGCGTCGCCGGCTGCGTCGAACGTACTGATGAGAGTGAGGAAAACGTCCCGCTCGATGTCGCGCCGCTGTTCGAAACCATCGACGATCTGCGCGCCGCGCCCGAGATCATGCGCGCGCTGTTCGACGATCCGGTCTATCGCCGCCACCTGCAGTCGCGCGGCGGCCGGCAGACGGTGATGCTGGGCTATTCCGACAGCGCGAAGGACGGCGGCATCCTCGCCTCGCGCTGGGCGCTGCAGCGCACCCAGGCCGAACTGCTGGAACTCTCGCAGCGGGCCGGCGTGCGCATCGTGTTCTTCCACGGTCGCGGCGGCTCGGTCAGTCGCGGCGGCGGCAAGACCGAACGCGCGATCATCGCCGCGCCGCGCGGCACCGTCGACGGCGTGCTGCGCGTGACCGAACAGGGCGAAGTGATCCACCGCAAGTACGGCATCCGTGCACTGGCGCTGCGCAATCTCGAACAGGCCACCGCCGCCGTGCTGCGCGCGAGCCTGCGCCCGCGTCCGCCGGAGCCGCGCGAACCGCGCTGGCGCGAACTCGCGACCGAACTCGCACAGGCCTCGCGCGGGCACTACCGCGCGCTGGTGCACGAGCATCCGGAGTTCCCCGCCTACTTCCGCGCGGCGACGCCGATCGACGTGATCGAGCGCCTGCGCCTCGGTTCGCGGCCGTCGAAACGTCGCGAAGGCGGCATCGATGCGCTGCGCGCGATCCCGTGGGTCTTCGCGTGGTCGCAGAACCGTTCCGGCCTCACCGGCTGGTACGGCGTCGGCACCGCGCTCGCGCACGGCATCGCCACCCACGGTCACGACACCATCGCAGCGATGGCCCACGACTGGCCGTTTTTCGCCGCGATGCTGGACGACATCGAAATGCTGATGGCGAAATCCGACCTCGCCATCTTCGAGCGCTATTCGCGGCTCGCCGGCCCGCTGCACGACGTGTTCTACGCCGACATCGCCGCCGAATTCGAACGTACCGCCGACACCATCCTCGCCCTGCGCGGCCGCAGCCAGCTGCTGCAGGACGACTACCGCCTGCGCCTCTCGATCCGCCTGCGTAACCCATACGTCGATCCGATCAGTCTGCTGCAGGTGGAGCTGCTGCAACGCTGGCGCGATACCGGCCGCGAGGATGAGGCGCTGTTCCAAGCGCTGGTGGCGACGGTCAATGGCATTGCCGCGGGGATCCAGAACACCGGCTGATTTTTTGTTGGCGATGAAATATCCGTAGCCCGGGTAAGCGCAAAGCGCGCACCCGGGACAAAGTGAAGCGTGCCTCTCCGAAGATCCCGGGTGCGGCCTTCGGCCTTACCCGGGCTACGTCACTACACCGGCTATCTCCCGGTGAACACGCCGACCCAGATCATCGATCCCACCCGTTGGCAGCCGCTGTCCGTGCCGAACGGCAGCGGTGGTTTCAACACCCAGAATTTCCTCGGCCCGCACTGGGGCAAGGTCAAGGGTTTCGCTCTGAGCCGCTACGACCAGTTCGCGGTCCCGCCGCCGGCACCACTGGGCAGTTTCGAATTCTGGCGGCAGTCGGTCGAAGTCATCGGCTACAGCGCCACGCTGAGCGATCGCACCAAGACCATCGCCGAATGGTGGGCCGATGGTCCAGGTTCGGAAACCCCGCCCGGCACCTGGATCCTGTTCGCCAAGCAGGTCTCCGACCGCAAACAGCAGTCGCTCGGCCAGGACGTGCGCATGCACTTCGCGCTGAGCAATGCGATGTTCGACGCCGGCATCGCGGTGTGGGGCTACAAGCGCCTGTACGACTATGCCCGTCCGGTCACCACCATCCACTATTTGTTCAACAACCGGCCGATCGTAGCGTGGGGTGGTGCAGGTCAGGGGACCCGAGTAATCCTCGGGCAGCACTGGCGCCCGTATCAGGTCGCGACCTTCATCACGCCGCCGTTCTCCGAACACGTGTCTGGTCACAGCACCTTCAGCGCTTCCGCAGCCGAAGTGCTGAAGCTGTTCACCGGCAACGACAGCTTCCCGAACTCCGCTGCGGTCCCGGCCGGTTTCTCGGCGGTAGAGCCCGGCGTCGTGCCGGCGCAGCCGATCACACTGTCTTGGCCGACGTTCTCGGCGGCGGCGGATGAGGCCGGCATCTCGCGTCTCTACGGCGGCATCCACTTCCGCAATGGCGACCTGGAAGGCCGCAAACTGGGCCGCAAGGTCGGCGCACAGGCCTACGCTTTGAGCCGCGCGTATATCAACGGCACCGCGGGCAACTGAGCCACCGTCCGGGCCTTCGCTTTGCGGGGGCCGGGATTCGATATGAGCCAAGAAAAAAAGCCGCAGCGATGCGGCTTTTTTTTGTCGGCAATTCGATGTGCGTAACGGCATCCTGCCAGTGTCGCCCACCATTCGACGCGGCGCGCATTGGGTGAGGAGTTGGACATCACCGACACGATGGCCGGAATGCTGATCAGCATGCCCAGCGCACCGCTGACTATTTACGGCTTCATTCCACAGGCGGATTTGCTTCTATCCAGCCGTTTTTGCTGTCAGTAACATCGAAACTACCGTCGGAGTTACTTGTGACAACACATCTGTTTTGGCAGGTAACAGTCCAACCTTCGAGAGAAATCGTTTCTTGAGCTAAACAATTAGCTGCATATAACAAGGTGGATAAGGTCAAAAATCCAAGAAGCGTCTTATGCATTTTCATAAATTCTCCATGAGTAACATTGGTAGTCTTTATAAATCAGACTCGCCGAGTCTATAACACGCTAATTAAAAACCTGCAATCGTTGGGCAGTGGAACTGCATACGTTGCAATGGCAGACTGAATCCCATCCTCCAAGTTGCTATAGCCCTTTACTGAAGCCCCTTTAAGATGCGCTGGAGGCGGCGGTTTATTGTGGAACGATTTGTCGCGGCTCTCGCCGCTCTCACAGGGGCTTGCAGATAGGTGCGCGGTTGCTTCTCGGGACCACCACAGGTCACGGAGCACGGTACCATTTGCGCATCCTTCAGGAGTATCGCCATGAAATCACGCGCCGCCGTCGCCTTCGGTCCCGGTCAACCGCTTCGGATCGTCGAGATCGATGTCGCGCCGCCGCGCGCGGGCGAGGTGCTGGTGAAGATCAGCCACACCGGCGTCTGCCACACCGATGCGTTCACGCTCAGCGGCGACGATCCGGAAGGTATCTTCCCGTCGGTGCTCGGTCATGAGGGCGCGGGCGTGGTGGTGGAAGTGGGCGAAGGCGTGACGTCGCTGCAGCCGGGCGATCACGTGATTCCGCTGTACACGGCCGAATGCCGCGAGTGCAAATTCTGCAGATCCGGCAAGACCAATCTGTGTCAGAAGGTGCGCGCGACGCAGGGCAAAGGCCTGATGCCGGACGGCACGTCGCGGTTCTCGTACAACGGCGAACCGATCTTCCACTACATGGGCTGCAGCACGTTCAGCGAGTACACAATTGTCAATGAAATTTCGCTGGCGAAGATCAACCCAGAAGCAGATCACGAGAAAGTGTGTCTGCTCGGCTGCGGCGTCACCACCGGCATCGGCGCGGTACACAACACCGCCAAGGTGAAGGAAGGCGACAACGTCGCGGTGTTCGGCCTCGGCGGCATCGGGCTGGCAGTGATCCAGGGCGCGCGCCAGGCGAAGGCCGGCCGCATCATCGGCATCGACACCAATCCCGGCAAGTTCGAACTCGCGAAACAGATGGGCGCGACCGACTGCGTGAATCCGAAGGATCACGACCGGCCCATCCAGGACGTGATCGTGGAGATGACCGATGGCGGCGTGGAGTTCAGCTTCGAATGCATCGGCAACGTGCACGTGATGCGCGCCGCGCTGGAGTGCTGCCACAAGGGCTGGGGCGAAAGCGTGATCATCGGCGTGGCCGGCGCGGGGCAGGAGATCAGCACCCGGCCGTTCCAGCTGGTGACTGGCCGGGTCTGGCGCGGTTCCGCGTTCGGAGGTGTCAAGGGGAGAACGCAGTTGCCGGGGATGGTGGAGCAGGCGATGCGCGGCGAGATCGATCTGGATCCGTTCGTGACCCACACCCTGCCGCTGGAACGGATCAACGAAGCCTTCGATCTCATGCACGAAGGCAAATCGATCCGCACCGTCATTCACTACTGACCGGACGCAACGTTGGAACGCATCGAACATCGCGCTTGTTTCGGCGGTTGGCAGGACGTCTACCGACACCATTCCGATACGCTGGGCTGCACGATGCAGTTCGCGATCTATCTACCGCCGCAGGCGGAACAGCGTCGCTGCCCGGTGATCTATTGGCTCTCCGGTCTTACCTGCACCGAACAGAACTTCATCACCAAGGCCGGCGCGCAGCGGTATGCGTCGGACCACGGGGTGATCGTAGTGGCGCCGGACACCAGTCCGCGCGGCGACGACGTGGCCGACGCCGAGGGCTACGATCTGGGCAAGGGCGCGGGGTTTTATCTCGACGCCACGCAGGCGCCGTGGTCGACGCACTACCGGATGCAGGATTACGTCGCGCGCGAGTTGCCGGCGTTGATCGAAGCGAATTTTCCCGCCACCGATGCGCGCGCGATCAGCGGCCATTCGATGGGCGGGCACGGTGCGCTGGTGACGGCGCTGCGCAACCCTGGGCGCTATCGCAGCGCATCGGCGTTTTCGCCAATTGTTTCCCCGTCGCAGGTGCCGTGGGGGCAGAAAGCCTTCGCTGCGTATCTGGGCGACGACCGCGAAACATGGAAGGCCTGGGATGCCTGCGAACTGATCGCGATCGCGCAGGAACGCGTGCCGCTGCTGGTCGATCAGGGTGGCGACGACGAATTCCTGGATACGCAGCTGCAGCCGGAGCGATTGCAGGACGCCTGCGATGCGGTCGGTCACCCGCTGGACCTGCGCATCCGCAAGGGTTACGACCACAGCTATTACTTTATCGCCAGTTACATCAGCGAGCACTTCATCTTCCACATGCGGCGGTTGAATCTGGCGCGGTGATGCCCCCTCCCATTCGCGCTGCGCGCGAATCTCCCTCCCCCGCATGCGGGGGAGGGTTGGGGTGGGGGCTTACAGAAAATCGGTGTAGGCGAAACGCCCGTCGCGCAGCACGGTCTCGCCTTTCGACACCGCGATCGGCGCCGAAAACATCGGGCCGTCATGCACGAGGGTGTGGAATTCGCCATTCTCGCCGCAGGGATCGCAGGCGGGCGGAAGATCGCTCAGAAGTGCTTCGTCGAAATCGCGGCCGCTGAAGCCGGCATCGAGTTGTTCGGTATCCACGCAGACGACCTGCGCGCGCAGCCCGCCAGCGATCATCTCGCGCGCCAAAGTCGCGGTGTAACCGGGCGCCGGATCGAACAGCGGGAAATGCGGCGTCCAGTCGAGTTCGGCGCACAACGCTTCCCGATAAGCGCGGATATCGCTCAGGAACAGGTCGCCGAACGCGATGTCGCGCAGGCCCGGCCAGCGCGCGCGGGCGCGAACGAGGGCATCGGCGAAGGTGGCGCGGTAGATTTCGTTGCTCGCACGCTGCGGCATCCAGGATTCGATCACCGGCAGGCCGCAGGCAGCGGACTGCGCGTGCAGGATGTCGCGGCGGATGCCCTGCATCGCGATGCGGTCGTAGCCCTCGGTCAGCGTGGTGAGCAGGCCGACGACTTCGACATCCTTGCGTTGATGCAAGGTGTGCAGCGTCCACGCCGCGTCCTTGCCGCCGCTCCACGACAGCAGCACAGGCAACGTCATGCTGCGCTGACGTCGCGCAGCTCCCAGCCGTTGCCCGCGAGCAGACGAAGGCGATGCTTCAGGATCGTGCCGGGGATCGAGGTGATCGCGATGAGATCGATCTTCAGATCGTGCTGCTCGCCGCGCACGGTGGCGGCGGGATCGGTCGCGCCGAGTCCAGGATCGACCGCATCCGGATCGTCCTGGGCTGCGCGCCAACGCTGGAACAGCGCGTCTTCGCGCAATGCCGTCTGCAGTTCTTCGGCCATCCCTTCCGGACCTTTCGAACGGAACGCGAATGCGCCAGCGGCGCTCAGCGCACCGGAGTCGGGAATGCTCAGATAGAAACGTGTGGCCATGGTTCGATCCGCTCGCGTTGGGCGGACCAGCATATCGCAGCAACGGCCGCCGCATCCGCGGCCGCTGTCTTCAGGCTGCCGTCATTCCTTGAATTCGTGCGCCTCGGACGCGAAACCGATCACCATCGAACCCTTGCCGACGTTGACCATGCCGGTGAGGCTCATCACGCTCTCGAACACTTCGACGCCGGCGTTGCGGCAGATGTCGATCAGCGAGACATAGCCCGGCAGCAGCCGCATTTCTTCCAGATCGCCGCCGTAGCTCAGGCACATGGTCGGCGTCATCAGACCGGTGCGCACACGCTCCGCCGCAAACGAGAACAGCCTGCGCACGGCGGTGTCCCAGCCGCGGATCTTCGCGACCGGCTTGGTATCGCCGCGATTGCAGTACAGCACCGGCTTGATGTCGAGCGCGCTGCCCAGCGTGGCACTGAACAGACTGACGCTCTTGTCGCCCTTGGCGCGGGTACGCGAACGCAGATACATCAGGTCGCGCGGCACCATGTACGCATGGGTGTTGATGGCGAGGTTGTCCAGGCGCGCGCGGATCTTGGCCACGCCTTCGCCGGCCTGGATCATGCGGATGGCTTCGACGGCGGTGACGCCCTGGCCGGCGAACAGCGACTGGGTGTCCATGACCCGCAGCGCGAATGGCCCCGGGTGCCCGGCCGCGGTGCGGATCGGCCGGTATTCGTTGAGGATCACGAAACTCGCCTGGGTGGCGTTGTCGTAGATCGGGCTGCGGTTGCGGGTGACCGTGAGACAGAACACGTGGTCGTATTCGATCACCAGTTTCTGCAGGAACACATCGCGGATCTGGTTGACCGTGAACGGCATGGTCTCCGCCTCGGCGCCGCGGTCGGCGACGTGCGAGTGGAGGAATTCGAGTGTGGCTTGTTCATTGCGGTGGTCGGCGAGCACCGCGTCCCCGATCTTGACCGTGATCGGGAGGATTTCGATTTGATTCCGTTCGATGTAGCTCCCTGGCAGATCGCATGCCGAATCGACAACGAGACCTATGCGCATGATGTTGGCTTCCGAAGGGGGCGCGAGTATTACAACTGCCTTCCTGCGAGAATATGCCTGTCTACATGAACGCGACGGCCCCTGTTCAGCCGCGCTGCACGCCAACCGGCAATCCAGCGACCCGACGCATCTCGGCTTCCTCCAACAGTGCCGGATCGCGCAAGGCCGCTACTGCAAACTCGTGGGCATCATTCCCCCAAAACAGCGAACTGCCAAGTGCCAACGTTGGCACGCCGAAGACGCCTGCGGTGAGCGCGATTTCGGTGCACGTGCGCAGCATCGCCTTCACTTCAACGGAATCCGCGACGCCAACCGGCAATCCCAGCGCCTCGCGCACCGGTTCAAGCGCCTGCGCGTTATCCGCGGCCCGTCCCTGGACCCAGATCCAGTCGAACAACGCATCGATGGACGCGGGCGACGCGCCTGCTGCAATGCACAAACGCAATGCGGGCAATGGATTGAACGGATGCTTCGGCGGGAAGCGCAGCGGCACGCCGGTCTGACGCGCCTGCCACAGCACATGCTGATAGGTGAATTCGCGCTTGCTCGGAATTTCCGCGGGCCCTTTCTGGCCGCGGGTATCGAGCACCGCCGCGAACAGGATCGGCACTGGGACGATCGCGTGTTCGGCCATCAATGCACGCACCTTCGGCCAATGCAGATGGGCGAAAGGCGAAATGAAATCGAAATACCAGCGGTTGGCGGCTTCGGTCATGAAAAGTCTCGGAAAGCGGCGGTCGCCGGCTCAGCAGCCAACGGAATTATATTCGGCGACCGCGTGCAGCAGTTCGTCGCCTTCGGCAGCACCGGAGAGGAATAGCACGGGCCGCGAAACGTTGTAGTGGTCGGTGGTGTCGTAGATGAGGTCGAGCTTGCCGTCGCGGTCGAGATCGCCAGCGAAGATCACATGCGGCGATGCTTCGCTGCTCAACAATATGCCCGCGGCATCGCCCTGATCGCGCTGCCCGGACATCCGTACCAGGGTTTGCCGGCGTTCGCCCTCCACCAGATCGATGGCGCACGTGAATGCGCCGTCACTGACAGGATCGGCCTCGCAGCGGGTCGCCAACCGGTAGGCCCTGTCGCCCAGCATCAGGGTCTGTGCGCTCAATCCGGAATCGCTGGCCACGTCTTCGATGCGGGCCTGCTTCACCGGCCCGGCATGCAGGCCGGTGCCGCGCAGATAAGTAAAGACATCGGTTTTGTCGCTGTCGACAGCGGTGCCGGTAGCCTGGCCTTCGGCGTCGACCATTTCATCGAGTACGGTTTTCACCCGCAGGCGCACGCTGTCGAGCCGTGCATCGTCCGCCTGCACGCGCAGTGCCAACCATCGCTCGCCGTGGCGCGCCACCGCTTCGCCCTGATGGAAATTGCCCGGCGGCTGCAGCGCATGTGCGCCGGGCAATGCGAACGCCAACAATAAGGACAACATCGACAACTCCGGCGTCAGTTCTTCCCGGCAGGATACGCCCTTGGCAAGTCGCCTTCAGC
>JBKJHV010000079.1:0-2406 GCA_046598445.1 Lysobacteraceae bacterium
CCCCACGACAGGCCTCGCGATGCCGACCCTCCTGCGCTATGCCGCTTTCACCGACACGCCGCTGGGCGGCAATCCCGCGGGCGTAGTGCTCAACGCGGACGGGCTGACCGACGCGCAGATGCAGGCGACCGCCGCCGAAGTCGGCTATTCGGAAACCGCGTTCCTCACGGCGGCCGGCCAAGGCCGTTATCGCGTGCGCTATTTCAGCCCCCGCGCCGAAGTCCCGTTCTGCGGACACGCCACGATCGCCAGCGCGATCGCCTTGTTTCACAGTGCCGGCGAGACTTCGCTGCGGCTCGAAACACCGGTCAGCGAAGTGCCGGTGACGGTGTCCGTGGGCGCCGACGGCCCGCTCGCGACCTTGACCAGCGTCGCGCCGCGCGTCGAGGCTGCGCCGCCTGAGCTGGTGGCTGCGGTCCTCGCCGCATTGGGCTGGCGCGAGGACGAACTCGACCCGGCACTGCCGCCGCGCGTGGCCTTTGCCGGCGCGCGGCATCTGGTGCTCGGGGCGGCGACGCGTGCCCGCCTCGCCGATCTCGACTACGACTTCGACGCGCTGGAACGCATCCAGCGCGAATACGATCTGACCACCGTCGATCTGGTCTGGCGCGAGACGCAAATTTCGTTTCATGCGCGCAACCCGTTTCCGGTCGGCGGGGTGGTGGAAGATCCGGCGACCGGCGCCGCCGCGGCCGCGTTCGGCGGTTATCTGCGTGCGCTCGACCTGGTGGCCACGCCCGCGACCGTAGACATCCGCCAGGGCGACGACATGGGCCGTCCCAGCCGGCTGCGGGTCGAAATCGGGACGGAGGGCGGTATCCGCGTGAGCGGACAGGCGGTTCGGATCGATGATGCCGCCGATGCCCCAGACAGCGATTTGCGGATAGCGGCCGCCGTTACCTTCGATCAGGATCTCCGCGCATGAGCACCACCAATGCATTGCAGACACCGCTCCCGGCCGTGGATGCGCCCAAGGCCTGGCTCACGCCGCTCGAACTGTGCGTGCTGGGTGCGATCTGGGGCGCCTCGTTCATGTTCATGCGCGTGGCCGCGCCCGAATTCGGCGCGACGCCGCTGGTTGCGATCCGGTTGGGCCTGGGGGCGCTGATCCTACTGCCGTTCCTGTGGGTCGAACGGCGCGCGTTCCCTCGCCAGCTGTGGCCGCGTCTGGCGTTGATCGGTGCGATCAATTCGGCGATTCCGTTCACGCTGTTCGCCTGGGCCGCGCAGCGCGCACCCGCAGGCGTGGGCGCGATCACCAATTCGATGGCGGTGTTGTTCACCGCGCTGGTGGCCTTCCTGTTCTACGGCGAACGCATCGGTGGGCGTCGCGTCGTCGCGCTGATCGCGGGTTTCGCCGGGGTGATCGTGCTCGCCAGCGGCAAGGTCGGCGGCGCCAGCATCGGTCTACCGGTGGCCGCGGGCACCTTCGCCGCGTTCCTGTACGGCATCGGCGGCAATCTGGTGAAACGACATCTCGCTGGCCTGCCGGCGACGGCGGTCGCGGCGGCGACGCTGAGCTGCGCGACGCTGCTCAGCGCGCCGTTCGCGATCGCGCAATGGCCGCAGCACGCGATCTCGGCGAAGTCGTGGATCGCAGTGGCCCTGCTCGGCGTGCTCTGCACCGGCATCGCGTTCGTCATGTATTACCGGCTGATCGCGCGCATCGGCGCCAGTCGCGCCGCGACCACGACCTATCTCGTGCCGCTGTTCGGCGTGGGCTGGGCGTGGCTGCTGTTGGACGAACCGCTGACCGTCGCCATGGGCATCGCCGGTGCCTTGATTCTCGGCAGCGTGGTGCTTAGCCAGCGTCCGGTAGAGCGGGCTGTTGTAGAGCGGCCTTCAGCCCGCTGAGCGGTATCCGATGAGAACTAATGCTGAACTCGACTTACCGCCGCGTTCAATGCATGACAATCACGAAAAAACAAGCGAACGCGCTGCAGCCAACAACGATCAGCGCGATTCGTATGACGCCTGTCGCCTTCAATCCAATGTTGCGGGTGGCATGCGACAGGATTCGCATGCCGGCGAAAGCCGCGATTGCGGCTGTTCCAAGTGCGACGGCAAGTTCCTTGCCGCTGTCGTCGAAACCGTATTCGATCGCAGCGACGAGTCCCGCGAAAAAGCCGATGATGCCGGCGGTCAATCCCGCAAAAAATCGCATTGCGGCATCCTTGGCTGGTCGCAGAATCCGGACGGCACGTCCTGCCGTCTCACCAAGTCGCAGCGGGTGCGGCCGGCGTCGCCACCCGTCGCGGTATGCCTTCATCGTCGAGCAGACGTTCGATCCGTGCGAAGACTTCCGGACGCGAGAAGGGTTTTTTCATGAAATCGTCGGCGCCGATGCGCTGCACGTAGAACTGCTCGGTCGCCAGCGCGTTGCCGCTGATCATGATGATCGGCACC
>JBKJHV010000032.1:0-19798 GCA_046598445.1 Lysobacteraceae bacterium
GCTGGAACAGCGCATGGCGCACTACAAGGTGCCAGGCGTCGCCATCGCAGTACTGAAGAATGGCGTGGTGGTACAAGCGGCGGGGTTCGGCGTGCGCGAAGCGGGCACGCGGGACACCGTGGATGCCGACACCACGTTCTCGGTGGGCTCTGTCAGCAAAATCCTGACTGCGGCCGTCACTCTGCGGCTGGCCGCGGAGGGCACATTGGACATCGATCGCGACGTCGCCACCTACCTGGAATCATGGCGCGTGCCGGATGTGGCCGGCATCGACAACGCGCCGATCACGCTGCGCATGCTGATGTCGCACACCGCCGGGCTGAGCGTGCACGGTTTCGAGGACTACCAGCCCGACGAGCCGCTGCCCACGCTGCTGCAGACGCTCAACGGCCAAGCCCCGGCCAAGAACGACGCTGTGGTGCGGCTGCACGCGCCTGGTGCGCGCATGCGCTATTCCGGCGGCGGCGTGACGGTGGAGCAGTTGGCGATCCAGAACGCCACCGGTAAACCGCTGGAAGCGGTGGCGCGCGCGCAGGTGTTCGCGCCGCTGGGCATGCGCCGCAGCACCTTCGCCAATCCGCTGCCGGCGACGTTCGGCAACATCGCCAAAGCCCACGACGAGAACGGCGCGCCGGTCGCACAGCCGCGCGGTTGGGAGGCGTTCCCCGAACTGGCGGCTTCCGGCCTGTGGACCAGCGCACATGACATGGGTGCCTTCGTCGGCGCGTTGATCCAGAGCCATAGCGGCCGCGGCGATTTCCTGCCACGGCCCATCGCCGTGCAGATGATGACCGAGGTGGAACCGAGCCTGCACGGCCTGGGCCCGCGCATGGACGGCGCCGGCGCAACGCGGCTGTTCCATCACGGCGGCGCAAACGACAGCTATCGCGCGTGGATCGAAGGCCATCTGCAGAGCGGCGACGGCATGGTGATCCTGACCAACGGCAACAACGGCAGCGATCTGATGATGGAGATCCGCAACGCGATCAACGACGCGCTGGATCCCGCGCTCAATCCGCCTCTGCGCACGATCGATCTGAACCTGTCGTCGCCGGCGTACGCAGCGTATGCAGGCACGTGGACACTCGATCCCGCCGTCCCGGCCAACCTGCGGGGCAATCTCGCCGGCTATTTCGAAACCGGGTCAGTTGAACTGCGCATCGCCGACGGCCGCCTCGGCATGGTGCGCAAAACGGGCAGCGATACTCCATTCGCGGCGCTGACCTCCGCGCGCTTCGTGTTGCCGGGCGACCAGGATCAACTCGTGTTCCAATTCCATCGCGACGTGCGCAACGAGATCTCATTCATGACCGTGGAACGTGCTTCGGCGCGACTGTATTTCCGCAAGGCGTCGATGCCCAAGCCATGAGTAGAAGGCTCGGGTCTGATCAGCTCGATCCCCGCCAAGCGCTATCGTCGTCCTGCATGCACCGAATCGGCGCACGCGATACCTGGAGCGGGCCGAAGCCCGCGCCGCACGCTGGCCCGACTACGATCGCCCGACTACGATCTCCCGACTATGATCGCTTGTACAACCGCAGCATCATGGTCTGCATCTGCTGAACTGCCGGGTCGCCGCCGTACACCATGCGCTGCAGGCGTTCGGGGACGGTGTTGCCGTCGCGGCACTTCTGCAGCGGATTGAGCTGGATCTTGGCGAAGGCAGTGAAGGCCTTCGCGTCCTTGACCGCCACGGCGTAACACATCGGCGTATCGCCGCCGAGGTCGGGGTGCGGCAGGTTCAATTGCGACGCATCCGCATGCGAGGCCAGGGCTCGCACGATATCGGTGCGCCGCCAGCGCAGCGCGCAGACCACCAGCGCGGTGGACGTGGCCTTCGGGTCCGGGCTGGCGTTCGCGGTGATCTCGGCCAGCTCGTCGCTCACGCCGGAGCGGCAGACCGCCTCGGCCAGTGTGCGCGGGTCGGGGTTCATCTGCATCGCGCGGCGCAGCGCCTGCTGGCTCGCGCCGCGGGGGTCTCCGGCCTTGCCGACGTTTTCGGAGGCCTTGCGCATCAGCGCGGCCGAGACGATGGGGAACTTGCGGGTAGGAAGCCAGGCATCGGGCACCGGTTCGACCACGCTCAATATCTTGTCCGCGCGATTGTCGTTCGCCAACAGATATTCGGCGTAATCGAAGCGGAAATTCCACGCATCCGGATGACGCGTGAGATAGCCATCGGCGATGCGCGGGTACTCGCCCATCCGGCTGATCTTGCGCAGCGCCGGCATCAGGTTGGTCAGCGCACTGTGATGAATCAGCGCGATGCCCTCGGGCTTGGACAACGCCGTCTGATACTGACGCACGGCTTTCGAGTACTCCACCTGCGCGAACGCCAGATCACCGAGGTAGAAGTCCATGCGCGGATGCTCGGGTTCGATCGCGCGCGCGCGCTCGTACAGTGCGGCCGCCTCCGCATCCTTGCCCTGCAGATAGCGCAGACGGCCCTGCATCATCAGCGCGTCTGCGTAATCGGGCGCCAGTTCCAAGGCCTTGGCCAGTCGCATGTCGGCCTGTTCGTAGTTGGGCGTATCGATCACCACCCGCAGCTGATCCGGCGGCAGCGGCATCGCCGGCGCGGTCATGATCGTGGCTTCACCGATGAGGGCATGGATCTCGGGGTTGCGCGGATCCATCGGCTCGGCCTGGAGCAGCTTGGCCAAAGCGTCCGCCGCCGCCGCGCCGCCGCCCACGTCATGCAGCAGGCGCCGTGCTTCCAGGACCAATGCTTCCTTCGCGGGCTGGCCGTCCGCCTGTGCGGTAGCGGGCCTGCTTTCCTTGAACTTTTCGACCAGCTGCGCGTACCACTCGCCAGCCTGGAAATCGTAGGCAGCGCTCAGCGCCACGTAGTAATCGCCACCGAAACGGCTACCTGCGAATTTGAGATAGTCGGCCAGGTCGTCGTCAGGAACCTTCTTCAGCACCGGGATGAGCCAATCATCGACCACCGCAGCCAAGGCAGGCGTCGCGCCAGCGCCCGCCGCCGGATCCGGCGCTGGTGCCGCCTGCGGATCGAACGCCGCGACCAGCGCCGCGGCCCCTCCGCGGGCGACCTTGTCGGTGTTCGCCTGGGCCTGGCGCAAGGCCATCGCCGCGGCGATTTCGCCCAGCATGGCTTTTCGTTCCGGCGTCATCTCCTCGTCTTCTTCCTCTTTGGAGACCACCGGCGTGCGGCTCCAGATCGCAGTGCTGATCGCCTTCATCTTCGGATCGCGGGACCATGCGTCCAGGGCGGCGACACCGCTGGAATCGCCGGCCATTTTCAGGAAGGCGCAGGCCGTGCGCGTGCGCAGGCGTTCATCGGAGAACTCCGCGTCCAGCACCGGCTTCAGCAGCGCGAGCGTGGCCGGGTCGCGCTTGGTCAGCAGCGCTTCGATGTCCATGCGATGTTGCACGAAGCGCTTCGAGACCTGGGCGATATCGCCCGAACGGTCCATCGCATGGGCCAGGCGCCCGAACGCCTTGGCGTCGTACTCCCCGGCGGCCTTGCATACCGGCACGGGCAGCAACGGCACCTTCACGTCCTCCTGCTTGCCGCAGGCGGTGGCGAACATGACGACGGCGATACCGAAGCCCACAATGGCTGAACGCATCTCTCCACTCCGCTCCATGGGAAGCCGTCAGGATAAGGCCAAAGCGCGGCGATGCGATGACCGCGACGGCGACAGGACACAAGCGGTCGCTGCCACCGCACTTCAACCCTCGATCCGCGCGACAATCCGCCGATGCCCCGTCCGCCCGAACGCCCCGCCAAGCCCGCCGCCAAGCGCCCGCCGTCCTCGTCGACGGGCCTGCATCCGCGCAATCGACACCAGGGCCGCTACGATTTCGCGGCGCTGACCGCGGCATCGCCGGCACTGTCGTCGTTCCTCGTGAACACGCCCGGCGGCGAGGCGAGCATCGATTTCAGCGATCCGGCGGCGGTACGCGCCTTGAACCGCGCGCTGCTGAAGACGCAGTACGGCATCGCGCACTGGGACCTTCCCGAAGGTTATCTGTGTCCACCGATTCCCGGCCGCGCCGATTATCTGCACGGTCTGGCCGATCTGCTGGCGGCGCCGTCCGCGGACGGCACGCCTGCGCACACCATCCCGCGCGGGTCGTCGGTGCGCGTCCTGGATGTCGGCACCGGTGCGAACCTCATCTATCCGCTGCTCGGCCATCGCGAATACGGCTGGCGTTTCGTCGGCACCGATATCGACATCACCGCCTTGCGCGCGGCGGAAGCGATCGTGGACGCCAACGGTCTGCGGAAAATGATCGAACTGCGGCATCAGCCCGATCCCGCGCGGATCTTCGACGGTCTGCTGCGCGACGACGACGTGTTCGACCTCACGCTTTGCAACCCGCCGTTCCATGCCTCTGCCGCAGAGGCCACCCGCGGGAATCAGCGCAAATGGCGCAACCTCGGACAGCATGAGGCCGCGGATGCGGGTGCGCGGCTGAACTTCGGCGGACAATCCTCAGAGCTGTTGTGCGCAGGCGGCGAAGCCGGTTTTGTGCGGCGGATGATCCGCGAAAGCGCCGGCATCCCGACCCGGGTGTACTGGTTCAGCACCTTGATCGCGAAGTCCGAACACCTCGCCGACGTGCGCAAGCAGTTGCAGCAGGTCGCCGCGCAGGACGTGCGCGTGGTCGCGATGGCCCAGGGCAACAAGCAGAGTCGGTTCGTTGCGTGGACGTTCCTAGACGCTGTGCAGCGCGAAGCGTGGCGGGCATCGCGCTGGCTGTGAAATCAGTAAAACCGTCCGTGTGCCGGCGACGCCGCCTGAGCGGCTGTAGTACCTATCAAGACCCCGGCACCGCGACGCACTTCATGGCATCGATCCGGCGCGAGGGGCTGGTCAAACGCAGCCGCCAAGATGTGCATCTGTTTGCGGACGCCGACACCGCGACGAATGTCGGCTCGCGCCACGGCACACCGGCCATTCTGGTCGTCCACGCCCCGGAGATGGTCGCGGCGGGACATGCGTTCTACCGCTCAGAAAACGGCGTCTGGCTCACCGACGTGGTGCCGGCGGGCTTCATCGACTTCGGCATGGCCTGAGCGGCATGCCCTGACGCGGATCAGGGCATCACGTCAGGGCATCGCGTCGCGTCAGGCCATTTTCGGTACGCTGCGCGCCGGGTCGTTCTGCGTCTGCTGCTGCGTTTGCTGCACAGCTTGTTCCGCAACGCGTTCGTTGACGCGATCGACCTGCTGCGTACTGGCCACGAGCGGTTGCTGCATGCCGCGCGAGACATCCGCGAATGCGACGCGCTGATGGGCCGCGTTCGGATCGACGGTGTCTACCGCGAAGACGCGGCTGTTGTCCGAACTCAGCTCGACCCGACGGATCTGCGTCAAACCCGCATTGCGCGCTTCGGCGGTGAGCGTACCGGCAAGCCGATCGCTGCCTTCGTCGGGTGCGCGATTGAACCGCTGATCGATCGCATGCACGCCCTGCCGCGCGTCTTGGAACATGCCGTGGCTCGGATGCACGGGATTATCCAGCAGCATCCCGGTGCGCAGCGGCACTGGCGCGGCGTTGTCCTGCATCGGCACGAGCGGACGATTCGGCTGCGTCGGCACGAGCGATTGCTTCGCCGCGCGTTCCTGCTGTTCGACCACGGCATCGAGGCTGGGAATCATCGAGCCCTGCATGCCGTGACGGAATACTGCTTCGCCGGCAACCGCCTGGCCGCGCTGCAGCACGGTGATGGTCTGGTAGAGGTTGGCTGCGTTCTGCGGGTTGACCGGCAAATGGGTGGCAGCGGTGGACGTGATGCCACCGACGGTGCCGCCGAGGACCATACCGGCCGCTGGCGCCTTGTCGGTGATCGTGCGGATGCCCTGACCGGTGGCATCGGCGCCTTGCTGCAGCGCCGTGCCGGTCTGCTGGCCGATCTGGCGCTGGGTGTTGGCGACGACGGTGGCGGTGTGATCGATCTTGCTGGCCACCGCCTGCGTGCCCTGGCGGATGGTGGTCGCGTCGCCGTGCGCCGCGGTGCGCGCCTGCTGCGCTTCCTGCTGATTGCGGCGCATCGCTTGATTGCCGTAGTTCTCGATGCCCTGCGCCTGCTGGCCGACCCACTTTTCGGCGCCCTCGGGCAGCGCCTTCGCGCTCCAACGCAATGCTGTGGCGGTCCATGAGGTCGCCACCAGCTGGGTCTTGCCCTGCACGTGATCGACCGTGGCTTCGACCTTGCCCGCCTGCAACCGCACCTGGGCGGTCAGCTCGCCGCCGCCGCGCACGGAGGTGCTGGTCAAGCTGCCGACCGTATTGGTCATGAGCGCGCTGGCTTCGCCCTGGACACGCGCGGTGTAATTCAGTCCCTGTCCGACGACATGCAGCCCCTTCTCGGCCACCTGGCCCTCGAACTTCACCACTTCGCCCACCGTCCGCCCGGCGCGTGCGCTCATCGCGGTGGCGCTGAGCACATTGGTGAGCGGGCCGGCGTAGGCTGCAAGCTCGCTCAGGGCCAGTTCGTTCGGACGATTGACCAGACGCCCCTGCTCATCGCGGGTTTTCGGCGAGAGCAACGGCTGCACTTCGCCCGCCGCCGTCGGCAGGTTGCGCAGCGCCTGATTGCCGGAATTCGTAGCGAGGTAGTCGATGGCATCGTTTGCGGCGCGACGCGCGTGCGGCGGCAGCAGGCCGTCGATCTTGCCCTGCACCACCTCCTTGGCACCGGGGGTTTCCATCAATGTGGCGACATCGTTGGCCAGACGACCGGCCTGCAGTCGACGCGCAACATTCATCTGCTGGATCCCGCCCTGGCCGTCGGTCAGCATTTCGCCGCCCACCTGGAACGCCTGCACCGTATCGCGGGTGCTGTAGACGGTCAGGCCATTCTCCTGCGCATACCGCTCTGCGGTCCTTGGATGCAGGCCAGCGGCGTTGTAGGTGGTGGCCGGCACGCCGGTCACCGCCGATGCGGCCGAGGCCATGCCGCCGGCGAGCGAATGCCCGGCGATTTCAAACTGGAAACCCGACTGCCCCTTGAGCAGCGTCGCCGCCTGCATCGCGCGATCGTAATAATCGGTCTTCAGCCCCAAACCCTGTGGAATATTGTTGGCGAGGAAGTCTTCCGAGGCGCTCTCGCGGCGACCGCCCGGGGCGGCCGGATCCACGATCATCCCGGTCGAGCCCTTGAACACGAGTACCGGCTTGGCGTCATCCCCCAGCACCGATTTGTCCGGCAGGTAGATCTCGGCACGGTAGCCGGATTTCTGCGGATGCAGCATCTCGGCGATCTGCTGTTTGGTCAATTGCGGCGCCATCGCCTGCAACTGCTCAGGATGCTCACTGGCACGGACCCAGCCCACCGGCGGCTTGCCTTCGCCGCGCGCGGACTCATACACGTCTTCGGCCAGGCCCGCCACGCGCTGGGCGTGATAGCCCTTGGCAAGCTGGTCGGCTTGGCCGGTCTTGCCCGCGCCGCGTAGTTCCGACAGCAGCCGGTCCTGGGCTTCGCGCTCAGCGCGGACGGAATCGTTCGTGGGGTCTGGCATGACGCAGCTCCTGGCGCGGACATTTGCTCCCATCCTAGCGCAAGGATGGGAACAAAAGCCCGGCAACGACCGGTTGCCCGGCGCATACCACCGATCATGGTTTTCTGTTATCTAGTGCGTCGGACCTTCCCCCGCCCGGCCTACCATGTCACTACTCATCATGCCCCGCTGGGCCACCGCCCTCTTCATCTGTCTCGCCTTGTGCGGCTGCTTCGCACCGGTGCCGGCTTCGGGCGACAACACCCGTTCGTCCCACGGCGCGGAGGATCAGTTCGAGGGCAAAGCGCTGCAGCTCGCGATCGCTGCCGAACATGGACAGATCGAGACCATCCGTCGACTGATGCGCGAGGAGAAAGTCGATCCGAATGCGATCTTCGCCAAGGAGGCCGGCATGCCGCTGGTCGCCTGGCCGGTCTACACCCGCAACCCCGAAGGTTTGAAAGCACTGCTGGAAAACGGCGCCGATCCGAATGCACGCCGCCCCGAGTACGTGGACAAGCAGTACGACGATGGCAGCGGCGGTCGCTACTACAGCTACGAAAACGCGATGGTCTATGCGGCGCAGGAGAAAAACCCGATCTACCTGCAACTGCTGCTGGATCACGGCGGCGACCCGAATACCCGCAACGGCAACAACGAGCCGCTGACGTTCGTCGCTTTCATCAAGCAGAACCAGTGGCAGAACGTGAAGCTGTTGATCGAGCGCGGTGCCGCCGCCAACGACCCCAGCATATTTCCGGGCGCCCCGCTGAGCTGGTACGCGAGCCGTGGCGGCTTCGAACAGGTTTACTGGCTGTTGCAGCACGGTGCCGACCCGACCAAAAAGATCACCGGCACGATGCCGGCCCCGATCGACGCCAACGGCACGCCACTTCCGCAAAAACATATTCCGGAAAAAGGCTTCGCCTGGATTCTCTATGGCGAAGACGGCAAGCCTGTTTACGTCGACACGATGCCGATCGTCGAAGAAATCTACTGGCACCCGGGCAGCCCCGAGACGGTCGAATGGCAGCGCCGTTGCCAACACTGGCTGCGCGACAAGGGCATCCCGCGTCCGCCCATGCCGGAATCGATCCGGAAAATGCGCAAGGCGTTCAAATTCCCGCACGAAGAGAAAGACATTCCGCTGCTGTGAACGCCGGTAGAGCGACGCTCATATCATCACGCGCCATCGCGCGTCCACATCAGGATTGCCGTCGCATGGATCACCCATCGCCACCTGCACTGCCTCAGCCAATCCGGCCGCGAATCGATCCCGACCCGCAGTGGCGACGCAGCGCGCTGTTTTATCTGATCGCCACCGTCATCCATTCCGCATGCACCATAGTCTCGTTCGATTGGCTGGTATCCGACTGGAAGGTGCAATGGGGGGACGAGACCTTCGTTCAAGCCATCTACCTGTCCTACGGCGGCATGCTGATTCCCGCATTCGGAAAATGGCTGTTCATGGCGATCCTGTTGCTGTATTTCGGCGCAACCACCGTACTGCTGGCAGCGGCCGTGGCGGTGTTCCATTTCTCCAAGCGCGGCCGGTATCTCAAGGCATTCGCGTATGTGAGCGTAGCTGCGCTACCGGTGGGCACGTTTGCCGGGATCCATGCCATCCGCCATCTCGCGCAAGACGCTTCGAAACCCTCCCGCTGACCGCGTTGCGGCCCGCCGCTGTGACCGCCGAGACGACCGTCGCAGCAATGGTCATCGCTGCTTCAGAAATCGCCGCTTCAGGAAAAGGAACTTCGCCATGACCATGCCCGCGCGCATTCTCGATCTGCACGTCCATCTCTTCAACGCGCGCTATCTGCCGCTCGCGAGCATCATCGCGGACGCGATGGGCAAGGACGAAAGCCGGCTGGCCAGAGGCGTCGCGAAACTCCTGAACGCGCTGACCGGCAGCGCCTACGAAACGCCGGTTGCGCTCGCAGCGCCAGCCGCGATGGAGCGCGCGGGCGGCGGCGATCCCTATCTCGATGCGATCTGGGAAGTCACGCGGCACGAACTGCTGCTGGCGACGCGGTCGCCGTCGCTGATACGTTCGATAGGCGATGCAACGGAAGCTCACGCCGACAACGCACTGCCGATCGCACGGCTGCTCGACTCGGAACTGATGACCATCATCCGGGAGCTGGACGAGATCGACTATGCCGCCGAAGGCTGGGTGGAGGATGGCGAAGACGCAGTGCCTGAATCGACCGAACCGTTCACATCACGCAGCACACTGTCGATACTCGGCAAATCGGAGCGCATCGTGAAGAAAGCCCTGCGCATCGTCGTCGCGCTGATGGATCCGGATGCGTGGGGCGAAGTGCACGACTACCTCGAATTCTTCTTCACCATGCTCCGCAACGAAGACCGCATGGTGGACAAACTCTACAGCGTCTACGGCGACGGCCTGCCGCCCATCGAAGCGGTGCATTACATGATGGATATGCAGCTGGCCTATCCGGTTCCGGCGCCGCCTTACTACCCTTTCCAGAATGACCAGCTCCGACGCATGCAGGAATTGCAGCGACGCTTCCCGGGCAAGATCTACGGGTTCTGCGCGTTCGATCCGCGCCGAGAATCGTGGCGCGGGATCGCGGACGAAGCGCGCAAGCGCGGCCTGAACGGCTTCAAGTTCTATCCGTCATTGGGTTACAAACCTTCAGGCACCGCCGACGCGACGCTGCAGACCCGCATCGACGATTTTTTCCGGTATTGCGTCGAACACAGCATGCCGATCTTCGTCCACTGCACGCCGGTCGGTTTCCAGACGCGGAAACAGGAAGGCGGCAACGCGCATCCCAAATACTGGGAGCCGGTCCTCGCGCGCCACCCCGACCTGCGCCTGTGTTTCGGCCACGCCGGCGGCGGACGCGCGAGCAATGGCGACCTCGTCTCGGCGGGCTGGGACGCAACAACCGACGCCGAATGGGCACACGACGACAATTTCGCCCGCATCGTGGCGAACCTCTGCACCCGCTACGAACACGTCTATTGCGAATTCGGCCACCTGACCGGGCTGGAGGAAGAGGGCGGCATGGATCGCCTGCTGCAGAATCTGGAACGCGCGCGCGCCAAAAGCGACGGCCTGTGGGATCTGCTCGATAAACTCGCCTACGGTACCGATTGGCACATGCCGGCGATGGTCGGCAAGACCCGCGCGTATCTCGAAATCTTCCTCGAAGCCTTCGACCGCGCCGAATACGCGCCCTATCGCGAACGCTTCTTCTGGCAGAACGGCTACCGTTACCTCGGGCTGTAGTCCGCTGACGCAATCAATCGCGAGAATACGTTTTCAGGAAACGGTTTCCGTCTTGTTCCGCGTCTGCGTATCGCCCAGAGTGCGACGCATCGGATTTCACGTCGATTCGATGCGCATCGCGATTTCCTCCGTGTTTTGCGGCGATCCGATGTTGCGACGCAGCATCGGCGTTCGATCCGCAACGGCGCCATTTCGATCCGACGCAATGCGGATGCGCAGTGGATGCGATTCAATCTGGAGGCCAGGATGCGCATGCTATCTCGACGCCACAGCAATACGCTGTCGGCGGCTTTCGTTTTTCTGCTCACCCTGCTGCTCGCGGCCTGCGATCTGCCGCTGCGCGACGACACGCTGTCCGCTGCGGCGGAAACGCCGGCAGCACTCGATACCATGGCCGGCAAATATCACGGCGGCGGCACCGCCGGCATCTGCGACGCGCCCACCGCCAGCACGGTGCTGACGCCGGTGCCGGTGCCGCCGCGCGACGGCGCGCCGATCGACGTGCGCATCCACTACAACCGCCCGGCCGGCGATTACGGCGACTGGGGCCTGCACGTGTGGCAGGTCAACGAGGCGGGCCAGTACATCGCCGATTACCCGGGCGTGTCGTGGCCATCGCCGCTGGTGCGTTCGGGTATCGACGATTACGGCGCGTACTTCGAGATCCGCGTATCGCAGTTCACCAATCCCGCCGCCGCGGGCTTCGGTTTCATCGTGCATCCGCCCGGCCAGGGCGGCGATCCCGGCGTCGACCGCGTATTGAAATTCACCGACGGCAACGAATTCTGGCTTCGCTCCGGCGACGCCACCGTGTACCGCAGCAACCCGCTGGGCGGCACGCCCGATATCGACACCGTGCGCGTGCATTACAAGCGCTTCGACAATGTCTACGACCAGTGGGGCCTGCATCTGTGGCCGACCAGCGGCATCGACCCGGCCCGTCTTTCCGGATTGACCCTGGACCAGTGGCAGAACCCGGTGCCGCTGGCATCGATGCCGAACTACACCGCCGGCAGCAGCGAAATCAGCTTCGATCTACCTGTGCTCAATCCGCAGGGCGGCGCCAATCGCAGCGCGATCGAATTCATCATCCACGGCATGCCGTCCAATCCGAACGGCGGCGTGAACAACAAGGACGGCTGGAACGACAACATCCGCGTCAACTTCGCGGCGCTGTCGATCAGCAATCGCGTCGGCCAGGTGTGGCTGGTGCAGGGCACGCCCACCGTGTTCACCGCGCCGCCGGATACGCGCCGCGTCTCCACCGTCGACGCGCGCGCCGCGTGGCTCACCCGCGATCTGATCCAGTGGCCGCTGGCCGACGCATTCGGCACCTTCAAGCTGTATCACTCGGCGAACGGGCAGATCATCGCCCCGCGCGGACAGGCGGTGATTGGCGCAGATGGCGCGCTGACACTGCTGCCCGGCGGCAGCGTGCCGGCCGATGCGGCCGAACGTTTCAAATACCTCGACGCCGGCGTGGTGCTGGCGGTGGACGCGGCCGACCGCGCGCGCCTCGGCGATCTGCTGAAGCAGCAACTGGTGCTGGTGCAGGAAGACGCCAACGGCAAGGTGCTGGGTGCGACCACGCCGCAGTTGGCGGGCGCACTGGACGACCGCTACGCCGCAGCCGAGACCATCGACGATCTGGGCGTCTCGCTGCGTCGCGGACGCACCAGCTTCAAACTCTGGGCGCCGACCGCGCGCAAAGTCACGCTGTGCACCTACGGCGCGCGCGGCGTGGCCCACAGCCAGGACGCGATGCGCTTCGATCCCGCCACCGGCGCATGGCGCTTCGATGCGCGCGGCGAACGTCGCGGGGCGTATTACAAGTACGCGGTGGAAGTGTTCGTGCGCGGCGTCGGCGTGGTCCGCAATCTGGTCACCGATCCGTATTCGATCGGGCTGAACGCGGATTCGCAGCGCAGCTACGTCGCCGATCTGGATTCGCCGTGGCTGATGCCGCCTGGCTGGCGTTTCCATCGCTCGCCGGATAATGTCCGCACGCAGGAGGACATGTCGATCTACGAGCTGCACGTCCGCGATTTCTCCGCCGGCGACGCCAGCGTCACCCCGCGCAATCGCGGCAAGTATCTGGCGTTCACCGAGTGGAACTCGAACGGCATGCGTCACCTGCGCGCGCTCGCACAGGCAGGCGTGACCGATGTGCATCTGCTGCCGGTGTTCGACTTCGCCAGCACGCCGGAGAAAAACTGCGTCACACCGGCAATTCCGAACGCTGCGCCGGATTCCGACGCGCAGCAGACCGCGGCCGGCGCCGCGCGCGCCACCGACTGTTTCAACTGGGGCTACGACCCCTGGCACTTCACCGCGCCCGAAGGCGGCTACGCCAGCGATGCCGACGACGGCGCCGCGCGCATCCGCGAGTTCCGCGCGATGGTGATGGCGCTGAACCTCAGCGGCCTGCGCGTGGGCATGGACGTGGTCTACAACCACACCAGCGCGTCCGGACAGGGCGACCGCTCGGTGCTGGACCGCTTGGTGCCGGGTTACTACCACCGGCTGAACGCTGCCGGCGACATCGAGCGTTCGACCTGCTGCGAGAACACCGCGACCGAAAACCGGATGATGTCCAAGCTCATGATCGATTCGGTCAAGACCTGGGCCACGCAGTACCGGATCGATTCGTTCCGCTTCGACCTGATGGGCCACCAGCCGCGCGCGGTGATGGAACAACTGCGCGATGAAGTTTCGGCCGCCGCCGGCCGCCCGATCCAGCTGATCGGCGAGGGCTGGAACTTCGGCGAAGTCGCAAACGGCGCGCGCTTCGTGCAGGCCTCGCAACTTTCGCTCAATGGCAGCGGCATCGGCACCTTCAGCGATCGCGCCCGCGACCATGTCCGCGGCGGTTCGGGCTTCGACAGCGGCAACGCGCTGCGCAGCAACCAGGGCTACATCAACGGCATGCACTACGACGACAACGGCAGCGGCGGCAACAAGAGCCGCAACGACCTGATGTGGTCGGCCGATGTGATCAAGGTCGGTCTTGCGGGTTCGATCCGCGATTACGCGATGACCACCCACTGGGACGCGACCCTGCGTCTGGATCAGATCGACTACAACGGCCAGCCGGCCGGGTATGTGATCGATCCGCAGGAAGTGGTGAACTACGTCGACAACCACGACAACTGGACGCTGTTCGACAACAACGCGTTCAAGCTGCCGACCGCCACCAGCCGCGAGGACCGCGCCCGCGTGCAGATCCTCGGCGTCGCGATCAACAGTTTCAGCCAGGGCGTGGCTTATTACCACGCGGGCATCGACACGCTACGCAGCAAATCGCTGGACCGCAACAGCTACGATAGCGGTGACTGGTTCAATCGCATCGACTGGACGTATCGCGACAACGGTTACGCCGCCGGTTTGCCGCCGCAGGGCGACAACGGCGACAACTGGCCGGTGATGGGTCCGCTGCTGGCGGACGCGCGCATCAAACCGACGCTAGCCGAAGCCCGCTGGACCCGCGACGCCTTCCGCGACCTGATGCAGATCCGCGCCAGCACACGGCTGTTCCGGCTGCGCACCGCCGGCGAGATCAAACAGCGGCTGAGCTTCCGCAACACCGGCAGCGCACAGGTGGCAACGGTGCTGGCAGCGCATCTCGATGGCCACGGCTATCCCGGCGCGAACTATCGCGAGCTGCTTTACTTCGTGAACGTCGACAAGTTGCCGCAGACGCTGACGATTCCGGCCGAAGCCGGAAAACACTACCGCCTGCATCCGGTCCACACCGCGCACGACGCCGCCGACCGCCGCCCCGCCAGCGCGGCCTACGATCGCGCCAACGGCCGCTTCACGCTACCGGCGCGCACCGCAGTGGTGTTCGTGGTGAGGTAATCGCCGGCAAGCGCATCGAATGAAGAGCGGCGACCGCGAGGTCGCCGTTTTTTTGGGCGACTCCTGACCTTTCCGGCCAGCGCAGCTCGCGATTCCCGGAATGAAATCTGTTTCATGGTCTTGAAAAGCGGGGGTTTCAGTTCAAGGAGGTGGCCGATTCCGACCAGGAGCAGACATACTGCGAACAGTTCACAGCCATGCCAGGCAATGATCACCTCAACCCTAGTTCGCCGATTGGACATCGATGCTGCTTCGCATCCCAGAGGTCAGCCGCACATCAGCTCGGCCAGCGGACTGGTGATCGTCGCCGACTGGTTCTACATCGTAGCCGACGATGAGAATCACCTGATCGCCTTGCGAAGCACCGACGTGGAATCGGGAACGTTGCGGATGCTGCCGCTTCTGGAGGCCCGGCTGCCTGACAAAAAGGCGGAACGAAAGCGCCAGAAGAAGGATCTGGAGGCACTTTTCCATGTGCCCGGCGATGAACGCCGACCGTCGCTGTTGATTGCGTGGGGCTCCGGCTCGCGAGTACAGCGCGACTTCGCCTATGTTGTCGATCTGGATGCGGGCGGCGGCGTTGCCGGCCCCGCGCGCGCGGTTCGCTTGACGCGGCTGCACGATGCGCTACGCAGCCGCGTCGGCGCGCTGAATATCGAGGCCGGCCTGGTACAGGGCGATGACCTGTTGTTGTTCAGCCGGGCGAACGTGGATGCGCCGTTGAACGGATGTTTTCGCTTCGACCTGCACCAGGTGATCGATTTCCTGCTGGCCGACCAGGACAGCACGGACGTACCCCGGTTCGATCTCACGGCGCTCGATCTGGGTCGAATACGCGATATTCCGATGGGCATTACCGATGCAACGCCGCTCAAGGAAGGCGGATGGCTGCTCAGCGCCGTCGCGGAAAACACGTCGAACACCTACGACGACGGCCAATGCCATGGGTCTGCGCTGGTCGCCTGCGACCGCGACGGCAACGTCGCATGGACGGAACCATTGGACGGCGCGCTCAAGGTGGAAGGCATCGCTTTCGATGCGCGCGGCGCCCTCTGGCTGACGACCGACGCCGACGAGCCCGGCGTGCCATCGGATCTTCGTCGCATGTCATGGCCTCCGCCGGGGTTTCGACTGTAGGCGCGGTAGGCGGCGATCACGTCACGCCGTCTTCTCGTCAAGAGGACGCTCTGCAAGGTCGAGGGCGATTGCCGGGGTCCGCTTCCGACCCGGAGCAGACGTTCAAAAGTGAAAATATCCGTCAGTGTTCAGCATTTGATACCCTCGGCTCTAGAGTGGACAAAGGTGTTTCGGGGCGAAGCAGATTACCTTGACTACACTTATGGTCCTTCGTGCCTGAAAGGAGTGGGCAAATATGGCTGACAGACTGACGGATAAGTACTCAGCGGGTGAGCAGGGATTGGGATACATCTATCAGGCGCGCTTCGCCCTGCTCCATCTGCTGCAATTGCCTGAAGACACCTCGGTTTTACTTGAAAAAGATGACGATCTTGATTTTGTTGACAGCGGTGGCGGCAAATCACTAGCCTCACTAAAGCACAAGGCATTCGGCGACAGACTGACTGATTTGTCGACCGACTTCTGGAAGTCCGTCAACATCTGGTTGGCACGGTACAATCGAGATGGTCGCGCCGCATCGAACCTGAGGTTCTTCTTGTTCACCACGGGGATGGTATCGGCCGACTCGTTCCTCGCCCGCCTCGTCAGCGACAACCCCGTCGCCTCCGGAGATATGCTTACGCTGACCGAGTTGGCCGACGCAGCACTCTCTAAGTCGAAATCGCAACTCATCGGCCCAATAGCCACAGAGTTCAACACGCTAAGCGATCCCGAGAAGCAGGATTTTCTCGAACGCATCCTTATCTTCGATGGCAGTCCGCGAATAGACGACATTCCCGCGACCATCAGGGACAAACACTTGCGAATTATTCGACGTGAACACCGCGATTTTGTCTTCGAGCGGTTGGAGGGCTGGTGGACAGACACTGTGATCAAACAATTAACCGGCGCTAGAACGGAAGGAATCTTCGGCTACGAGGTCTGGGACAAACTTTCCAGTTTTTCGGAGGAATACAAGACGGACAATCTCCCCATCACCTACCGCGGAAAAGTGCCCGCCGGCGAGATTGACACTGATGCCGATCCGCGCCTGTTCGTGGCGCAACTGCGCGAGGTCGGTATCTCCTCCAGCCGGATTAGGAGCGCGATCCTCGACTACTACCGAGCCTTCGAGCAGCGGTCTGCGTGGGCGCGCGAGAACTTGCTGGTTTCGGGAGAAGTTGAAGAATACGAAGACCGTCTCGCGGATGAGTGGAATCGCTACAAGGATGTTGTATTCGAGAAGTTGGAGGATGAAAGTGCCGAAGACGCGCTTTGCGATGCCGGGGCAACCCTCTACAACTGGGCGGAGTTCGAGACTGGGAAGATCGAATCCCTGCGCATTCGCGCGCGGGTGACGGAACCCTATGTGCTTCGCGGCAGCTTCCACATCCTTGCAGATACCACGCCTGAACCCAGGGTCTACTGGCACCCTAGGTTCCTTGGCCGGCTCGGCAAGGTGCTGGGGGTGGCGCAATGAAACGCTGGGACCAGCGCCCGTTCGAGATTCGGAACTTGTTCAACCCCG
The DNA here is from genome assembly GCA_046598445.1 of Lysobacteraceae bacterium. Lineage (GTDB taxonomy): Bacteria > Pseudomonadota > Gammaproteobacteria > Xanthomonadales > Xanthomonadaceae > Lysobacter_I. The sequence continues at coordinate 17,239 of JBKJHV010000032.1, forward strand.
CATTCTGCGGTTTGATTCTGTTCCGATCCCTGCACGGCTATGAGGAAGAAGACTCTCGCGGCATGCCCTTCTCGCTTTCGCTCCTTGTGCTGCCCCTGTGCCTGCACAAGAATTCGCGGGAGGTGATCGCCAGCAGTCCACGCAGTTACCTGCTCAAGACCACGGAAAAGAACCAGCAGGTCATGGTGGGCTTCTCTGACCGGGTCACGCAGATGCTGCCCTATGCGTTTGAGGGGTTCGGCCTGTTGATGGAAAGGGGCTGCATAGCCATCGCGGCCGATGGTCGCATCCAGACCGTACCCAAGAAGGTGCGCAAGGCCGTCGATGGAACTGACGAGACCGTTTCCTGCCAGAAAGTGGCGCGCATCGTCGGGAAGGAATTCGCACGCATCGCTGACCGGGCGACCGTTTACACGACTTTCGGGATTCGCCCATGAAGATCAGATCCATTCACATCTACAGCCACGACGGCCAGCGCCGGGATCTTCGGTTCAAGGTCGACGGACTCAACGTCATCACCGGTCGCTCCTCCACCGGCAAGTCCGCACTCTCTGAGATCATCGAATACTGCATGGGGCGCTCCTCGTTCAACGTGCCCGAAGGCATCATCCGCGACAAGGTGGCCTGGTTCGCCGTGATCTACCAGTTCGACAAAGAACAGGTGCTGGTCGCCAAGCCGACCCCGCCCGGCGGCGGCACCAGTTGCGGCACAGTGATGCTGCGAAGGGGCGCCGAGTTGCAGACACCCGAGTTCAAAGATCTGGCTGTCAATACCGACGACGACAGCATCGTCGAACTGCTATCGCGCCTGCTCGGCATTCCTGAGAACCGCACCGAAGTCGCGCTCGAACACAGCCGAGACAGCTATGACGCGAACGTCAAGCACACGTTCTATTACTTGTTTCAGAAACAGGGGCTGATCGCTAACAAAGATCAGCTTTTCTACCGCCAGAACGAACCTTTCCAGCCGCAGGCGATCCGCGACACACTGCCGATCCTGCTTGGCATCTCCTCACACGACCGCTACGAACTCGAATCTAGGCTGCGCATAGCGCAACGAGATCTTAGGATCAACAACAAGAAGCTGGAGCAGGCGCGCGATGCCGTCGATACATCGCATGAGAAAGCCATCGGCCTCTACTCGGAAGCAAGGACGGTCGGCATCATCGGCAACACCGACGAAAACCCGAATGCCGACGGAATCATCGAAACAATGAGGTTGGCGTTGTCTTGGAAGCCGGAAACTGTACCGGACGACGACGGCAGCCGGGTATCGCTTCTGGAGGATGAACTGGCCCGGTTGCGCCAGGATCGCCGCGACACCCAGGCAAGAATCGACGCAACGAGACAATTCGCCAATCGGGCGGGCGGCTACGAGAACGAGGCCGCCGAACAGATAGACCGTCTGGCGTCGATTAAGGCGCTGCCGAAGAACCCCGAAAGTGGCGAATGGCAATGGCCATTCAGTGAACGGAATCTAGCGCTCGAATCTCCGGTCGCCGTTGTCCTGCTCAACGAGTTGGAATCGCTCGATAGGGAATTGCGCATCGCCACGGGCCAGCGCCCCAAGCTCGAAGCGTACCTCACCGAACTGACCGTCAAGGCAGACAGGATCATCGGCAATATCAAGCAGAAGGAAGCCGAGCTTTCCGCGACTATCTCGGCGAACGAAGTCATCGCTCAGATGGGCAGCCGCAACAACGCGGCCGCGCGCGTAGTCGGCCGCATCAGCTTGTTCCTCGAAACGCTTCTTCCGAAGCAGGATTTTGCAAATCTGGAAGCGGAGAGTCGCCGTCTCGGCAACAGGGTGAAGCAGCTTGAGGGACAAATCGGAGCCGACGACAGCAACGAACGACTGACCTCGATCCTAAACAATATCTCCGCACAGGTGTCGCGATACATCCAGAAGTTCAACGCGGAATTCGGTCCCTACCCCGCGCGTCTCAATCTCCAGCAGTTGACGATTATCTTCGATAGACCCGAACGTCCGGTGCCTATGGCCAGAACTGGCGGCGGCGAGAATCATCTGGCCTATCACCTGTCGGCACTACTCGCACTTCATTGGTTCTCAGCCCAGAACAATTGTCCAATCCCGCGCTTCCTGCTGATCGACCAGCCGACCCAGGTCTACTTCCCGTCTGAGCAGGTCTACAAGGACGCTGATGGCTCGATACAGAGTACTGAGGCCGACGCCGATCTTGATGCAGTACGCCGGCTGTTCGAGCTGTTACTAAAGTTCACCCAGGAAGATGTTCCGGGTTTCCAGCTGATTGTCACCGAGCATGCAAACCTCCGTGATCAGTGGTTCCAAGAGGCACTAGTTGAACTGCCTTGGACTAAGCCGCCTGCACTTGTTCCAGAGGATTGGCCCTGAACAGATGGCGTCTGCCTGTAGGCCGATCTGACTTCGCTATGACATGTGTTGCTAACGTCCGCTCTTGGCGGCGGATTCAACCGGTCGATGCAACACACTGAAAGCTGCGCAGGCAGCAGGAGTGTTGCAGATGAAACACAGGAAGAGGATTCATTACACCGACGGCCAGAAGGCCGAGATGTGGGA